>JAJRWB010000077.1 GCA_024276995.1 Candidatus Eiseniibacteriota bacterium | reverse complement strand
GGAAAGAGGAGGCGAAGCTCAGATATGCGCAATGGCAAGTTGTGCGCGTTCGAAGCGAAGGGCAGCCGTTGGACCGCGCGCCAGTGCCAGTGTAACCCTGTGTCCGGAACGGATGACGCGGGCGGCAACAGTGAACCAATAGAGGCGAAGCCTCTTCATTTGAAATGAATGCATCCTGCCGGTCGGGCCCTCGCCGCACATGCGGTCCGGCATGGAGAACGCAGGCGTCGATTTCCGGAGTGTGCTGTCGTCATTCATGGTTTCTGACTCTCGCAATATCTGTGCCGATAGCACAAATGTAGCTAGAAAATACTTTCTGTAATCTGAAAGAACCACACCGCACGAATTCCTGTATCCCAAAACTCCCCGCGAATGAAAAAGTATGAGTCCACTGCCGAACCGCTCGCCTTCAGGCGAGTTCACAAGCCAAATCAGCGCCTCCAGGGTTCGATATACGCCCTTTTGCTGTACCAACCCGAAAAGAGCCGCCGGTAGTTCCGGCGGCTTCTTTTTCGGGGGACGATTCCCGGCTGCCCGAGCTTTTCGTTCACCGGACCAGCGTGATCCGCCGTGTGAGCACCTCGCTCCCGACCTCGAGTCGCGCGAAGTAGCTGCCCGACGCCGCGTCCGTGCCGGTGCGGCTTCGCCCATTCCACACGAAGGTGTGTTCGCCGGCCGGCATGTGCTCGTCCACGAGAGTCACTACCAACCTACCTCCGATATCGTAGAGGGCAAGCTGCACCGCGCCTTCCGCTTGTATCGAGAATCGTATCTCGGTCACCGGGTTGAACGGGTTGGGGCGGGCCGTGAGAAATTCAAGCCGCGGCGGCATCTCGTTTTCCGCACCGGTGTCGAGGACACCGGTCGCCGTTTCGGTTTCGAATACGTAGCCGTACGCAGCGCCGGTCGCCCTTCCTCGATCGTTCCACTGGGAGCCAATGTTTCCTCCCCAGCCGAAGTAGGAGAGCGCGTCCTCGCCGCCGCCGAAGTTATTCGGCTCGTTGGGTCCCCAGTTCGTGAACACCCAGGGCTCTCCGGTCAACCACTGCCAGTTGCCGCCCGGTTCCGGCGACCCTTCGGGCTGGAACCCTCCGATCCACGGACCGATGGCGTTGTTGTACCCGTCGATAAACCAGAAAGCAGGGTCGTTGATGAGGTTGAACACGAATGCATTCTCCGTGGCGGAAGCGATGGTCGCCAGGTATCCGCCCCGGGCTTCGCAGGCCGCCAGGGCGTTTTCCCAGGTAATTCCATCCGGCTCCGCCATCGCCTCATAGTAATGGCCCGTCTCCGCGAACCAAACCAGTTCGGCTTCGACGGCGGCGGTGATTGTCAGCAACATGACCGACGCGGGCAACAAGGCCGTGATCCATCTCATAATGTTTCCCCCTCTCGATTGTGAATACGCGGCGGCACGGTACTCAGAAGCACCGGGTTTCATCAGCCGATTGGCTTGACGAACATCAATCTAGGGTGAGGGTGTTACGCGAAGGTTACGCGGAGTCGGGACCAAGGCATTCTTCAGCCCGCCACGCGCTGTCGGCCATCGTTTCCGGCTCATCCTCGCCGTCGGGATCGCCTTAGGGTTTCTCGTCCATATCCACCACGGAATCAATACGTTTCGAGAATTCCGACAGTGCTTCGGCGATTCGACTTTGCTCACTTTGGACAATTGTCGACGAGGAGGAAGAGGATACGGAAGATGAGAACGAAGAAGAGGCTCACGAAGTGGCTGCACGATTCGAGGCGAAGCGAGGGCACATCCCCCTTTCTCTCTTGTTCTTCGCACACGGGCACGCTATCGTTTCTCTTGCGTTCGATTCCCAGAGCCGAGCATTCGACCCGGCGTGCTGCGTCGCAGCCAGGAGTGATTCCCGCCCATGCCCCTCGATGCGATCCTGGTGATCTCGATCCTCGTCGGAGCGGTGGCGCTCTTCGTTTCCGAGAAATACCCGATCGATTTCGTAGGCCTCCTCGTGCTCGGCGTGCTGCTGGCGCTGAAGCTCGTCACCCCCCAGGAGGGGATCTCCGGCTTCAGCAACCCGGCGACGGTGACGGTGGCGGCGATGTTCATCCTGAGCGCCGGGCTGCAGAAGACGGGCGCCACGGCGGCGATCGGGCGGCTGATGGTGCGCTTCGGGCGGAATTACTTCACCGCACTGGTGGTCATCATGCTGACCATCACGGTGATCTCGGCGTTCATCAACAACACGGCGGCGGTGGCCGTTTTCATTCCCCTCGTGATGGTCATTGCGAAGAGGCGGAAGATCGCCGCCTCGAGGCTGCTCATTCCGCTGTCGTACGCGTCGCAGTTCGGCGGCGTCTGCACGCTCATCGGTACGTCGACCAATCTTCTCGTCAGCGCGATTTCCGAGCAGGCGGGGTACGGCGCGTTTTCCATGTTCGAGTTCACCCGCATGGGCCTGATCCTCTTCACCGGGGGGACGCTCTTCTTCCTCGTATTCGGGCGATGGCTGCTGCCGGAGCGCAAGGCGCAGGAACTCGCCGTCGCCTACCAGCTCGGCGAGTACATCACCGAAATGCGCGTGAGGGAGAATTCGCCGCTCATCGGGAAGTCGGTGCTCGAGAGTCGTCTCGGCGAAGAACACGACGTCACGATTCTTCGCCTGCTTCACGTGAAGGAGGCGACCTGGGCGCCCCTCCGCCAGCCGCTCATGGGGGGGGACGTTCTCCTCGTACGCGGCCGGATCGCCGAGCTGATGCGACTGAGGTCTTCCGCCGGGCTTGAACTCAACGTCAACTTCAAACTGCGCGACGCTACGCTCCAGACGGGCGATATGAGACTCGTCCAGGCGCTCATCGCGCCCGGATCGGATCTCATCGGCCACACCCTCAAGGAGATCGATTTCCGCAGCCGCTATCGTGCACTCGTCCTCGCGATCCAGCGGCGGGGAGAGCCGATCCGCGAGAAGCTCAACTCGATCCGGCTCGGTCTCGGCGACGCCCTCCTCGTGCAGGCGCACGCCCCTCAGATCGAGGAACTCAGAAGCGACAGCGACTTCATCGTTCTCGATGAAGTGCCGGGCCTGGTGATGCAGCACAAGGCGCCCCTCGTACTCGCGATCCTCGCCGCGGTGGTCGGGCTCGCGGCGCTCAAGATCCTGCCGATCATGGTCACGGCGATTCTCGGCTGCCTGGTGATGGTGCTCACCCGCTGCCTGCGCCTCGAGGAGGCCTACCGCGCGATCAACTGGCAGGTGATCTTCCTGCTCGCCGGCATCCTGCCGCTGGGCATCGCCATGGAGAAGAGCGGTGCGGCCGGCTTCCTCGCGGAGCAGGCGATCGGCATGGTCGGCACTATGGGGCCGGTCGCCGTGCTCGCGGTGGTCTATCTCATGACATCGATCATGACCGACACGATGAGCAACAACGCGGCCGCGGTGCTCCTCGCTCCGATCGCCATCTCGACGGCGGTGAAGCTCGGCGCCGATCCGCGGCCCTTCCTGATGGCGATCACCTTCGCCGCTTCCACCGGCTTCTCCACCCCCGTCGGTTACCAGACGAACACGATGATCTACAACCCGGGAGGCTACAAGTACACCGACTTCCTTCGCACGGGCGTGCCCTTGAGTATCCTCTTCTGGATCTTGTCGGTTATCTTCATCCCGCGATTCTGGAGCTTCTAGGATCTTCTGGCGTTTCGGGACCCTTCCATGTTATAATGGTGTTGCTTCGTACCGGTCTTGACGCCCCCCAAGTCGTGTGCCGCGCCCGTCGCGTCGCCAGAGCCGAACCGCAGCCGCTGGAGGAGAAAAATGAAGAACCGCCCCGGAATACGTCGTTTTATTCTGCAACTCGCCGTCCTGGCAGCGACCGTCCCCTTCCTTGCGGGTGTTCGCGCTCCCGTAAGGAACGCGGCGATTCCGGCCGAGATAGGACGGACGGTGCCGAAAGCGAAGGTCGTGCGGGACCGGATCGCCTTCGAGGCGGACACGAAGATCGCGCGCGCCCTGTACAGCCCGAACTACACGGCGGCGCATGCCGACGCCGAGACGATGGCGCGCCGCTTCCTTTCGGACAACGCCGAACTGCTCCACATGCAGGAGGCGGCTCCCGCCGACCTGGAGAACTACTTCACCAGGGAAGGCCTCGCCGGGACGACGGTCCGCTTCCACCAGAAATACCGTGGACTTCCGGTTCTCGGCGACGACATCGCCGTCACCATCGATAAGTCGGATCACGTGATCTTCGCGATGAACGGGTTCGAATCGAAGATCAGCGTTCCTTCTATCACGCCCGCCCTTGCCGGCGCCGAGGCGCGTCGGATCGCGCTCGACTACCTGGGCGCCGACGGACCGCTCGCCTTCGACCAAACCACGCTGTCGATCCTACCCGCCGCTGGACAGTCGTCGCTCGTCTACCAGGTGAAGATCGCACCGCGCACCGCGCCGCACGGGGACTGGGAGGTTCTCGTCGACGCGCAGACGGGCGTGATCGTGCGGGTCCTCGATCGGGCGGCCTATATCAACGGAAGCGGTCTCACGTCGGATCCCGATCCGCTGTCCGTCGCCGGCGCGCAGTACGGCGGCAACTATGTCGACAACAATGACGCGACGAACGCCTCGCTCGACGCGACGCGGACGAGTGTGACGCTCCTCGATATCACCGATATCGGCGGCGGCACCTACAAGCTCGCGGGTCCGTATGCGGTGATCACCGACACGGAGTCGCCCTTCAACGGTCTGTTCACACAGGGGAGCACGACGTTCAACTACAATCGTTTCGATGACGCTTTCGAGGCGGTGCTCTGTTACTACCAGATCGACCAGACGATGCGATACATCAACACGACCCTCGGCGTCTCGGTCATGCCGATCCAGTATTCCGGCGGCGTGCGCTTCGATCCCCACGGCCTCAGCGGCGCGGACAATTCGCACTACACCTCGTCGACCGGTGAAATCGCTTTCGGAGAAGGAGGAGTCGACGATTCCGAGGATGCCGACGTGGTCACCCACGAACTCGGCCACGCGCTCCACGACTGGCTGACCGGCGGCAACCTCTCGCAGGTCGACGGTCTCAGCGAGGGAACGGGCGATTACATCGCGCAGTCGTACAGCAGGAGCCTCGGCCAGTGGGCGCCGTCGGATCCCGAGTACAACTGGGTATACAGCTGGGATGGTCATAACCCGTTTTGGGCGGGACGGATCACCAACTATTCCGCCACCTATCCGGGCGGACTCGTCGGCCAGGTCCACACCGATGGGCAGATCTGGTCGACCTCCCTCATGGGGATCTACGACCAGATCGGCCGCCAGCAAATCGATCGCGCGGTATACGAGGGACTGGCGATGACGAATGCGTCGTCGAGCCAGAACGACGCCGCCCAGGCGGTGCTGAACGCCGCGTCCGCCCTCGGTTACCCCTCGTCCGACATCACGGCGATCTACAACGGCTTCACCGCCACCGGCTACACGGTGACCGCACCGGTCGCCTCGCTCGTCGCCGGAAGCCCCTTGTTCACCTCGGCGGGCGCGAACAACGCCGCCGATCCGGGCGAGACGGTGTCGTTCACGATCGACATCACGAATATCGGCTCGGTCGGCGTGACGGCCGTCTCCGCCGTGCTCTCTTCGTCGACCCCCGGCGTGATCGTCGATCAAGGATCGTCCGCCTATCCCGATCTGGGGGCGGGGGCTTCTGGGACGAACGCCACCGACTACACGATTACAATTCCCGCGAGCCACGTGTGCGGCGATCCTGTCGATCTGAGCCTCCTGATCAGTTACGACGACGGCGCGCCCAACTCAACGACCCAGCCCTCGACGATGGGCACCGGCGTCGTGGTCGGCGTAAGCCAGTCGGTCTCTCCGGGCCTGGCGATTCCCGACAACGATCCGGTCGGAATTACGAGCAAGATGACGGTGAGCGGCACCGGCGCAACGGTGACGGCGAACCTGAATGTCGATTTGAACATCACCCACACGTGGATCGGTGACCTGATCGTCACGCTCCAGTCGCCCGCGGGAACGCAAGTAATCCTGCACAACCAGACCGGTAGCTCCGCGAACGACATCATCGGGAACTACCCGGGGACGCTGACACCGGCGCAGTCGCTTTCGGCGATGATCGGCGATCCGATCGACGGCGTCTGGACGATGATCGTCTCCGATAATGCCGGCGCCGATACCGGAACGCTGAACAGCTGGGGGATCAACGACGTTTCGGGTTACACCTGCGACAGTATCGCCACCGGCATCGCCGCCGCTGGGAGCTTCCCGCTCCGCTTCGCCCTCGGCGCGGCGCGCCCGAACCCGTTCCGTCCGTCCACCACGATCCGCTTCGCGATTCCGGGGAATGGCTCCGACGTGGCGCTCGACGTGTTCGACGTAACCGGCCGCCATGTGAAAACGCTCGCAAGCGGCTTCCGTTCGTCCGGAGAGTACGCCGTCACGTGGGACGGCGCGAACGACTCGGGCCGAAAGGTGAGCGCAGGCGTCTACTTCTACCGCCTGAAATCGGATGGGTTCGTGAAGACACGGAAGGTGACCTTCCTGAAGTAGAGCGAATCGCTGCAGCACAGGTGCGGCCCGGGGAGCAGCCGTTCCCCGGGCTGTTTCGCGTTTCAATTACTGGATTGATAGTTGACAGTTGATCCGGATTCGGGCACGATCTTCTTCCGTTCATTTCAGGAGGGAGATCTGCAATGAAACGGTTTCCTGTAGTCTTTGTCCTCATCGTGCTTTTTTCGCACACCGCCCATGCGATCCCCGGAAAACGAGAAAAGTGGATCGAAGTAAGGACGGAGAATTTCGTTCTCTACTCGGACGCCGGTGAAGGGGAGACGAAGAATATCGCCCTGAGCCTGGAGCGTTTGCGGGTGGTTCTTCAAAGGCTCATGTCGTCTTTCACCGTCGATACGCCCGTCCCTTTCCGCTCCTATATCTTTCGGAGCGAGAAGTCGTTCGAACGGTACATGGCGCCCGGGAATTCCGAGAGCATCACCGTGGGCTACTACATGCCCGGAAGGGACGCCGACTACGTAGCGATCCGATCGGACAGCCGCAAGAATCCGTCGAGTACGATCTACTGGGGATACGTTCATCACTTCTTGGAGAACAACGTCAGCCGGCGGCTTCCTCTTTGGCTCGATCTCGGGTTGGCGAACTACTACAGCACCTTGCAGCTCAAGGGCGATAAGGTGCGAATCGGCTATCCGATCGACCTGTTCATCGATCGGCTGAAGGAATACAGGCTCATACCGCTGAATCGGCTCTTTCGAACGGGATGGGACTCGAAAGTTTATCTGGGAGGGGGGAGCGAAAAGGAGTTTCTTTGCGGAGAATCGTGGGCGACGGTTCACATGCTCATGTCCGAGGAGAACAGCATCGAGAGATTGAACCGGTACATCGAAGTGCTCGCCGCGGGGAAGACATCCCGCGAGGCCGTCCCTCTCGCCTTCGGGAGCGATGCGGCCGTCTTGACGGAACAGCTGAAGAAATTTTTGAAAGACGAAGCTTTTGACTACGTGGAGTATCGGTTCGAGGAATTCGAAATCGACAAGGACGTACGGACCCGGCGGCTTGACTACCCGGAGACGGTGTTCCGGTTGGGAGATCTGCTTGCTCACAGGACGGGGGGGGAGGAAGAGGCGCGTGCGCATTTCGAGAAGCTCCTCGAGATGGAGCCGGCCCACACGGGCGCCCTCGTCGGTCTCGCGGCGATGGAAATCGAAAAGAAAGACTTTTCCGCCGCTCTCGATCATCTCGGCCGCGCCGTCGAGGCGGACGAGGGTGATTTTCTGGCCCATTACTATCTCGGAGAGATCTATCGACGCACGTGGGAAGAGTCGGACGGTTCGTCGGCCGGCCTCGCACTTCGAAGGAGAGATCTCGCCCGGTCGGAGTACCGTCGTTCCATCGAGCGGAACGATGCCTTTGCCCCCGCCTGCATCGGTCTTGCCTCGACCTATCGTTCCGGCGATGACGACCTTGGGCCGGGCATCGAGGCGCTCACCAGGGCGCACGAGCTTCTCCCTCGAAGCGCGGAAGCGGCGTACGCTCTCCTCCTTCTCGATCTCGCATCCGGCGACAGGCCGGGCGCGGCAACGCTCAGGGATTCGTTTTTTGTACCGCTGAACGATCCGGACTACCTGAAGAACGTGAATCGAGCGATCGACAACTTCGACGGCGATCGGGCCGATCGGCTGATCGAAGCGGGAGAAGTCGATTCCGCCCTCGTCATCATCGATCGGCTCGCCGCCGCGGCCGCCGATCCCGAGATCAGAACCGGCTACAGGGACTGGGCGGTGAGGATCCGGGAGGGATAGAAACGTCAAGAGATGATCGACATGTACAACGAAGCGGTTCGCCTGGCGAACGGGCGAAAGCTCGACCAGGCGATCCAGCTGCTCGGGGAGGTGATCCACAACACGGAAGACAACGACCTGGAGCAGGATGCGCGCACTTTTCGGAAAGAGCTGATCGATGCGAAGAAAAGGAGCGGCCGGTAAGGCGCCGCCGGATTGCCGCGTTTCCGGGAGGCGCCGGAGGGTGAGCAGCGAGGCGTCCGGGAGTCTTCCCTTGACCGCAATATGAAAGTTCGACTATATTTCGGGTGGTCGCGGCCGTGTCCACGGCCGCACGCGGTTCCTTGCAACTTTTGAATCGGAGGTAGTTTTCATGGCGTTGATCGCTGCCGGAGCCACGGCACCGGACTTCAAGCTCGACACCCACAAGGACGAGATGGTGTCGCTGTCCGATTTTCGCGGTTCGAAGAATGTGCTTCTCGTATCGTATCCTCTCGATTTCACCCCCACCTGAAGCATCGAGATACCGGGTCTGAACGCTCTTCTCGAGCAGTTCGACGCGGTGGAGACCCAGGTCCTGGGACTCAGCGTGGACTCGAAGTTCTGCCACCGGGCGTGGTCCGCCGGATTCAGCGGGATCAATTTCCCCCTGATGGCCGATTTCCACCCCAAGGGCGAAGTGGCGAAGAAGTATGGTCTCTGGCTCGAAGACGCGGGCATCTCGGACCGCGCGACGGTGCTCATCGACAAGGAAGGGAAAGTTCTCTGGTCGGAGTCGGTCGGGCCCGACGGCGCCCGCCAGCCGATGGAGCTTCTTGAAAAGGTGAAATCGCTCGTCTGACGCGATCCGTGTTGAACCGGTGATCCTATCGCCGGCCGGATGGAATGAAACGACGGCCCCGCCCTCGCATGAGGGCGGGGTTTCCTATTCGGCGGCCCGAGCCCCTTCCACTTCGATCTCGATGATTCTGCATTGCACCTGCACGTGATTCTCCTTCTCGAAGTAGAGCCAAGCGGCGCCGTCGCCGTAGGCGAAGGGAACGATTTCCACCGTTCCCCGGAAGAGAGTTCCCGCCGGCGCGGACGCGACCCGCGCGGCGAGGCGCGGTTCGGTGTAGTCTCGCTCCGCGATTCCCACGAGATGATCGGGTCCGGTGTGGAAGCGGAGCGAAAGGCGTGTCCCCCCGTCGGGCGACGGCACGAACTCGAGTTCGTCCTCGCTTTTCGCCGCGCGCGTGAAGTGCGCCGTCGAATCGGTTCCCAGCCGTACGCCGGGAACAAGCGTTTCTTCGAGGACAGCGAACGCCTCCCGCTTCAGATCGCGGGCGCACACGGCGCACGATTCCGCCGCGCTTTCGGCGAGAAGAGCGAAGGCGTCGTCCGGCAGGCGGGAAGGGGAACGTGCGGGGGAGGTGGAGAGGTTGCTCGCCGGCGCGGTCTCGTTCCGCGTCGCGCCGGGCGGATTCTGCGCGGTGCCCCCCCTCGACGCGGTACAGCCTGCGAGAAGCAGAACGAGAGCGGGAAGCGTCTGCCGCGCGATTCTCAGAAAAACGTATTCCATCTCAGCGTCCCTTCCTGTTCCCACCGATCCCGTTCGCCCGAGGTCTTCAGTTCGACGGCGACGCTCGTGTTCGCGCTGATTTCGAAGTTCTGTTCGAGCACCGCCGTGAAGAGGTTGTCGGTGTCGCCCGCGCCGTGGTACACGTCGCGCGCGTAGACGTGGAGCCTCCAGCGTCTCCCGATGCTCCGCAGCATGCCGCTGCTCCCCCCGCCGCCGAAGGAGTACCCGTGGTCGAGCACGGCGCCGACGTTGAGATCCGATTCGACCATGAAGTACCAGATTCCCGTGAAGCGCGTCTTCCAGGCGTATCCGAAACCGGAGTTGAGCCTATAGACCATCCGCCTCTTCCCGTCCTTCATCGTCCGGTGGAGAAAACCGGTGCTCACCTTCCACGATGTCTGTTGGAAGAAGAGATCCCGCGGCGCGAGGGAGATGATGTCGATCAGATCGACACGCTCGATCTCCAGCTTCTTCTCGATCGTTCGGTAGCGGAGCGCCATGTCGAGGAAGACGATCTGAGAGCCTTCCTTGTAGCCGGCGGAGTTGTCCACGAGAGAATGATACGCCGGGCGAAGGCGGATCTCCTCGAAGGGCCGATCCTCGGCGAAGCCGTGCCCGATACTGATCCGGTTCGACTTATGTCCGGCGTCGGGCCGGGGCGGGGGGCGGATCGGCGTGCGCTCCGAGTCCGCGCCTCCCAGCTCGCTCCGTGCCTTCAGCACCGCGAGGAATCGTCCTGCGTATTCCTCTTTCGGCATTTCCTTCTTCGCATACCGGTACTGGAGATACTCCCCGGCGAGGTCGGCGATCACCGCCTTCACCTCCGTCGGCTCGAGCACCCCGGTGATCGCGGAGACTTCCTTCTCGCCCAGAGCGACGCTTCTCGCCAGCTTCTTTTCACGGTGCGACAAGAGCGACGCGAGATGGCGGATCTTCGTCGACTTCGACGGTCTGAACACCGCCTTCGATGCGAGGCCACTCCGGCGGATGAGCCGCACCGTGTCGAGGGGGATCACCCACCAGCCGCAGCGATCGGTCAGGTCGAGTCCCGGCCGTGCCGCATCGAGTAGAAACAGGAGATCGTACGAACAGTTTTCGCTGAAGAAATAGTAGTCCGACGAGATGTCCTGGAGTTCGTAGATGTGTCTCATGAGACGGTCGATCTCCTCCGGCGAAAGGTCGATCGGGTACTCCCAGATGTCGCGATCGTTCACATCGCTATATTCCTGAAGTTTCGCGTAGTACGGGAGGATCGAGAAGAAGCCGCTGTATAGACCGAAGAGTCCCTTGACGATGTAGAGCGGTCCGAACGTTTCGTCGGTGACGGCGGCGTAGTTCACCGCGTATGAAAGGAGATCGCTCCCATCGCCCCCCCGGATCGTGAGAAGCGTATGACCGTACATCGAGGCGGGAGAGTTCATGTGGGACGTCGGAAAGATGAGGGTGATCGATTCGGGGGCGATCTGATCGATCAGCGTATCGTAGGCGTCGCACCGGGGGACGGGAAGGCGGCTCTCGTCGATGTCGAGTCTCTCCTTTAGCCACGCGAACCGGGCGGCGAACCGGCAGACCGGATGTCGCACGCCCTCTTCGAGGGGTGTGAAGAAACCGCGGATCGTCGCTTCCATCTCTTCTTCGGGATCATCGTTTCCCCCGGGGGAAAGGAAGAAACGACGATCATCGATAAGGCTTTTCACGCCGAAGATTCCCCCCTTGTAATGAAGGAGGGTGCGCCAGTAGGGATCGCGGGAAAGACCCTCCGCGGCCGCCCGCTCGACAAGGGAGTCGACGTAGGAATCGGCGGTGTCCGCCGCCGCGGCCGGGCCGATGTTCGGTAGAAGAAGAAAAGGGAGCGCACGGATCAGGCAGCCCATCCGAACGCCCCCTTCCTTGCGGTTCAATCGGCTCTCAGCCTGCCGATAGAACGGTTTCGATATTCCGGATCACGTCGATCTGGGTGACGTCATCGGAAGTGTAGATTCTCGCGAAGTTCTCCTGGAGACGACTGTAGAGCGCGGGGCGCTCCGGCACGGGCACGTCGAGAAGCACCGCGAGCGTGGCGAGATACTCCCCTTGTCCGCGGGAGATGTCCATCGCCAGGTTGTCCATGTTGTCGCCGACGAACCGGTTCAGCCGTTCATACGACATGAGTGTCGGAGCTTTCTGGCACTCCAGCGTCCCCGACGTGATGCCGAACGTCTGGTTTCCGAATGAAGCGTTCGTTGTGGCGGCGAAGACCTGGGAGACCAGGCCGTCCTTCCCCTCGAAGATCAGCGTGCCGATTCCGCAGCCCACGTTCGATTTGTCGGCCGAGGCGACGCTCGCGAACGCGAGTCCGAAGCACGCGGCGGCGGCCAGGACACCGAGTTTCCTCATAGAATCTCTCCCTCCCTGTTCAGGTTCGGCGGGCGCCGGCCTCCCCGGCCGGCATCGTTCGAAACTCAATCGCGTGACGGACAAAGCCCGATCGATTCTCGAAGGACAGGTCGAAATATGGAGGAGCGGCCCGGGAGCTTCAAGGAAAAAAGAGGGCGCGTCGCCGGTGGCATGGGGAGGCCCTTTTCCGTATTGTATGGCGAGGCTCATGCGAATCGAACGGAAGGAGAACGATATGTATTCCATACGGCTGGCGGCGGTCCTCGTGGCGGGGGCGCTCTCGCTCGGTTTCGTGGCGCCCGGTTGCCGGGGGGCGGCGGACGACGGGGCAAAGGGGGACCAAGCGTCCGGCGGCGAGGCGCCTCGTGCCGCTCTCCCGGCCGATTTGCCCGAGGGAACGATCCACGGCAAGGTGACCGAGACGATGGACAGCGGCGGGTATACGTATGTGCTCGTCGATACCGGCGAGGGGGCGATCTGGGCGGCGGGACCGCAAAGCGAGGTCACCGTTGGCGACGAGGTGACCCTTCCTCCGGGGAGTCCGATGCCCGGCTTCAAGAGTGAAACTCTCGACCGCACGTTCGACGTGATCTACTTCGTATCGGCGATCAACGTGGCGGGCGCGCAAGGGGCGGGCGCCGTGTCCGGGACGATGCCCCCGGGCCACCCGGCTATCGGCGGCGGCGGCGAGGAACACGCGAAGGCGGTGGCTCCGCCGCAGATCGATTTCACCGGTATCGCGAAAGCGGAAGGGGGCGTAACGGTGGCCGATATCTTCGCCGGGAGCGCCGACCTAACCGGTAAACCGATCGCCGTTCGGGGAAAAGTGGTGAAGTTCACGCCCAACATCATGGGTACGAACTGGATCCACATCCAAGACGGTACCGGCGAGCCGGGATCGAATGATCTCACCGTCACGTCGAAGGCGCTCGTCAAGGTGGGTGACACGATTCTCGTACGCGGAAATCTCACGGTGAACCGCGATTTCGGCGGCGGGTACCGCTATGCCGTGATCATCGAGAACGGGGACGTCGCCGTCGAATAGAGACCGCCCTCGAATGAGACTTGACCTGTAATCATGTAGCTGCTATTATCCACGGGTGGATGGCGCAATGCTCCCGGCACGGCCTTACTCCCGGTAAGGCCTGCCGGTTTTTTCAGTGCTCTTACGGCGTTCCGTTCCCGGTGGAACGCCGATCCGGTCACCGTTTTGACGGGCGGATCATTTTCCCGACTTCCCCAGACATTGCCCGAGGGCCCCTCCTTCTATCGATTGCCGGGAGGGACCGGAGAGGGGGAGTTCTGTCGGAATTATTGCATAACCTCCTGAACTAGAACATGTTATATCGTTCCGGCGGCGTGGATGTCGCCCGGATTCCGGCCGACAGCGTGCCTCCTGTCGGGCCTTATGGCGCGGTCTACGCCGTCCGGATCCGGGAGAACGGCTCCCGCCGCCGGTTCTTCCCATCTCCCCCTCCCGCCCGGCCCCGCCGATTCCCCGCCGAACCCGTTTCCCCCTGAAGGTCGGGGCCGAAAGCGCCGAAAAGAGGTGTGTGGCGGCATCGACCGGAATTGCGGGTGAATGAAAGATGAAGAATCGAAAAATATTGCGCATTTCGAGGTTTTCCGGCGCGCTTATCCTCCTTTTTACGGCGACGTACACCCCCGCCGATGATCTCCCCACCGGATTTCCCGACGTGACGGTAACGGTGGACGACCACCCATCTCCCGGCTATTTGTTTCTCAGCAACTTCTCGTTCACCCAAATGCGTGAGAATGTGCCGTTCCTCATGGTGCTCGACAACAGCGGCTACCCCGTGGTCGCGAAAGAAGTAGAGGCGCCGATCAATCTCGACTTGATCCTTCAGCCGGACGGCTTTCCCACTTTTCACAACGGCGTCGATTTCGTGGTCCTCGATTCGACGCTTTCGGAAATCGGAACCTATTCGGGGGCGGACAGTTTCACCGCCGACGGCCACGAATGCAGGGTGCTCGAGAACGGTCACGCCCTCATCCTCGCGTGGAAGCTCCGCACGGCGGATATGACCGCCTACGGCGGGCGGGCGAACGCCCTGCTCCAGGACATGGCGATCCAGGAAGTCGATCGGGAGGGAAACCTGTACTGGGAGTGGAAGATGGCGGACCACTTCGATATCGATGACACCACGCCGGATATTCCGCTCACGAAGAAGTATATCGACTGGGTCCACAGCAATGCCCTCGATATCGATACCGACGGGAACCTGCTCTTGTCGAGCCGCCATCTCGACGAGATCACCAAGATCGACCGCGTCACGGGCGACATCATCTGGCGGCTGGGCGGATCGAACTGCGCGAACAACCAGTTCACCTTCATCGACGACGACCAGCCTCAGGACGGCGGCGGCGTGTATGTCGGTTTCTCGCACCAGCACGGCGTGAGGCGTCTGCCGAACGGCAATCTCATTCTCTTCGATAATGGAAACCTGAAATCGCCTCAATACACCCGCATCGTCGAGTACGAGCTCGACGAGGAGGCGCTCACTGCGCGAAAGGTGTGGGAGTACAGGCACACGCCCGAGATCTACTCTTCCGAAATGGGATTCGCTCAGCGCCTGGAGAACGGAAACACGCTCATCGGGTGGGGAGGAAACGAACCGGGGCCGGCGGTAACGGAGATCGATTCGGCGGGCAGCGTGGTTTACGAAATGACCTTTGCCGAAGACATCGTCAGCTATCGCGCGTTCCGCTTCATTTATCTCATGGACGCCGTGACCCGGAGTATCGTCGCGCCGGGTTCCTACGCCTTCGACGATTCGACCTACCGGACGGCGCTTACTCTCGATATCGACTCCACCGGCTCCGCCGATTCGATCACCGTGGAACGTCACCGGTACGCTCCGCACGATGCGGAGTTCCCGGCGGGATCGGAGCCCGACACGATCTTTCCGTGGCGATGGGTGATCCGGGGCGGCGAGACGCCGCCCGCCGGAACGGTCCGGATCGATCTGGCGGCCCTCCCGGCCGAGGCCGATTCGGGCATGGCGGTGGCGCTCTACCGGCGGGCGAAAGAGGGAGAGGGCACGTTCGAGAAGCTCGGATCGTCGTGCGAGGCGGGTGCTCCCTTCGTTGAGGCGAGCTTCGATTCATTCGGCGAGTTCGTTGTCGGCGCGCTCCGCGACTCGGCCTGCCCGGTGCTCACTTTCGTGGTCGGGCGCAACGTGCCGAATCCATTCAACGGCGAGACGACGATCCACTACACTCTCGACGCCCCCGGGCGTGTGCGGATCCTCGTGTACGATGTGATCGGACGCGAGGTGGCCACCCTCGTGGATGGAGAAATGCCCACGGGCGATCACGAGGTTCTCTTCGACGGATCGGATGTCGCGCCGGGCGTCTATTTCTCCCGCTTCACCCTCGGTAGGTTCGAGCAGACCACCAAGATGATCCTCATCCGATAAGGTCTTCGACGCGCGGCGGCATCCCGGAGGGATGTGCAAGGCGCGATGTCGGCCGTCGATTCTGCACCTTCCCGAAGCCGTGTCGCGCGCTATTCTGATACAGCTCAATACTTTACTATACTTATGCATCGAACGGACGAGCGGTTACGGTAGGGTTGCGGGAAGGGTGCGTTTTCGGCACGTATCTTACAAGTTCACCGTGCGGGGCGATTCTGCATTATAAATAGGAAGAACCCGTTCTGGAGGAAGTGGAATGGACGTCGTCCGATTTGAGACGCACCCGGATCGATACAAGCATTGGAAGCTGAGTTTCGACGGCGCCGTCGCCAGGCTCGACCTGGCGGTCGCCGAGGATGGAGGGTTGAGGGAAGGGTATCGGCTGAAGCTGAATTCGTACGACCTCGGTGTCGATATCGAACTCGCCGACGCGATCGAGCGGATCCGATTCGAACACCCGGAAGTACGCGCCGTGCTGATCACCAGTCTTCTCGACCGCGTCTTCTGCGCGGGGGCGAATATCTTCATGCTCGGCCTGTCGGACCACGCTTTCAAGGTGAATTTCTGCAAGTTTACGAATGAAACGAGGCTCGCCATCGAAGACGCGAGCGCGCATTCGGGCCTGAAGTTTCTCGCCGCGATCAACGGGATCTGCGCGGGGGGTGGATACGAACTCGCCCTCGCGTGCGATGAAATCGACCTCGTGGACGACGGCAACTCGACGGTGAGCCTGCCCGAGGTTCCTCTACTCGGCGTCCTTCCCGGAACGGGAGGGCTTACCCGGTTGGTGGACAAGCGCAAGGTGCGCCGCGACCGGGCGGATGTCTTCAGCACCGTCGCCGAGGGGATCAAGGGAAGGAAGGCGGTGGAGTGGGGCCTCGTGGACGCGCTCTACCCGAGGAGCCGGTTCGACGAGGTAATCGGTTCGCGGATGAAGGAACTCGCGGCGCTCTCCGACCGGCCGGGCGAAGGCGTTGGAATCGAGTGGACGACTCTCGGCGCGGAGCGCCATGAAACGGGCGTCCGCTACAGCGCCGTGACGTGCGAAATCGATCGTCCGGCGCGAAACGCGACGATCACCGTAAGCGGTCCCGAGTCCGATCAGCCGGGCACGCCGGAGGCGATTCTCTTCGCCGGCGCGGCGTACTGGCCGTTTCGCGCGTTTCGCGAACTGAACGACTGCCTTCTCGATCTGCGACTGAACGAGCCGGAAATCGGGACGCTCCTTCTTCGCACCGAGGGAGATCCCGCCGCGGTGATCGCCGTGGACGACGTTCTTCACGCCCACGCCGATCACTGGCTTGTCCGGGAGATCGTCCTCTATATCAAGAGAACCCTCAAGCGGCTCGACCTCACCGCCAGGAGCGTTTTCGCGGTAATCGAACCGGGTTCTTGTTTCGCCGGCACCCTCTTCGAACTCGCCCTCGCGGCGGACCGCTCGTACATGCTCGACGACCCCGGCCGGCCGAACACGGTCCGGCTCTCGGCGATGAACGGCGGGGCGTACCCGATGAGCAACGGGTTGAGCCGGCTCGAGACGAGGTTCCTCGGCGAGGGGGAGAAGGTGTCGCGCCTTCTCGACGAGAAAGGGCCGTTCGACCCGGTGAGTGCGGAGGAGACAGGTCTCGTCACTTTCGCACCCGACGACATCGACTGGGAAGACGATCTCCGCCTCGCCGTGGAGGAGCGGATCGCCCTATCGCCCGACGCGCTGACGGGGATGGAGGCGAACCTCCGTTTCGCGGGACCGGAAACGATGGAAACGAAGATCTTCGGCAGGCTCACCGCCTGGCAGAACTGGATCTTCCAGCGCCCGAACGCCGTGGGCGAAAGGGGAGCGCTCAAGGTTTACGGCCGGGCGGGGAAGAGACCTCGATTCGACTGGAGGCGCACCTGATGATCTCCTCGGAGAAGATCCCGAACAATGTGAACCTGAAGAGCGATCGGCGGCTGCAGCGCGCCCTCGAGCGGTGGCAGCCCCGTTTCGTCGACTGGTGGAAGGAGATGGGCCCCGCGGGGTTCCAGGATACCCACCGTGTCTATCTGCGCACCGCGATCGGTGCCGATTCGAAAGGGTGGGCCCATTTCGACTACGTCCGGATGCCGGAGTACAGGTGGGGCATTTTTCTCGCCGAACCGGAAAAGGACCGGACGATCGGCTTCGGCGATTTCGAGGGCGACGAGGTCTGGCAGGAGGTGCCCGGCGAGTTCAGGAACCCGCTGAGACGGCTCATCGTCACCCAGGGGGACACCGAGCCGGCGAGCGTGGAGCAGCAGCGGCTCCTCGGTTCGAGCTGTCCGAGTATGTACGATCTGCGGAATCTCTTCCAGGTGAACGTCGAGGAGGGGCGCCATCTCTGGGCGATGGTCTACCTCCTGCACAGCTATTTCGGCCGCGACGGGCGGGACGAGGGGGACGCCCTCCTCGAGCGAAGAAGCGGCAACGAGGACAAGCCGCGGATCCTCACGACGTTCAACGAGCCGGTGACGAACTGGCTCGACTTCTACATGTTTACCATGTTCACCGACCGGGACGGGAAGTACCAGCTCCTCGCCCTCGCCGAGAGCGCCTTCGACCCGTTGTCGCGCACCACACGCTTCATGCTCACCGAGGAAGCGCATCACATGTTCGTCGGCGAAACGGGGATCGCCCGCATCGTGTCGAGAACATGTGAAATGCTCAAGGAGATGGACGGCGTCTCGGAGGATGTCCGTTCGAAAGGGGGAATCGACCTTCCGACGATTCAAAAGTACCTGAACCGGTGGTTTTCCCTCTCGCTCGACCTGTTCGGGGGGGAGGTCTCGTCCAACGCGGCGAACTACTTCGCCAACGGGCTGAAAGGGCGCGTGAAGGAGGAGAAGTATGACGACCACAAGGAGACGGACAGCGTCTACTCGATGGAACAGGTCCGCGACGGGCGGGTCGTGTCGGAGGAGGTGCCGATGCGCAACGCGCTGAACGAGGTCCACAGGGACGCGTATATCGGCGATTGCGAAAAGGGGCTCGCCCGGTGGAACCGGGTGCTCGAGAAGCACGGCTTCTCCGACAGGCTCTACCTGCCCCACCGCCGGTTCAACCGTCAGACCGGCCTATACGCCGAACATCCTTTCGATCCGTGGGGAAAGCTTCTCACCGACGACGATTGGAAGGCGCGGTCGGATGAGTGGCTCCCGTCGGAGTCGGACAGGAAATATATCAACAGTCTCCAGGTGGAGGCGGTGTTCGAACCGGGCAGGATGGCGAACTGGATCGGTCCGCCCCGGCGGGGAATCAACGGCAGGCCGATCGATTTCGAATACGTCCGTGTCGAGGAATAAGCTGATGAAAACGGACCTGTTTATTGGGAACCGGTGGCGCGCCGCGTCGTCGGGAGAGACGTTCGACGTGATCAACCCGGCCACCGAGAAAGTGATCGCCCGCGTGGCCTCCGCGTCGGCCGAGGACGCGGATCTCGCGGTGGAAGCCGCCCGCAGCTGCTTCGACGGCGGCTCGTGGTCCGGCATGGCCGCGACGAAGCGGGGGCGGCTCCTCCATCGGTGCGCCACTCTTCTCGAATCGCGTCTCGACGAGTTCGCACGTCTCGAATCGGCCCACAACGGGAAGACCCTTTTCGAGGCGAAAATCGAGGTATCGATGAGCGCTTCGGTGCTCCGTTACTACGCCGGTTGGGCGGACAAGGTCGAGGGGAGAACCGTGCCGGTGGGCGGGCCGAACCTCGTCTATACGAGGCGCGAGCCGGTGGGCGTCGTGGCGGCGATCGTGCCGTGGAACTTCCCGCTCAACCTGGCGGCGTGGAAGTTCGCGCCCGCTCTCGCGGCGGGGTGCTCGGTGATCCTCAAGCCCGCGTCGGAGACGCCCCTCACGGCGCTCGCCTTCGCCGAACTCACGCGGGAGGCGGGCTTGCCCGACGGCGCGTTCAACGTGCTCACCGGGGGCGGCTCGACGGCGGGGGCGGCGCTCGTCCGCTCTTCCGGCGTCGATAAGATCGCCTTCACCGGTTCCACCGAGGTTGGCCGGCGGATCATGGCGGAGGCCGCCGCCGCGAACCGGAGGATCTCCCTCGAGCTGGGAGGGAAAAGCCCGAACATCATCTTCTCCGACGCCGATATCGACGCAGCGGTTCGCGGCGCGCTGACGGGGATCTTCTACGGCAAGGGGGAGGTGTGTGCCGCCGGTTCGCGTCTCCTCGTCGATCAGAGCGTGCACGACGAAGTGGTGGAGAAGCTCGCCGGCCGGGCGGCGAAACTGACGCCGGGCGATCCTCTCGAGAAGAGCACCCGCATGGGTGCGCTCGTTTCGAAAGGGCAGCTCGAGAATGTAATGGCCTACATCGAACGGGGCGTGCGCGAAGGCGCCCGGCTCGTCGCCGGGGGAAAGCGCGCCACGTGGAACGGGAAGGGATACTTCGTGGAGGCCACCGTCTTCGACCGGGTAACGCCCGAAATGTCGATCGCGCGCGAAGAGATCTTCGGTCCCGTTCTCGCAGTACTCCCCTTCGATGGGGAGGAGGCGGCGGTCCGCTTGGCGAACGAGACCGACTACGGCCTCGCCGCGGGAGTCTGGACGCGGGAGGTCGGAAAGGCGCACCGTGTCGCGGCGTCGATCCGCGCCGGCACGGTGTGGATCAACACGTACAACCTGTACGATCCCGCGGCTCCATTCGGCGGTTTCAAGGCGTCCGGTTTCGGACGGGATCTCGGCGGCGAAGCGCTCGGCGGTTACCTGGAGAACAAGACGGTCTGGGTCAACCTCGGATAGACCGGCGCGGGAGCGGAAACGTTTGTGAAAAGGGAAGTCGAAAGGATCGCGGTCGTCGGTGCCGGCGTCATGGGCCACGGCATCGCCCAGGTGGCCGCCATGGCGGGTTACGATGTGGTTCTCACCGATCCGCGCCCGCTCACGCCGTTCTCGCCACCAACGCGTCCTCCCCCTCGGGGGACGCCTTAAAAGGTCATCCGAACTCCCGCGCCCTCGCCGTCGATGAACAGCGCCGGCCGGCGCTCTTCTTCCACCGGTACCGCCAACTTCCCCGCCACCATGCCGATCGCCGCGCCGGCGACCACGTCGGAAAGGTAGTGCTTCCTGTCTTCCATGCGGGCGGCGGCGGTGACGAACGCCATGGCATAGGCGGGGATCCCGGCACCGAGTCCGTAGCGCCTCTGCAACACCGGCGCCGCGGTGAACGCCATCGCGGCGTGACCCGACGGGAAGGAATAGGAATCGCCGTTCGGACGGGTCCGGTCGATGGAGAACTTGAGCGCCGCCGTCACCGAGCCGGCGATCAGGAACGATGTGCCCAGGTCGATGGCGGTCTCCTCGATGTGCGGTTTGCCGGCGGCACGTCCTGTGATCCAGACGGCGGCCGTCGCCCCCGTCGCGAAGAGCGCGTGGCCGTAATAGTTCCCCGCATCGAAGGCGTTCTCCAGGGGGTTCTTTTCGAGGAAGTCGGCCGTCCCATCGGGGTCTTCCACCTGGTGGGCGAGCACCGTCAACGATGCGCCGGCCACGGTCCACAGGAGTGTCTCCCGCGAGGCGAGGTCGCCCAGCTTGCTTCCGAGATACCGCGCCGTCTCGCGGAAGAGGGGGGGAGAGGCTTCCCGCGCATGGGGGGAGGGTCCGTTCGCCGCCGGCACGACGGGTGCCACCGCGAGGAGCGCGAGCACCGCGAGGCGCGCGCCGCCCGTCATCGGATCTTTTCCCCGGTAGGGTTCGTTTCCATCGGGTGATTATGGCACGACACCGGTCGAAGCCGCAAAGCGGATTGCTGCAACCGGTCCGCCCGCCGGTCGATCCTCGTGGAGCGAAAGGGAGGGGACGAAAAGAGAGTCGTGACGAGGCGCCCCCCGATCCGTTACCATAAAGGGCCTGATTGTCGTCGGATTCGCGGGTTCGCCCGTTTTTTCATCCTGGAGAGAGCGGTGTTTCTTCCACAGGCGATTCCTTCATTCTTCGCTTCGGGCCGTCGGCGAATCTCGGCGGGGAGATCGGTCGTCATCGCCCTGTTCCTTTTCGCCTTTCCGGTGTTCGCCGGCTCGACCGGTGCGCTTCGTCTCGTTCCTCCCACCGATGCCGGGACGGGCAGGATCGCATCGGGCGACGGCCAGAGCGGCCTGGTGGGAAAGAAGCTGTCCGAACCGCTCCGCGCGCTCGTGCTCGACGGTGAAGGTGAGCCGGTGGAGGGGGTGACGGTCTTCTTCGACCTCGTCGCCCCCGAGCCGCGGAACCTGGGTGAAGTGGTCTCCGGAGAGGATGGAATCGCATCGATCGATCTCACCGCCGGCGAGGACGCCGCGGTCTACACGGTGACCGCCCGCATTGAAGGAACCGGCGAAGAGGATACGCAGCTCGTCTACCACATCCCGATCCGCAAATCGAACTGGGTGCTTTTCATCGTCTTCGGTCTCGGCGGCGGGCTCGGTCTTTTCCTTTATGGCATGGAAATGCTCAGCTCTTCCCTGCAGCGCACCGCCGGAGGAAGGATGCGCGCCATTCTCGGGGCGCTCACCAAGAACCGTGTCGTCGCCGTCATCGTCGGCGCGATCGTGACGATCATGATCCAGAGTTCGAGCGCCACCACGGTGATGCTCGTCAGTTTCGTCGAGGCGGAACTGATGAGTTTCGCCCGCACTCTCGGCGTGATCCTCGGCGCCGACATCGGTACCACCGCCACCGCCCAGCTGATCGCCTTCAAGCTCACCGACTATGCGCTCCTCATGATCGCCATCGGTTTTGGTCTGAAGTTTCTCTCGCGTCACGCCCGGGTCCGCGACATCGGAGAGGCGATTCTCGGTTTCGGCATCCTCTTCTTCGGCATGCACGTCATGTCCGAGGCGATGTATCCCTTGAGGAGCTACAAGCCGTTCCTCTCGATCCTGATCGAGCTGGAAAACCCGCTCCTCGGCATACTGGTCGGCACGGCGTTCACCGCGCTGATCCAGAGCAGCGGCGCCTTCGCGGGGATCATCATCGTCTTGGCGCAGCAGGGTCTGCTCACGCTGACCGCCGGCATTCCGCTGATCTTCGGCGCCAACATCGGAACATGCATCACCGCCATCCTGGCGAGCATCGGCGCAGGGCGGGAGGCGAAGAGAGTGGCAATCGCCCACACGGCGATCAAGGTGGTCGGCGTGCTGATCTTCGTCGGATGGATTCCCCACTTCGCCGACTTGGTGCGCGCCGTCTCCCCCGGCCACGGCGTGATCGCAAACGACCCGGCGATCATGGGGAAGGTGATTCCCCGCCAGATCGCGAACGCCCACACGTTCTTCAACGTGGCCACCGCCATGATCCTCCTTCCATTCACCGGGCTGTTCGCGGCGGCGATCACCCGGATCTTTCCCGACAGGGAGGAGGTGGAGGAATACCGCTTCAAGCCGCGGCATCTCGATCGCGAGCTGCTGAACGCCCCCGCCCTCGCCCTCAACCTGGCGAAGGTGGAGATTCTCGGTCTCGGGAAGAAGGTCCGCCGCATGGCGCAGCTGTGCCTCGAACCGTTTCTCGAAAGAAACATCGAGGTGCTCGACGAGCTTCATGAACTCGAACAGGAGGTGGACGAGCTCGAGCAGCAGATCAGCAAGTATCTCCTGGCGATCACGCAGCAGGATATCAGCGAGGACCAGGCGCGGGAGGTGTACCTCATGATGCACGTGAACAGCCAGTTCGAGCAGTTCGCCGATATCGTGGACAAAGATCTCAGGCCGCTGGCGAGGAAGATGATCGCCCTGAACGAGGACTTTTCCGAATCGGGAAAAACAGAGGTGCGGGCATACCATCTCAAGATGATGAAGCAGGTGAGCCGTGCGCTCATCGCTTTTCGCGACGTGAGCCTCGAGAAGGCGAAGAAGATGACGGTGAAGCAGGCGAAGTACGTCGCCCTCGAGGGAGCGTACCGGCAGGCGCACTTCGAGAGGGTGCGGAACGCGGTGCAGGAATCGGTGGCCACCAGCGAGATCCATCTCGAGCTGATGGATATTCTCCGCCGCATGAACAGCTACACGGCGAACGTGGCGCGGGCGATCATCGCCCAGCACGACCATGATCTGCATACCGGCACGTACGGCGGCGCCAAGCCGCACGCACCGCGTTAGGGGGAGGTGGGCGCCATCGATGGAATCGTTCCCCGCTGGGAGTGGCGCGCCTTCGGCGATTCCTTCGGCGAAGGGGAGGAGAAACTCACCGCCCTCGATTGCAGCCGTTTCGTGGAGAGCTCGGAGGTGTATCTTCTCTCCCCGCTAAGCGACGGGAACGTCAAGATCCGCGGCGGTGCGCTCGACGTCAAGATTCTCCGCGAGGTGAACGCCGACCGGCTCGAGCGGTGGAGCCCCGTGATGAAAGAACCTTTCCCCCTCGCCGCCGGCGTGGTCGATGCGCTCTTTCAAGCTCTTTCCCTTCCGCCCCGGCCGTTCCGTGATGCGGTGTACGACGAAGAGGCGTTCCTCTCCGGTATGACCGGCGCGGCGGGACCGTTCAGAGTCGTTCCCGTGTCGAAACGACGATGGGGTTATCTGTATAAAGGCGCCATCCTCGAGAGAGCCGAACTCGACGTGGCGGGGGGCGTGGTGAAGACCGTATGCGTCGAACACGCGGATGCCGGCATCGTTCTCTCTTTGGTGAAGGAGTTCGGTTTCATCGAATTCGAGAATACGAGCTATGTGGCCCTGCTGAAGCGCTTGAACTTCGGGCGGCGGTCGAGATGAACCGGTGCGCGGTCATCGACGTGGGAAGCAACTCGATGAAGCTCCTCGTGGCGGATGTCGGCGACGATGGTTCGTTCGCCGTGGCGGCCGACACGACGCGCGTCTCGCGCCTGGGCGAACGGCTTCACCGGACGGGCCGCCTCGACGGCGGGGCGATCGACCGGAATCTCGATCTTCTCGGCGTCTTCCTCGACACGGCGCGCGAAATGGGTGCCTCACCGGTCGCCGTGGTCGGCACCATGGCGCTTCGAAGCGCGTCGAACCGTGTCGAATTCACTTCCGTGGCGCGTGACCGTTTCGGTGTGAACGTCGAGATCCTCGCCGGTGACGAGGAGGCGAGGCTCTCCTCTGCCGGCGCCCTTTCGGGATTGGATCTCCCACCGGGGAAAGCGTGCCTCTTCGACGCCGGCGGCGGCTCGACGGAGTTCATTTTCGTTTCCGCCGGTGAGATCGAGAGGAGATACAGCCTTCCCGTGGGCGTACGGCGGCTCACCGAGGAGATGCTGAAAACCGATCCGGTCTCGCCGGGTGAGCTGGCGGATCTCGTCTCCCGGGTGAACCGCGAACTCGGCGATCCGCCGGGCGGCGCCGCGACGGTGGTCGGCATCGGCGGGACGGTGACGAGTCTCGCGTCGGTCATGCTCGGACTGGAGGAGTACGACCCCGCTTCGATCCAGGGTTCTCTTCTCCCGCGCGACGAGGCCGACCGCCAGGTGAAGCTCTACGCCGGCGCCACGGTGGAAGAGCGCAAAGGGATCGTCGGGCTCCTACCGGCGAGGGCCGACGTGATTCTCGCCGGGGTGGTGATCGTGAGTACGATCATGGGAAAGCTCGGCGCCGATTCGATTCTCGTGAGCGACCGGGGATTGAGGCACGGCGTGCTGATCGACCGATTCGTCCGCATGCGTGGCGGGTGCGGATAGGGCGCGGTCGCGCGCGGCCGTCGCCGCCGAGCGGACCGGTGGATCATTTTCCGCCGAGAGCGGCCGCCTTTTCCGCGAGCTTCTTCATCGCCGGCGAGGGGAGGAGATCCATCTCCCGGCTCATCATCTCTTCGTACCTGTGATAATCGGCGAGCGCCTCGCGCCGGTTTCCCATTTCGCAATGGGCGACCACCAGGCGGCGATACAATTCCTCGCCGTACGGGTCGAAGCTCAGACCTCGCCGGGCGAGCGGAACGACTCGCTCCCACCTTCCGTTCTCCGAGAAGAGCGAGACAACCCTTCGCACGGCACGGAGAAAGCGGTCGCGCAGCTGTTCCCTTTCCACCACGGCGAACTCTTCATACGGACTCTCCGCGAGGAAATCTCCCTCGTACAGGCCGATCGCCCTTTCGAGCAGCTTGCGCGCCTTGTCCTTTTCCCCGGCATTCCACGCGACATCCCCCTTCCGGAGGAGATCCTCGAATTCGGCCACATCGTATCGTCGCCGTTCTCCCGGTTCGAGACGGTACGCCTCGTTTCGGTGCCTTACATAACCCGCCGCGCCCCCGTTGGAAGCTCCCGGTTCGAGGATCTTCCGGAGAAGGAAGA
This sequence comes from Candidatus Eiseniibacteriota bacterium, assembly GCA_024276995.1. Classification (GTDB taxonomy): domain Bacteria; phylum Orphanbacterota; class Orphanbacteria; order Orphanbacterales; family Orphanbacteraceae; genus JAJRWB01. The sequence goes on along the minus strand of JAJRWB010000077.1, from coordinate 33,411 downwards.
CGCTCTGGCGAAGGCTGTTCCCCCCTTTCTTCATGTCGGAATCGGGCCAGAACGAATCGACGATCACTTCCTGCTGAACCCAGCGGAAGCGCTGCACCAAGAGGAACTGGAAGAGTCGGAGAGCGCGTTTCGATTTCCACCCGCCGAAGCGGATCTCCCGCTTGCCGATGGTAACGCGAAGGGGACCGAGTGCCTTGATCTCGAGAGGGACGACCGGCAGATCGGCGAGTTCGCGCGCCGCTTTCCCGGCGGATCTTCCGGCTTCCGTTTTTCCGTCCGCGGCGCGGGCGAGGGTGCGACGCGCCTCGTCCCCGCCGATCCGGGCGAGAATTTCGACCGCACGCAAACGCACGGATTCCGATTCGCTTCGCGAGAGCGCGGCGAGTCCCGGCGCGGCGATGCGATCGAGCCGGACGAGGAGCGCCGAGGCGTAGTCGACGGCGATGCCCGCTTCGATCGCCATTGGAAGAACGCGCGCCGCTCTTTCCGGTTCGAGTGTGAGAAAGAGGGGGTCGTGCTCCATGCGCGCCGCACCCTCGAGCAGTTCGGTAAGAATCGGCGCGGCCGCCCCGCCCTTTTTCGCCCGCTCCGTGTCGAGCCGGATCAGCAACAGCCTGTGAAGATGGAACGCGGCGCCCGTGGAGCGGAAGATCTTCTCCGCCGCATCGTATTCCTTCGCCGCGCGTGTCCTCCGCGTGCCGGCCCACGTGAGCCCGAGGAGAACGCGACACTCCGCCTCGAGCATTTCCGCCTTCATGGCGTGGGCCACCTCGAGGGCGTGAAGGGTGTGGCGGCGCGCGAGCTGCCTGTTCCCCGACGCGAGGGCGGTTCTGCCGAGACCGATGTGGGGGCTCGCTCTCATTTCCGCCTCTCCCAGCTCTTCCCCCATCCGCCTCGCCGCTTCGAAATGCCTCCCCGCGCCGTCGAGATCGCGATCGGCCAGATCGCAGCAGCCGAGCGTGTAGCGGGACACCGCGGTCATCATGGTGTAACCGAGGTTCTCCGAGAGCCGGAGCGCCTCCCGGGTCAGTTCCCGTCCGGTGCGAACCGCCCCCCCCGCCGTGGTGACCCAGGCGAGGACCCCCATGCTGTGGCAGATCCGCCTCGGATCCTTCCGTTTCCGGAAGATGGCGAGCGACCGGCGCGCCGCATCCCGTGCGGCGGAAAACTCCCCCCTGTGGCCGTGGACATTCGCCGCGAGCATGTAAAGCGTTCTGCCTTCCTCGTAGATGTCGTCCCGTTTCCGGGCATGGGAGAGCGCCTCTTGCAGGTATTTCTCCCCCTCGTCGAGCCGCCCGACATCGCACGACGAAACGCCTCTTATCACGAGGATCCTGCCGCGCACGACGGGACTCATCCTTCCCGGTTCGGCAAGGGCGCGGTTGCACAGGCGAAGCGAGCTCCGGTAATCCCCTTTCCGCACCTTGTGCTGGGCGAGGTGGCTCATCAGTTCGGCGCGCTTCGGACCCGGGGGAGAGAGGTGCAGTGCGCTCCGGTACGCCTTTTCCGCCTCTTTCCATCGACCCTGGATCTCGTGAACCCGGCCGAGCACGAAAAGCGCCGGGGCGCTCCGGTTCAGCAGGCGCGGCGGAATGATATCGAGCGCCCGGCGAAGAACGCCGTAGCGGCCGTTGGCGAGAAGAGCCTCTCCCATCTGTTCGAACAGGCGGAGCGTCGATTCCGCGTCGCCCGCCTCGGCGTAGGCCGCCGTGGCGTCGCTCCACAGCCTTCTCTTCTTCAGCGCCGATGCACCCCGCCGCCGGAGGGCGCGAATCTTCCTTTCCGGCATCGACTGTTCGAGTCCTTCCTGAAGGAAGTCGCGGAAGAGATGGTGATAGCGAAACGATTTCCCGTCGCCCGCGGGAAAAGTGAAGAGATTCCGCCTCACCAGCTTCTTCAGAATCGCGGAGCTACGCGAGATCCGGAGCACTTCGTCGCACAGCGATCCGCTGAGAAGGGGGAGCACCGATGATCGACGGAGGAAATCGCGCAATTCCGGGTCGAGCCGGGCGATCACCTCTTCGGCGAAATAAGGGAACCATCCGGCCCCGGCGGAGCGCACTCTTTCAAGAGCGCCGGCCACCAGGTCCGCCGATCCTCCGTCGAGAACCTGGAGGAAGATCTCGATGCCCGCCGCCCACCCTTCGGTGAGCGCGATGATCTTCTCGGCATGTTCCCGCTCGAGTTCGAATCGGGGGAAGCGGCGCCGGAAGAGAGCGGTCAGCTACTCGGCGGTGAACGCGAGATCGGCCGATTCGAGGGATGCCGCCAGGCCGCCGGTGCGAAGTCTCGTCACCGAACGGTCGAGGTGTTCCCTTGATGAGAGGACGAGGGTGCAGCCGTCCGGCAGGTAGCGGATCAAGGCGTGGAGGAAGTCGAGAACCTCGACGCTTCCCGATACGAGATGAACATCGTCGAGAATGAGAATGCGCCCCGTACCCCGGAGGGAATGAACGATGTCGGCGAGAAGGCGCCTTGGAGCATCGCCGCTCTCCACGTTGCCGCCGGCCGGGCGGTTCGCTTCCCCGCCACAAACCGCCGTTCTCAGATGCGTTTCGAAGGAGTCGAAATCAGTGTCGATCTCGTCGAGGGTGAACCACGACACCGCCTCTTTCGAATCACGCGCCCGCGCCGCGAGGAACGACGTCTTGCCGAATCCCGCCCCGGCGGCGACGAGGACGAGCCGTTTCCCACGCCACGCGTCGGCGAGCGCATCGAGCCGCGGCCTCGGGAGATAGGACGAGGGCGGCGCGGGTACGGTGATCTTCGTTCGGATCAGCGGGATCAGCATGAGTCGATTCTACCAGACCGGCGGAAGGCGTCGAAATGCTTCCCTCGCCCGATGAAACCGAACCGGTTGCGCCGGCGGTTCTTGTCATCCCTCTCCGGACGTGTCAATCTCTCGCCGGAGACGGGGCGAGGCGGACACCAACCCTGTGAAGCCGACGAAGCCCACGATCCGCGGGAGGCATCGTGTCGATCGGAGAATTCAGCGCGACATTTCGTGACGGACCGTCGCGACTCGCCCGTCTCGGCGGCGACGGGAAAAGCGGGGACGACCGGGATGCCGTAGCGATCCTCGCCCTCGTCGAAGAGCGTCTTTCCGGCGGGCCGTTTCGCCGGGAGTTTCCCGGCGTCCGCTTCGACCTCCCCCGCACGGTCGCCCTGTATCGTCCCCCTTCGCCGGAAGAAGCCGTCCGTCTCGCGGAGGCGCTCGATCCTCCCTTGAGACTCACCGGCGCGGGCGCCGAGCGCTTCATCACCGCCGGCGATGCGCGCTCGCGCGCCGAGAGGCTCATCGCCGCCGTGACCGCGTTTTCCTCCGACCGCTTTGCCGGGGAGATTCTCCTTCTCCAGGAGATCCCGGGCCTGACCCGTCACGGCCGCCACTACCCGGTGGTGGCGGGCGTTCTCCTCTCCGAGAACCACTATCCCGTGTCGTACATGAAACCTTCCGAAGGGGTGGCGTCGATCCTCTTCGGGCTCTCGCGGGCGGGGCGCCCTCCCATGGAAGCGGTGCGCTTCTCCCCGGCCTATCCCGAGCTGATGCCCGACTTCTCCCTTCCCGCCGATATCGTGAAGAACTCGCAAAGAACGTTTCTCGCCCTCGGCGCGGGAGATGATGAGCCCCGCGAGCACCCCCTCGACGCCGGACGAAACGACGGCACCCTCGTTGCCGTGGGGGGGATCTACTCGCGGGAAAACGAGATGATCTATCCTGGCGTCTTCCGCGAAGGGATCCCGGTGGTGACCTTCGCGCCGATCTTGCGGGGGGGGCTCTTCCCCCTCGCGCCGATCTTGAAGCGTCTCGTGGCGCTCCTCCACGAGATCTTCCCCCGCTGCGCCGCCACACTCGAGTTCTCCGCCATCCCCGCCGCCGAAAAAAGAGCGAGCGGCGTGGGGGCGTCCTTCTTCGTCGAGAGGATCGTCGCCAGCGCCGCTCCTTCCGCAAGGCCCCTCGATGTTTCGGATCTCACCCGTCTCGCCCCCCGGGCGATCTGCACGTCCGTCTCCGCCCTCGGCGGCGGTGTGGTCGAAGGGGTCCGGGACGTGATCGCCCTTTGTCCCGACACGCTCGACCTCTCCCGTTCCGTCGAGATCGCCGCCGAGGTGGGCGAATGGAACGACCGCCTCTCCGAGGCGGGCCGGCCGTACGTTCTGGTCGGTTCGGGCCGGTGGGGGTCGACCGACCGCTCCCTCGGCATTCCCGTGTCGTGGAGCCAGGTGTCGGGGACGAAGATCCAGGTGGAGGCGGGACTCGACGAGTTCAACGTCGAGTCGTCGCGGGGAACCCACTTCTTCCGTGAGCTGACCTATCACGAGGTGGGCGCTTTGCACGTCAGTCTCGAGAAGGAGGGCGATTTCATCGACTGGGAGTACCTCGAGAACTTCCCGACGGCGCCGGGGGCGACCTTCCTCCGGCACCTTTCTTTCGACGAGGATCTCTCGATTCGCATCGACGGCGCCGCGGGGAACGGCGTCATTCTGAAGCCGTAGCGCCCTGCGAAAAGGACGAGACGTGAAAGCGGGGCGACTCTTCGCCGCCCCGCCCGATCGATTCGATTCCATAGACTTCGGACTATACGCAGCCCTGGTCGAGCATCGAGTTCGCCACTTTCAGGAAGCCGGCGATGTTCGCCCCGTTCACATAGTTCCCCGGGGTGCCGTACTTCTCGGCGGTCTCGATGCAGTTCTGGTGGATGTTCTTCATGATACCGTGGAGCCTCTGATCCACCTCTTCCCGCGTCCAGCTGAGCCGCATGCTGTTCTGCGACATCTCGAGGCCGCTCACGGCAACGCCGCCGGCGTTCGCCGCCTTCCCCGGACCGTAGAGAATCTTGTTCCCGAGGAACGTCTCGACCCCTTCGGGGGTGGTCGGCATGTTCGACCCTTCAGACACGCAGAAGACGCCGCTTTTCACGAGATTCGCGGCGTCCTTGCCGTTGATCTCGTTTTGCGTCGCCGCCGGAAGGGCGACGTCCGCCTTGATGTCCCACAGAGGATTGCAGTCCGCCTTCGGATCGACGGCCATGTACTCCACGTTCGGGAACTTGTCGGCGTACTCCTTGATCCTACCGCGCCGCACGTTCTTCAGATCCATGATGAACGCGAGCTTCTCGCGGTCGATCCCCTCGGCGTCGTAGATCATGCCGCTCGAATCGGACGCGGTCACCACCTTGCCGCCGAGATCGAGGACTTTCTCCGTGGCGTACTGCGCCACGTTGCCGCTTCCGGAGACGAGGCAGGTGAGACCTTCCATGCTCTTGCCGTTCGCCTGGAGCATTTCATTGGCGAAGTAGACCTGGCCGTAGCCGGTCGCCTCGGGGCGGATCAGGCTGCCGCCCCAGTTGAGACCTTTGCCGGTGAGAACGCCGGCGAACTCGTTGCGGAGTCTCTTGTACTGGCCGAAGAGAAATCCGATCTCCCGCCCACCCACGCCGATGTCGCCCGCGGGCACGTCGGTGTCGGGGCCGATGTGGCGCTGCAGCTCGGTCATGAAGCTCTGGCAGAAACGCATCACTTCGTTGTCCGACTTTCCCTTCGGGTCGAAATCGGATCCGCCCTTGCCGCCGCCCATGGGGAGCGTGGTCAGGCTGTTCTTCAGCACCTGCTCGAAGGCGAGGAACTTCAGGATGCCGAGATAGACGCTCGGATGGAAGCGCAGCCCGCCCTTGTACGGTCCGATGGCGCTGTTCATTTCGATGCGAAAACCGCGGTTGACCTGGATCTTCCCCTTGTCGTCGATCCACGGTACGCGGAATAGGATCACCCGCTCCGGTTCGACGAACCGCTCGGGGATCCTCGCCTCGATGTATTCGGGATGCTTATCGAGAACCATGTCGAGAGATTCGAAAACCTCCTCCACAGCCTGGTGAAACTCTTTCTCGCCTGGGTTTTTCGCCTTCACGTACTCCATGAAGACTTTCGTGTCGAAGGACATCGCCTTCCTCCTTCTCGCTCTTTCTTTTGTCTGAATGACTCCGGACCGGCCGGGACTGTACACTCCGGATAAGGTCGATGATTCCGCGCGAATGTGCTAGGAAAAATACGCCTTTGCCGGGCAAAAATCCGGACCGCGCGAAACGCGTCCACCGGCGGGACCGCGGGCATCCGACCGGCTTAACACGTTGGTATTAAATTGGTTGTGCTCTAAGGCCGTTTCCTCGTGTAGATCATCACGTATGCGCGGCATGACGCGAGGGCGCAATCGGCGCAGGCGGAAGCGAAATCCGCCGGCGAAAGTTTCTCCACTCTCACTTCCAACCCCATCGAACGGTAGAGTTCCACCGCCTCGTCGACGCGATCCTCGCCAGCTACGAAACGGCGAACCCACCCCTTCGCCGTGAGGGCGGGATCGGCCGGGATCTCTTCTTCGCCGGCGCGGGCGTCCTCGCTTCGCACGCACCGGTCGTCTTCGGCCTTCACGGCGCCGCCTCCTTCGTCACGCCGGTCACTTCGCTCCCGAAACGGCCTCATCCCGGATCTTGCGGAGTCTCACGCCGCCGAGAATCGCACTGCCGAGGGCGGCGACGAACTGCACCGTCTCGCTGTCGGGGACGTTCACCTCGCTGTCGAGATGCTCGCGCACGCAGCGCGCCATCGATTCGAAGCGGAGGATGCCTCCCACGAGGGTGTACTCCGGCGCGCCTTTCGCGCGGCGCATCAGCTGCACCGACCGTCCGACGAGCGACTCGATCGCCCCTTGCATGATGTCGGAGGGCGCCGTTCCCTGCGAGAGATGGTTGATCACCTCCGACTCGGCGAACACGGCGCACACCCCCGAAATCGGGACGGGCGATTTCGACGTCGACATGAGCGGACCGATCTCAGTCGTGTCGAAGCCCATGTAGCGTGCCGTCTTCTCGAGGAACGCACCGGTGCCTGCGGCACACTTGTCGTTGAGCCGGAACGAGTGGACCTGCGACGCGTCGTTGAGTCGGGTCGCCTTCATCGTCTGCCCGCCGACGTCGAGAATCGTCCGTGTTCCCGGGAAGAGGAAACTCGCGCCCCGCGCACTGGCGGTCAGGTCGGTGACGTGGAGGTCTTTGAACTGCGCCTGGTGCCTTCCGATTCCGGTGGCCACCACGTAGTCGACGTCTTTCTCGTCGATGCCGCCGGCGGCGAGACACGCTTCGTAGGCGGCGCGGGAGACCTCTGCAAGCTTGAAACCGGTCGGCCTCAGGTCGCGGGCGAGGATGTTGTTTTCGCCGTCGAGCACGATCGCCTTCGTGTACGTCGATCCGATATCGATTCCCGCGGTGATGCTCATGGTTTCGTCTCCGTCGCTTCCGGTCGCGGCGCGCGGCTCGCGAGAATGTGATCGAGCGCGAAGAGCGCCGCGCCGAGGGCTCCGATGTAATGGGATTCGTCGCTCACGTTCAGTTTCATGCCGAGCCGCTCCTCGAGCGCCTTGATCATGGCGATATTTCTCGTCACCCCTCCGGTGAAGGTCACCTCGCTCTCGACGCCCACCCGGCGGAGGAGTCCCGCCGAGCGGGAGGCGATCGAGTAGTGCACCCCCCAGAGGATGTCCTCGATCTTCTTCCCCTTGCCGAGCCACGAGAGCACTTCCGACTCGGCGAACACGGTGCACGTCGTGCTGATCCGCACCATCCGCTGGTGTCTCAGCGCCGTCGCGCCGAGATCACCGAGGGGGATATCGAGGGCGACCGCCGCGGCGCCGAGAAACCGCCCCGTGCCGGCGGCGCACTTATCGTTCATACAAAAATCGATCACCTCGCCCGTTTCGTTCACGCGGATCGCCTTCGTGTCTTGACCGCCCATGTCGACCACCGTCCGGGTGCCGGGGAACATTTCGACCGCGCCGCGCGCGTGACAGCTGATCTCCGTCACCTGGGTGTTGCCGAAGGTCACGCGGTAACGGCCGTAACCGGTGCCGATGATGTACTCCATTTCTTCTTCCCGGATGCCGGCGTTCTCGAGCGCCTTTTCGAAGGCGTTCTCCGCCGCCTGGACGACGTTCGCCCCCGTGTCGATGAGCGCCCGCCCGACGATTTTCCGATTCTCGTCGATGACGATCGCCTTCGTCTGCGTCGATCCCACGTCGACGCCCGCCGCATATGCCATCGCTCTACTCCTTCCCCGGCGCCGCCGCCCGCCGGCGCCGTGATGCGAGCCCTTCGAAGAAGGCGTCGATCCTGTTCTTCATCTGCGCTTCCGAAACGACTCTCCGGTCCATCATGTCCGACTCGAGGAAGAGGCTCGGAACATCCCTTCGATCGGAGAGGTAGCGCCGGCTGTCGGCGAGCCCCGTCGAGACGGTGCGGCAGCTCTTGATCGGGTGGTAGATGATACCGTCGAGGGCGTACTCGTCGATCATCCGCTCAAGCATCCTCTCTTGGTGGAACATGCTGTCCATGGCGTCGCGCACGCTGATCAGCACCCCCTCGGCGAGGCTTTCGATCGGGTGCGCGAGATCGTACTGGAAGCCGAGGTTCGTCCCCCCCGAGGCGAAGTAGAGGTACGTCGAGTGGACGAACGTTCCCCCCCACTCGGTGAACAGCTCGTTGAACCGCCGGAAGATCGGGTAGCATGGAACGCCGATGAACGTGAGGCGGTACTCCTCGTTCGTGAGCGTCCCGATTCCTCCCGCCGCCTTGTGCTCCATCTCCTCGACGAGTTCCTTGAAGTAGCGGCTTCCCTCCTCGGTGCCGCGGAATCCGTTCGCCACGCCGAGGTAGATCGTGCCGTCGGTGAGGGCGTTGAAGAGCGACGGCCGGCTCCGGTTCAGCTCGAGCACCCTTTGCCAGCCGGCGCTCATCTCGTTGGCGTACCCGAGCACTTCGCGCAACCGGTCGATGTCGAACTTTTTCTTCGTCACCCTTTCCAGCCCTTCGATCAGCTCGCGAAGCTGCGCCTCCACGTAACGGCGATCGTTCTCGAAATCGCGGTTCCCCTTCCACGTCTGCCCCCCCGCCTCGCGCGATCCGGGGATGTCGATGGTGAACACGGGGATCGAGTACATCCGCTCCCAGATCTCCGCCCATTTGATGTACGTGTTGCACGCGTTCGTCAGCACGGCGAGTGTCGGCTTCGGGAGTCTTCCCATCGGATGGTCGCCGTCGCGCAGCTGCATCGCCACGTCCGCCTTGACGTAGCCGCAGATATCAGGGGAGTAGCCGTAGTCTTCCGCCTCGTTCAGGTAGTCGTGCGCCGCGTGGCGCACCGCGGTCTGGAGCGAGTTGATCTCGGGAAAGACCACCGGCAGGTCGAAACTCTTCAGGATCTCGTTCAGACTTCCCATGACGAACACGTACGCCGCCGCGCCGCCGTTTTCCGCCGTGTCGGTCAACTCGCCGAACCATTCGCGGAAGAGGCGGGCGCCGTCGCGGTTCCCGCGGCCGACGATCCCCTCTTCTTCCGTCATCGTCTTCTTCGTCATCCGTCCGTCTCCTCCCGTCATGCGAATAGCAGTTTTTCGAGGAATGTTTCGACCTGAAGCTCCAGGTGGTCGAAGGAGGTCATATTCTCCTCGAACTCACTCACGAAGTAGGGGATCCCCTTCTCGTCGAGTGCGTGGGTATACGCCACCTGCTCCTCGAGGCCCGGTTCGCACATCTTCGCCGCCGTGACGATCACCGCGTCCGCCCGGGCGCGTTTCACCCGCTCGAGGAGCATCTTCTCCTTCGGCTTCCGGTTGTCGTGTTGCACCGGGCTGTACGTGGAATGGTCGATGTACGACTCCGCCAGGTTGAGGAACGGATCGCCGCCGGCCGGCACGTCATCGACGAGGTAGCGCATGCCGATGAGAAAATCGTCGTCCACCACGTAGCATGTGCGGCCGAGCATGCGCACCAGGTCGAGGGGGGGCTGCTCGCAGAACGCGCCCTCGAAGACGATGCGGATCCGGTCTTGCTTCTTCTGTTTCCGTTCGCGCAGCATGGGGAGCACGGTGCGCAGGATCTCGTTGTGCTCCTCCCGTGGAATCATGCCGCCCACCGAGACGAGGGCGTACGCTTCGTCCGCGCTGACGAGCCACGGCGTCTCCCGCTTCATGTCGTAGAGCTCGCGCATGAGACGGCGGTTCTCGTTGAACAGCGCGATCGATGCGCAAAGGGCGTCGTCGGTGATCTTCCTTCCGGCCACTTCCTCGACGACGCGGGCGAGTCTTCCGTACTCGCCGGCGAGATACTCGGCGCTGTGAGCGGAGTTCGGGTTCTGCGGGAGATAGAGAATCTGGCACGGGTAATCGAAATTCCGTCCCCAGATCGCCGCGAGGTTCCGCGCCGCGTCGCAGATCGGGTGGGAGATGAACAGGTCGAGTTCCACCACGCCCGTCACCGCGACTTCGAGTGAGGTCTTCAGGATCGAGCAGAGGTACGAACCGAAATGGGAGTCCGCCCGTGTCGGCTCCACCGGCGCGCCGCGCATCTTCACCGGGAGCATTCCCGCCGCGTGGGCGATCTCTTCGGGGAAGTAGACCTGGAAGTGGCCCGCCACCTTGCCGCCGTTCTCGCGCCACTTCGCGACAGTCGGGAACCGGGCATCTTCCACCAGTTCACGGCAGACATAAAGGATCTCGTCGAGCGGCTGATCGCGCCACTCCTGGAAAACCGGTTCGTTCATGGGCATGGACACTCTCCGTTTCTCTGGTTTCCGGCGCCGTTCAAAAAGAGGTTCAGCACATATTCGATCTTCGATTCCGCGCCGGGGATCACCGACGCGGCGTAGTCGGCGAGCACCACCTCCACCAGGGCGACGAAATGCCACGAGAGGAGCCGCGGATCGCCGGGGGCGAGTTCGCCGGCCGCGATGCCGTCGCGGATCACTTCCTCCACCAGTTCGGGGAGCGACGCCTGGTAGGTGCGCACCAAGTCGTCGCGCGCGGCGCCTTCGAAGACGTTGATATCCCGGCGGATCAGCCGGATGAGCTCTCTTTTCTCGGCGGGAAGGTCGAAGAAGCGGCGCGTCAGTCTCCTGAGCCGCTCGGCGCAGTCGGCCCGGGAGGCGATCGCCTCGCCGAGGAGGGCGCGCTTCTCGTCGAGATCGGCGTGCAGCATGGCGAGATAGAGCTTCTCCTTGCTCGGGAAGTGATAGTAGATCGCCCCTTTGGTGACGTCGCATGCCGCGGCGATCTGCTCCATCGTCACGTCCGCGTACTGCCGGGCGAGGAAAAGCCCTTCCGCCGCCGAGAGGATGTTACTGATTGTTATTTCTGACTTTGTCTGCATCGGTCCCCCGGGGTGCCGGGACGGCGTCGCGGCTGTCTTTGCGCGAAACAAACCGACCGGTAGGTATGTTTTACCAGAAATGGAGCGCAGAGTCAACCATGGGAGGCGTTTTTTTCGGGCACGACAGGGCCGGGGAGAGCTTCGCGGAGCCGGCGGATCGCCCGGGCGATCGTACCCATCGATGTGGCGTCGTTTGTCGCCGTGAGATACTCTCCTGGAGAAGAAGATGCTGTACGGTTCGAAAACCTGCGACAGGAGGATCGACGGTGACCGAAGAAGCGACGAACGGCGGATCGGTGAGAGGCGAACCGGAGAAGAACGACAAGATGCGGACCGAGCCCGCCGAAGGGGAAGCGAAAGCGCCGGGGAAAGAAGTAGCGGTCGAGGGGGTGGCGCGGATCAAGTACGACCACTTCGCGAAAGTCGAGCTGAAGACCGCCGAGATTCTCGAGGCGGAAAGGGTGGAGGGGACCGATAAGCTCGTCTGCCTGCAGCTCGCGCTCGGCGAGGAGCGGCGGCAGATCGTCGCGGGCATCGCCGAGCATTACGAATGCGCCGACCTGGTGGGAAAGACGATCGTCATCGTGGCGAACCTGAAGCCGGTGAAACTGAGGGGCGTGAAGTCGAACGGGATGCTCCTCGCCGCGTCGGAGGGAGACACCCTCCGCCTCGTCACCGTGGACGGGCCGATCGGAAGCGGCGCGTCGATCCGGTGAGCGCGGCGGGGCGGCTTTTCCTGCGCGTCCGTTTCACCGGAAGAAGAGGTAGCACACGAGGATCGCGGCGATGACGCCGGCGGCGTCCGCCGCGAGGCCGCACCCGACGGCGTGACGGGTCTTGCGAATGCCCACCGAACCGAAGTAGACGGCGAGCACATAGAAGGTCGTCTCGGTGCTCCCCTGGACGACGCTCGCCACGCGGCCGGCGAACGAGTCGGCGCCGTACGTTTTCATCGTCTCGATGAGCATGCCGCGGGCGCCGCTTCCCGAGAGCGGCTTCATCAGTGCCGTGGGGAGCGCCTCGACCCAGGCGGTGTCGAGGTGCGCCACGCCTGCCGCCGCGCGGACGCCGTCGAGGAAAAGGTCGAGCGCGCCGCTCGCGCGGAAGACGCCGATCGCCACGAGCATCGCCACGAGATACGGAATGATCCCCACCGCCACGGCGAACCCCTCCTTCGCTCCCTCGACGAACACCTCGTACACCGCGACGCGCCTCGCCAGCGCGGCGGCGATGAAAAGGACGATCACGAGGAGGATCGTCACGTTCGCCAACAGCGCCGACTGCGCCTCCATCGCCTCGCGGTCGAGACGGGTGAAGTAGGCGATCAGCCCTGCGATGACGAGCGTCATGGCGCCCACGTAGAGCGCGATCACCGGGTCGAGGAGATTCCGTTTCTGCACGATCGACGTGACGACGAGCCCGGTGATCGTGCTGCAGAACGTGGCGATCAGTATGGGGAGGAAGACGTCGGTCGGGTCGGCGGCGCCCATCTGTGCGCGGTAGGTGAAGATCGTCACCGGCAGGATCGTCACCGACGACGTGTTGATTACCAGGAAGAGGATCATGTCATCGGTGGCGCGCTCTTTTCTGTCGTTCAGCTCCTGCATCTCCCTCATCGCCTTGAGACCGATCGGCGTGGCGGCGTTATCGAGGCCGAGCATGTTCGCCGCCATGTTCATCAGAATCGACCCTTCCGCCGGGTGGCCGTCGGGGATCGAGGGAAAGAGCCGCCGGAAGAGGGGGCGGAAGAGCCTGGTGAGCCGATCGACGGCGCCCCCCGCCTCGCCGAGCTTGAGGATGCCGAGCCAGAGGCACATCACCCCGGTGAGACCGAGGGCGATCTCGAAACCGGTCTTCGCCATGTCGAACGTCGACGCCACCACGTCGCGGAACACTTCCACGTGGCCGAAGAAGATCGCCTGCACGCACGCCGCCAGGAACCCGACGATGAAAAACCCGGCCCAGATGTAGTTCAGCATGAAACCTCCCGCCGGGTGAGTATACCGGAGCGGGAGAGAGCTGTCCGCCGAAGACGCCTGTCGCACGGGCACCGAACGGGGGCGAGGCGCCCGGCCGGGTGCGGAGGAGGCTTCGGGGCGCTATTTCACAAAAAGAGTTGCAGATAGAACATAAGCTGCTTATAATGATGTCATGGGCGAATTCCTGCATCCCGAGGTCCGAAGATATATGGCGACCATCGGCAGCAAGGGGGGGAGGCGAAGCCGGAGAAAATTATCCGCCGAAGACGCCCGTCGCATGGTCGCCGTGCGGGAGGCGAGGCGCGCCTTTCGCCGGTTTCGGGTGCGTTGTTTCTGGAGCAGCCCGGCCGACCTCGTGATCGGGGAAGACGACATCGGGTGGGTGGCGCAGCAGCTCCGCAAGCATGGAGGGATGGAAGGATGGATGGCGGCAATGAAGCTGTGCCGCTGACATCGTTACAGGCGGCGATTCTCACGGCGCTCGCCGGCAACCGGGCGGAGGAGAGCTACCTTGCCGGTGAGGCGGGAATCCACCTCGCCTCCGCATCGCCCAGGCGAAGCGTCGATATCGACCTGTTTCACGACAGGGAGCGGGCGGTCGCCGAGGCGTTCGCGAGAGACAGGGAGACCCTCCGGGCCGGTGGGTTCGATCTCGTCATCGAATTCTCTCAGGTGGGATTCATCAGGGGCGTTGTCTCGCGTGCGGGCGGTGAATCGGTCCGGATCGACTGGGCGCACGATTCCGCGTGGCGGTTCCTCCCGACGGTGAAACTGGAGGGTGTCGGATATGTCCTACACCCGGTCGACCTGTCGGTGAACAAGGTGCTCGCCCTTGCGGGTCGGGACGAACCGCGCGACCTGGTCGATATTCTTTATCTTCACAGGAAGGTTCTTCCTCTCGGCGCCCTCTGCTGGGCGGCGTGCGGCAAGGATCCGGGATGGAATCCGCTCATGCTGATCGAGCAGCTCGCCCGGAGGGGCGGACACGGCCGGGAGGCGTTCAATCGGCTCGACCTGGCGTTCGAATTCGATCCCGGCAGGGAGATCCCCCTGTATCGGAGTGCGCTCGAAGGGGGGCGGGAGTGGATCGCCGCCCGGCCCGCCGATCAGGCCGGTTGCCTCTACCGCCGCCCGGAGACCGGCCTCTTCTTCGCGCCTGCGCCCGGGGAGGAGGCGATCCCGCACCGAGGGGTGGAGGGGGGTGTCCTGCCGAGATTCGCAGACAACCGATCGCTTTTCGATTCGGGCGAGGAACGTTCCCGGCTCGAATCGTTCTTCGAGCGAAAGGTCGAACCGTAAGGGGGGTCGATGGCGACGAAGGAAACCGGGAAGAGCGGTCTGCGAAATGGGCCCGCCATCGTCATTCTCGGCGTGGCGCAGGACGGCGGCGTACCGCAGGCGGGTGAGAAGCGCGCCGACCGGTGGACCGATCCGTCGGTCTCGCGCTACGCCGCGTCTCTCGCCCTGGTCGACCGACCGGGCGGCGGGCGCTGGCTCTTCGAGGCGACTCCCGATTTCCGCTGGCAGCTCGCCGCGCTCGATCGGGCGATGCCGGTCGAACCGCTTCCCGGCATCGACGGCCTATTTCTCAGCCACGCCCATATCGGCCACTACGCGGGGCTGATCTTCCTCGGCAGAGAATCGATGAACGCGAAGGATGTTCCCGTATATGCGCTGCCGCGCCTCCGCCGGTTCCTCGAGACGAACGCTCCGTGGGAGCAGCTCGCGCGGTGCGGCAACATCGACCTGCGCGGCATGGAGGGTGGGGAGGAGATCGAACTGAACCGGTCGCTTCGCGTCACGCCGTTCACCGTACCCCACAGGCAGGAGTATTCGGAGACCGCCGCGTTCCGGATCGAAGGACCGCACCGTACGGCGCTCTTTCTTCCCGACATCGACAGTTGGGAACTGTGGGAGGAGGAGGGCGTCCGGGTAGAGGAGATGATCGCCCGGGTGGACGTCGCCTTTCTCGACGGAACATTTTATGACGACGCAGAGCTTCCCGGTCGCGACCGTTCGGCGATTCCCCATCCGACGATCACGCACTCGATGAAACGCTTCGCGTCGCTCGGCGCCGCCGATCGCTCAAAGGTTTACTTTATCCATATCAACCATACGAACAAGGCGCTCGATCGAGAAAGTGAAGAGCGCCGCCGTGTGGAATCGGAAGGATTTTGCCTCGCCGAAGAAGGTATGGTATTCGAGCTTTGAATGTGTCCGTCCGGGCCGGTCACTCCGCCCGCCGCTTCACCCGCTCCGCTTATCGTCCCAAAGTAGACACATCCCGCACGCCGTTCCCAGGGGAAGGAGCACGAGCAGGTTCCGTCCCAGCGCCGTGCCGTTTTCGAGAAACGTGTAGCTGTCGGTGAAGGCGTACGCCGACGCGAAGAGGAGGAAGCCTCCGGCGAGGGTGAGAAGAAGCGGCGCGGGGAGTTTCCTTCTCCGGAAGAAAGGGAAGAGGAGAAGGGGGTACCAGGCGATTCCCCACGATCCGGAGAGGAAGAGGCTCGTCGCCGTGAGGCGCGCGAACTCGATCGCGCGAACGGCCGCACCCGCCGCGCCCGGGAAGGCGAAGTGATGATAGGGCGAGTCGGGCACGGCGGCGCCGTACTTGAACAAGAGCCACGGCAGGCAGAAGGGGAGCGACAGGGCGAACCAGCGGATCGCGTTCTTTCGGACATCGCCCCGCCGGCGGGCGAGATGGAAGAAGAGCGCCGTGAGAAGGAGAAAAAGCGGAAGCCCCTCGTTCTTGATCTGCGGGAGGAAGCCGGCGAAAAGCGCGGCGAGGGAGAGCGCCGGCGGATCGCCCTTCCGTTCCCACCGCGTGAGCCATGTCACCGCGCCGAGGAGGAAGAAGGCGAGGGGGAGGTCCATGTACGCCACCGCGCCGTGGTGAACGAGGAGGGGTGCCGGGGCGAGGAGGAGGAGCCCCAGGGGGACGGCGCGGGCACGGCCCGTCTCGTGGAGGAGCCGCGCGAAAAGGATAAGTGTGCCGGCGTAGAAGAGGGGGAAGAGAAGCTTGATCGCCGTGTCATCCCATGTCGTCGCGGCGCGGGCGAGGAACGACTCGACGAAGGGGATGCCGAGGGGGTAGCCGGCGAACCCCGCCCAGTGGCCGGTGAAGAAATCGTCCGGGAAGCCGTGTTCAAGGAAAATCACTTTTGCCTTGAACGACCAGATCCGCCACGCGTCCCAGCCGTGGACCGGACGAAGTAGGGCGAAATGGAAGACGTAGAGGAGCTGGAAGAGGACGACCGCCGCCGCCGCGCAGAACAGAAGCGTCCCGGCTCGGCGTGTTGCCGTTTCGCCGTTCGTCCCGGGCGCATCCGCCCCTTCCGTTTCGACGCGCCGCCGGCGGATCCGCCCGGCGGCAAGGAGGAGCGCCGGCGACGCGAGGAGGAGGAACGATGCCCGCACCCCGGCGAGGGCGAGAAGGAGAGACCACGTGGCGATGAGGGCGACGCCCGCCCCGAAGGAGGAAGCGACGGCGGCCGTCCGGTCGGCGCCGCGCGGTCGCGCCCCGAGGATCGCGAGGAGTCCGTCGCCCGCCGCTAGGATCAGGAGCGCCGCCGCGAAGACTTCCGCCCACATTCTCACGGCGCGCCCCTCCCGTAGATCGATCCGATTCCCTTGCGGCGGAAGAGGAGTTCCATCGATACGGAATCGGCGGGCGCGGCGGTGCGGTACGAGATCACCCAGCGCGCCTTCTCTTCCACCTTGCGCGGGTAGAGGTAGTATCCTCCCTTCTCCCATGGGAAGGGCTTTTTTGCCCTCAGCTCGACACCCTCCCCGGGCGGGATGAGCCGGTTTCCTTCCTCCAGGAGGGGGAAGAAACCGGGTGGGTTGAGCATGGCGATCTTCTCGGCGGTCGTTCTTCCGCGGAAGTACTTCTCGTCCTGCGCGGCGACGCGCACCTGGTCGAGAGCACCCCTCGCGGCGAAGAGGAGCGCCGCCCCCACGAGGAGGGCGCGTGCTCTCTTCGCGCCGCTCCCTTCGCGCCGCCTGCCGACGAGACGGCCGGCGATGAAAAGGAGGATCGCCCCGCCGCCGAGGATCAGGGTGAACGGCACCGGCCCCACGTGGGCGCCGTGGAAAGTGTTCACCGTGTATCCGGCGCGCGTTTCGATACGGAAGAAGTCGTTCCACGTCTCGCCAAGCTTGCCGGCGGCGCTTCTTTTCGGAAGGAGGGCGATCGACCGCACTTCCACGCGCCGCACTCCCTTCTCGGGAACGATGAACAACCGGTCGATCGTCCCGCGCCACCCGGGCAGCGGCGAGAGGTCGAGCGTCGATCTTCCGGTCGCGACGGGGACGCTCCATTCCCGCCGGAATCCCCTCTTCGCGTCGTCGGTCCAGTAGAGACCGACCCTCCGGTCGGGCGGATCGATGGAAAGGTCGATTTCGAGTCTCGTGAGCGACGCGGCGTCCACGGCGATGTGTTCCGGGCCGAGGAGCGACAACGACCGGGCGGCGACGTCGAGGCGCAACATACCGTCTCGGACGAAAAGCGATCCGGTGGGCGTTGCCCACCCCTCGAGATCGCCCGCCGAAGAGTGATTCCACACCCGCGCCGCCCCCGGATCGAGGGCGATGGCATCGCCGTGCGACAGGAGCAGCGCGGCGAACGCAACGAAAAGCGCGACGCCGTGCCGCCGATCGAACGGATGGATGGTGACGCTCATCGCGTGATGACAACTCCTCGTGATCGTCCCGAATAAGGATCATACAGGACACCGCCCCCGCCGGGCGAGCGGCTTCGGCTGATGGTGGTGGCCATCGGGGGGCGTGCGGGTTAAGATGAACCGTCCTGAATCGGAAGGGTCAACGGGAAAGGAGCGTTTCCAGCATGAAAACGAGACTGCGGATAGCGACCGCATTCATCGCCGGCCTGTCGGTGGTGTCTCTATCCGGCTGCGGTGGACAGAGCGACGACAAGGCGGGGGACACGGCGGCGAAGAAGCCTCAGAGCGCCCCGGAAGAGACGACGAAAGGCGGCACGCAGAATATGACGGGTGAACAGGGATGGGAGAAGATCGCCGAACAGCTCGGCGTCGACCTCGACAACCTTGTGGAGGGCGAAAACGGTCTGAAGTGGATCGTCCGCGAGGAGGGAACGGGCGACGTTCCGACGAAGGGGCAGACGATCAGCGCCCACTACACCGGTTACCTTCTCGACGGTACGAAGTTCGATTCGAGCGTCGATCGCGGGCAGCCGTTCCAGACGCCGATCGGCGTGGGGCGGGTGATCAAGGGTTGGGACATGGCGTTCACCGACATGAAGGTGGGCGAAAAGCGCCTTCTCTTCATCCCGCCGGAACTCGGCTACGGCCCGCGGGGGGCGGGCGGCGTGATCCCGCCGAACGCGACGCTCGTGTTCGACGTGCAGCTTCTCGACATCGTGAAGTAAGGGAAGACGGGCCGTTCATCGAAACGGGCGCCCCCATCGCGGAGGCGCCCGTCTTCCTTTCCCGTGATTGTGACCGGGCGTCAGACGAACACGTGCGCCTTGATCAGCTGGCTTCGTCCCAGGTTTTGAATCGACCGGATCCGTTCCTCGGAAAGCTCGGTGCCGCCGAGCAGGAGAAGCCGTCCGTCGGAGAGACGAAGGTCGCGGGCGAGGGTCATGCCCGGTTCGAGCCGGTCGAGATCGATCACCATCTGCTCCTTCCCCTCGTCGGCGGCGTCTTCACACGAGCGCGCCCGCACCCGCTCGAGCAGTTTCGCCACCACCTTGATGCCGTACCACTTGTGGGCGCGCCGGAGGAGGAGGCGCTCCGCCACCTGGTGGAGCATCTCTTCCGGTTCGCCGACGGCGATGCCGACGGCGTCGGTGCCGAGGAGGCGCCCCGCCATCGTAATGATTCGATTCGGGTTTCTCGGCCCTGTTTCGATCACCTTGCAGTAGTCGGCCGCCGCCCCGACGATCGATGCGCCCGGAGGAACGGCGCCCCCCTTGATGCCTTCGGGGAAACCGCCGCCGTCGAGCCGCTCGTGATGGTGCAGAACGATGCCGGCCGCCTTCTGCAGCCGGTCGACCGACTGGAGGGCCATCGATGCGATCACCGGATGTTCACGGATCGACTTCGAGTCCACACCCCGCACCTCGTCCGGCTCGGCGAGCCATAATTTCTCGGGGAGGCCGATGAAGGCGATGTCGTGGTACATGCCGGCGATCTCGATGTCGTCGAGGTCGGCGCCGCTGATTCCGACATCGGCGGCCGTCTCGCGCGCCAGGCGGGCCACTTTTCTCATGTGGCGGCCGAGCCGGGGGTTTCGCGTTTCCACGTACGCCGAAAGGAGGCGGACCGCCTCGAGGAAACTGCTTTCAAGCCGTACATTCAACCCATGGAGTTCCTCGTTCTTCCGCCGTATCTCCTCGGTTCTCTCTTCCACCTTCGCTTCGAGGGACCGGTTCAGCTCGATGAGTTCACGGTTCTGCCGGTCCGTCAGCTCGTGGAGGCGCCGGTTCTCGCGGGCCAGTTCGAGGCGGTGGAGGAACTCGCGCGCCAACCGGCGCAGTTCGTCGTCGTCCCACGGCTTGCTCATGTACCGGTGGATCCCGCCGCGGTTGACGGCATCGACGATGGCGTCCATGTCGGAGTAGCCCGTCAGGAGGAAGCGTGCCGTTTCGGGTCTGAGGGTGCGCACTTTCTCGAGCAGTTCCGAACCGCTCATTCCCGGCATCCTCTGGTCGGAGATGACGAGGGAGATCGAATCGCCCCCCTCGCGGAGTTGGTCGAGCGCCTCCTCGCCGGAGCAGGCGGTGAGCACCGTGTATCCGTCCTTGCGAAAGAGCCGCTTCATGGCGCGGGTGATGAACTCTTCGTCGTCGACCACGAGCACCGTGTGGTGGTATTTCAGTTCCCCGCCCGACTCGAGCAATGTCGTGCCCGTTTCGTTTCCGCCGGCGGGGTGGCCCTCGCCGTTTCCGCGGATTCCGTCACTTTCCGTCATGATTCGCCTCCCGCGACAGCGCCCCTTCCGCGACATGCGATTCGCGCCGCGCCGGTATGCGCAGGGTGAATGTCGTGCCCTCGCCCGGCTCGCTCTGCACGTCCACCATGCCCCCGTGCTGTTCGATGATCTGGTACGCCACGTTGAGTCCCAGGCCGGTACCCGACCCGACCTGCCGTGTCGTAAAGAAGGGGTCGAAAATGCGCGATACGAGGTCGGACGCCATGCCCGGCCCGTCGTCGCTGATGACCACGGTGACCCACTCGCCGATCTGCATCGTCTCGATGCGGATTTCGCCTGTCGGCCCGATCGCCTGGATCGCGTTGGTCAGTATGTTCAACAGAGCGATGTTGATGTGGCCGGGAGATGCGGTGACGCTGCGGATCTCGCCGGGAACGTGCCGGATAACCACGCCGGGCGCGAGGTCGCCGCCGATCACCTTGAGCGTCGCTGCGATGCAATCGTTCAGATCGACATCCTGGTCGTAGCCTTCCGCGGGTCGGGAGAAATCGGTCAGGTTGTGGACGATCTCCCCGACTCTCGCGGCGCCCGAGCGGCACTCTTCGATCATTTCCGACATGTCGTCGAGCAGGAAGTCGACATCGAGATTCGATTCGAGATCGGCGATTCTCTTCATCTTCTCCGAGAGCGAACGGTCGCCCCGGGCGGCGTCGCTCGCGCGAACCGCCGAGACCACCGACCGGTATTCCCCGACGAGATTCCGAAGCTCGCCGTGGTTCTCGCCGAGGGTGCGAAGGTTGCTCGCCACGAAGCCGATCGGGTTGTTGATCTCGTGGGCCACGCCCGCAGCGAGCCGCCCGACGGAAGCCATCTTCTGCGCCTGGAGGAGTTTCAACTGGTCCCGGCGCCGTTCGTCCTCGAGGTGCGTGATCCTACGACCCACGCCGATCCGGGCGGCGAGTTCCGAAGGATCGTACGGCTTGATCACGTAATCGTCGGCACCGCTCTCGAGACCGGTCACCGAATCGCCCCGATCATGGTTGGCGGTGAGAATGATGATATAGACATAGTGAGGGCGGTTCGCCCCCCGGATCCGCCGGCAAAGGTCGAGGCCGTCCATTCCCGGCATCATCCAGTCGGTGATCACCAGGGGATAGGTATCGGCGCGGAAGAGATCCCACGCCTCCACGCCGTCGCGCGCGCCGACGCACCGGTAGCCGAGACGGCTGACCGTATCGATCAGAATGGTCCGCATCGTCGTGTCGTCATCGACAACGAGCACCTTCATGGCGTTTTCGGAGTCGTTCATAGGCGTTCCCCGGTCGGAGAATCGGCACTTTCGCTCTCCTTCATGAATGGGCGGTGAAACGGTGTGTCAGAAGGTGTATCCGAGGCCGACGTAGGGACCGTACAGGTCGAGATCGAGGTCGAGAGTGCCTTCAGGAGGGGTCCAGATGAACTTGAGCTGGTGATAGCGGTAGCCGACGAGAGCGCTGCCGGCGCCCCACTTCCCGCCGTCGAAGAGGGGAATGCCCGCCCGCCCCTCGAACTCGAGGTAGTCGATGTCCGATGTTTGGCTCGAGTAGGCGAGGCCGCTCGCCGTGGCGAGAAGATCGGCGAAGCCGAAGTCCCGGTAGGCTCTCACCGTGAGGTAGCCGAAGGGGAGGCGGTCGTCGAGGGCGAGTTCGAGCGGGGGCGGCGTGATCTGCTTGAAGTAGAGATCGTAGGCGGTCATCCCGGCGCCGATACCGGCGCCGAGACGGAACGTCCCGTTCACGTAGAAGTCGTAGAGCATCGAGCCGATCACATAATCGAACGACGCTTCCGTTTCGAGGGGCACCGACGGCGCCACTTCGGCGTTGCCGAAAGAGAGATCGCCCTTCGCCCGTCCGAGGCCGGTGTAGTCGGTGTGAAAGAGTTCGGCCGACGCATGGAAGCGATCCCAGTCGAAGTCGATGCGGGGCAAGAAGATCCGTTCCGCCGAGAGGCCGAGATCCTCGGCGGTCGATGCGGCGGTCGCCTTCTCCCCCTGGGCGCTCACCGCCACGTCGCCGGCGATGCCGAGACGGCTCCCCCGGGGGAGAAGGGTGGTGCGCGGCGTCATGCAGCCGGAAAGGAACATGATGATGAGAAGTGCGGCGAAACGTGGTGCCGTGACGGCCTCGAGCAGCTTCATCTCCTCCCGGGACTCCTTCAGAAGATCGATTTTCCTCTTCTTTCCATCGGCAGATTTCCTTCCCGGCCTTACTCCCCGCGGCGGACTCGGTCGCATGCCGCCGCTCCGGCCCATCGCTCTGCCAGGTCCGCAACGGCGTCGTAGACCGCTTTTCCCTTCGGGAACGTACCGAGCGCCCCTTGTCTTGCCACGATTCCGAAGAAGCGCTGCCGGGTGTTCATGAACGGGTAGGCGCCGTAGGCGCCGGGACTGGAGTAGTAGGTCGTACTGTCGCAGTCGAACACGGCGCCGGGGCATTGCAGCCAGATGCCGAAACCGTAGTGCCAGTCTTCGCCGACCCCATCGAGAGCCGGGGAGTCGCCGATCGTCGCCCCGGTGATCTGATCGGCCAGCATCTTCTCCTTTGTTTCCCCTTTCAGTAGATCGCCGAAATAGAATGCCCGGATGAAATCGGCATATTCCTTCGCCTGCCAGTGCATCCCGCCGGCGAGCCGTGGATTATCGGAAGAGGGAAGGTCGTAGGCACCGTTGGAAAAGAGGCCGGTTTCCTGTTGAAAGGCCTCGAAGAGATCGCCCCACGAAGCGGCTCGGGTCGCCTCGATCGCCATCAACCCGGCGACCTGCAGATGGGCGGACCCGTAATGGAATTCTGTCCCGGGGATCTTGCCGTTTCCACGATTGATTTCCGCGATCCGCCTGACACAGGCTGCATAATTATCGCCCGGTAAATTGACACATAAAGGCTCGTCGGTCAGGCCCGATGTGAAGCTCAACAGGTCGGCGAGGGTGATTTCGGAAAGAGAGTCCGAGTCGGGAATCGGCCAGTCGGGAATCAGATCCTTCGGGCGATCGGCGAGGGAGAGCACTCCCCGGTCGACCAGCCGCAGGATGATCGTCGCCGTCACCCACTTGGAGGTCGACGCCGACTTGTACGATGTCCGGAGCGTGGATCTTCCCCGGCTGTATGTGTACGAGCCACCGTCCTCCGCCTCGATGTAGAGCGTGAAATCCCTGTCCGTTTCGATCTGCGAGAGAACCGCGGACATCCGGTCTTCCAGCGTTGAGCGGCACTCTTCCCCGTTCTCGCCGGCCGGATCCGTTCCGGACGGCCCGCACGAGGAAAACGCGATGAGCAGCCCTGCGCACACCGCTTTCCACGCCCTGTTCGTGAATGCCGGCCGCCCGCGCGGAGTCGCGACGAGTCCGCCGGTCCGTCCTCGATCGACCATGCCTCATTCTATCCCCCGGGCGAGGGGACGCAAATGGAGAAAAGTGGATCGCCGAGAAAACGGGGAAGCGATCGCTTTTGCGCATGTTTTCCCTTTCGGTTGATCTCCCGCCTTGCCGGGCCTACCATCTGATACGGGTGACCGCCGTCCCGGGGCGGCGCGCCCGGTCCGGATCACCGGTTCAGCGGGTCCCGGATGGCGGAAACGCATTCCGCCGAGCCCGAGGCGTTTCGATCAAAGCAGAAAGGGTCTTGTGTCATGTTGAAGAAGATTGGGGTCGTCGGCGGCGGCAATATCGGTGGGGTCCTGATTCAGGAGATCACCCGCAGGAAGCTCGCCCGGGAAGTGGCTCTCATGGACATCCTCCCGCCCGATTTCGCGGCGGGCAAATGTCTCGACATTTCCGAGGGAACGCCGATCATCGGCGTCGATATCACTCTCACCGGCGGCAAGGATTACGACGTGCTCGCCGGGGCGGACCTGATCATCAACACCGCCGGCGTGCCGCGGAAGAAACGGCCCGACGGGACGATCCCCACGAGAGAAGAACTGCTGAAGACGAACCTCGCCATCACGAGCAAGGTGGCGGCGGGGATCATGGAAAACGCGCCGGAAGCGATCGTCATCTCGATCGCCAACCCGCTCGACGCGATCGTCTACACGCTTCACAAGAAGATGAATCCGTCGAAGAACCGCCTTTTCGGTATGGCGGGGGTGCTCGATTCCGCGCGATACCGTCTCTTCGTCGCCCGGGCGGCCGGCGTATCGGTCGATAACGTGGAGGCCCTCGTGCTCGGCGGACACGGCGATACGATGGTGCCGGTGAGAAGCTGCTGCCGGATCGCCGGTATGTCTGTGGAGAAATTCATCGCCGCCGACGAACTCGAAAAGATCGAGACGCGCACCCGCAAGGCGGGCGCGGAAGTGGTCGGCATGCTCGGCACCGGTTCCGCGTTCGTCTCGCCCGCGTGGGCGGCCCTCGAAATGGCCGGCGCGGTGGCGTACGACCGGAAGAAAGTGATGCCCGTGTGCGCTCGCCTCGAGGGGGAGTACGGCGTGGACGGTCTTTTCGTCGGTGTGCCCGGCGTGCTCGGTGCCGGCGGTCTCGAGAAGGTGATCGAGGTCGATCTCACGGCGTCGGAGAAGGAGGCGCTCGACAGGAGCGTCGAAGCGGTGCGCTCCACGTGCGCCGAAGTGGACGCAATGCTCGGCTGATCGGAGTGGCGCACGACACCCTTTTCGAGGTGAGCGACGAATGGCTTCGTCCGTCATCGTCCCGACCGCCGCCGCCGGATGGCTTTTATTCGCCGTGTCGGCGGCGTCGCGTGTCGCCCGATACGAACGGAAGTTTCCCGTTCCCGCCGATTCGATCGCCCTTATCCGGGAATGGATCGATCTCCATTTGCGGATCGACCCTCACGGGGAGGGGTGATGGATGAATTCCTGAAAACCATCGTCCGTCCGGGCGAGTCGTGGAACGCGGCGCAGATCGCGGCGAACTGCGGCAGCGCCTTCCTCCTCGGTCTTTTCGTTTCGTGGATCTACAGGAGAACCCATTGCCAGCTCACCTGGTCGTACTCGTTCGTGAACACCTTGGTGCTCGTGTCGATGATTATGGGCATGGTGATCATGGTGATCGACAACAACATCGCCCGGGCGTTCGGTCTCGCCGGCGCCATGTCGATCATCCGCTTCCGCACGGCGGTGAAAGATACGCGCGACACGGCGTTCGTCTTCTACTCCCTCGGCGCGGGCATGGCGGCGGGCACGGGGAACCTCCCCCTCGCCTGGATCGGGACGCTTCTGATCGGGCTTTTCATCGTGATCCTGCACCTCGCCGGTCACGGCGTATCGACGCGGCACGCCTTCATCCTCACGTTCGACACGCTTGCGGCCGACGCCGACCTCGACGCGGAAGAGTACAAGGCGGTCTTCCGGAAGCATTTCCGCCGGCAGAGTCTCATGGCGCTCCGCTCGGCGCGCTCCGGCGAAGTGATGCGCCACAGATACGGCGTGATCCTGAAGGAGCCGGCGCGGTGCGCCGACGTGGTGACCGAACTCTCTTCCATCGAAGGGATTCATCGCGTTTCCCTCTCCGTGGGCGTGGAAGGCGAGATGTAGACGCCGGCCGATCCCGGTTCGATTCGTATTTCAAGGAAATAGAGTGAATCTTTTCGCCCGGACAATGTTCATCGCCGTTTTCCTCTTCGTCCTTTCGTCCTGCGGTGACGACACGATCGCCCCCGCGTCGGGCGGCGACGGCGGCGACGATAATGGGAACGGCGACGGCGCGCCCGATCTGCGCGTGGCGGCCGCTCTTTCGGCACCGGACGGCACCGAAGCGACGGCGGGCGACACGATTCTCATCCAGATCGGCATCGCCAACGACGGGGACGGCGCCGCGAGGGAGGTCGCCGTCGAGTTCGCGGTTCCCGATCGTTTCGTCGAGGTGGGAGAAACGGCGGTGATTCATCGCGCAGGGAAGTCCGTGCCCGCCGCCGACGGCGGCTTCGATCTCGCGCCGGGCGACTCGGCCGACGTCGGTCTCCTCTTCACGGCGCCGCGCTTCTACCCGGACGGTTGGATCGTCGATCCCGCCGCGGCGGTGACGTTCCGAGCCGCCCCGGTCGATTCGACCGCTCCGCCTCACCTTCGGATTCCCGTGCCGTCGCCGGTCGAAACGATCGGAAACGACGGGATCGATTTCACTCTCGTTGCGCCCGGTGTTCCGGAAGTCTTCGTTTCGGGGAGCTTCAATAACTGGGCGCCGTCGGCGGATGAATACAGGCTCTTCACCGCGCCGGGCGGGGGGGATCTCGGCCTGATGATTCAAGCCGCCGGCGCCGTGAAGTACAAGTTCATCCTCCGCGATCCCGGTTCGGGGCGTAAAGAGTGGATCGGCGACCCCCGTGCGACGCGGCTTTCGCCCGACGGCTTCGGCGGCTACAACTCGGTGGCGGGGACGCCGCTCCCCGCGCCGGTGACGCCCCTGGCGGGCGGGGTCGACCGGACGAAGCTGGTGATCTATGAGCTGTTCACGTGGGACTTCAGTCCGGCGGGAGATTTCGAGGCGATCCGAACGGCTCTCACCGGTGGCGCTCAGAATCTCGCCGCCTTGGGGATCAACGCGATCGAGCTCCTTCCGGTGACGGGAGTGAGGCCCGATGACTTCAACTGGGGATACGAGCCCCAGTTCTACTTCGCCCCCGAACCTGATTACGGATCACCCGAACAGTTCGCTTCCCTCGTTGCGGAAGCCCATGCGAACGGGATCGCGGTGATCCTCGACATGGTGTTCAACCACGTCGGCAGGGGAGCGCCTCTCGAAAGGATCGACGAGAGGGGCGAACGGGGCGTTTTCATCAATCACGACCAGGGCGACGTGTTCGGCATGAAGCAGCTCAACTGGTATTCCGATCGGATGCGCGCGTTCTTTCTCGACTGCACCCTCTTCTGGATCGAGCGGTACGGCATCGACGGCTTCCGCATGGATCTCGTCGACGCCGACGACTACGCCGGCTACGCCTGGTGGCGGGCCGAGGTGCGCCGGCGCCATCCCGACTTCTTCGTTATCGGTGAAGACTTCCGCTTCCCGCCGTCGAACAGTGTTACCGCCGCCGGACTCGATGCGCAGTGGGGCGGGCAACACACCGACGATTGGGGGGGGACGGCGAACAACTTCCAGCAAATCGTCATGGCCCTTCTCGAGGAGGATACGTATGAGGGGCGCTTCGGTGGTCCGCCCCTCGGCTCGTTCGACGCGGCGGACAACCCGATGTGGGCGTTCGCCAACGTGATAGAGCCGACGGCCGGCTATCCTTCGTATCTGAACGAGGTGAAGTACATCGTGAGCCACGACGAGAGGCGCCTGACGTGGGAGGTGGAGCAGGCCGGTTCGCCGGAGGCGGCGCTCATCGGCGGTGCGGCGAAGGGAAAACTCGGCGCCGCGGCGCTTCTCACCGCCACCGGGATCCCGATGATCTACATGGGCGAGGAGATCGGCGCCGGCAACTACATTCCCCAGGATCCGACGCCGAACAAGATCGACTGGGCGGCCGGCGACGAGGGCCTGCGGGCGGTTTATGCGAACCTGATCCGCCTTCGCCTGGCGCACCCGACGCTCGCGTCGGGCGGGATCGCGTTTTTCGGCGACCAGTGGGAGGTGAACACCGGGCCGAGCCAGCAGGATAAGACGATCGCTTTTTGGCGTTATCGTACCGCGTCGGAAAGCGGTGCCGATATCGTCGTGGCGATGAACTTCGATCACGATACCCACGAGCTGGATGTCCCGTTTCCCGCGCCGGGAACGTGGTATCTCTTCGACCCGGAAGAGGGGAGCGCGAATGAGGTGGCGGTGGAGGGCGGTTCTCTCCGGGTGACCCTTCCGGCTTCGACGGCGCGGATCTACCTGAAGAGCACGGCCTATCTTCCCTGACACCGGCCCGTTCCCGGGTCTCACGTGGCGCTTCGAATCGGGGAGCTAGAGGCTTTCCCCGATCCTTTCGAACGCGAGGCGGACAAGGGTCTTCTGTTCGAGTCCGTGCGCTCTCGCGGAGCCGGTGGCGGGGCTCGCGCTCTCGGTCCTCTTCACGCTGCGGATTCTGAGCCGGCGCGCCGAGCGCTCGAGAAGGGGGCGGACGTACGCCAGGGCGCCCATGTTGGCCGGCTCTTCCTGCACCCACACGAGTTCCGTCGCCCGGGGGTAACGCTGGAGCATTTCACGCAGTTCCTCCCGCGGGAAGGGGGTGAACTGCTCGAGGGTGATCACCGCCGTATCCCGGTTCGAGCGTTTCCGCCGTTCGGCGCTAAGCTCGTGGGCGATCTTTCCCGAACAGGCGAGGATGCGCGTGGCGTCGATCTTCTCCGTGTCGCCGAGCACCGGGTAAAACCGACCGGCGGTAAGATCGCCGACGGTGCAGCACGCCGGTTCGGCGCGGAGCATGCTCTTCGGCGTGATCGCCACGAGAGGCTTGCGCCACATCCGCCGCGCCTGCCGCCTGAGGAGATGGAAGTACTGGGCGGCCGTGGAGGGAAGAGAAACCTGGATGTTGTCCTCGCCGGCGAGCTGCAGGAACCGCTCGAACCTCGCGCTCGAATGTTCCGGACCTTGCCCCTCGTAGCCGTGGGGAAGGAGCATGACGAGGCCCGACAGGAGGTTCCACTTGTCCTCTCCGGCGGTGATGAACTGGTCGATGATCACTTGGGCGCCGTTCACGAAATCGCCGAACTGCGCCTCCCAGATCACGAGCGAATCGGGCATGTCCCTGCTGTAGCCGTATTCGAACCCCACGGGCGCCGCCTCGGAGAGGACGCTGTTATAGATATGAAACGGTGTCTCGTCCCCTCCCAGGGTGGCGAGAGGGGTGTGCTTCTTCCCCGTTTCGACGTCGATGAACACGGCGTGTCTCTGGTTGAATGTTCCCCTCTCGCAATCCTGGCCGGTGAAGCGGATCGGTGTTCCCTCGAGAAGGAGCGAGCCGAGGGCGAGCGCCTCCGCCATCCCCCAATCGATCTTCTTCTCGCCGGCGATCATCGCCTTCCTGTAGTCGATCAGCCTCTTCACCTTTGGATGGAGCGTAAAACCGCCGGGCGTTATCGTGAGCGCCTCGGTCACGCGGTCGATCACGCTTTGCTCCACCGCGGTTTCCGTTTCGAACGATCGGTGGTAGTGCCCGCCCCTGTAGTCGTCCCACCAGGAGGGGAGCACGCTGATCACCGGCCGGCTCTCGATCTCGCGTCCGCGCTCGAGTTCCTCCGACAGGTCGGCGACGATCCTCTTTTTCAGCGCGGCCCGTTCCGCCTCGCCGACGCCGATTTTTTCGCCGTACGATTCCCACAGCCGGGGATGGGTCTTGATCTTCCGGTAGAGAAGGGGCTGTGTCGTCGTCGGGTCGTCGATCTCGCTGTGGCCGTATCGCCTGTACGCGATCAGGTCGAGCAGGATGTCGCTTTCGAAGCGACACCGGTAGTCGATAGCGATCCGCCCGGCATGCACCGCCGCTTCCGGCTCCTCACCGTTCACATGGAGCACCGGCAGCGGGACGCGACGGGCGAGATCGGACGAGAAACGGGACGAGTGAAGCTCTTCCGGCTCGGCGGTGAACCCGATCAGGTTGTTCACGATCAGATGGATCACGCCTCCCACATCGTACGCCCGAAGGCCGGACATGTTGAGGCTCTCGGCGGCGATTCCCTGGCCGGCGAACGCCGCGTCGCCGTGGATGTTGATGGCGAGCACCTCGCCGCGGCCATGTGCGCCGCGCCTTTCCTGCCGCGCGCGGGCGCGTCCCATGAGCACCGGGTTCACCGCCTCGAGGTGGCTCGGGTTCGACACGAGGTGGACGCTGATCTCCCGTCCGTCGGGCGTGACATGCACGCCGGTGGCGCCCATGTGGTGCTTCACATCGCCGCTTCCGAAAACGCTCCTCGGATCGACGTCCTCGAAGCCGGCGATCAGCGCGCGAAGCGCCGTCCCGACGATCCGCGTGATCACCATCAGCCTTCCACGGTGACTCATGCCGATGAGGACGACCTTCACCCCCGCCGCCGCGGCCGCGTCGAGCATCGCTTCGAGGACGGGGATGAGCGCCGCCGCGCCGTCGAGGGAAAACCGTTTCATCCCGATGTAGCGGGATTGGAGGAACTCCTCGAGGATCTCGACCGTCGCCAGCGAGTCGAAGAGGCGTTCGCGGTCCTCGTCGGGGGGGGGGCGTCTCGAGCCGCCCCGCAAGCCACTCGACACGGTCGGGAAAGGGGAGGTGCATGAACTCGGCGCCGAGAGGGCCGCAGTAAATCTCCTTCAACCGCTCCGCCTCGGCGCCGACGGCATCTCCGACTTCGGGGTGGACATACCGCTCCAGCCTGCCGAACCGGTCGAGATCGGCCTGCAGGTACCCCCACCTCCTGAACGCGTCGGTCAATGTGGACATGGAATGCTCCGCAAGGCCCGCGGCCATGCCGGCGGGGCCGGTTTTTCTCCGTTCCTGGTGGCGAACACTCTTTATAGTATAGTACGGAAACCGGACATGACGAAAAGAACCGGTGGGAGGAGAGATGCGATGACCCAGCCGAAGAAGATGGCGATCCTCGTGGGCGGCGGCCCGGCGCCGGGGATCAACAGCGTGATCGGCGCGGCGACGATCCGCGCCGTCCTCGAGGGAGTGGAAGTACTCGGTGTGCGGGACGGTTTCAAATGGATCATGCAGGGGAATATCGAACATGTGACCCCCCTGACGATCGATGCCGTGAGCCGGATCCACTTCCGGGGGGGGTCGCATATCGGTATCGCCCGGGCGAACCCGACGCTCGATCCGCAGCATCTCGAGAACACGATTATCTCATTGCTCCGGCTGAATGTATCGACGCTGATCACCATCGGGGGCGATGACACCGCCTGTTCCGCCATCCGCTTGCAGGAGAAATCCGCCGGGAGGATCCGCGTGGTTCACGTGCCGAAGACGATCGACAACGATCTCGATCTTCCGAGGGAGGTGGACACCTTCGGTTACCAAACCGCCCGCCACGTCGGCGTCGAGATCGTCAAGAACATCATGGTGGACGCCCGGACGACGTCGCGCTGGTACTTCATCATCTCCATGGGGCGGAAAGTGGGCCATCTCGCCCTTGGCATCGGCAAGGCCGCCGGGGCGACGCTCACGTTGATCCCCGAGGAGTTCACCGGGAGAGAGAGCCGCTTGAAGTGCATCGTCGATACACTCGTGGGCGCCATCGTCAAACGGTTGAGTTACGGGAGCAAGGACGGTGTCGCTGTGATCGCCGAGGGGGTCGTTCTCGACATCGATCCGGAGGAACTCGCGGGAATCGAACATGTGGAGCGCGACGCCCACGGACATATCCGCATCGCCGAGGTGAGTCTCGGCGAGATCCTGAAGGCGGCGGTGCAGCAGCGCCTGAAAGAAATGGGCATCACCACCACGATCGTGGCGAAGAATATCGGCTATGAACTCCGTTGCGCCGACCCGATTCCCTATGACATGGAATACACGCGGGACCTCGGCTATTGCGCCGCGAAGTATCTCATCGACGGGGGGGACGGCGCGCTCATTTCGATGCAGGGGGGGCACTTCGTGCCGGTGCCCTTCTCGAAACTCCTCGATCCGAAGAGCGGCCGCGCCCGCACCCGGCCGGTGGACATCCGTTCGTCACGCTACGCCATCGCGCGGCGCTACATGATCCGCCTGAGAAGGGATGATTTCGAAGATCCCCATGAGCTGGCGAAGATCGCCTCGTCCACGGGCAGGAGCCCGTCCGAGTTCCGCGAGGAGTTCGGCTACCTGCTCGAAATGGAACCGCCTCCCCTCGATCTCGAGAAGGCGTGAGCGTCCCCATCTGGAAGAAGCGGCGTCGCGCGGAAAGTGTCACCCTTCCTCCCGCCATGGGAGGGGAGCGCCCTTCACGCCCCACCGGTACGTCTTCTTCAACCGTTCCACCGACATCTCGGCGAGAACGTAGAACGTGGGAAGCACCACCAGCGTGAGAAGCGTGCTCACCGCGAGACCGCCCATCACCGCGCGGGCGAGGGGGTAGTAGTAGCCGCCCGCCACCGCCGCGCGGCCCACGGCGAGCGGGAGGAGGCCGAGGATCGTCGTCGACGCCGTCATCACGATGGGACGGAAACGGTCGGCGCACCCTTCCGTGATGGCGGCGGTGCGCGGTCTTCCCTTCCGGCGCAGCATGTTGATGTGGGCGAGAAGGACGATCCCGTTATTCACCACGATGCCGATGAGGATGACGATGCCGATCATCGCCATGATATTGAACGGCGTCCGGGTGATCATCATGGTCCACACCACGCCGAGCCCGGCGAAGGGGATGCAGAGCATGATCACCAGGGGATGGAGGAACGACTCGAACAGGGCGGCCATGACGAAGTAGACGCAGCAAACGGCGAGGAGCGCGTTGATTCCCAGGTCGCTTCTCTCCTCTCTTTGCCGGCGCAGCTCCTTTCCGAACGACCATCCGTATCCGGCGGGCAGATCGAGGGAGTTCATCATCCTCTCCACGCGCTTCGTGAATCTCGTGAAATCCTCACCTTCGTAGCTTCCCCGCACGGTGATCGCTGTCTTCTGCCCTTCCCTCTCGATCGTCCGCGGACCCTTGCCGAAGCCGAAATCCGCCACCTGGGCGAGACGCACGGGCGCCCCGTCCCGGTAACTGAGGGGAAGCTGCTTCAGGTTCTCGATGTTCCGTCTGTCCGACGGCTCGAGCACGATGCCGAGTTCGATTTCGCGCTCCTTTCCTTGAAACTCGCCCAAGGGAATACCGCGGAACGTGAGTCCGAGAACCTGCGAAACGGTGCGCGAGTCGATGCCGAACCGCGCCGCACGGCTCCTGTCGAGGGTGACGCGGATCTCGTCCTTCCCGGCGCGGGAGTCGTCCCGTATATCCTCCACGCCGCCCATCAGCGAGAGGCGCCGGCGCGTTTCGGCGGCGATTTCGCCGAGCAGCGCGCTGTCCTCGCCGAAGAGGGTGAGCGAAAGATTCTTCGCGCCCCGTCCCGAATCATCGTCGTTTCCGAAGCGATACTTCGCGCCGGCGAGGACGGGAAGATTCGCACGGAGCCACTTTCTCAGGTCGAGAATCTTCCTGTCGCTCATCTCTCCCGGTTCCTTGAAGAACAGACCGAATGCGGCGGTGTTATCCTGGTAGAACGTGTAAAGCGATTCGATGCCGAGCGAATCGATACGGGGAAGGAGGAACTCCTCCACGCGGTCGACGTAATCGCGTACGCCGTACACGTTCGTGTTGTCGATGAAGTAGAGGCGGACGTAGAGGTTGTTCTGCTTCATACCGGTCGTGTCGTCGTCGTCCGCCGGGCCGAAGCCGGTGAGCTTCGCCGCCCCGACGGTGAGCGCCACGATGATCGGGAGGAAGAGCACTCCCGTGAGGAGTGGGTGGCG
>JAJRWB010000076.1 GCA_024276995.1 Candidatus Eiseniibacteriota bacterium | reverse complement strand
TTCCTCGTAGCGCACACGGGGCATCTCGATCTGGATATCGATGCGATCGAGAAGCGGTCCCGAAAGCCGCCCGGCATAGCGCTGCACCATCGCCGGGTCGCACGTGCAGCGCGGTTCCCCGGCGTATCCGCACGGGCAGGGATTCATCGCGGCGGCGAGCATGAAGACCGCGGGGAAGGCAACCATGCCGTTCGCACGGGAAAGGGTGATCCTTCCCTCCTCGAGCGGCTGGCGGAGGAGTTCGATCACATTCTTCCGAAACTCGGGCAGTTCGTCGAGGAAGAGAACGCCGTGATGGGCGAGGGAGATCTCTCCCGGCCGGGGATACGCACCCCCGCCGACGAGGCCGGCGTTGGATGTGGAGTGATGGGGCGAACGAAAGGGACGCGTCGAAATCAGCGAGTCACCGGGCGACAGGAGACCGGACACCGAGTAGACCCTCGTCACGGCGAGCGCCTCGTCGCGAGTCAGGTCGGGAAGGATCGAGGGCAGCCGGCGGGCGATCATCGTCTTCCCCGAACCGGGCGGACCGACGAAGAGGATATTATGTCCCCCCGCCGCGGCGACCTCCACGGCGCGGCGGGCGTGCTCATGGCCCCTCACCTCGGATAGATCGGCGCACCGCGACGAAACGTCCTTCTTCCCCCGGGCGGCGGAATAGGGCTTCGAGCCGTTCGGTGAACGGAATCGCTCTACCACGTCGAGAAGAGAACGGGCGGGCCATATGTTGATCCCTTCCACTGCGGCGGCCTCCTCGGCGTTCTCTTCAGGAACGATCACGGCATCTAGCCCGGAAGTGCGCGCGCAAATCGTCATCGGGAGTACGCCCCGCACAGGGCGTAGCCTGCCGTCCAGTGAAAGTTCGCCGACGACGAGCGTCTTCTCCATGGCGAACGGTTCGATCTGTTCCGACGAGACGAGAAGGCCGAGCGCGATGGGAAGATCATAGAGGGCTCCCTCCTTCCTTACGCCGGCGGGCGCCAGGTTGATCGTGATCCTCCTCGCCGGGAAAGAGAAAGAGGAGTTCTTGAGCGCCGCCGCGACGCGCTCCCTCGACTCGCGAACCGCCGCGTCCGGCAATCCGACGACGGTGAACGCGGGAAGCCCTCCCGCGAGATCCGCCTCCACCTGGATGAGGATCGCGTCCACGCCGTGCAACGCCCCGGACAGTACTCTTGAAAGCATGAAACCTCCCATTCGGTTCGCCACCGGGCGGTTCGGGACCGAGAATCTTCAGAACACCCTTCGAAGGCGGGTCGAGAAAGCGATGGACAGACCGTGCCGGGGCGAATCTACATGAACGGCCACCCGGTTTCGTGTCGTCGCCAACGCTCCGGGACGGGCCGATTGACTTCCGCCCCTGCCGGCGGCTATCTTCCTCGTGGCCGTCCGCACCTCCTCTCTGCCGACCGCGATGACCGATCGGTCGGTTCCGGGTGCGATAACCATATGACGCCGCACATGGAGCAGTTGAGACACGAACCGGCAGAAGAAAATCGATTGGATCGCAGCGCTCCTCGTCTTCTCCATCGCCCTCGGCACGAGGCTCTTGTTCCTCTCCGATTTCCGCCACTCGCCCTACTTCGACGACCTGATGATCGATGCCGCCTCGTACGATCGATGGGCGGGACGGATCGCGGCGGGCGACCTGGCCGGCGACACCGTTTTCTATCAGGCGCCGCTCTACCCTTATTTTCTCGGCTCCCTCTATGCGCTCCTCGGCCGCGACCTGATGGCGGTACGCGTCGTCCAGGCGCTGATCGGATCTCTCACGTGCGTCCTCCTCTACTTCCTGACGCGCGAGCTCTTCTCCAGGCGCGAGGGAATCCTCGCCGGGCTGATCGCATCGCTCTACGGGACACTCGTTTTCCAGGACGCCATGATCCTGAAATCGGTGATCGTTTTTCCCTTTCTCGCCGGCGCGCTCCTTCGCCTCACCCATGCCCTCGAAAGCGGAAAGAAGACTCATTTCGCGCAGGCGGGACTCCTTCTCGGTATCGCCGTGTGCGGCCGCGGCAATCTCCTCTTCGCCCTTCCACTTCTCGCCTTATGGATCGTTTTCAGGGTGGAACGTCCCGGCCGGGGGAGGGCTCTTCGTGAAGCCGTTCTCTTTCTCGTCGGAGCCGCGTTCGCCATAGCCCCCGTTACCACCCGAAACCGGCTTGTCGCGGGAGACTGGGTTCTCACCGAATCGGACGCCGGTATCAATCTCTACGTGGGAAATCACCCGGGCGCGTCGGGAATCCACTCACCGCCGCCCGAAGTGCGAAGCGTCCCGGAACACGAAGAGGAAGACGCCCGCAGATATGCCGAATCGATCGAAGGAAGGAGTCTCAGGCCTTCGGAAGTCTCCTCTTTCTGGATCCGCAGGGCGGTCCGCTTCGCCGTCACCCATCCGGGGAAGGAACTTCGTCTGATCCTCCTCAAGTTCCGCCTCGCTCTCAACGGCTACGAGGTCCCGGACAATTACAACCAATACTACTTCGCCAGGATCTCTCCCCTTTTCAGCGGTTTCCTCCCGTCGTTCCTCTCGATCTCGCCGTTCGCCGCGATCGGCTTCTTCTTCGGCATGAAGCGGTGGCGCCGGATCGGGCATCTTCACCTGTTCGTATGTGCCTACTTCTTCTCTCTTCTCGTCTTCTACATCACCTCCCGCTACCGCCTGCCGATCGTGATCGGAATGATCCCGTTCGCCGCGCACGGCATCTTTCTCCTGGCGACTTTCATCGGCCGCCGGGCGGTGCGCGACATTCTTCTCTCCCTCCTCCTCGCCGCCGTCATGATTGTCCTAGGCATCTCTTCGATCGCCAGGCACCACGGTTTCGCGAAACAGGAAACGGAAATCGCCCTCTTCCATGCGCGGCGTGGAGAGATCACCCTCGCCGAAGAGTCGTTCCGAAGGGCGGTGGCCGACGGCGACCGCTCGGAGCTCCCTCTGATCTATATGAACCTCTCCAGTTTTTACTCCTCTCTCGGTCGGACCGACGAGGCGATCCGGGCGTGCGAAAACGCTCTGAGGGAAGCACCCGACTTCGCCCCGGCTCAGGCGGAACTCGAGCGTCTACGGACGCTCCGGGAATCGATCGGACCGCCCTAGCTTCGACGGACCCCCTCCTGCCCGATCAACGCCGAACCACCAACACTTTCCTGGCGGGAAACCGCCGGTCCCCCACGGCGAGGCGGAGGAAATACAGCCCCGACCGGACGTCCCTTCCGCTCCCGTCTAGGAGATCCCATTCGACACTCCTCCTCCCCCTTCCAACCACACCGAACCGCTCCTTTCGAACTCTCCTCCCGCGGATGTCGAACACCTCGAGAATCGTTTCCCTTTTTTCCGGGAGCACGACAAAGGACGGTACCGAAAAAGCGAGTCTCACCGTCTTCGACGCCGGATTCGGATAGGGCGGTTCCACGACCCAGGAGACGGGAACCGCCGGCGGTCGAACGGCGAGCGGCCCGGCGGTGATACGTGTCTTTCCCACGTTCGCCTCGATATAGTAGTAAAGGAATTCCGGCCTCTTTCGATCGGGTGCGAGATGGTCGACGAACGAGTAGAAACCTTCGCCCTGTATCCGCCCGGCGGCGATCGAGTCGGCGAGATCGGCCCGGGAGATTCCCGCCCCGGTGCGAAGGAGCTTGAAAACGCCTTCGGAAACCTCGCCGACCACCCGCCAGTCGAGGCGCACCGAATCGCCAAGCACTTCGGCGCGGAGAAACCGCACGGTGAATTGCGGTTTTCCGGCGCCTTCCTCCCCCCCCATCGACCGGTCATCGAAGAGATCCCGCTCCACATGCATTCCCCTCGCGACAGCGGGGGCGGTCCGGGCATCGATCCAAACGATCGTGTCGCCCGAAAGGGAGACGCTTCCCTGGTCCCCGGCGGCGAGACAGATCGGGTAGATCCTTTCCCCTTCGATTTCCATGGCGAAGAGATCCGCCTCTCCCCCCATCCTTTCGCTCCATACGGCGAGACCTTTCGCCATGGCGATCGATTCGATCGCGCCGTCACGGCGGGCGAGAAGGCGCACCGAACCGGCGACGCCGTCATAGAAGAGGAGGCTCGTGCCTCCGGCGGGGGAAAGGGCGAACAGCGCGCCCGACGAATCCGCCGCGAGAAGACCGATTCGATCGCTTGTCGAGTAGATTTCCCGGACCGTCCCGGTATCGAGATTCGCGCTCAGAAGCGCGCTCCCGTCTCCGTCCGACTCGGCCCAGTACGCGACGCCGCCCGCAGCCGCCGGCTTCCCGACCGGTTGATTCCTGCACGGCATGTAATCGATCCGTCCCGTGGACCGGTGGAAAACGGCGATGCTGCTTCTTCCGCCGCACTGGCTCTCCGTCCAGATCGAAACTTCGTTCCCCGCCGACGGACAGCAGGGGAGGTTCGACGAACCGGTGAGGAACTCCTTCATTCCCGAATGAAGATCGACCCGCTCCACCCGGTTCCCGCTGATCACGAAGAAATCGTTCACCGATACCGACAGGTCGTGACCCGCCACGACAAGATCGTTTCGATCCGTGCCGGTTCGAAGCTCCCGGGGCAGCACGAAACCGGCCACTACCTGGTAGAGCATCCCATCGCACAAGGCGATTTCCGTCGGGGCGATACCATAGCCGGAAAACTCGAGTCGGTCGCCCGGGACGGTTTTCCCGATCGAAACGACGGCGGTGTTGTTTTCGAGAGCCGTCTCGCTTCCCGATCGATCCAGGCGGGCTTCGAAAACGGTTCCTTCATCCTCCGCGTACGGCACCCGGGAGTCGAGATCGACGCGGACCGTGTCCCCCGGAAGGATCGCGGTGACGACCATCGAGTCGACCGCGGCCGCTCCGCCGGACGATCCCGTTCGCCACGATGTTCGCAGGAGCGTCGCGGCGCTCTCCCCCACCCCCCGGTTGACGATAAGAAACGGAATTCGCACCGGATCGCCCGCCCAGAGACGCTCATCGGAGATGCCCGGTTCGGGAAATATCACCTCGAGGTCGGGAAGACCACCCGCCGGCGCGGGAAGGTTTCCCGTGGCCGCAGCGTCTCCCCGTGAAAGGGTCCAGGCGGGTCGCTTCCGGATTCCGCCGGCGAGGTCGAAGGCCCGCCAGCCCCGTGCTGAGTCGTCGGCATAGATCTCCCACGTGCCGTCGCCGTCGAGATCGGCGAGGGCGGACACGCCGGCGAACCCCTCCGCCGGGACGGGCCAGCCGGCGAGGGGACGCCCTCGTGAATCCCACCCGTACCACCCGGCGTCGCGGTTGCCGGCGATCACTTCGAAGCGATCGTCGCCCGCCACATCGGCGAGGAGGAGGGCGCTCTTCCTCCCGGGAAGCGTCGACACGGGCCAACCGGCGAGAGGAACGCCGCCGCGGTCGAGCAGTGTGCAGCTGTGCGAGGGGGCGACCGCCACCTCGTCATAACCATCGCCGTCGACATCCGCCACAGCGAGCGCCGTGCCAAACGACGGTTCTCCCGTGTCGACCGGCCAGCCCGGCGCCGGTGTTCCGTCCCATCGGAGGCCGTGAATCGTTCCATCCTCACACGCGACGACGAGCGTGATCGATCCGAACATCGCCACCACCGGCGCCGATACGCCCGGCGAGCCCAGCGGAACGGGCCATCCGTTTCGCTCGACACCGGCGGGGGAGAGAAGGTGGGCCGCCCCTTCGCCGTCGATCACCACTACACCGTCCTCTCTTCGGTTGACGAAGAGTACGGGCACCGTGATTTCGCTTCCGAAACGAACCGGCCAGCCGTCGCGCTCCGCTCCGCCACGGTCGAAACGATGAAGCGCCGTCCCGGCGGAGACGACCACCGACCAGGAGCGGTCCACCTCCTCCATCAGGAGAGGCCCCCCCGGCACCGGCGTGTCGAGAGACACCGGCCAGCCGGCGAAAACACTTCCGTCCGATCCGAGAAGATAGAGTGTTCCTTTCTCGGTCAGGAGCGCGATCTCTTCGGCGCCGTCGCCATCGATATCCGCCACGGCGCATCTTCCCGCCGGCGGTCCGCCCACGTCGGCGAGGATTTCCCTCCTACCGTCTTCACCGATCCGGAAGAGCCGTCCTGCGAGATCGCCGGTGAGAAGGGCGCCGGCGGTATCACCGGCTGCGGTGAGAAACGACGGTTCGCCCACACCCCACCCTTCGGTCACCGCCACCGGCCACCCGGGCCGCTCGGGGGGAAGGAAACCGATCTCCAGCCGCGCCGGATCGCCGAGCCAGATCGAGTCGGGCGAGAGGACGACATGGACCGCACCCGGCCCCGTTTTCGTCGAATCGACGACCATTTTGAAACGGGGCGAGTTCTCCGCGGTGCTCCACTCCCCTACGGCCAGCTCCGGAAGCAGCGCCCGGCCGGACGGCACCGAGAGAAAGGTCTCCTCCGCGAGGGCGGTCACCTCCCGTGGCGGCGACACCGCGTTCCCCCGGTTCTGCACGGTGACCTCCACGACACACCGCCGTCCCGTGACAAGACGGTCGGTCTCCCCGCCATCGAGAATATGGACGGATTGCACCTCGAGTTCCGGCGCGAGAGGCGCCTGTGCCGTTCCGGTGATCGTCACCCCTTCCGCCGCGGTGAAGGTGTCGATATCGAGCGCGATTCCGCTTCGAAGACCGCCGCTCAGCCGGCTCGACGGGAGAGTCGACGCCGTGAAGGCGACATTTCCCGTCGAACCGGGATAGAGATCTCCGTCATCGCCCCATCCGCGAAAATCGCTCGACCGCTCCAGGTCGAAGAGACCGTCCGCCTGTTCGAGGGCGACGTGGTAGTGATCGGGGGCGCTGTTTCCCCGGTATCGATCGTTTATATGATAGATTTCGAGTCCCCCACCGGGCAGGAGCGAGTCGACCCCTGCGCGGCGCCGCCATCCGAGGAGGAATGATTCCCGCCGATCGGCCGCCGTCACGATCCGGACGGGACCGGGGGAATCGCCGAACAAGTGCATCGTCCAGACGCCGTTTTCATCACTGCCGGGCGCCTCACCGCCGAGCCCGAGCGCGAAGAGAGACCACGCATCGAGTCCCGTCGGACTGTCTCCTCCGCCCGCCCAGGTGCCGTAAGCCATGAGCGACCAGATCCCCAGGCCCATCGACCGGAGTGATCGATCGTATAGGTCGGGAAGCCCGAGGAGATGTCCCGTTTCGTGGGCGCAAACCCCGAGCCGGCCGTCCTCGGGAACGAACGCCGCCGCCTCCACCGGGAAACCCCCGGGCGGGGAGGCGAATCGGCGCGCCTGCGACCAGATGTCGCCCGTACTGCCCGTCTCCTCCCCCCCCCTGCCGGCGTGAACGATCACCACGCCCTCGGCGAGCCCGTCGCCGTCCCAGTCGTAGCGGCTCCAGTCGACCGTGCCGGCGAGGGCGGCGAACGCGTGGGCGGCGAAGAGGGAGAGATCGCTCCGGTAGTCATCATAGCGTCCATCGAGGCGAATCCATTCCGCCGCGCTCCCCCGGAACACGACCCGTCCCCTCGTCGCCTCCTCCCAATGCGCCGCCACCGAGCGGCGCGGGGCGAAAAAAAGATCGTTCCACCGCTCCCGGGAGTTCACCGTCCGATCGGCGGGGCGGTCATCGGTGTCACACAGAAGAACGAGCAGTTCACCTCCTGTCGCGTTCTTCGCCACCGGGCCGTAATCTTCCCGCGGAATGTCGAGCACTCTCTCCCATTTCGCCGCCGCGGCGGACAGTTCGGGCGACGGAGGCGATACCGCCGCCGCCCGCCACGGAATAAAGATAAAGGTTGTGACAGCGAGTGCCGCGAGAAACGGCCTCGCACCGGTCTTCGTCAGCAGGAAACATTCCATGGCCGCCTCCTCCCGTTTCGTGGCCGGACGCACGAGTCAGCAAAAGACATGCCGGAAAGTGGGCATCGTCGGGAATCACCGTTTCTTCAGGAAGGGAAAGCGGTTCGAGACGGAGCGGGCGGGACGAAACGGGAAGGAGATGTCAAGTCCGTGGGGGATGGCCGGTCACTTCGTGGCCGGCAAGGAACTCGGTGAGCCGCATCGGACACCTGTTGCATACGGCCGGTGCGCCGCTTCAGAAAGGCCAGTCGGGACGCGGCTCGTGAAGGCGAAACACCGTATCGAGTTCTTCCAGGAGATCGCCGAGACCGAAGCCGCCCTTCGTCAGGAGCATCTCCGCCCGGGTAAAGGCGGGGAGTCGATACGGCATGCGCCGTGGCCGAGCCGTCTTTTCAGACGAGAGCGATGGACCTTTTCGTAGTCGCCCATGCCGAGTCGGACCGGGACGGCTGTCTTCCCTTCGAGGGCGATGCTCGCGGGATCGAATGAGACGATATGTTCGTATCCCCCCGTGCCGTAGCCGAGACGATTGTAGAATCCTTGTTCGAACATGCCCAGCGCCGACACGAGAGCGCCGCGCGCCGCGTCGGCGGCGAGCGCCCGGGCCGTGAGCCGCCCGGCGAACCCCTTCTTTCGCGCGATACGGCTCGTGGTCA
This sequence comes from Candidatus Eiseniibacteriota bacterium, assembly GCA_024276995.1. Taxonomy (GTDB): domain Bacteria; phylum Orphanbacterota; class Orphanbacteria; order Orphanbacterales; family Orphanbacteraceae; genus JAJRWB01. The sequence goes on along the minus strand of JAJRWB010000076.1, from coordinate 55,993 downwards.
CCGACGTGACGAACGACATCGGGATCGTCGCGCCGAGGTACGCCATCGACCCGCGGGCGGTGGTGACGATACACTCGGCGCCGCCGCGGATCGTTGCCACCCAGCCGTCGCCGGAGGCGAGAAAACTGTCGAGGCCGTCCGCATGATTCTTCGAATCGTCGATCCAGCCGACTTCATGCCAGATCGCTCGGGCCGCATCTCCGTCCACGGTCGGGTCGAGGGGTCGTATTTCCATGCCGAAAAAACCATAGGCCGCCTTTGTCGCCGGGCGGCCTTTTCTCTCCCTTCGCCTGGTCGCGCCGCCGCGTGCGCGGCGGCTCCACTCACCAATCGAGAACGAGGTTCGTGGTGGTCCCCTGGATTCCCTCGATCCCACGGACCTTCGTCACCACCATATCCAGGATCGCCGCCACCGAATCCGCTTCCACGAGGCAGATGATGTCCTGCTCGCCGGCGGTCACGTCGGCGGCAAGCACCTCATCGATACGCTGGAGGGCGTCGCGGACTTCCACCTCGCTGCCCGTATCGGTATGGATCCTCAGGTACGCCTTCGCCATGATAGCCTCCTCCGTCCGCCGCCGGACGGTCAGAAGAAGACGATCCGCTGAAGTGTCTGCAGTTCGTCTCCATCGAGCCGGAAGCCCCCCCCTTCCTGGAGGTTGCCGCCGATCTGGTTGATCCGGACGATGTACTCGATCCGCTCGCCGTCGGTTTTTTTCAGTTCCGTCCGGAAGATATAGTTGAGATCCTGCTCTTCCACCATGTCGTAGCGATGGGGCACCGCGAGGGCGTCGCTGAGGGAGACCCTTCCGATCACCCGGATCTCGGAAATGAACCGTATATCGAGCTCCAGCTTCGTGTTCAGATAGTAGCCGGCGAGCGCGTTGCTCGACCCGTAGCCGAGACCGGTGCTGAAAGCGACGTTGCGCACGTCGTATGTATCGAAGTCGGTCTTGATGGTGGCGTGCTTGTGCCGTGCGAACGAGTCGAGATAGTAGTCATCCGCGCTCGAATCGCTCGTCGCCCTTTCCGTCTCCGCCACCGGAACGCCCGCCTCGTCGCCCGCCGGTTCTTCCTCGACGGTGATGTCGTAGTCCTCGGCGGGGATGCCGCACCCGACCAGGAGAACGACGAGAGCCGCCGCCGCGAAGAGGCCGCGCAGAGTATTCGAAGTATAAAAGGAACGCATCGTAAACCTCCCGGTCAGGTGCGCCGTCAAGGCCGTTTCCGAGGTGAAATACACACCGGTGATCGTAATGACGCCGCGCGGCGCCGTCAATCGAATTCTACCGGCCGGGCGCGGCGGTTCACCTTTCAGTGGCCCCGCCGGGGCGCGCGGAGTACGCTTTACGAAGGAGTGCGCATGCGGGACGAAAGGACGCGACCGTGACCCGATCCGAAGCGAGCGCGAAATGGTGGCGCGCCGGCGCGGATGGACGCGTGGTGTGCACGTTGTGCCCCCGGTATTGCCGGCTTCGCGACGGCCAGGCGGGCTTCTGTCATATCCGCCGGAACGACGGGGACGAACTCGTCTCTCTCGGCTACGGCCGCCCCACCGCTCTCGCGGTCGATCCGATCGAGAAGAAGCCGCTCAATCACTTTCTACCGGGCACCTCGGTTCTCTCCTTCGGCACCGCCGGCTGCAACCTGGGATGCCGATTCTGCCAGAACTGGCACATGTCGAAGGCGCGAATCGATGCGCGCAACAGTATCGCCGTGACGCCGGATGAGATCGTGGCGGTCGCCCTGCGTGAACATTGCGACTCGATCGCCTACACCTACAACGATCCGGTCATTTTCGGCGAATTCGTCATCGACGTGTCACGCCGCGCCCGCGAAGCGGGCCTGCGCAATGTGATGGTCACCGCCGGCTATGTCACGGAAGAAGCGCGGGGCGAACTGTTCGAATTCATCGATGCGGCGAATGTCGATCTGAAAGCGTTCACCGACCGATTCTACCGAACCATGACGCTCGGCGCGATCGAACCGGTGAAGAAGACACTCGTCTGGCTCAGACATGAAACGGACGTGTGGCTCGAGATCACCACGCTGCTCATCCCAGGCCTCAACGATTCGGACGCCGAACTCGCCGCCCAATGCGACTGGATCGTCGAGCGACTCGGCGACGACGTTCCGCTCCACTTCACCGCGTTCCACCCCGACTTCCGGCTCCACAGCCGGTCGCGTACGCCGGCGGGCACCCTCCGCCGTGCCAGGGGGATCGCTCTCGAACACGGAGTTCGTCACGTCTACGTCGGCAACGTGCACGACGACGACGGCGCCGCCACCCGGTGCGCATCGTGCGGCGCAGTTCTCATCGAGCGGGACTGGCACTCGGTACGCGTGAACCGCCTCCGCGACGGCCGCTGCCCCGACTGCGGCGAAACGCTGCCGGGAAGGTTCTGAACGGATCGATCCGGCGAGGGAACGGCGTTTGCGCCGCCGGCGTCCGGTCGGGTGTTCAGATCTTCAGCCGCTCCACCTCGATACCGGTTTCGCGGAAGATGCGGATCGATTCATCGGATCGGTATTCGTGGGCGTAGTAGACGCGACGAACACCGCCGAGGTTGAGCAACCGCTTTGCGCACTGGACGCACGGAAGGTGCGTGACGAGGACGATTTTGGGCGTTTCGCGCGGTTCGACGCAGTTGATGGCGGCGTTCTCCTCGCTATGGAGGCAACCGCAGTTGCCGGGCTCGGTACGGTCGCAACGGTTCGCCAGGCCGGTGGCGTTGCCGTTGTAGCCGACGGCGAGAATACGCCGGTAGTCGACCGACGAGATCACCGTGCCTACCTGGAGCCTGGCGCACGTGCTCCGTTTGGCGAGTTCGAACGCCATTTTCATGTAGATCTCGGGAAAATAAGGACGGTCGGGACGGGAGTCTTCTTCGGGCCGTCCGTCCGGGCGGCGGGGGTTCGGCGGGATTCCGGGCTCCCTCAACGGGACGTGTCGTCGCCGGTCGATCCGGCCGGGACGGCCGTCGAGTCGCCACCGGTCGTGTCGGCCGGAGCCGGCTCGATCAGCTCGGAGGCGGGACGGGTGAAATTGTTCAGCCGCGACGAGGGAACGATGTAGACGACGTCGTCCCCCTTTTTTCGGACGAACCGTCCCCCTTTCCCCTCCTGCTCGGCACCGATCTCGAGGGTGTAGACCGTGCCGTTGAAGAGCGTGGCGTTCACCGTGATCTCGGGTTCGTCGAGCCCGGTGCCGGTCGAATCCCCCTCGTCCGGGAAACCGGACGCCGTGAGACGGCTCAGCACGCGGGACATGGCGACCACGAGGGCGTTCACCGGCGTGTACCCCTTCGGTTCGACCACCGACCAGTTGCCCTCTTGGTCCGATTCGAAAAGGAGCCGGTCTTCGCGCCGCACCACTTCGAGGGTCCGGATCTCGTCGGTTTCCAGTTCCATCACCAACCGGTTCCGCCACGAGTTTGCCGGCTTCTGAAAAGCGCTTTTCACGCGGCCCGCTTCGAGGAACACCTCGTCCCTCCCGGCGGCACGGACGAAATTGCTGGTCCGGTCGGGTCCCGTCTTGCCGACGAAGAAGTGCGCCGTCGTGTCGCCTTCCGCCAAGAGCACCACCTCGACCGCCGCGGCCGAATCGACCTCGAACTTCGCGTACTTCTCCGGTTTCCGCGAGGCGACGTTCGCCGTGGTGAAACCGGCGGATTCGGCGAGGAGCCGGGACACACCTTCCCGGTTGGCGGGAAAATCGCTGTCCGAGGAGATCATCCACCTCTCGTCGCCCCGCTTCAGTTCGACGGTGTCGGCCCCGTCCCGGATGGTGACGAAATCAACTTTCGATGTGTCGAGTTGCGCAAAGAGCACCTCGGGAGCATCGCTCTTCTTCTTCCCCGTCCCCCCCGGTTTCGCGACGAGGTAGATCAACCCGACGAGGACGGCGAACAGAACGGCGAGCACCACGGGATTCCGGTTCATCACCAGGCCGCTCCTTCCTTCACCGCAGATCGGCGGTTGCGGATCTGCACCGACCGGATCAGTCCGAAGAGGATCACGAGGATCGGCACGCCGAAAGTGACGAGGAAACGGAGCACCGTTTTCCGTCCCTCGGAAAGCTCGCCGAGCGGCCTGTCGGTGGCGCCCCGCGAACGGATACCGATCAGTTCATCGCCCAGGGTAAGCCAGTCGACGGCGTTCTGCAGCAAAAGTGAATTCGCCTGGAACCGCCCGATCATGTCGTCGAGCACGGCGTTGGCGGAGCCGAACACGACGATTCGGGCGTCGGCGATTCCCGACGGAACGACCTCGCGGTCCTCGTCCGCCACCGGCGCGATCGTCCCCACATCTCCACCCACCGCCGGTTCCACCGGGGGAACATCCTTCCCCGCGAAGAAGCTCGGAAACCGGCCGCTCGCCACGACCGCCGCGGGGAGAGGATCGACGGGCGACCTCGGCCGGTCGGCGAAAGGTTGCTGCGGGTTCAGGTCGAACCGCTTCGTCATGGTCCACCCGTAATGCGACGAGCTGAGCAATGTGTCCACCGTCACCGAATCGGGCACCGTTCCCGCCGCCGACACGGTGGACGTCCATGGGAGCACGATTCCCTCCACCTGGTTCACCATCGGGTTCGTGCGGCTCACCCCCTCGGAGACGAATTTCGGCCAGAAGGGATAGGGGATGCTGAACGTCATGAAACCTTGGCTGAATGCCGCGGGGCTGTTCACCCTGTCGAGCAGGAGGTTTCTTCCCACGTCGATGCCGTAGTTCTCGAGCATCTCGTGCATTCCCGATTCGCGGGCGGACGCGTACATCGACTGCTCGGTCATGTTCACCGGATCGTGGAAGAGGAGAAGATTGCCCCCCCTCATGATGAACTGGTCGATCTCGAACTGCCCCCGCGGCGAAAGCCGGTCGGGCCGCACCACCACGAGGGTGCGCACATCGGTGGGAATCGCCTCGCCCGACGTCGGGTCGACGTCGATCACGTTGTACTGCTTTCCGAGAAGTTCCGCCATTTTCGAAAGACCGTTCCCGGTGTCGAGATCTTCCGTCCCGCCGTAGACACCGACCGTCGGCTGTTCGTTCCGGTAGACCTTGAGCAGCGCCGCGGTGAGATCGTATTCGAGATTATCGACGTTCTGCACCACCGGGAGCACTTCACTCCGGTCCTCGTAGAGGATCGCGATGCCGAGGTAGGCATTCGCCACCTGCGCCTTGTCTTTTTCGATGATATTGAGCTGCACCTGCGGGATTCCGAGAAGCCGGCACCGCTGGGCGAGCTGCGGATCGTCGCCCGGATCTTCCCACTCGATGAGAAGGTTCTCCCCCCCCCAGGCCCGGTACTCGTCGAGCATATCCTTGATCTGCTGCCGCAGCGTCACCAGGTACGTGGGAAGATCGTTCGAGAAGTAAACCTTGATATTCACGACGTCATCGAGATCGCCCAGCACGTTCTTCGTCGCGGCGGTGAGGGTGAACTGCTTGTCCGCGGTCAAGTCGAGGCGGAAGAAATGACGCTGGGCGACGAGGTTCACCAGCACGAGCAGCGCGAGAACGATTCCCACGAGCAGAACGGAATTCGTGCCGCGCGCTGTCTTTCCCGTGTCCATCTACTTCCAGCTCCTGCTCTCGAGGGAGCGCACATTCAAATAGAGAAAGAAGCCGATCACCGAGAGGTAGTAGATCACGTCGCGCGAATCGACCACCCCCCTGCCGATCGAGTCGAAATGGGCGCCCATGCCGATGAACTTGAGAACCGGAACGAGCGCGTGGGGGGCGCTGTACACCACGAACTCCTCGCCCACGATGAAGAGGGCGAAGGTCGCCACCACGCCGATGATGAACGCGATGATCTGGTTCTCCGTCAGGCTCGAAACGAACAGTCCGATGGAGAGATAGGCCGCGCCGAGTAGGACGGCGCCGATGTATCCCCCGATGATCGGGCCGGGATCGGGGTCGCCGACGAGTGCGATCATCAGCGGAATGGAAACGGAGAGCACCAGCGTGAGAGTGAGAAAGAGAAAGCTGGCGAGGAACTTCCCGATCACCGCTTCGTGATCCCGGATCGGCAGCGTCATGAGCAGCTCGATGGTGCCGAGTTTCTTCTCTTCCGCCCAGAGCCGCATGGTCACCGCGGGAACGAAGAAGAGGAGGAGCCACGGGAGGAGACCGAAGAAGCCGCGCATCGACGCTTGGCCGATGAGGAAGAAGCCGCGCAGGAAGAGCCACGACGAGAGGACGAGAAAGAATGTGATATAGATATACGCCACGGGGGAGTCGAAGTAGCTCCTGAACTCCTTCGCCGTGATCGCCTTGATGTTGCTCACGGTCCGTCCCTCCGGGTCAGCCTGTGGAACACATCCTCGAGGTTCGCCCTCTCCGGCCTCAGTTCGGAGATCGTCCATCCGCTCTCCACCGCCGCGTGGAAGAGCGCCTCGCCGAGTCCCTTCCCCGAAGGCCCCGTGATGACGAACCGGTGAATCCCCTCGCCGCCGTTCCCCTTCCACGAGACCTTCTCCACCAGCTCGCCCGTACCGAGCTTCTCCTCCACCGCCTCGCGCGAGGGAGCGCGCACCGAAAGATGAACCGTCTCCTTCCCTTCCCCCTGGGCGAGTTCGCCCGGTGTTCCGGAGGCGACGATCTTTCCGTCGTTGATGATCAGCACTCTTCCGCATGTCGCTTCCACCTCGGGAAGAATATGCGTGGAGAGGATTACCGTCTTCTCACGGCCGAGTTCGCGGATCAGTTCGCGGATCTCGATGATCTGGTTCGGATCGAGACCGGTGGTCGGTTCGTCGAGCACGAGGAGGTCCGGGTCGTGGATCATCGCCTGGGCGAGTCCGACACGCTGGCGATACCCCTTCGAAAGATGATGGATCGGCCGGCCGATCACCTTTTCGAGACCGCATCGCCGCACCATTCGACCGATCCGGTCGGTCGTCTCGCCGGCGGGGATCCCCCTGACCGACGCGATGAACCGGAGGAAATCGATCACTTCCATGTCGCCGTAGAGGGGGGCGCTCTCCGGGAGGTAGCCGATCCGGCGGCGCACCGAGAGGGAGTCGCTTCGGAGGTCGAGCCCCGCCACGTGGGCCGACCCGCTCGTGGGCGGGATGTAGCCGGTGAGCACCCGCATGGTGGTCGACTTCCCGGCGCCGTTCGGACCGAGGAAACCGAGCACCTCGCCGCGACTGACATTGAAAGAGACGTCATCCACCGCGACGGTGGCGCCGAAATGCTTCGACAGGTGCCTGACTTCGATCATCGTCTCGTTCACTGCTTATACGAAAAACAGGGGTATGACAAAAACGCGCGGGACCTCGCCCCGGTTCCGGAAAAAATACTAAGCCTCCTTCGATTTCTGTCAACGGTTTTTTTTATTTTTCTCCTGAATCGATATCCGCGGGGCGCCGGCCCCTCTTGTGGCGCCGGACAACCTCTCCTATAATGCGGAGAACCACGTCCGCAGCGGGGAGGGGACCGGCGGTTCATGGGACGAGATGAATACGACGCCATCGTGGTGGGCGCCGGTCCGGCGGGGAGCGCCGCGGCGATCGCCCTGGCGCGGGCGGGGATTCGCGTGCTCCTGGCGGAGAAGCGCGATACCGTCGGCTCGCCGGTGCGCTGCGCCGAGGCGACCGGTCCGGCCGGCGAGATCGAGCAGTTCACGCCGATCCGGCCGGGCTGGATCACCGCGAGGATCGAAGGCGCGAGGATCTTCGGCCCGCGCGGCGCGGTGGCCGCCGGGACGTTTGCCGGCGCGGGGGTGATGCTCGACAGGGAGAAGTTCGACGCCGGCCTCGCGGAGGAAGCGGAGGCGAGGGGCGCCGAAGTGCGGGTCGGCTGCGAGGCGGTCGGTCTCGTCACGGAAGGGGAGGCGGTCCGGGGGGTTCGGTTTCTCGAAGGCGGAAAGACGTGGAGCGCGCGGTGCCGGTTCGTGCTCGGCGCCGACGGCGTCGAGTCGGTGCTCGGCAGGTGGGCGAACCTCGCGTCCGGCTGGAAGGCGGCCGAGACGTTCAGCTGTTACGAGGCGCGACTGAGAAGCGACAAGCCGTGCGACGGCTACCTCGAATTCTACTTCGGTCGTGAAGTGGCCCCGGGAGGCTACGGGTGGGCGTTTCCGAAGGGGAACGGCGAGTGGAATGTCGGCGTCGGTATCGAACCGGAGCGCGCGGCACGGAGACCGGCGCAGCTGTTCGCCGAGAAGCTGTTCGAACGGTTCGACCCGAAATGCGTTCTTCTCGAACGGCGCGGCGGTGCGGCGGGCCGTTCGCGCTCGCTCCCGGCGGTGATCGGCAACGGGGTGGCCCTCGCCGGCGACGCCGCCCACCAGGCGAATCCGCTCACAGGGGGAGGCATCATGAACGCCCTCGAATCGGGGGACCTCGTCGGGACGATCGCCGGGGCGGCGCTGCGTCGTCGCGAAGACCTGGCGGCCGCCCTTCGAATGTACGAGATAAAGTGGCGCCGTATGGCGGGAAAGGCGAACGACCGTTATCTCAAGGTGGCGAATATTCTCTATCGCTACGACGACGACCGGCTCGAGAAGCTCGTCCGGACCGCGGCGAAGCTCTTCGAACACCGGCGCGGAGGCGGCGGGCCCTTTCGGTTCGCCGCGGGCCTCCTCCACATCCCCGTGCCGCTCCTCCTCGCAATACTCCCTCTCATCCACCGGAACAGGGGGACGATCTTCTGATGACCGCCGCCGCCACGCTTCGCCCGTTCCTCCAGATCCTTCACGAACGATGTATCCGGTGCGGCGCGTGCATCGCGGTGTGCCTGCCCGAGTCGCTCGTTCTCAGGAGGATGGAACTTCGTTTTCACTCCCAGACGTGCACGAAGTGCGTCGAGTGTTTCCGCATCTGTCCGGCGGCGGCGCTCGCCCCCGCTTCGGGCCGATATTATAAAGGTGTAAAATGACAGGTATCCGCCCCGCGCGCGCGATCGTCCCCCACGTCCTTCTCCTCGTTCTCCTCGTTTCCTTCGACCAAGGTACGAAGGAGATCGCCCGGCGTACGATCGCCCACTCGCCGCCGAAGATCTTCGCCGGCGACACGTTCCGCATCCAGTACGCCGAGAACCGGGGCGGTTTTCTCAGCCTCGGCGCGGGGCTTTCCGAGCGGGGACGGTTCCTCCTCTTCGTAGTGGTCTCCACCGCGGGGCTCATTCTCCTCGCCTTCTTCGGCTTCCGCGGCGGCCAGGGAACGGTCTACAGGAACGCCCTCACCCTCGTGGTGAGCGGCGGCGTGAGCAACCTTTTCGATAGGGTCTTCTACGACGGCGTCGTGGTCGACTTCATGAACATGGGGATCGGTCCGCTCCGCACCGGTGTGTTCAACTTCGCCGACACGTTCATCATGGCGGGCGCCGGCTGGCTGCTCCTGCAGCATTTCCGGCGGGAAAAGGTCGGCACGAACGATACGTCGCGAAACGCTCCGCCCGGCGGCGGCGCACGCGGAGGAGGCGGGAATGAAGAAGAAGCGGTGTGAATGGTGCGTGGGGAGCGTGCTCGAAATGGAATACCACGACACCGAGTGGGGCGTTCCTCTTCACGACGACCGCACCCATTTCGAGTACATCATCCTCGACGGCGCCCAGGCGGGCCTCAGCTGGGCGACGATCCTGAAAAGGAGAGACGGTTACCGCGAAGCGTTCGCCCGGTTCGACCCGGAGAAAGTGGCCCGCTTCACCGAACGGAAGATCGAGTCGCTCCTGGGAAACCGCGCGATCATTCGGAACCGCCTAAAAGTGCGCTCCGCGGTGAAGAACGCCCGCGCCTTCCTTGATATCCAAACCATGTTCGGGTCGTTCGATGCATATATCTGGCGCTTCACCGGCGGCAAGACGATCCGGAACCGGTGGAAGGAGCAGGCCGACATTCCGGTGAGCACGACGGAGTCGGAAGCCATGAGCCGCGACATGAAGAAGCGGGGTTTCTCCTTCGTCGGAAGCACGATCTGCTATGCCTACATGCAGGCGGCGGGCATGGTGAACGACCACACCGTCGATTGCTTCCGATATGAACAGGTAAGATGCGCGAAGCGGTGCGCGCCGGAATAGCGCGTCCGCACGTCTCATTCCCGCTTGACGGACCGTATTCTTTCGACTAATGCTCTTCATGGAGGCTTGTCGAAAACAGGTGCATTGCGTCAGGCTGTGCGGGGAAACCGGAACAAGGTGGAATCGGAAATGAGACGAATCGTGAAGCGTGCGCCGACTGCGGCAATCTTCGCCGCGGCGGTCACCGTCGTACTGTCGTCGCCCGGGTGCTCGGGCAGGAAGCAGCTGATCGAACAGCAACGGATGGAGATCACATCGCTCCAGGGACGACTCTCGGCGATGGAGACGAAGTGGAACGCCGAAAAGCAAAGGGCCGACCGGCTTTCGGGAGAGCTCGAGCGATCGCTGGCGGACTATCGCGAGGAGAAGCAGGTTCTTCTCGACCGGATCTCGACGAAGTCGATCATCACCGTGTCCGATGCGGCGCTCTTCCGCTCGGGCGGCACCACGCTCACCGATACGGGGAAGGAGATCCTCGGCAGGATCGGCGACGTGATCGACAGGTATCCCGATAGGGAGATTCTCGTGGAAGGACATACCGACAACGTGCAGATCGCTCCCCAGTTCCGGGATCGCTATAAGTCGAACTGGGAGCTGTCATCCGCCCGCGCGAACTCGGCGCTCCATTACATGCGAGAGAATTACAACGTCCCGCCGAACAGGCTTGCCGCGGTGGGGTACGGCGAATACCGCCCCGTGGCGGACAACGCCATACCCGAGGGACGGGCGATGAACCGCCGCGTGGTGATCGTTATCGGCCCGGTGATGGAGGATCTGCCGGTCGCTTCGAGCGGCGAGGCGTCGATCGAGCCGGTTCCCTAGACGGGGAATCGGCGTGGCGGTGCGGTGAGGGGGGAAGAGCGATGAACAGGAACATCGAGTGGAAGGCGCGGTGCATCGACCTCGACCGCGCTCTCCGCATCGCCGGGGAGATCGCGGGGCCATGCACCGCCGAACTGGCGCAGACCGACACGTACTTCCGTTCCACCGAGGGACGGCTCAAGATCCGGAAAACGGCGGGCGGGGCGGAACTGATCGCCTACATTCGGCCCGACGACGCGGCGGCAAGAGGGAGCGACTACGTGGTGGTGCCGGTCGATGCCGGGCCGCTCCACGAGGCGCTCGCCTCCACCCTCGGTGTGATCGGCGTCGTCCGTAAGACGAGACTTCTCTATATCCATGACAATGTGAGGATCCATATCGACCGCGTGGAAGGGCTCGGCGCGTTCATCGAGTTCGAAGCGGTGGTGGACGACGAGTGCACCGACGGGCAGGCGTGGGCGAAAGTGAAGGAACTCGCGCGTCGCTTTTCCGGCGCCACCGGTGCCGTGGTGGGATCGTCGTACTCCGACCTCCTCGGCTTCGGCCGGCGCGGCGCGGGGGAGGCGAGGTAACCGTGGCGTTCATCCGGTACACACCTAACGAGGAAATCCCCGAACGCCACCGCGTGCCCGACAGGGACAACATCATCCGGGTCCACGGCGTGAACCCGCCGGTGATGAAGAATCATTACGATTTCTACGTCACCCTCATGCACCGCCCCGGCCCCCTCGCCAGGAGCCGCCGGGAGATGATCGCCCTCACCGTGTCGGGGCTGAACGGCTGCCGCTACTGAACGGTGCATCACGGGGCGGGTCTCCGTGCGGCGCTTAAGAAAGAGGGCGATCCACGGGGCGACTCCCTCGTGGAGGCGCTCGAATCGGACTATACGAAGGCCGACCTCCGCGATGACGAACGGGCGATGCTCGACTACGCCGGTCGCCTCACCCTCGCGCCGGGCGATGTCGGCGCCGAAGACGCGCTCGCCCTGCGCGCCGCCGGTTTCGACGATCGGACGATCCACGATATCTGCGCCATCACCGCCTACTTCGCCTTCGTGAACCGCATCGCCGACGGCCTCGGCATCGAGTTGGAGGAATGAAGTGCTCCGCAGCGCGTTCCGATTCCTTTCTCCCCCCTTCCTCCTCCTGCCGGCGATGCTGGCGATCGACTCGCCCACCGCCGACGGACGCGCCGCGCCGATCGCCGTGGACGGTGTAACCGAGGAGTGGGACGGCCTGCGCGTATCGGCCTCCGACCCGGCGGGCGACGCCGGGAGGGGTGGGATCGATCTGATCTCCCTCGGCGTGGCGAACGACAGGCGAAACCTGTACATCCGTGTGAAGCTGAGGCGCGAGTTGGTGCTCCAGGAGGCGAACCGACTCACCCTCTACATCGACGGCGACTTCGACGGCGCCACGGGCGACATGGGGGCGGAGTTCTCGTGGAGTTTCGGCGAGCGGCGGGGGCTTTTCTTCGACACCATGCTCCACTGGGTCGACGCCGGTATCATCACGGCGCCCGCCCATTCGGCGAAGGAATTCGAAATCTCCATCCCCCGGAACGCGACGGTGGGAGGCTCGCCGATTTTTTCCTCGAAAACGATCCGCCTGGCGATGCGTGATCTTGCCGGCGGCGACCGGATACCCGACGATGATGCGTCGGTGGAATACACCTTCGACGAGACGATCCCCTTCGACGCCGAACCGATTCCCATCGCCAGGGAGAAGGCGACCGACGTGAGGATCCTGACGTACAACGTCCTCCGCGACAGTCCCTGGATCCGCTACGCCGAGTACAACCGGATCTTCGACGCCCTCGATCCGGACATCATCGCCTTCCAGGAGATCTACAATCACACGGGAAACGAAACGAAGAGCCGTGTCGCTTCTCGGCTGAGGGGGAGATGGTACCAAGCGTGGGACGGCGGACAGCTCCACACGGTGTCGCGGTTCCCTTTCATCGGCGCGTGGGTGGCGAGCCCCGGGCGGGCGTGGGCGACGCTGATCGACCTCCCCGATCGATTCGAGAACGACCTGCTTCTCATCAACATGCACCTGTCGTGCTGTTCCAACGACGGCGCGAGGCAGCAACAGATCGACGAGGTGATGGCGTTCGTGCGAGACGCCCGTGAAGGGGGGAGCGACGCGAAAATCGGGAGGAACACGGCGATCATCCTCGTGGGAGATGCGAATATGTACGGCGACTCCCGCCAGGTGAAGACGCTTCTGACGGGAGACATCGCAAACAACGCCGCCTACGGCGCCGACTTCCGTCCCGATTGGGACGGCACCGATCTGACGGCCCTCCTGTCGAGGCAGAACTCGGTGCGCCAGGATTACACGTGGTACGACGAACGGAACGAGTACGGCCCGGGCCACATCGACAGGATCAGCTACACCGACAGCCGGGTCAACGTGGCGAAGAGCTTCATACTTCATACACCTCTTCTCGAGGAGCGCATGCTCATCGGCTCGAGGCTGCGCCGGGACGACACGAGAAGAGCGTCCGACCATCTCCCCCACGTGCTCGACATCCGCGGCGGCGAACCGCCGGTGGAAAGCGGCGGCGTCCCTTCCCTTCCACCGTATCTCACGGCTCTGCCGAACCCGTTCAACCCGGCCACCACGCTCTCGTTCCGCCTTCAGGGGGAGGAGCGGGCGACGCTCGCGATCTATGACGTCGCGGGGAGGCGCGTCGAGACGCTCATATCGGAGCGCCTCGGCGCCGGTCCGCACTTCTTCACCTGGACGCCGGACGGCCGTGTCCCATCCGGAACGTACTTCGCCCGGCTCGAGGCGGGCAAACGTTCGGACCATGTGAAGATCACCCTGGTAAGATAGGGCTTCCGTCGAACCCTCGTCAGTCGAGGTACCCGAGAGCGCGGAGTTCTTCCCAGCGCTCCTCCCGCCCGGGAAGGATCTTCGCCGCGGCGCGGCGCATTTCGAGCCACTCCTTCGTATCGTGGGTGTCGATGAAGCGGGTAGGGTGTTGTCGGGCGTAGGCGGGATCGATCACCGTGTCGAGCGCCTTGCCGTCCATGTCGCGCCCCACCGGGATCTGAAGAAGGGAAAGAAGGGTGGGCGTGATGTCGACCATGTCGCCCAGCACGGGAAGATCGTCCACCTCCACGCCGTCCCACGACGCGCTTCTCGCGGCGCGGCGCACGGCGGGTCCGGCGGCGAAGAAAACGGCGTTCGTCGTGTGCCGTCCCGACACCAGTTTCGACGGATCGGCCGGCTCGAAACGGCTCGTCTCCTGGGCGGAGCGCATACCGTGATCGGAAAGGACGACCACCGTCGTGCTGTCGCCTAGAAGCGTCTCCAGGCGTCCGATCACGTCGTCCACGTGGACATAGTACGATGGGATGATCCGCGCGAGCTTCTTCAACTCGCCCTCGGACGGGGGATGGTCGTACCGATCGGGACGATAGTACCGCCAGAACCGGTGTCCCGCCACGTCGGTCCCCCCCATGTAGACGGTCATCAGGTCGAACGGCCCCTCGACGGCGAGCTTTTCGGCGATCGCCACGTACGTCTCATCGTTCCGGAACGCCCACCGGCTCGCCCGGAAAAGGCGCGAACCGACCTCGTCGAGGGAGTCGAGTCTCTCGCCGAAAATCGTCTCGATCAGCTCCGGCATCTTCTCGTCGCTTCGCCGCAGGCAGTCGAACATCTCCCGCTCGCGCTCCACCGGCCACACCTGTCCCTTCATCCCCTCGATGAGCTTCCCCTCGGGAGAGCGTTTCGTCTTCACCCACTCCGGTTTCCCGATCCCCTGGGCGTGGGAGATCATCACGCCGTTGATCGGCTCCACCGGGTAGGTGAGGAACCAGCCGATCGAGTGGATGCGCAGGCCGTAGTCGGTCAGGATGTTCCAGAACGCCTTCGTCTTCCTGTGGGTGCTGTTGAAGAGAGACTCCGCGCCCGGTCCGCCGTCCCTTCTGCGGAAATGATAGATGCCGTGCTTTTCGATCCCCTTCCCGGTGGCCGCCGTGGTCCACACCGCGGGGGAGACGGTGGGGACGATCGACCGGATCCGGCCGTAGACCCCGCGCTCCGCGAGGGCGGCGAGATGGGGAAGGCGTCCCTCGCGGAGGAGGGGAAGGGCCACGTCCCACTCGAAACCGTCGACGGCGAAGAGAACGATCCTCGGCCGGTCGGTCGCGCCGGCGCTCTTCTCCCGGGAACAGCCGCCGAGAAGGGCGCCGATCAGGAGCGCCGCCATAAGCGGCGTGAACCATAATTTATATATTAGAGTTTGAACCGTGTTCCCCGCGGAGGGCTGCTCTAGCGAAGCCATTCGAAGACCTCCGCCCCCCTGAGGGAGGGCACGGCCGATAGATCGGCGACCAAGCCCTCGGACCGCTCGCGCAGGAGTTCCCTCGGCAAATCGTCGTCTAGCAGGGCGAAGGCGCTTCTCCGGTTCGCGCTGAAGAGATTCCCGCCGAGATCGAAGCTTTCCGGGCGTGCCGCCACCGCCACCGGTGTCTGGCGGCAATACGTCTTCGCCGAGTCGTACTCCGGGTTCTGGCCGCTCCGGATGACGAGATTCCCCCTGCACGAGCCCGGCGGCGGACCGTCTTCCCTCTCCCGGGTGATCGAGATGCCGCACGCGCCCGTATCGAACACGATGTTCCTCTCGATCCGCGCCGAGGGGGCGCCCTTCCCCGCGTCCCACAGGGAGATTCCCCAGGCCAGCATCTCTTCCACCACGTTCTCCCTGACGTCGCACTTCGCGTCGACGAACACGCCGATCCCCTTCCAGTAGCGGCGGACCAGGTTCCGCCGGATCGTCGCTTCTCCATCCCACGTGACGCCGATGCCCACACCGCGCCCCCCCCCGGTGCTCCTCCCCTTCGCCCAATCCACACCGTCGATCACATTCTCTTCGAGAATACCCGACGCGCCCCGGTAAAGGACAATGCCGTCCCACGAATTGCGCATAATCCGGTTTCCCCGAGCCGCGATCGTCGCGCCCTCGCGCCCGACGATGCCGGCGATCCCCACCACGGTGGAGGCGATCACGGCGCTGTCGCCGATGTTTCCTTCGATCCGGCAGTTCTCGATGGTGACCGAGCCATGCTTCACCACCACCGCGCCGTCGGTGGCCCGTCCGTCCACGTCCCGCACGCCGCCGGTGATCGTCAGGTTCCGCAGCGAGCAATCGACGCACTCCTCGAAGAGGATTCCGTAGCCGGAGTGGGTGAGGATCACCACTTCTTCCGGCGTGGTGCCCACCCCCTCGATGACGATCCCCTTGCCCGAGATTCTCAGCCCGACGGTCGCTTCGACGGGCGTCACCGGATCGTCGCAGTTGCCGCACGTTCCGTCGGTGTAGCGGTCCGGCTTGATGCTGTACTCCCCCGGCGCCAGAACGAGACGGCAACCGTCGGGCAGAGCGCCGCCGGCACCGGTACCCGTGAGATCGTAGATCTTCCCCTGCAGCGTTTCGGGACCGGCGCGCATCACCACTCCCACACCGGCCCCGGAGGAAGGTACGGGGGGGAGCGCGGCCGAAGGGCGGGAGACCGCCGCAGCGGGCGCCGCGGCGAGACCGGCGAGGAGCAGAGCGGTTTTCATCGTCGGCTTTTCCATCCTTCTCCATGGCTCTTTGCACGGACCGGACGATCGTATCACACGGGAAACCGCGGTGTGAGTCCTTTGCGGCGCACCGGCGTGAAGCGACACCGCATCCTTTCGTCCTTTCCTTGATGGTCGGCGTCGGTACGGGTAAACTCAACCCTCGGCGCCGATCCGATGGAGCGCCGGGAGGAATCGAATGGAAACGGCGGGAATCCGCAGGCATCTCATCCCGATGCTCATCATCGCCGCGGCCGCGCTCGCGGTGTTCGCCAACAGCGTGGGCGGCGACTTCGTCTGGGCGGATCACACGATCATCGTCGAAGGGAACGGCATCCTGCACGGCGCGGACGAGTGGAGAAGGGTGTTCACGAAACCGCTCTGGAGCTTCGCCGGCGGCTCCACGGGAAAGGGGGGGTACTACCGCCCGGTGGTGTCGATCTCCTACACCCTCGACCACCTCCTTTTCGGCGACCAGCCGGCCGGCTACCATGTGACCAACATCCTCCTCCATTGCGCGAACAGCGTCCTCCTCTTCCTCCTGTTCGCCACGCTCTTCCCACGGTCGAAAGCGCCCTTCCTCGCGGCGCTCCTCTTCGCGGTCCACCCGATCCACACCGAGGCGGTATCCTGGATCTCGGGCCGCACCGGGCTGCTCGCCGCATTCGGCATGTTTCTCTCGCTCCTTCTCCATGCCCGCGCCGGGGGAAAGCCGCTGCGCATCGCCGGGAGCACCGCCGCTTTCGCCTTCGCCCTCGGCGCGAAAGAGGTCGCCCTCGTCACGCCCCTTCTCCTTGCGGCGATCGCCCTTTTCACCCCGGACAAGGGAAAACGCAAGGCCTCCTTTCTCGCGCTCACGCCCCATCTTCTCATCGTGCCGCTCTACCTCTTCCTCCGCCACGGAGCGCTCGGTGCGTTCGGCACCGGAAGCACCGCGGCGATCCCCTTCTCCGTGCTCATCCCGACCATGCTGCGAGTGCTCGGCGGTTACTTCAGACTCCTTCTTATCCCCTTCCCACAGCACACGAATGACGCGGTGCTCCTGTCGACCGGCCCGTTCGACAGCCGGGCGCTTTTCGCGCTCGCCTTCATCGGGGCGGCGATCTACGGCGCCCGGCGGATCGGGAAAGGAAGAAGGGAGATCGCCTTCGGCGGCGCGTGGATCGCCGTCGCGATGCTTCCTTTTCTGAATATCGTCCCCCTTCTCCATTTCAGGGCCGAACGCCTTCTCTATCTCCCCTCCGCCGGATTCCTCCTCGTGGCGGGTGCGCTTCTCGAAGAGTGGGGCGCCTGGTTCGTCGGCAGGGAGAAACGCGCCGGGCTCGAACCGGGGGTGATCGTAACCGGGGCGCTCGCACTCCTCCTCGGCTTCGCCACGGTGTCACGGAACGCCGTCTGGAAGGACGACCGAACGCTCTTCACCGACACGCTCCGGAAGAACGCCTACGCGCCGGAAGCGCGCTATATGCTCGGCTACGCCGCGTACCAGAACGGAGCCTATACCGACGCGGTCGGCCTCTTCCGCTCCTCCCTCGCCCTCGATCCGCGCTACGTGGCGTTCCTACCCACCCCGTGGGCGCTGGCGAACCTCGGCTACGCGCAATACAAGATGGGTGACTTCGCCGGAGCGGAACCGGCATTCCGACAGGCGCTCTCGATGATCCCCGACATGGAGAGAGCGAAATTCGGTCTCGCCCTGAGCCTCGGCGCTCTCGGGGAGCACGAAGAGGCGATGGCGATCTACAGGGGCCTGATCGAAAACGATTCGACCCACGTCGACGCCCGGTACAATCTGGGTCTCGAACTGGAAGCGAAAGGGGAGAACGACGCCGCGGAAGCGGAATACCGGGCGATCATCGGCATCGATCCCGACCGGAAGGAAGCGCACACGAACCTCGGATCGCTCCTCGCGAGAGAGGGCCGCCCCACCGAAGCACTCGCGGAATACCGGGAGGCGCTTCGGCTCGCGCCCGACGACCCCAAGCTCCATTTCAACGTCGGTCTTCTTTTCGCCAGGAGCGGTCAGTACGCCCCGGCGGCGGTCGCCCTCAGGGAAGCGCTTCGCCTCGACCCCGACTATCCCGACGCCGAGGAACTTCTCGAGGAGGTGGCGAAGCACGATACCACTCTCTCGATCCCGCCGGATTCCAAGCAGATAACAAGCCAGGATTCAATGCAATAGATCGATCACGCGAGAAACGACTTGAAGCCCAATCCCGCGGGCGGGAGAGGAAGAATGTTTTTTACCGCCTCGCCGTCTTTTTTTCTTGTCACCCTCGTTTGATGAGTCTATAGTTCTGAATGCCACCAAGGGTGGGAGTTCTTCGAAAGGAAACGACTTACTTCGAGATTTCTCCCGATAGGGACTGCAGGACTCGAGGCGGGCCGATTTTCTTTTCAGCTCCCACCCCTTTCTTTGCCCGGTCGGACGATTCGGCGACGACCGATGTTAGTCGGTTCCCGCCGAATAGATCCGGATCGTTCTCCCCTTCCCTCCTTCACCGACGTAGTAGCGGATCCACCGGAAAATACCGGCTCCTTCCGACGCGGTCGATTCGCAGATCCGCCTCTCGAAAGTGTGCCTTTCCCAGAAGGGCGACCAGATCAGGGCTCCGCCTTTCCTCCGAACCAGGGGGAACCGGGCGAGAACACGGAAGAACGGAAGAGGCTCGAGAGGGGAAAGGAAGAGGGCAAACCGATCGTTCCCCCAGAAACCGGAGACGAACCGCTCGATCAGCCGGTGCTCGGCGGGCCGGAAGACGAAAGGGGCGTTCCTCTCTTCTCCGTCGGCGACCGACCGGAAATCGCCCATGACGGGATAACGGGGGCACTCTCCCCTTTCCACGGCACGGAGATAGGGGAGATCGACCGCGTCGGCGGGGAGGACGATGTACGGGTGGAGCGGTGAATCGGCCGACTCTTTCAAACCGGCCAGAAGGGTTTCGAGCACACCGGCGATCTCTCCCGCTCCGGCGTCGGGCGGGATGAGGACCGAATGGCGCCATAAGCGATTGCGGATCAGCTGTTCCGACCTGAGCTTCAAGGTTCCCGCCTCCATGACGTCTTCCCCTTTCCTGCGGGGAGCAGGTCCTATTCTTACTATACTTAACTTTTTAACGATGTGCCCGGTTCCCGCAGAATCGATGTGAAACGAAAAAAGTCGGCGGATCTATGCGGATTCCGGCATAGGTGGGCGCTTTTTCGGACATACGGATCGGGTACTCGTGCAAGAAACGTGTCGGGGCGCATTAGGCAAGGCTGAAGTAGGCGGACGTGCGGGGGCGTATCTGCTTTCGGCATCTCGCCGGCTTCGTTCATTTCGCTTGTCAATGCTCTGTTGCGAGATTCCATATGTAACTCGGCTGATACTTGCCGGAATTACGAATTTCTTGTATAGTGGTTTCAGAAAGGCGATGTCGAATGAGATCGCTGCTAAGTGCTATTCGGACACATTACACATCAAGATTATTCTAAGGCGCTCACGCCGAGAATATCCGCAGCGAATGCCCGCCTGCCCCCGGGCACCGGAGTACTCCGGCAAAGGAAACCGTTTAGCGGTGACTTTCAGCAACAACCCGCTGTGAGGTGAGAAAAATGAGAGCATCCACTTGTATCGCGCTTGCCGTTACTCTTGCTGTTGCGACCACCGTTTTTGCTCAATCGGACGAAGGCCCCTGGCCCCTGTTTCGGCATGGCCTGTCGCACACCGGGCAAAGTTCCTACCAAGGTACCCGGACATCCGACTTGAAATGGAGCAAGCTCATCGGAGCAGATCCCGTGGCCTCCTCCCCGGCGGTCGGTTCCGACGGCGCCATCTATATCGCCGCTTCCACATATGTCTACGCCTATGAACCCGATGGCACGCTCCGCTGGCAATATAACATCGGATCGACAGGAGAGTCTTCCCCGGCGATCGGCGCCGACGGCACGATCTATGTGGGGGCGCAGGACGGCAATCTCTATGCCGTCAATCCAGACGGCACCGAGCGATGGCGCTTCACCACCGGGGATGATGTCAGATCTTCCCCGGCGATCGGTGCGGACGGCACGATCTATGTCGGCTCGTGGGACGGCAACCTGTACGCCATCAACCCGGACGGCACCGAGCAGTGGCGCTTCGTCACGGGAGACGCTGTCAATTCTTCCCCGGCCATTCGAACCGACGGCATCATCTACGTGGGATCGGAAGACAACTATCTGTACGCGATCAATTCCGCCGGTGTCGAGCAATGGCGTTTCGACGCTGGAGGAGGCGTGTATTCGTCCCCCGCGATCGGTTCCGACAGCACACTCTATGTGGGGTCGGGGAACGGCAGGGTGTACGCCGTCAACGCGGACGGCACAGAGCGGTGGCACTTCCAGACCGGGGGGCTGGTCAGGTCTTCCCCGGCGGTCGGTTCCGACCGCACGATCTACATCGGATCGGGAAATGGATACGTCTACGCGCTTGACGCCGGCGGCACCGAGAAGTGGCACTACACCACCGGAGGACCGGTTTATTCTTCACCGGCGATCGGCGCCGACGGCACGATCTATATTGGCTCGTGGGATGGGTATGTCTACGCTCTCAACGCAGACGGTACGAGGCTGTGGCGCTGGGAACTCACCGCGGGGATTCACGTCGACTCTTCGCCGGTACTCGGCTACGGCGGCACCGTCTACGTCGGAGCGGGGGAAGGTTACCTTTGCGCTCTCGGGGAGGATCACTGGCCCATGTTCCGCCGTGACGGCGGGCATTCCGGACATAGCCCCCACCTGGGCGCCAGGACACCGGACCTGCAATGGGACTTCGCCGCCGCGGTTTTCACGTTCTCTTCCCCGTCGGTGATCTACAACGGCACGATCTATGTGGGATCGGGAGATAACAACCTCTATGCGGTCAACCCCGACGGTTCGGAGCGGTGGCGCTTCCCGACCGGAGGCTGGGTCAGATCGTCTCCCGCCGTGGCTGCCGACGGCACGATCTACGTTGGATCGGCCGACGACACTCTCTATGCGATCAACCCAGACGGTACCGAGCGGTGGCGTTTCGCCACCGGATCTGATGTGGAATCCTCTCCGGTTGTAAGTATGGGCGGCACGGTCTACGTGGGTTCGAAGGACGGCAACCTCTATGCGATCAATCCCAACGGAACGGAACGGTGGCGCTTTCCCACCGGGGGAATAGCGGGGATACAATCTTCCCCGGCGCTGGACGGGGACGGCGTGATCTACGTGGGATCGAGCGACCATAATCTTTACGCGATCAACCCCGACGGCACGGAACGATGGCATTTTACTGCGGGAAGCTCCGTGAGTTCTTCCCCGGCACTGGGAAGCGACGGCACAGTCTACGTGGGATCGGGAGATGGCAACCTCTACGCCGTCAGCCCCGCCGGCGTCGAACAGTGGCGCTTCCCCACCGGCGGGAACGTCGGTTCTTCCCCGGCGCTGGGAAGCGACGGCACGATCTACGTAGGATCGGACGACAATAATCTCTATGCGATCGACCCGGACAATGGCACCGAGAGGTGGCACTTCACCATGGGGAATGATGTGCACTCGTCCCCGGCAGTCAGTGCCGACGGCACGATCTACGTGGGATCGATAGACGGCAACATCTACGCGATCGATCCGGACGGGACCGAATTGTGGCACTACGATACGGGCGGGTTCGTGTATTCATCACCGGCAATCGGTCCCGACGGAACGATCTACGTGGGTTCCTACGGTGGAAGCCTGTACGGGATCGGCTCGAAAAAGCAGATCTTCACGTCCGTCCCCGATGACGGGTCGGGCGAGACCGAAATACCCCGGAATGCTTTGGTTCGCAACTATCCGAATCCTTTCAATCCGGTCACCACGATCGAATACTCCCTTGCAAGTGATTCCTGGGTAAATCTCAGCATCTATGATGTCAACGGCAGACTCGTTCGCACACTTGTCGACGGTTTCAGGAAAAAGAATACGCACAGCGTTGTTTGGAACGGTGAGAATATGGCGGGTGTTCCGGCGGCGAGCGGCACGTATTTCTGCCGGATCCGGAGCGACCGATTCAGCCGAACAGGGAAGCTCATGCTGCTTCGCTGATCGGGGACGGCCGATCGATCGTTTTCCAAAGCCCCGGGCCCGGAGCACGGGGCTTTTCCCCGAGGGAAACGCGCTAGCGGCCGTTGGAGCGCCTCTTCCTGCATGCGAAGCGGTATTCGCAAGAAGCGCACGGCGGCGCAGGCGGGGGATCGAACCGCTCCGCCCTGACCGCCCGATCGAATCGTCGGAGGGAATCGAGCGCCTCGAGGTCGGCCTCCTCCGGCACAGGCAGGAGGAGGCGGGCCCTCACTGCCACGATCGACGCGCGCACGGCGATCCGTTCCCCCGCAAGACGAGAGAGGGCGAGTCTGTAGAGAGCGAGCGCCGTCGCGTGACGGGCGGCGATCTCCTCCGGGGCGGCGCGGTCGGTCTTGTAGTCGATCACGTGCCAGCCGTCGGCGGAGCGCGCGAGGAGATCGACCTTCCCCCTCAGGAGCGCCCCTTCGATGATCACCGCGAACGACCGTTCCGCGTCGACATCGGCACCGGCGAGAATCTTCTTCATCGCCGGAAGCGCAAGCACGGCGTCGCGCCACGCGGCAATCTTCGGCGACAACGCCGGCGACTCTTCCGCCGGTGGGCCCGACGCGCGGCGGCGCATCGCCGCCTCCATGGCGGAGTGAAAGAGCGTCCCCTCCTCGGCGCCGCCGAGGCCGCTCTCGCGCCCCCCCCCTTCTTCAGGGGAAACTTCCCCCATCTCACCGGGAGGGAGAAAGAGACGGGAGAGCCGATACTTCTCCGCGCACCGCCGGAAGAGATCGACGGCAGTGACCGTCCGCCCTGCGGCGGGGGACGCGGCAGGCAGGACGGCTGTGAGCCGGCGGATGATCTTCTCCACTTTCGGTCCATCCGCCTTCGCGGCGCGGCGCGACGTGTCGGCGAGGAAACGGCTCAACGTGAGACGCCGCCCGGTGCGGCGCGGCGCGGCGGCGGACGGGTCGATGATGTTCACCGGGACACCGCAGTGGATCCCGCCGCCCGGCGTATCGAACGGGACACCGCTCTTCTCGAGGAGATCGAGCCAGGCGGCGCTCCTTCCGGTGCGGCTTCCCGACACGATGAGATGACGCTCCGCCCGGGTGACGGCGACATAGAAGAGCCGCGCTTCCTCCGCCTTCTCTTCGTCTTTTTCCCGTTCGAGAAGCTCCCTGTATGTGTATGTTTCGGCGTGGCGGCCTCGAATTCCCACCACTTCGCCCCGCCGGAAAAGGAACGGACGGCGGGAGGGGGCGCTTCGCCTTCCGATGTCGGCCACCGCCACGAGGGGAAATTGCATCCCTTTGGCGCCGTGGATCGTCATGAGCCTGACGGCGAACCGCTCCTCGTCGGTGGCCGACTCCGGTTCCCTCAGCCGCGTGACGCGGTAGCGCTGGAGCGCCGCGATCGTTTCGGGGAGCGAAAGATCGCCGCGGCGGTCGATGTCGCGCGCGATTTCGATCAGCTTCACGCTGTTGGCGTACCGCCGTCGGCCTCCGCGGCTCGTGAGAAGGGAATCGAGAAAACCGGTCTCCGCGGCGAGCATCTCCAGAAGACGCCCCGCCGGAAGAAGACCGCGCAGTTCCCGGAGCTGGCGGAGGAGACGCCCGAAACGACCGGCCCGCGCGGCACCCTCGTCGGTGAGCGAGGAGAGCGCTTCGCGCTTCCCGAGCCGGGCGATGAGCGGCTCCTCCCCCCTCTCCAGGAGGAGACGGGCGATATCGTCGTCGCCGACGGACGCGAGCGGAGAGCGGAGCGCCGCGGCGACATCGATATCGGAACGGCAATCGTCCACGAGCCGCAGACCGGTGAGAAGATCGGCCACCTCCCTCGACTGGAAGAATCCGCGGCCCACCGCCACCACGGCGGGGATCCCCCTCTCCCGGAGCGCCCGCTCGAACACGGCCATCCCCGCGGCGCTGCGGAAGAGGATCGCCATGTCGCCGTAGCCGAGATCGTCGATTCCCTCCCGGTCGAGCGCGGCGAGCCTTTCGGCGAGAAGAGCCGCCTCCTCCTCCCTGGCACCGCCGGCACCTCCGTTCCCGATGACGCGGAGGAACTCGACCGACGGCTCCGCCTTGGCGGGAAAATCGTCCCTCGCCGACTCGAGAGGCTCGAAGGGGACGCCCATCCCGTCGTTCTCCTTCCAGATCAATGGGAAGAAGCGGTTCACCCAGTCGAGAATCGCCCCGCGGCTCCTGAAGTTCTCGCTGAGATCGAGCCTGTCGGCGGTCGGTCCGAGGCTCCTTCCCATTTCAACGAATGCCGTGACGTCGGCGTCGCGGAAGCGGTAGATCGACTGCTTCGCGTCGCCCACCGCGAGGAATCGGCCCGGGCTTCGCAGGCGGCGGACGATGTCGAGCTGAAGGGCATTCGTATCCTGGCATTCGTCGAGGAGAAGGTAGCGCCGCCTCCCGCGCACATCCCGGCGCACATCCCGATCGGCGAGAAGCCGGGCGGCGATCTCTTCGATATCAAGGAAATCGGCCGCCGCCGCGCGCTCCTTCCTCGACGAGAAGCGACGGTGGAAATCGAGGAGAAGTTCACCCAGGAAAGCCCGGGCACGACCGAGAGCGATTTCGTTCCCGGCGAGACGGAGGCGGTCGAGCAGGGCGATCCCCTCCCGCACGGTTTCCCTGGCGGCGGCGCCCACGCGGAGACTCACCGCCTCGCGGACTCGTCCGGCAAGACGCGCTTTTTCCTCGCCGGAAAGGGACGCCCCCTCGCCGAGACGGAGAAGCTGTTCCAGTTTCTCGGTCGTCTTTTTCGTCTGCCCGGCGTCGATCAGCCGGCGCACCCGCGTAAGGAGGGGAGGCGCTTCCTCCCAGATCCGCGACACGAGCGCCTCGCCGTCCACCTCGAATGAAACACTCCGCGGGTCGACGCCGGCGGTCCGGATCCGCCTCACGAGCGAGAGGAGCGGCGCCGGATCGATGCCCCCGACATGGCGAAGGCCCGTATTCCATGGCAGTGCGCCCAGAAGAAGGATGCTATCGCGCCTTCTCTTCGCCCACCATGTATCGAGCACGTCGGCCCACACCTCCTCTTCCCACTCGGCCGCCTCCACAGGATCGAGAACACGAAGCGACGGATCGATTCCCCCCCGATCGGCGTACTCCCGCGCCAGGGAGAGGCAGAACGAATCGATCGTACCGATCGGTGCATGGGGGAGGTCGCGGAGAGAATCGCGACGACCCGCTTCGCGCAGCCTTCGGGCGATGCGACCGCGCATCTCGCCCGCCGCCTTCTCGGTGAAGGTCACCGCCAAGATCTGTTGGAGCGGGATGGAGCGGGCCAGATGAAGGTGGAGATAACGCTCGGTGAGCACCCTCGTCTTTCCGGAACCGGCGCCGGCGGTAAGCCACAGATCGCGATCCCCGGCACGGACCGCCCGCTCTTGCACCCCCGTGAGCCTCTCCCCTCCCTTCGGGGCGCTCACTTCTTCTCCTCCCGAGCGGCGAGAACGACGCGACAGAAATCGCCGAACGGGCAGGTGAGCTTCGCGCACGTGTCGGCGTCGGCCGGCTCGACGGGAAAGGAACCCTTCACGGCCGACCGGGCGATCCGCACCGCCTCTTTCAGCGCGTACGCCGTGAGGGCGTCGAAACGATCATCCTTCAATACACTGATTTTTCGTCTATCCAGGTCTTCTTCGGAAAACCGCCCGGCGTCGACCGCCGAGCGCCGGACGAAGCCGACACGCCCCCCCGAGCGGACACCGAGGAGAAACGCCCCGACGGCATCCGCCGCCGCGTGCGCCTTGGCAGCGAGAAGATAGATGGGAAGAGCGAGGTGCGCGCCGCTCTCGAGCGCCGCCGACAGGGCACGCGGCGAGGGAGCGGTCCGCTTGTAGTCGATCACCACCACCGCGGACCCGTCTTTCTTCACCGTGTCGATCCGGTCGATCCGACCTCCCAGGAGAATCGTGCCCGCTTTCACACCGTTGCCGGAATCGCCGCCGAAACGAACCTCGACGTCGCGGACCGTCCAGCCGGAGCGTCGCCGGAAGAGACCGTCCTGCGCCAGAAGTTCGTGGAGCGCCGAGCGCAATTCCTCGCGGGCGAGCCTGTGCGCCGGTCTTTCGGGAAAACCGCTCCGGGCGCTCTCGAAGCGCGCGGTGATCTTCCCGTCGATCCCCCCCCCATCGCGGAGAACCTCCTCGAGCACGGCGTGCATCACCTCCCCTTCCACCGATGGGGAGAAGGCGAACTCCGGCGTCTCCTCCCTGTCGGCGAGACGAAGAACGTGGCGGGAGAGATAGCGCCAGGGGCAGGTGCGGTACTCCTCGAGTTCGCTGACGGAAAACCGACTCTTCCCGCCGGCCCAGGCACGAAACTCCCGGAGAGCGCCCAGGTTCACCGTGTCGCGAAAGTCCCGTGGACGCGGCGGCGGCACGAGTCCGAGGCAGTCGACCAAAGCGGCGGCGAGGGACAGATCGGCCGACCGGCGCCGCGACGATTCGATGCTCCGGGCGATGAAGGGGAGCACGTCCGCCGGGCGCGCCATCGAGTCGACATGGTCGAACCGCTCGAGCAGCCGGCGATCGTCGAGCGGGCGCGCCTGCTCGCTCTCGCGGATCTCCTCGCGAAAAGGGGATTCCGTAAGCTCCCTGCCGGCGGAGTCGAAAGCTCTCATTGATAGATAAACGATATCCGACGCCCTGGTGAAAGCCCGCCGGAAGAGAAAACGCTCCTCGGCGCGGTGCGACGCCCTGCAGGGGATGCGAAACTGCCCTGTTTCGCCGAGGCGTTCCCTGTCGGTGTCGTTCCAGAATGAACCGGGCCGCCACGGGCGCGGGACGGCGTCGTGGGAGAGGCCCGCGAGGAAGACCACGGGGAGAGAAAGATTCTCTCCGTGGCGATAGTCGTCGATGCGCACACCTCCCCCGTCGCCCGAGAGAAAGGAGAAGCGCGCCCTGTGGATCTCATCCGCGAGAAGGGAGCAGACACGCGCCGCCGCCAAGCGGCGGAGCGCGGGAAGATCGTCGAAGAGGCGCGCCGATCGTTCGAGGAGAAGGTCCGCCCTCGCGATCGACGCTCCGAGAAGCGCCGCGTCCCTTGGAAGGAGCCGGTCCACCGGAGGAAAGGCGCCGATCAGCTCGCGCCATGTTTCGCGAAGGAGACGCACGACGTCCCCCCCCCGCAGGGCGCGCGCATCCCGGGCCATCCGGATGAAAGGCTCGACCGACTCGCTCAGGAACCCCCTCTCGAACACATCCGCGTCGCGGTCGGGAAACGCGGGATCGCCCGGCGCAGGGAGTCGCCTCCATCGCCCGATCACCTCGTCGGCCCGATCGACGGCGGCGCCGAATATCCGGTTCTTCACGATCGGCTCGAGGGCGCTGCGGGAGACTCCTTCGGTGACGAGACCGGTCATGTCGAGAAGACTCCTCCCGGCTCCGCTCGACGCGAGGGGGACCTGGAATCGTGCCGTGTACGGGATGGCGAACCGCCGGAATACCGACTCGACCGCTTCCCGGTACGAACCGATCGATCGGAAGAGGATGGCATGATCGCCGGGCGCCCTCCCCTCGTCGGCACAGCTCTTCACGATTTCCCTGCCGATCCTTTCGATTTCCTCTTCCCGGGAAGCGCCGCCCATGAAAACGACGGCCCGCCGGGACGGCGGCGCCTCGAGCTTCTCCTCGGTGAGATCGAAAAGCTCGGCGAGGGAGGACGCCGCCATGGCGATCGCCTCGTCCGACCATTCTTCCTCGCCGTCCGCCGACGGAAGGGTGATCAATACTTCGGGAATCCGCTTCGCGAGCGCCTCGAGAAAGGCGAGCCGCACGGGAGAGAAGCGGTGGAATCCATCGACCACGAGAAGAGCGAGGGGAGGGCCGGGAAGGTCGTCTTCCTCGATGCGGCGCGCCGCCTCGGCGGGGAGGAGCGAGCGGAAACGGAAGGAGCGCCTCCGTGCGGCGCGGTGGAAGGCGCGTGCGAAGTCGCGAAGGGCGCGCAGTCGCGGCTGCGGCCCTTCGAGGACGGCGAGCAGATCGTCCATGGCGGGCGCGTCGATGAGCGCCTCGCGAAGATCGGCGATCCATTGGAGGAGCGCCCCTCTGTACCCCGGGGCCGCGATCCGCTCCGCCGGCGGCGACGGGAGACGCGAGCGGATGGCGAAGAGGAGGAGCGATTCCTCCTCGGGAAGGGTCAGCTCTTCCCGATCGACGCCGAGTAGCCGGGCGGCATACTCCTCGAAGGTGGTGATCCCGTCGTCGAAGCACCCCCCCCGCTCGCTCCCACCGGCGACGAGGAGACGGAACTGTTCCACCGCGCCGGCGTCGGGCAGGAGGGCGAGGCCGCGCGCCCCGACAGGAGAACCGCTTCGTTCGCGGAAGAGGCGGGCCGCTTCGGAGGTCTTGCCCGACCGGGGCGGCCCGGTGAGTAGGATGCGGACCGGACGGTCACGCCCCTCCATGATCTTTCGAACCGGAAGACGCGCCCTTGTAGTAACGGCGGTAGATCGGACCCGATGCGGCGGGATCGGTGAAAGGCGATTGGCTGTTCCTGTCGGCGGCGATCGTCTGGCGGACGTTCGCGAGCTTGGCGTCGAGATTGTCGAGCTGATGAAGGAAGACGGCCTCCCTCGTGGCGGGCACCACCGGAGCACCGTATTCCCTCTCCCCGTGGTGGCTGAGAATCAGGTGGATCAACTGGAGGCGCAATTCGCCTGGAAAACCGTCGATCTTTCCCGCCGCCTCGTCCACCCAGCGGGCGCCGATGTAGATATGTCCTTCAAGCGTCCCTTCGACGGTGTAGTCGTCACCCGCCTTCTCACCCAGTTCCGCCGTTTTCCCGACGTCGTGGAAGAGAATCGCCGCACGCAGCAAATCGAGATCGAGTTCCGGGTAGAGCGGGTGTAGCGCCTCTGCGCCGGCAATCATCGATAGGGTGTGTTCGAGCAAGCCGTGCCGGTAGGCGTGATGAATCCGCGTCGCCGCCGGGGCGACGAGAAACCGCTCCTTGATTTCGCCGGAACCGAAAACCGACTCCACGAGTTTCTTCAGATATCGATTCTCGATTGCTTCGATTTTCTCGGCGAGTTCCCTCTCCATCTCCTCGAAGGGTCGGTCGCTCGACTTTTCGAAGAGCGCGCCGTCGACCTCGCCGTTCTCGCTTACCCGAAGGCGGTCGATGAGGAGCTGCAGCTTCCCCTGGAACCGGTCGACCCTGCCGTCCACACGGATCACATCCCCCGGCTTGAATTGCGCCGCATACGAGGTGACCCTGTCGTGAACACCGTCACGATCGCCGAAAAGACGCGCTGCGATCATCCCCGTCCTGTCGGCGAGGGTGAGATCGAGATAGAGATCGCCCCTGCGGGTCTGTCGCACGCTCTTCCGGGCGACACGGTAATACTCGAGCACCCGGTCCCCTTCGGCAAGGGTGTCGATGAACTGTCCGCGATGCATTTTTCTGAACTCATCCATGGCGGATCGGAGTATACCCGTCCATTGCCGTGCTGTCCATCCCGCCGGGGGGAAGAACGGCCGGCGCCCCGGCCGCACGGGAGCGTTTGACCCGCACCGCGCGCCGGGCTATCTTCAAAAAGATGAAACCGAAACCGACCCTTCTGGCGGTCTTCGCCCATCCCGACGACGAAGCGTACGGGCCGGGCGGCACTCTCGCCAAGTACGCGATCCTCGGCGCCGACGTGCACATGATCACGTTCACCTGCGGCGAAGCGGGTTCGATCGGCGTGTCGAAGACCCTCCCCCCCGATGAACTCTGCCGGCGACGGCGGGAGGAGTTGCACGGCGCGGCCGATGCGCTCGGCCTCGCGAGCTGTCGGATCGTCGGCGAGCCGGACGGGGGCCTCGAGAGGATCGACGAAGAGAAGGGCGCCCGCATCGTGCTCGGGGCGATCCGCGAGATCCGCCCCCACGTGGTGATCACCTTCCACAGGGAGGGCGTTTCCGGCCATGCCGACCACAAGGCGGTCTACCGCTTCGTCCGCCGGGCGTTCGCCCTCGCGGGCGACGACCGGCCGCGGCGCCTTTTCGGCTGGTGCATTCTCGAATCGAGACTCCACATCTACCGGGGGGAACGGAAAATCTACGCGGCGGACGATTCGGAAGTGGCCGCGGTGATCGACATTCCCCGCGATGCGATGGACCGGAAGATCGACGCCATCGAGCGGCATGAAACACAGATCGAATTCTTCGGCCAGCTCAAGGAGTGGTTCGGCGACTACCGGGACGCCACGTCGCGCGAGTTCTTCGAGCGGATCGACCGGCGCGGCGGGGCGGCCGGCCCGGTCGTCACCGATCTGTTCGACGGAATCGACGGCGCCGCCTTCGCCGGAACGGATCGGTCGGAGCCTCCCGGCGATCGTCGCTGACGCCGGTCGTCCGGGCGCGGACCGCTCACGAACCGGCCCGGCTCAGCACATCATGGATGATCCGGCGGTACCGGGCGCGCTTCTCCGGCCCCCCGGTCCGCGCCAGATAGTTGTCGAGAAGGGCGAGACACTTGGCGCTCCCCTGGAAATGGGACACCATCCGGCTGATCGCTTCCCCTTCCTTCGCATCATTCCCGGCGCGCCAGTAGAACTCGGCGAGCAGCAGATACGCGCCCATATGGTTCGGTGTCGTGTTGATGATCAGCACCAGATCCCGCTCCACCTGGGCGGCCTTCTCGGGCCGGAAGAAATCGGCGGACGCGAGCCGGTAGAGAGAATCGGCGCGCGATCGGTTGAATGGCGCGTAGTAGTTCGCCTCGAACTCGTCGCGGGCGAGCTTCCCGAGCTTCACCTTGTTCTCTCCGAAATTGTAGCGGGCGTTGTAGTGCCTCGGGTTCGTCCCGATCGCCCTTGACAGGTAATAATTCGATTTCTCGAGATCGCCCCGCCTCTTATAGGCCATACCGAGAAAATAGTTGATGTTGCCCCGTCTGTCTTGGAGACGGTCGAGTTCCTTCGCCTTGCCGATGTCCCGGATCGCCTCGTCAAGCCGGTCGAGCATGGTGTACGCTTTCCCCCGGATCAGGTAGCACCATGGAGGTTCGAATCCGCGGTCGATCACGTCGGTCATGTACGCGATGCACTTTTCGTACCTCCCTGCGACGAAGAGATCGTCCGCGTAGTTCCGGATCATCATCCCGTTGTCGGGGTCGCGCCGGAGCGCCTCCTCCTCGATGGAGAGCACTCGCTCCATGTCGCCGTCGAGCACCTTCACGAAATAGGCGAGCAGGAGCGCTCTGCCGGTGGAGGGGGCGAGTCGATACGCCTCTTCGGCGAACGGGTATCCATGCTCCGGATCGGCGGTCCGGCGGAAAGCGCGTCCCGCCCGGTAGAGGAAATCGGCCTTCGTCTCATCGTCGAGCCCTTCGAAATCGAGAATCGATCGCCCGTCCCAGGGGACCGAGCGGATCAGATCGAGATAGTTTCTTCCGGAAAGGTCGGCAAGCGCCATCTCCGCCCCGAACTCCACCGGGGTTTTCCGCCGGTCGTTCAACCGCGCCGCACCGAAGAGCGTCGCGCCGGCCGTCTCGTCGAAGCGGGCGAACGGCATCAGGTCCGCGGCGGCGCTGATACCGGCGGTGGCGAACTCGTCGCCGAAGCCGGTTCCCCGCCATCGATTGACGAGCGCCTCGACACGGAGACGGAACGGCTCTTCCCCCGCGAGCACCACGAGCCCGTCATGGCGGGCCGCCTGGAACGCCACGATCCGCGGGAAGACCGCCGCGATCGTCGCGAGCATCGATTTCACGTCGTCCTCGCCCACACCGATGAGCGGCACCCACGCGGAGAAGATTCCCCCCTTCGCGAGACGGCCCTTCACCTTCCGGTAGAAGTCCTCCGTCCCCCGAACGGCGCCGGTGATGCTCCACACGTCGTACGGCTGCGCGATGATCAGCTCGAATTCTCCGGTCGACGTACCGAGGAACCGGCCCGGATCGCTCCGGATCAGGTGGAATCTCCGGTCGGTCCAGTACTCGCCGTTTTGCTCGCCCAGCGCGCGGGTGGCGTCGATACGCTCCTCCTCCGGTTCCACCACGAGGACGGAGTCGACTTCCATCTCGAGAAGCGATCCGGCGGTGATCCCGCGACCGGCCCCGAGGAGAAGGATGCGGGGCGGTGCCGGGCGAAAGAGGAGGGGAAGTCTCCCGAGGAGAATATCGACCGATGAATAGAGTCCGTCGCCCGTGTCGTCCGAACCGTTTTTCAGGAGCGTCGGGCCGAGGGGGGTCGAAGCGACGGCATACGTGCTGCTTCTCCCCTCCCCATAGTAGAGGAGCGAATCGGGCGGCTGCTCGCCCCCTTCCGACGCGCGCTGCTTGAGTATCGTGTTGATCCGGCGATACGCCCCCGATGCGAGCCGGGCGCTTTGCCACTCCACCGGCTGGACGAGGGCAAGAAGTGTCGCGGCGAAACCGAGCAGCGCGACGGCCCGCACCGCGGCCTTCGCCTTCCGTCCACTCCGGCGGGAGACGCCGATCACCGCGATGAGGAAAAAGAGGAGCGTCCCGAAAAGGAGATCCCCCGGGAGGGTCGCCCGCACGATGAGCGACGGCGCCGCGGCGAAGGCGACGGCGAGACCGGCCGCCGCCGCGGCGAAACGCCGTGTCCCGGAGACGGCGACGACGCCCCGCGCGCCGAGAGCGACGGAGGCGGCGGCGAAGAAGGCGCACGGGGCGATGATCAACGCCGCGACGATCTCCTTCGCCCGGAGAAGCGCCTCGAAACGGTAGCCGTGTCCCCCCGAAAGATCGACGAAGAGGCCTGGAAACGCGCCGTGAAGAGAGACGATCCCCGCCGCCGCCGCGGCGGCGAGGATCGCGGCGGGAGCGAAGAGGATCGGGCCGCTTCTGCGCGCCGCCGAGCCGGCCGCCAGGAAACCGGCGGCGATCCCTCCCGCCGCGGCGGCCGCTTCGATCAGCTCCATCCGCATCGTGGCGCCGCATACCATGTCGAGCACCCTGCCCGCGCCGACAAGGAAGAGTCCGATCGCCACGCCCGCAAGCACGAGGAGCGCCGGAAAAAAGGGAATCTCCCCTTCCGTCTCCGGTCGGTCGACGGAAAGGGTGACGTCCCTTTCCCTCGCCGTCCGGCGCGACGAGGAGGCGGCGATCGATGCTCCGGCGAGAGCGACCCACGCCGCGACGAGAACGGGCCTGTTCCCCCATGCCGGAAGGAACCTGAGAGCGAAGATCGATCCGAGAAAAACTCCCGCCGCGAGAGATGCCGGAGAAAGCACGCCGACATCCCCGGTCGCCGCCGATGCGGCGAACCGGGAGAAGATGAACCCGGCGAAACAAAGGACGATCAGGAGAAGAATGTACGGCGCGCCGGTCGCTCCGATAGAGGGAAGGAAAGGGAGAAGCACGCCGAACAGCGGCATGAGTCCGAAAGAGAAGGGCCATCTCCCTCGGGCGCCGAGCCGGTAGGAAAACGTCCCCGCCGCCGCGCCGGCGAAGAAGAAAGCCCACAGGGGACCGATCACGCCGGACGTGGCGCCGAACGAGGCGCGCACCTCCCGGAAGAGTACAGGCGCGACGAGACTCCCCCCTACCCCGGCGAGAAGAAGGGAAAGCGGGCCGATCCATCGGGAGCGTTTCCGATCATCCATAAGAAGCGTGCCGCCTCATCCATCCGGAGCGGAAGCGCCCCCCGGATGCGAACGGATAATGATCTTGCCATATTCACCGCCCGCGACGTACCATTCCCGGACGGCCCTACCAGTCTAGCAGGGCATATCCGAACCGACAACCCGGCGAGATAACGGGCGGAAGCGCCTTCGCGGCAGGAGAAGTGAATCACGTGCAGATAGAAGATTTTCTCGATAAGAAAGCAGTGCTCGTCGCCCCTTCGTCGAAGGAGAAGTTCGACCTCCTTCGGGAGATGATCGACACTCTGGCGGCGGACGGACAGCTGAAGGATCCACGCAAGGCGCTCTCCGATCTCATCTCCCGTGAAAAGGAGAAGGGGACGGGACTCGAGCACGGCGTGGCGGTGCCCCACTGCAGGACCGCCGGGTCGGAGCGGCTTTCCGCCTCGTTCGCCCTCGTTCCCGACGGCATCGACTTCGATGCCCCCGATGGTGCGCCGAGCCGCTTCATTTTCCTCCTCGTCTCGCCGAAAGACGCGACCGCCGCGCATGTCCAAGCGCTCGCCACCATGGCGCGTCTTCTCAAACAGGAGAAGGTGCAGTCCGACCTTCTCGGCGCGAAAGACCCCGAGTCGGTCGCGCGGATTCTGATCGAAGCGAAGACGTGAGTCGGTTCAATAAGGAGGACCCCTGGTTCCGCCGCGCGAAGCGCGAGGGATTCGCCGCCCGTTCGGTCTACAAGCTCCGCGAAATCGACAGGAAACACCGCCTCTTCCGGCCGGGACAGAGCGTGCTCGACCTCGGCTGCGCGCCCGGCTCGTGGCTCCAGTACGCCGCCCGGCGCGTCGGTCCCTCCGGCGTCGTGGCGGGCGTCGATCTTTCAGATGTGAAGATCGACCTCCCCGGATGGGTCACGGTGATCCGCGCCGACCTGTACGACCTCGATCTCGAACGGCTTCGCGCCGTGGCGAACCGTTTCGACCGGGTGATCTCCGATGCGGCGCCCGCCACCACCGGCGTCGCCTGGGCGGACCACGCCCGCTCGGTCGAGTTGGCGCGCCGTTCCTTCGAAATCGCCCGCCTCCTCCTCCGCCCGGGGGGAACCTGGGTGGCGAAGGTCTTCCAGGGCGAGGACTATCCCCCTTTCCGCGCCGAGGTGCTCCCGGCGTTTCGAAAGCTCGTCGAATCGAAGCCGAAGAGTTCGCGGAAACGGAGTGTGGAGATCTTTCTGGTCGGCATCGGCTTGATCGGAGAGAGGGCGGACGTCAGCGGGGAATGACGAAAGCGCCGATATACCAGGCGATCCACGCTTCTCCCCAGAAGAGTGCGAGGAAACCGACGGGGGCGAGGAAAACGCCGAAGGGGATCTCCGCACCACCGCTCTTCTTCTGGAATAACATGAGAGCTGCTCCGAAAAGCCCTCCAAGAAAAGAAGATAGGAACAGAACGATGAAGACGACCTTCCATCCGAGGAAGGCGCCCATCATGGCGGCGAGTTTCACATCCCCCCCACCCATCCCCTCCCGCTTCCTCAGGCGGAGGTAGATCTCGGCGATGAGGAAGAGAGTGCCGCCCCCGGCGAGGACGCCGAGGATCGAGTCGAGCCATGCGCCGCCGAGCCAGCCGTGAAAGATCAGCCCGACCACGATGCCCGGCAGTGTGAGCGAGTCGGGAATCAGCTTCAGGTCGAAGTCGGTGAGGGTGACCACGAGGAGCACCGACCCGTAGTAGAGGGGAAAGACGATCCGCCAGTCGAGGGGAAAACGGAGGGCGACGAAGAGGAAGAGGAGCGCCGTGGCGATCTCCACCGCAGGGTAGCGCGGCGAAATCGACGCGGCGCAATGCCGGCAGCGGCCGCGGAGGAAGAGGTAACCGAGCACCGGGATGTTGTCCCGCCAGGCGATCCGCTTCGAGCAGCGCGGGCACGACGAGGGGGGCGAGACGATCGACTTCCCACGGGGGAGGCGATAGATGCAGACGTTCAGGAAGCTGCCGATGTTCAGCCCGAAGAGGAAAGCGAAGAAGAGAATCAGCCCGTCCGGTTCCGTCATACCCGTTGTCATCCTCCGCCGGCGCCCTGCTCGGTGCACGCGGCGAGTGCGGCCACGCTCCGCATATCCTCGTGGAAGAGGGGGAGAAGAGACCGGTTGTAGAGCAGCGCCGCGGGATGGTAGATCGGAAGCACCGCACGGCCGCCATGGCCGAAACGCTTCCCGCGGGCCTTCCCGATAGTGATCGACGCGCCGGCGAAGAGTTTGAGCGCGAAGTTCCCCATCGGCACGATCACCCCCGGGTCGATCGCCTCGATCTGCCCTTCGAGCCACGGCCGGCACTGCTCGATCTCGTCTCTCTTCGGGTTCCTGTTCCCCGGGGGCCTGCACTTCAGCACATTGGCGATGTACAGATCCTCCCGGCGAAGGGCCGCTTCGGCGAGCGCCCGGTCGAGCAACTTGCCCGCCTGTCCGATGAAAGGGAGTCCCCCCCGATCCTCGTTCGCCCCCGGCGCCTCGCCGATCAGAAGGATCGACGCTCCGGCATGGCCACTCCCGAAGACGACGCGGCCGCGGGTTTTCGCCAGGGCGCACCGCCGGCACGCCAAGGCGCCACGATGGAGTTCCTCGAGCGGGTCCAAGAGGCGGTCCCTTTCAGGCCCGGAAAAAAGATCCGCCCCCGCCTGCTGCGGGAGCGGACCGGCCGGACGGTTCGAGCGGCCCGGGAAGGGTCATTCGAGAATCTTGTCGATCTTCTTCGTGATCTCGTCCTTGCCGACGGCGCCGATCACGGTGTCCACCACCTCTCCATTCCGGAAGAAGAGGAGCGTCGGTATGCTCCGGATGCCGAAACTCGATGCCGTGCCCGGATTCGAGTCGACATCGACTTTCGCCACCATGATTTTCCCGCCGTACTCGCCGGCCACCTCTTCGAGCACGGGGCCGATCCGCTTGCACGGCCCGCACCATTCCGCCCAGAAATCGGCGATAATCGGCACCTCGGAAGATACGACCTTCTCCTGGAAATCGCCGTCGGTGACGTCGATCACGTATTCGGAAGCCACAGAAGTCTCCTTTCGTTAGCCGCGGACTCCGGCGCG
Organism: Candidatus Eiseniibacteriota bacterium; assembly: GCA_024276995.1. Taxonomy (GTDB): domain Bacteria; phylum Orphanbacterota; class Orphanbacteria; order Orphanbacterales; family Orphanbacteraceae; genus JAJRWB01. The sequence goes on along the minus strand of JAJRWB010000076.1, from coordinate 18,882 downwards.
CGCCGGTAACGGGGATCGTCCCGTCAAACGATCCACAGAGAGTTTAGGAAGGCGTGACGCCGATGTCAACGCCGCCGCCCTCCTCGTCGCCGAGATCGTACGGCGGTCGGCCGCCCCGCCACCACCGGTCGAAGTGGGGGGTGATCCAAAAGGCCCACGGCACGAGGGCGGCCCCCGCGATCAAGTCGACCACGTAATGATGTCTCAGGTAGATCGTCGATGCGAGCAGGCCGATCACGAAGAGGAGGAGCGGGAGGAAGAGCTTCCTTGTGTATTTCCACGCGTACGTGAGCACCACGAGGCTCACGGCGGTGTGGAGGCTCGGAAAGGCCGCCCGCGAGGCATGGTTCGGCATCATCTCCACGAGGGCGTGCTGAAACGTGGTGAGCGCCCCTCCTTTCAGGTCGACGGAGAACGCACCGAGCGACTCGAGATAGAGCCTCGGCGGCGCCGCGGGAAAGAGGATATAGAAGATATACCCCGTGTAGAAACAGATGATGATCCCGAGCTGCGCCTGCCGCGCTTCGCGGCGGCGGCCGGTGAACCAGAGCACCACCGGTACGATGATCGTGAGGAGGAAGAAATTGGTGTAGAAGAAACTGAAGAAATCGGTTCGCGCCGGCGTGATGAACCGCTCCGCCCACACCACCGGCTGGCCGCCGAAGAGCCATCCCTCGATGGCGACGAGCTTGTCATGGATGTCGTGGGGATTGACGTAGCGAATCGTGTCGTGAAGGTTCGTGTAGATGGCGGAGCAAAGGACGAAAGGGAGGAACGTCCGGAAGAAGAGGACGATCTCCCTGGCCGCGCCCCTCTTCATCCTCCCTTTCACTCGGTGGAGAAACGGAACGAGAAGCGCCACGAAAACGACGACGGCGAGCCGGAGAAGGCCCCCTTCGATCTTCCGAGAATGAATACCCGTCTGGTGGAGGTCGAAATTCGCCTTCAGCGTGATCACCGTGGAGGGAAGAAAAAGGAGGGTGAAGAGGAACTCCTCCGCCCGGAGACGGCGCACGACGCCGAGCACCCGGCCGATCGCTCTCCAGCGGGGGCGGGGGAATTCCTTTTCCGCTGATTCGATTCCCGTCATATACCGAATGATCACTCCTCTTGGGCACCGCCCACAGGCGCGCGGAACCGGTACCGGACGTACCGGCCGACCTCTCCTTCCCTTTCGAGAAAGGATGATCCGGCCGAGGAAAGATACTCCACGCGGCCTTTTCGCACAAAGAGAATCTTCTCCTCCCACCCGGCGGCGGCTTCCTCTTCCAAGGCGGCGGCGTCGCCATGAAGATCGCGCGCCGCGCCGCGGAAATAGAACTCCGCCGAAAGGGGGAGACCGTCGAAGAAGAGTACATCGCCTTCCTCCCAGTCCCGTGCGACCGTGTCGGCAAGGATACGCGTCGACTTTTGCGCACCGATCTCGTCGCTCCAGAAGAGGCTGAGTTGCGTGACCGCCGCCGGGATCACCATGGCGGCGGTGATCAGCGCCGTCGACCGGTTGCGCAAACGGCCGGCGACGACCAAGGCGAGAGCGATGAGCAGGAGCGGCGCGACGAGGAGTACCGTGTCGTGCGCCGGCGGCGCGAAATCGATGGCGCCGTACACTGCACCGGCGAGGAGAAGGGCGACGGTGATACCGGCGCCGAGCGTGACGGCGCGCGACGGCGCGCGGAAGCGGCGCACCACGAGGAGGGCGAACGGGGGGAGGGCGGGGAAGATGTACGGGAAGGAGAGGGAACGGGAGAGGGTGAAGAAAAGGAGCGGGGCAAGCGCCCATGCCCATAAGAAGCACTCGGTGTCGTCGATCGTCCTGTCCGTCGCGCGCCGGGGGGTGCGAAGCGCGCCCCACGCGCGCACGGCAAGAAGCGGTGTCCACGGGAGGAACGCGGCGGCGGCGAGAAGCCAGATCATGCCGTAGGGCGCCACGTGGCCGTGGCCGTACAGGTCGCCGTAATCGCTCTTCGTGTAGCGGAGCAGGTGTTCATTCACGAAGAAATAGCGAAGGAAGCCGGGGGTGCGCCGTTCGGCGAGCACGTACCAGGGGGCGGCGATGAGGAGGGTGACGATCGGACCGGCCAGGAGAGGGAGCCCGCGAAAAGCGGCGGTGCTCCTCGACCAGGCGGCGTGGATCGCCACGGCGAGGAACACGAGCACCGGGCCGATCGGTCCCTTGGCGAGAAGGGCGAGTCCGAGAAACGCGAAAAAGAGGAGACCGACGCTCCTGCGGCGGTCACCCGCGACGATCCTCCCGAAGGACGCCAGGGCGCCGGTGAGGGTGAGGGTGAACGTACCGTCGAGGAGAACCTGGCCGCCGAGAAGGAAGTGGAGCATCGAGGAGGCGAGGAGAACGACGGCGGTCCGGGCGGCGGGAGGATCTCGAAACAACATGAGGGCGAGCCGGTAAGTTATGATCAATATTCCGATTCCGGCAAGAAAACCGGGGAGGCGCGCCGCTGTTTCGTTCACGCCGAAGAGACGAAACGACAGGGCGGTCGCCCAGAAATGAAGGGGAGGCTTCCCCCAGAAAGGCTCCCCCCCGTGAAGCGTCGGGGTGATCCAGTCGCCTGAGACGGCCATCTCCCTGCCGATCTCGCCGTAGCGTCCCTCGGTCTTGTCGAAGAGAGGAGGCGCTCCCATCGAGACGAACCGGAGAAGGACGATCACCGCGAGGAGCACGGCGGCGCTGCGGCGGCTCATCGCACGGCGCCCCCGCTCAGCACGGCGCCCCGGCATCCACCGCCCGACGGATCCTCTCGCGGAGGAAGGAGTACCGCCTGTGGATCTGGTTGTTTCGCACCGCCATCGCCACCGTCCTTTTCGTGCCGAGAAGGATCACCATCTCCCTCCCCCGGGTGAGTGCGGTGTAGAGGAGATTCCTCTGGAGCAAGGGGAAATGCTCCCCCAGGAGAGGAATCACCACCCCCCGGTATTCGCTCCCCTGCGACTTGTGCACCGACGCGGCGTAGGCGAGGGTCAGCTCGTCGAGATGGCCGAAGGGATAATCGACGCGGCGGCGGCCGAAACGGATCGCCATTTCGCTTTTCCCCGGGTCGATCTCCATGATTCGGCCGACGTCTCCGTTGAAGACCTCCTTCTCGTAGTTGTTCCGAATCTGCATCACCTTGTCGCCGAGCCGAAGGATCTTCTCGTCGCGGCGCACCTCCGGTCCGCGCGGGTTGAGGAGCGCCTGCAGTTCACGGTTCAGGTTGTGCACCCCCGCCTTCCCCTTATTCATCGGGGTGAGCACCTGGACGTCGCGGATCACGTCGAATCCCCATCGCTCGTAGATCTCCCGCGAAAGAAGGCGCTTGATCCTCTCGAGCGCCTCATCCGCGTCGGCCACCTCGATGAAGTGGAAGTCCCCCCCGCTCTCGGAGAGGCGGGGCATCTCGCCGGCGTTCACCAGGTGGGCGTTCACCACGATGGCGCTCTCCCGCGCCTGCCGGTAGATCCGCGTCAGGCGAACCGTCTTCAGTCGCTTCGAACGGATCAGGTCGCGGAGAACGTTCCCCGGTCCCACCGACGGGAGTTGGTCGACGTCGCCCACGAGGACGAGACGGCACTCCCCGGGAAGCGCGGCGAGTAGGCTGTGCATCAGCAACAGATCGACCATCGACACTTCATCCACAATGAGGGTTCCCGCGGTGAGAGGACTCTTCTCGTTCCTCTGGAACTCGCCGCTCCTCGGATCGAATTCGAGGAGGCGATGGATCGTGCTCGCGGGGGAACCGGTCGCCTCCTCCATCTTCTTCGCCGCCCGACCGGTGGGGGCGCACAGGAGCACTTCGTCGCCGCTCCGTCTCAGGATCGCCACGAGCGACCGAACGAGCGTCGTCTTCCCCGTGCCGGGGCCGCCGGTGACCACCGTGACGCGACCCTCGATCGCCGCTTCGACCGCCTCTTTCTGCTCATCCCCGAGATCGAGGCCGAGCGCCTCGCCCGCCCAGCGGATCGCCTCGAACGAATCGATCGGGCGATCCCCTTTCCCGGCACGGAGGAGGCGGGCGAGGCGGCGCGCCACCGTCTCCTCCGCTTCCGCCATCTCGACGCGGTAGACCGCCTCTTCGTCGCCGTCCACGTCGTCCACGACGACCGCCCCTTTCTCCCGGAGCCGGTCGACCGCCTCCTGCGCCGGCAGCTCGTCGATCTCGAGGAACGCCGCCGCCCGGCGGACCAGCTCCTCCTTCGGATAGCAGACGTGGCCCGACTGGCCGAGCCTCGCGAGAAGATGGAGCAGCCCCGCTTCCGCCCGGCGGGGTGAATCGATATCGATCCCGACGGCCCGGGCGATCCGGTCGGCGGTCTGAAAACCGAGGAGGAACACCTCCTCGGCGAGGAGGTACGGATCGGTGCGGATCACCTCCACGGTCGACTCTCCGTACTTCTCGTAGATCCGTCCCGCCATGGCGCCGCCGATGGGGAGATCGCTCAAGAAGACCATGATCTCGCGGACATTCCGTTGCTCGCTCCACCCTTCCCGGATCAGCGCGAGCCTCTTCTTCCCGATCCCGTCGACGGCGAGCAGTTTTTCCGGATGGGAATCGATCATGTCGAGCGTCTTCTCGCCGAAGCGACCGACCACCCTCTTCGCCAGCTCCGGCCCGATCCCCTTCACCAGGCCGGACGCGAGATATTTCTCGATGCCGCTCTCGGTGACGGGCGCGCGCTCTTCGAAGGAGGCGACGTCGAACTGCCTTCCGAACTTCGGGTTGTCCACCCACTTCCCGTGGACGCGGAGGAAAGCGCCCACCGCGACACCCGGGAGCCGTCCCGTCACGGTGAGAAGCCTCTCGGTTCCCTCTTCGCGGAGACGCCCCACGGTCCATGCGTTCTCCCGGTTCCGGAAAACGATCCGTTCGAATGTGCCTTCCAGTGATTCCATTGATTGCCTGGTCTTCTTGGGGATCTGCAAAGACGGTTGCGCGGCAGGCCGCCCCGGCATTGTAGCAGCATCGGCGACATGTGCAAACGATTTGGCCGGCCCGCGCGACCCGCCCCACCCCCTCAGGCGCCTGAGCCTCTCAGCCGGGAGTACAGGACGAGGGCGAGGGCGTAGATCGCCAGCGCCATGAGGAGGGTGGCCCGGAATCCGTAGAAGATGGAAACACCCATGCACGCCAGCCCGCCGACCACGGTGAACAGTCCGTTCATCCCCCACGCCCAGGCGATCGCCCCGGCCGGTTTCTTCTCGAGAAAGAGGATCCCCATGGGAAAAGGCATCCCGAGGAAGAAGCCGATCGGGAATAGGAGAAGGAACGATATCCCTATGCGCACCCCCCGGTCCGCGCCGAGGAAAAGGTCGAACAGGCCCGGACCGAGGAGAAGGAGGAGAAGACCGTACCCGATGATCGCCAGGAACGGCCAGGGCCACCGGCCGGGCGAATCGACGCGGAGTCCCTTCGAAAAATAGCTCCCCGTTCCCGCCGCGAAAAGGAGGGAGAACACGACCGTCGAGAAGGTGTGCAACGGGGGACCGATGAACCGCATGAACAACTGGATATAGACGACCTCCAAGATGATGAACCCCGCCCCGAGACACGAGAAATAGGCGAGCGAGCTGTTCTTCCTCTCCCACCCGGTCCTCCCCGCCTTCGAACCGAACAAGGGGACGAAGATGAATGCGAACGCCGCAACGACGGAGACCGCGCCGAGGAGAAAGAGGTGGGCCACGTCCATGGGAATCCCCTTTCTCAGCTGCGAGTTGAGGATCATCGCCGTCGAGTGGTCTACGAAGTTCCTTCCGTCCTCGCTCATGACGCCGAACCTCTTGCGAAGAGTGTTGAAATACGGCCTGTCATCGGTGGACGGCGACACGCGGTACGGAATCGTCGCCGCCAATTCCCTCGGGAAGTCGCCGCTGTAGAACTCATCGGAGAGATAGCTTCCGTCCTGATCGAGAGGGTTCTCAACCAACTCGAACCGGTCGGAATCCGCCGGGCGGTCCCCCTCGAACAGCCTCGCCAAATCCGACATCTCCGAAGCGGTCCACGGTGTCATCTTCACCAGGAACGTGGGGAGCGTGTCATTCCTGTCCTTCCTCACGTACACCACCACGTGGTCCCTGAAACCCGTTCGCCCCATCGATTTCCAACCGAGCGCGGCGGTGGTGATCATCTTGGGGAAGATGTGGTGATTCACCTGCAGGATGCCGTCCTCCTTCAGGTGGCTGAAGTATTCCCTGTACGCGTCCGAAGTCTGCAGGTACGTCGTGGCCACCGCACCGGTGCCCGAGGCGATGCTCGACGACGTGTGGTTGCTGAAGATCTGGATGATGTCGTACTTCTTCCCCGACGAGCGCAGGAAGCTCCGCCCCTCGTCGACCCGGGGATGTACGCGGGGATTGTTGAAGATATTCCCGTTGTAGTCGGCGTACCGTCGCCGGCCGAGGTCCATCACCGCGCCGACCATCTCCACCGCGTCGACGCTCTTCGCGCCGTAGACGAGGGCGGCCTTCGTCTCCTGTCCCCCCGCGCTCCCGATGATCAGCACTTCCTGGCCGCTGTCCCGTTTCAGGTAGTGGGCCGCCAGCACGCCGGCGAACCAGAAATGCCTTCGGATGATATTGTCGCCCGAGGAGGAATCTTTCGTATCGGCGTCGATATAGCGATCGATCCGCGAGCGCAGCTTCTCGAGGTTGCCGTCGAACCGGGTGATCGTACTGCTCTGGGTTCCCCCGTCGTAGGCGATATGCTTCCTCGTTTCGTCGTATTCGAGAACATCGATTTTCGAAACCGGATCCCACACGGTCCGCTCGATTCTCGAATGCTCCCGCGCGTAGCGGACCCCCCTCTTGTCGGTATGCTCGTGGAAGTCGTAGTACGCGGGCCGCTTCTGGAAGGGGAGGATCGCGAGAAGAACGGCCGCCGCCGCCATCGCGACGGCACGAATCTTCCGCCGTGTGAACACGGCGGCGGTGACCATCGCCAGCGCGGAAGCGAGAAAGAGGATTCCGCCCGGTCCGATGAGAGGGACGAAGGGAACCACCGCGACACATCCGACGGCGGCGCCGACGAGATCGAAGAAATAGAGCACCTGGATCCGGGATGGGAAGGCGGCGAAGATCCGGATGATCATCAGCCCGGAAAGGAAGAACGGGAGGAAGAGAACGACGTACATCAGGCCGAAGGAGATCAGCTGCTTCACGAGATCGTCGGTGAGATCATCGAAATCGAAGGGGATCACGTTGAAGGCGGGGAGGATCACCGCGATCGACAAAGAGAAGAGCAAGGCGATGCGTGCCGTGGGAAGGCCCGACCTCTCCTTCCCCGCCGATCCGAGTGTATTCACAATGCCGGCGAGTCCGAAGGCGAAGATCGCCGACGTGAGAATGAGATACGACATGTTCGACGTGAGAATCACGTCGAGCACCCTCGTCATGGCGAGTTCCACCAGGAGCGTGCTGAAGGAGATAAGGAAAAGCGCGGCGAAGCAAGGAATCATTCGTGTACCTGTCTGCGAAAGGCTCGGCTCCGTCCCCCGGGTCGGGGAACGGCGGGTAAGGGGTGATCTCCCTCCGAGCGAATCGGCCCGGACGTCCGATCCCGCCCCCCGGCATCGATCACCGGCGTTCCTCGTGAGGGGCGCGTCGACCCGCCCGGGCATTATGCACCATCGCCTTGCCTTCACACAATGCGGGAAAAAATGGGCGCCCGCCGCGGGGGGATTATCTTATTGCAGTATATTAGCTATTTCCGGGAGGAAAGTATCCAGGATTAGCGATGCTTTTACCTTGACATACGTCGGCAATATCCTAACTTGATTCGAGATAGTTAAGTAGATGGATGGAACCGTCCATCATCGGAGTGGGAGCGTCCGGCCCGACAGGGTCCCAACGATCGGGGGTGCTGGCGGGTTTTCCCGGAATCCACGGTCGGCCGGGCCGACGTCTCCCTGTCTTCCAGAAAGGCCCGCACTCTTTCGGGCAAGGAGGTACCTTAGATGAAAACCAGGTGGAAACTGGCAGGATCGATGTTCCTGGTGCTGCTCACGCTCGGGGTATTCACTCCCCGAAACGCGTGGTCGATTCCCTCGTTTGCGCGCAAGGAGAAGGCCGACTGCGCCCTTTGCCACACGACCGTCCCGCGGCTGAACGAGTACGGGTTCAATTACCGCAAGGCCGGGTTCCGCGACCCGAGCGACATCGGTAAGGAACTCGGCGACTTCAACTACGCCGACGTCTACTCGGCGCGCGTCCAGGCACGGTACGACGTGAAGCGCCGGGACATGGGCGGGGACACCGATGCGACGACTTCGAACCAGCTCACTCTTCACGAGGTGACCGTCTATCCCCTTTCCGGCTCGTTCGGAAAGAACTACGGTTCTCTCGTCGAGATGTCGATGGCGAATGAGGACTTCGTCGAAATCGAGAATGCCTATTTTCGCTACACCCGCGGGACCGAGAATGAGTGGTTTTCCGGGCGGGTCGGTATTTTCCATCCCTTCGAAGGGTATGGTGCTTCCGATCGTCCGTTTTCGCTCAGCCGTCCCTTCTTCCAGGGCTCGACATCGAACAACGGCACCGAGTCGACCTACTTCAAGATGTGGGGATTCGACCAGGCCGGCGTCGAACTGGCGTACGTGAAGAACCACACTTCGTTCTCCGCCACCGTGTTCAATGGGATCTACTACGACGAGGCCGACGGGAAGGCCTTCCCGGCCGCCGGCGGTCATCTCCAGAAGCCTGCGGGCTCCGAGAACCAGGACTCGAAGGATATCCAGCTCTTCGTCAACCATGCGCTCGATGACGCCGGCTCGGGACTGTCCCTCTACTACTACTACGGGAAGATGGATCTTCCGAATACTCTCGCGAAGAACGCCGTCGCGACGAGCTACGAGAACGGCTTCCAGCGGGTCGCCGCCTACGGCTCGTACGCTCTTACGCCGAAGTTCGAGGCGCAGGGCGGATTCGCCTGGGGCCAGGACGACTATCCGACCGATGCGGACGCCAACACCGAGACGTTCACCAGCCAGGGATTCTTCGGCGAGGCCGATTTCCATCCGACCGAGATCACCACGGTGGGCGGCCGCTACGATTGGTACGACCCGTCTTCCGATGTCGACGACAACGAGAAGTGGGGCGCCACGCTCTTCGTGAACCATCCGTTCAACGATGGCTTCCAGGTGATCACCGAGTTCAAGCACGTCCAGCAGAAACGGGGCGGCTCCTTGGACGACGTCAAGGACGACAACTTCCAGGTCCGTTTCATCTGGCTCCAGTAGCCGGGAACGTATCTTTGCAATGACACGGGCGCGGCCGGGACTCCACCGGCCGCGCCCGTTCGCTTTTCCTATCTCCCACGGCGGGGCGCCGCCGGACGAAAAGCCCTTCACCGGACTGTTATCTATCGGATCAAGATCAGCTTTCCCGTACGGCTCTGGTTTTCCACGCGAAGGCGGGAGAAGTAAACGCCGCTTTGCGCCGGGCGGCCGGATCGGTCGCGTCCGTCCCAGACGACGCTCGTCGTGCCGGCGGGGACGGTGCCGTCCACGAGGCGGCGGACGATCCTTCCGGTGATGTCATAGATCTCGAGACGCACCACCGCGCGACGCGTCAGGTGGAAGTCGATCGTCGTGACCGGGTTGAATGGATTCGGCCTGTTCCGGTCGAGCCGGATCGCCAAGGGGACCGGGAGCGTCCCGGTCGCGGCACCGTACGACACGAGAAACGTGGACGACCCGGGAAGGGTCGCCCGAAGCGTCCCGGTCGCGGCGTCGAAAACACCTTCCACAGGCGTCCAGGTCGAACTCCCGAGAAGGTGGAGGCGCGGCTCTTTTCCCGCCGGCGGATCGTCGAAGCCGGACCAGGCGAGTCGCGCGCCCCCTTCGGCCGCGCCCAGAGAAAGGCGAAACGGCCCGCCGGCCACGTCGACGGCGGGCGCGTCGCCCGGAGGCAGTTCATCGAGCGCCACCGGCACGAGGGTGATATAGGTATCTTTCGACGTCGCCCCGGGAGGCACGGTGATCATCAGCTTCGCGGAAGAGGCTGTGATCGTCCCCCCCTTCGCTCCGCGGGCGATCGATACGGAGAAATTCTTGCTCGCCTCCGACTTGTTCCCCGACAGGTCCTCCCCGTTGACGGTCACCTTTCCCGTGCCGACGGAGGTGAGCCTGTACGTGGCGTGAAACGTATTCCTCTGTACGTCCACGTTGAGAGTGGTGAGAAGCGAATCGATATCTCCCATCTCGAAACGGATCTCCGGCCTCTCGGCGAGCACTTCGGAACCGACGATGATGAAGTCGAGGTAGGCGTTCAGGAAGGTGCTCTGGAGGACGCCGATGCCGTATGTCGGCGGGATGTCGTCGACGTTGGCGAAGCTTTGCAGATAGACACGGAAAGAACTTCCGTCCACCTCGCAAAGATAGGTACCGAACAGGGCGAGATCCCTGGCGTTGCCGGGGGTGTCTTCCTCGCGTACCTCGGTGATATTCGACACGTCCCGGATGCTCACGAACGACACGCCGTCCATCCTGTCGGCGACGAAGAGGATGTCGTCCACCGCGAGAAGGCGTATCGAATTGACCGATGTGTTGAGATCGGCGGTGGCCAAGGGCGTTTCCGGCGTCCTCACATCGACCACCGAGATTCCCGCCGCCCGGCGGGCGAGATAGGCGTAGCCCTTGTAGACCGCCACATCGAACGCCCTTTTCGACCCGTTGCCGAAGGTCGAGAGGAACAGCGGGTGACTCGGATCGGAAACATCGATCAGAAAGAGTGTGTTCGTCACGTCGCGGGTGACGACGTAGGCGATACTGTCCTGCACCACGACGCGACGAGCCTTCGCGCTCCCCAGGTCGCCGTCCCCCTCCCCTCCGGCGAGATACGTGCCCACGCGCACCGCGGAGTCGGCTGGCGATACGTCATAGATCATCAACCCTTCGCCGCGGGCCGCGACGTAAAGGAGCGAGTCGGCGAGGAAAAGCCCGGAAGGGGACTCGCCGGCGTCGATCCATCGGTCGAGGGCGATGGCGAAACTGTTGGACACATCGAGCTGCGCGATCCTTCCATCGTCGAGAAGAGCGAAGGCCCGCCGGTCATCGGTGACCAGATCGGTCACCGTCCCCCCCAGGTTCACCGAGGCGCGCCGCGCGAGAGAGTCTCCCTGGAAGACGACGTACGACCGGACGGTTCCCCCGTTGTCGGCGGTGAGGATCCGCTGCTCCGACGTCGCCACGGCGGAGACGTTCCAGCTCATCACGAAATCGCCCACCGGGACGGCGGAGAAATCATCGAATGTAGTGAACACCTCGATGCCCACCTCGGATTCGGATATGAGGGCGATCGTTCCGGCGAAGAGGACGTCCGAGGGAGGTCCCTCCAGTTCGAACGTGCCCGAGAGGCGCAACGCCGCCGGGTCGGTCACGGAGACGAGATAGCCTAGACCCGGCTCGGACGGGCCACGCCAATCGAGGACGTAGGCGAGATCACCCGAGATGTAAAGGGAACGAAGGAAGGTCGCGTCGATCGCGACCGTATCGACGGCCACCGGCGTTCCGGGTACAGATATATCGATCGACACGACGCCTTCCCCACTCAGCAGCGCGAAAACGGTTCCCGAGGCGTACTCCACTTCCGAGATGAAGGAACTGCTCTGCCAGCTTCCGACGGTCACCGGGTGCAATGGATCGGAAATCTCGATCACGCCGATACCTCCCGCCCCCTCGGCGCTGAAAAGAAAGCCGCCGCCCGCGGAAACATTCTGGAAAACGCCGTCCTCCGCGAACGGGGCGAGGGTATCGGTGACGATCGGCGCCATCGGATCGGAAAGATCCACGGTGAGCAGTCCCGCCGATCCATAGGTTGCATACAACGTCTGTTCCACGATGATCAACCGGGACGCGGATCCGCTCATCCCCGTCCGCGCGACCTCCGTTCCGTCGGTGCGACGGTACACGCCGATACCGCTGTTCCCCTCGGCCACACAGAGGAACGAATCGACAACAGCGACCGATGCGGCGAACCCCCCTTCGGGCGTAGATACGACGCCGAGGGAATCGATGTTCCTCGGATCGGCCACCGACAGAATCTGAACGCCGTCCACGCCGGCGGGGGCGAAGAGGGTGTCTCCCGACGCGGTGACCGACTGAATCCACAAGTTCGGAGCATCGTAAAGCGAAAGGAAGGTGCTCCCCTCCGGTTCCACCACGTCGATGAAGGTGATTCCCCTCCCGCTGATCATGGCGTGAACGACCCCGTCGATCGGGAGGAGTCGACTCACGGCGCCGTCGACGTCCACATCCACGATCGATCCCGCGGCGAGATCGTCCCCCTTGAACAGACTGATGCGGCGACTCCCCGTCGCGGCGACGAGGAGCGAGTCGACCGGCGCGAGAGCGGTGACCGTATCGCCCGTGACATGGGCGTCGGAACCGAGGGCGGGTGCGGCGGGATCGGCAAGATCGACCGTGACGAGACCCTCCGCGCCGAGGGCGACGAAAAGGGTGTTCCCGCTCACGCCGAGGGCGGCGATCCCCTCGAGTTCGAGATCGGACAGGAAGGTCATCGACGGATGAGAAACGTTGAGAAGCACCAGGCCCGCCCTTTCCAGTCCGATCAGCGCGACCGTATCCCGCACGGCGAGACCGTGCACCACGTCGCCGGAAAGATCGTAGCGGGACTGCAACACCGGGGCGTCCGGTGTTCCGATTCCGATGGAGAGAAGACCACTGCCGTCCAGGACGTAGAGCCTGCCGTTCCCCGTCGCGATTTCGCCGAGCGTACCCGCCGGCACCAACGTGTCCACCGGAAAGGGGGCGCGAGGGTCGGTGATGTCGAATGTGAAAAGCCCCGCTTCCCCCCGGGCAACATACATGTAATTTCCCACAACACGGACATCCCCTCCCGAGCCGGGAAGGGGGATCTGCATGAGCGAATCGGGAGAGCGGACCGACGCGATATCGAGAAGGGTGAGTCCTTCCGGGAAGAGGACGAAATCGACGCTGTCTTTCTCGGCCGAACCGACCGGGGAGTTGTAAAGATCGATACCGATCACGGCCACCGTGTCGTCCGCGGCCGGCGCCGACGCCGCCGTCCCGGGAAGGAGGAGGACGAGATACGCCAGGAGGGCGAAACCGGGACCCCGCCGATTCAAAGCTGGTCCCTTTCGTTCTCGATCTCGATCAGAAGGAGGCGGGTGTAGTCGGGATCGCCCGGGTTGAGGCCGTTCCCCGGATCGAGGATGTCGATCTGCGCCTGGGCATCGGAGTATTTCGCCATCTCGAAATAGGTGAGCGCCAAAAGTACTCTCATATGCCGGGCATCGATCGACTCGATTCGATCGAACTGCCAGTTCTCCCCGCCGAGTTCGAGCACTTTCGACGCCGCCTCGATAGTGACCGGAAGGCGTTCCGCAGCGAGCTGCGGGATGTTGAGCGCCTCGGCGTGAGAGGTAACCGCCCGGCCGCCATGGGCGGGGATATAACCGCTGCTCTCCGCGATGGCCCGTTCGAATTCACTTTGCGACAACCCGGTGTAACCGAGTTCGATGCTCGTCCACGCCCCCCCGGAGATGGCCGGCACATAGGTGGAATCCAGGTTGAGCGCCCTCTCGAACTGCGATCGGGCGTCGATGAAGTCGCCGGCGTCATAGCTCGCCCATCCCTGGTCGACGTAGTACGCGGCGTCGCGCGTCTCACCACCGCCTCCTCCATCACCCGGATCGGTCGTACCGCTCTTCGAACACCCCGTCACCAATAGCGCGCCGGCGAAAAGAACGGTCCCCGTCATCTTTGCAAAAGGAAGCATTTGTCCACCATCGGGGAGATAACCATACCTGCCGCCCTATCTTACCACGATCCCCCCCATCCGGCATACCCTATCTTCCTCCCCTTTCGCTCTTATCGGCCGCCGGAGCCGTCGGTAGAGAAGGAGTCGGCCGAGCCGCCCGACGTCGGCCCGGCCACCACCCGCCTCCTCGCTTCTCAACCGAACGGCCGTCCGTCGCGGTCGAAGGCATTCCGGTGATGCTCCACGCGGACCGCCCCCTCTTCCCCCGGGGAAAGGGCGATCACGTCGAAACGGCACGGCTTCGGACCGACACCGCGCCGGACGAGATAGAACCGCGCGGCGCTCACGATCTTCCGCCTCTTTCGGAAATCGACCGTCTCCAGCGCCGAACCGCGACACGCGGACGATCGATAGCGAACCTCCACGAAAACCAGTTCGTCGCCGTCGGTCGCCACGAGATCGATTTCACCCCGGCGGGAGTGGAAATTCCTTTCGACGATGATATATCCTAGACGGCTCAGGTATGCCGCGGCGATCGTTTCCCCCCGTCTTCCGATTTCGTTTCTCCCCATTCCTTCTCCTCCTCCTCACCCGGTACGTGAAACGATTTCCTGTGAATCGGGGACGGCCCATGCCGGAGAACGGCGCGGCCGTGTTCCCCGGTGGGGTAACCTTTGTGCCGATCGAATCGATAGATGGGAAAGAGACGGTGGTAGCTTTCCACCAGCCGGTCGCGGACCGTCTTCGCCACGATCGAGGCGGCGGCGATCGACGGGACGCGCCGGTCGCCCCCGGTGAGAGCGATCTGCCGGTAGGGGAAACGGCGGAGCCGAACGCCGTCGACGAGTACCCAGTCGACCGGACGGCCGAGACCTTCCACGGCGCGGCGCATCGCCTCTTCGGTGGCGCACAGGATGTTCCACCGGTCGATCCCTTCGGCGTCCACCATGCCGATACCGACGCCGAGGGCGGCGGAGCGGATTTCGCGGCAAAGACGGAGGCGCGCGACGGGGGTAAGCTTCTTCGAATCCCGGATGCCGTCGACCGGCCGCTCCGGATCGAGTACCACGGCGGCCGCCACCACCGGTCCGGCGAGGGGACCGCGGCCCGCTTCATCCACGCCCGCCACAAAAGAAAACCCCCTCCGCCGGAGAAGATCCTCCATGCAGGGGGGGTGAAAAAACCGCCGGGCCGGCCGCCTTCGCGGCGGAAGTCCCTCCGCCTCGCGATCGATCGCCCCGACAAGCCGGGTCACGATCCGATCGGGAAGAGAGAAATCAGCCTCTCGGGGCACTCCCTCTCTTCTCCTTCACGCGGGCCTTCTTGCCGACGCGATCGCGAAGGTAGAAGAGTTTCGCCCTTCGAACCTTTCCGCGGCGCACCACTTCGAGGGACGCCACCGTGGGCGACTGGAGAGGAAAAACGCGCTCCACGCCGATACCGCCGCTCATCTTCCGCACCGTGAACGTCTCGGAGTGGCCCGCGCCGCGCCGCTGGATCACGATCCCCTGGAAGACCTGCTTCCTTTCCTTGTCGCCCTCCCGCACGCGCACACCGATTTTCACCGTATCGCCCGGGCCGAAGTCGGGCAGGTCGGACCGAAAAGTGTCCGATTCGAGTTGTCTCAGAATATCCATGATTCACCATCCTTACCGGGGAACCGATCCCCAAACGAGCATTTCATTCTAGACCGGTCCCCTCGCCGTGTCAATCTTCATCTTTGGGAAAAGCGAGATCGGGGCGGCGACGGCGGGTCTCCCCTGCCGCCTCCTCCCGGCGCCATCGGGCGATCTCTCCGTGGTTTCCCGTGAGAAGAACGCCCGGCACTTTCCGGCCCCTGTATTCCGCCGGCCGGGTGTAGCACGCTCCATCGAGTCCTCCCCCCTCCCGGGCGAAGGAGTCTTCTCGCGACGAATCGTCGTTGCCGAGCGCGCCGGGAAGAAGGCGGATCGCGGCGTCGATCAGTGCCAGGGCGGGGATCTCCCCGCCGGAAAGAACGAAGTCGCCCACCGAGATCTCCCGGTCGACCAGGGCGTCTCGGAAACGCCGGTCTACGCCCCGGTATCGCCCGCAGACGAGAATCCACTCCTCCCCCGAGGAGATCTCCGCAACGATCCGATGGGTGAGCGGTTCCCCTTGCGGCGTCATCAGGATCACCGGCGTTTCGGCGCCGGTCCGCCGGCGTATCGATTCCACCGCGCGGAAGAGAGGCTCCACCTTGAGCACCATCCCCGGCCCGCCACCGTAGGGGGTGTCGTCCACCGTTCTGTGCTTGTCGTCGGTGAACTCTCTCAGGTCGACGGGCACGATGGTCACTCCGCCCGATTCGATCGCCCTGCCGGTCACCCCCGCCGCGAGAGGACCGGGAAAGATCTCGGGGAAAATCGTTACCACGTGGAATCGCATCACCCGCTCCGCCGTCTTTTCAGGAGGAAAGGTCGAGAAGGCCGGGGATCGGCCGGATCACGACCTCACCCTTCTCGACATCGATGGAAA
This sequence comes from Candidatus Eiseniibacteriota bacterium, assembly GCA_024276995.1. GTDB lineage: Bacteria > Orphanbacterota > Orphanbacteria > Orphanbacterales > Orphanbacteraceae > JAJRWB01. Next base: position 2,660 of record JAJRWB010000076.1, on the reverse strand, counting down.
GGACGATCTGTGGGACCGACGGGATGAGATGCTCCTTCTCCCCGTCGCGGACGACGAGCATATCGCCCGCCGGATAGTCGTCGATCCGGTCGACGCTTCCCACCCGCTCACCCGATTCGGTGCGCACCGCCAGACCGACGAGTTGCTCCGGAAAGGGTCCGCGCGCCCCTGCACGTTCGAGATCCGGGGCGCGGGCGAAGATCGCCGCGCCGGTGAACGCCGCGGCGGCCGTCCTGTCCGGGGCGATATCAAGAACGACGAGATAAAGATCGTTATGGGCACGGATCGATTCGATCTTCGCCGCCGTGAAATTCCCCTCTTCGCCGGAAGTCAGAGCGAGCCTATCGAGTCGCGCGGCGGCCCCGCGAAAACGGGGTGACACGTGAATCCGGATTTCGCCGCGCACACCGTGCGGCCGCCCAACCACCCCGATTTCGATCCAATCCCCGGTGCTCATCGAAGGGCTCTCTTACTCGACGATTTCGAGCAGCGCCCGTTCCCCGGCGCGCGCGGAAAGGATACCGAGGAGCGACCGGATCGCGTGGGCGGTGCGCCCGTTCTTTCCGATCACCCTTCCGAGATCCTGCTTGTCCACGCGCAGCTCGAACACGGTAAGATCCTCCCGCTTCTTCTCCTGCACGACTACTTTTTCCGGATCATCCACCAGCATCCGGGCGACGTGTTCGATCATTTCCTTCATCTGTTCCCTATTCGTCTGAGGATTTCTCTTCATCACCGGCCGCACTCTCCGCTGAAGATTCACCGCCTTCCGCCGGAGTTTCCGGGGCGGTTTCCGCCGGCGCTTCCGCCGCCGATGATTCGCCTGCCGGCTCGGCGGGCGACTCGGTCCCGCCCGCGGCCTCGACAGGAGTCGCTTCATCGGCCGGTCCGGTCGCGACCTTCCTCTTCCCCTTCCGCTTCGAACCGTGACCATCGAGTTCATGGCCGAAAATCTCGAGGACCACTTTCTTTTCCTCGTCGCGCAGCTCTTCTCCGCCCCGGGCGGCGGCGAAGCGGGAGAGCACTCCCGACTTCTGGAAGATGCTCTTCACCGTTGTGCTCATCTCGGCGCCTTCCCCGAGCCAGCGGAATGCCTTCGACTGATCGACCGATACGCGTACCGGGTTCTGGATCGGGTTGTACGTGCCGAGCACTTCGATGAACCGTCCGTCCCTGGGGGAACGGGAATCGGCGACGACGATCCTGTAAAAGGGGCGTTTCTTTCTTCCATGTCTTGCGAGGCGTATCTTTACGGACACGAATTCTTCTCCTTCACGGGGCCGCCCCCTGCGGGGCGCCCTCCCTGTTCCGATCTACTGCCGAGCGGCGCTTTCACATACCGACGGGGAATCGTCCCCGGCGGCCTTTCCTGCCGGCGCGCTTCATCATCTTTCGGATCATATCATACTGCTTGAGGAGCTGATTCACCTCCTGAACCGAAGTTCCGCTCCCGGCGGCGATCCTTTTCCGCCTGCTCCCGTTGAGAATCACAGGCTCTCCACGCTCGCGTCGAGTCATGGAGGAGAGGATCGCCTCCGTTCTCCTGAGAGCCCGATCGTCCGGAGTGACCCCCTTCGGCAGGCGGTTCCCGCCGGGGAGCATCCCCAGGATCTGATCGAGGGGGCCCATATTTCTTAAGCTCTTCAGCTGCCCCGCGAAGTCGTCGAGAGTGAACTCCCGCCGGCGCAGTTTCTGAGCGAGTTCAACCGCTTTCTCCCTGTCGACGCTCTGTTCCGCCCGTTCCACGAGGCTCACCACGTCGCCCATGCCGAGGATCCGGCCGGCCATCCGGTCGGGATGAAACTCCTCGAGGGCGTCCACCCCCTCGCCGGTGCCGACGAACTTGACCGGCCTGCCGGTGACGTGCCGGATCGAGAGCGCCGCACCGCCCCGGGCGTCGCCGTCCATCTTGGTGAGCACGAAGCCGTCGATGCCGATACGCTCCTCGAACGCAGCGGCCACGTTTACCGCGTCCTGGCCGGTCATCCCGTCGAGGACGAGGAGCTTCTCGTGGGGTTTCACCGCCTCGTTCACCCGGTCGATCTCCGCCATCAGCTCGTCGTCCACGTGGAGCCGCCCGGCGGTATCGACGATCACGAGATCCGCCAGTTCACCGCGCGCCTTCCGGACCGCCCTCGCGGCGATCGACTCGGGAAGCTCGCCTTCCTCCCCGCGGGTGATCGTGCAATCGACCTCCTTCGCCAGCTGTTCGAGCTGGTCCGCCGCGGCGGGACGATAGACGTCCGCCGCCACGAGGCGGGAACGTTTCCCCTTCTTTCCATAGCGTCGGGCGAGCTTCGCCGCGAAGGTGGTCTTTCCACTCCCCTGCAGCCCCGCGAGGAGAATCACCGTGGGGGGCTGGGATGCGAGCCTCAGCGGGACGGCGCTCGTGCCGAGTAGGGCGACGAGTTCGGCGTGCACCACCTTCACTAGTTGCTGGGCGGGGGTGATGCTCCGGAGCACCTCCTCCCCCACGGCCCGTTCCTTCACCGCGGCGAGGAACTCCTTGACCACCTTATAGTGGACGTCCGCCTCGAGAAGCGCCAGGCGGATCTCCCGGAGCCCGGCGCGGACATCTTTCTCGCTCAGCTTTCCTTTTCCCCGCATCTTCCGGAACGCGGCGTCGAGTCTGGCACTGATCTCCTCGAACATGTCGCTCT
>JAJRWB010000075.1 GCA_024276995.1 Candidatus Eiseniibacteriota bacterium | reverse complement strand
GATAGAGGTACTCCTCCACCACGCGACTGAGCCTGTGGATCTCGTCGACGAAGAAGATCGCCCTCGCCGGGAGGCTTGTTACGAGACCGGCGAGTTCGGCGGGTCGGTCGAGCACCGGGCCGGAAGAGTGGCGGATCTCGACGCCGAGTTCCGCGGCGAGAATCCGTGCCAGCGTCGTCTTGCCGAGGCCCGGTGGCCCTGAAAAGAGCACGTGATCGAGCGCTTCTTTGCGCCGGCGCGCCGCCTCGATGAACACGCGCAGATTCGCTTTCACCTTCTCCTGACCGACGAAATCATCGAGGCGCTCGGGACGAAGGGTCTCCTCGAATTTTTCTTCATCCGTGAAAGATCGGCCCGCGACCAATTCGCCGCCCGTGCGTTCTCCTCCATCAGACACTGCTGAGCACCTCCCTCACGATCTCCTCCACCGTGAGCGCCGCCGCGCCGTCCTTCGAGGCGAGCACCCGCTCCACGGCGCGCTGCGCCTGGTCGCTCCTCACGCCGAGCGTCTCGAGGGCGAGGAGCGCCTCTTCCACCACCACCCCTTCTCCCGCCGCAACAAGCCCGTCGCCGGCAGCGCCTTCCTCCTTCTCGAAACGCCCCTTCAATTCGACGATCAGCCTCCCGGCGCTCTTCTTCCCGATGCCGGGGATCCGCGCGAGCGCCGCGGCATCGCCGGCGAGAACGGCGCGGCGGAACGCCTCCACCCGGCAACCGGAAAGGATGCCGAGGGCGAGCTTCGGGCCGATGCCCGGCACCGTGAGAAGGAGTCGGAAAAGTTCGATCTCCCCCTGTGCGGCGAAACCGAAGAGCTGGATCGCTTCGTCGCGCAGCTGCGCCACCGTGCGCACGGTGACTCTTTCCCCCGGGGCGGGAAGTTCTCCGTACGTGTTGAGGGAAATCGCCATTTCGAACCCGACGCCGCCGACGTCGATCACCGCACGGGCGGGGGATTTTTCGGCGAGCGTCCCGGTGAGGTAGGCGATCATCGTACGGCGCCCGTACCGGTCCGATGGCAATGGCAGATCGCCACCGCCACGGCGTCCGATTCATCGAGCGTCGCCATGACATCGCCGAGATCCAGAATGCGACGGACCATGTAGCTCACCTGCTCTTTCGAGGCGAGACCGTTCCCTGTGACCGCCGACTTGATCTCGTTCGGCGGGTACTCGGCTACGGGAAGCGAGGCGTGGGCCGCCGCAAGGAGAATCACGCCGCGCACATGGCCGAGCCTCGCGGCGGTGCGGGCATTCGCCCCCTGGTAGACGTCCTCCACCGCCACGGCTTCCACCGGCGCGCCGCCGATCACTTCCATCACGCCGTCGTACACCGCCTTCAGTCTCACAGGAAAAGAGAGGCACCGGGAGGGACGGATCGCACCGGATGCGATATGGATGATCCGCCCTTCCTCGAACCGGAGGAGACCGTAACCGGTGCTCGTGCTGCCCGGATCGATTCCGAGAACGATCATCGCCCCTCCCGTCGCGGTCGCGGATCGTGCGCCGTGTCAGTCGGAACCGAGTTCCTCGAGGATCTCGTCCGGTATGTCGAAGTTCGCCGACACGCGCTGAACGTCGTCGAGTTCCTCGAGGTTGTCCACCAATCGGATCACGGCGGCCGCCGCCGTCCGGTCGAGCTGCACGGTACTCTTCGGGATCTTCGCCACCTCGGCGCTCGCCGGCTCGATCCCCTTCGCCCGGAGCGCCTCCGCCACGGCGCCCACCTCGGCGTACGGTGTGGTGATCTCCCACGAATCTCCCGCGTCCGTGAGGTCGTCCGCCCCCGCGTCGAGGGCGATCATCATCACCTCGTCCTCGCTCCGGTCGCCCTTCTCCACCACCACGAGCCCGCGGGTATCGAAGATCCACGCCACGCTTCCCAGTTCCCCCATGTTCCCCCCCGACTTGACAAGGAGATGGCGGATATCGGCGGTCGTCCGGTTCCGGTTATCGGTGACCGTCTCGATGAGAAACGCCACCCCACCGGGGCCGTACCCTTCGTACGACACCTCTTCGTACACCGTGCCGGGCAGCTCGCCCGTCCCCTTCTGGATCGCGCGCTCGATATTGGCGGCGGGCATATTGTTCCCCTTGGCCGTCTGCACGGCGGCGCGCAGCCTCGGGTTCGATTCGATGTCGCCGCCGCCCTCGCGCGACGCGATGGTGATCTCCCGGATCAGCTTCGTGAAGATGCGGCCTCTTTGCTCATCCGCCTTCCCCTTCTTCCGCTTGATGGTCGACCATTTGGAGTGACCGGACATGATTCTCCCCTAAAACGCTTTCCCGCCGGGCGGGCTCAGGAAACTTCCTCGTGTTCTTTCGCCGCCGCGGCGATCACCTTCTGGGCGATCTCCTTCGGCACTTCGGCGTAGTGCGAAAAATCCCTCTCGTGAATCCCCCGACCGCCGGTGAGCGAGCGGAGGTGGGTCGAATACTTGTAAAGCTCCGCCAGGGGCACCTCCGCACGGACCACCTGGTATTGCCCCTCGGAGTCCATCCCGAGGATCCGCCCCCTGCGGGAGGAGAAATCACCCATCACGTCGCCCATGCAGTCCTCGGGCACCATCACCTTCACTTCCATGATCGGCTCGAGCAGGATCGGGTCCGCCTCGAGGAACACCTTCCGGAACGCCATCGAGCCGGCGACTTTGAAAGAGTTCTCCGACGAATCGACGTTGTGGTAGGAACCGTCGTAGGCCACCGCCTTGATATCCACCACCTGGCAGCCGGAGAGGATCCCCTCTTCCATGCACGCGACGATCCCCTTCTCCACGGCGGGGAGGAACTTCGTCGGAATGGCGCCGCCGACGATTTCGCTGACGAACTCGAACCCGGCGCCCCGCGGCTGCGGTTCGAGCCGGATCCAGACATCGCCATACTGGCCGCGGCCGCCGCTTTGCTTCTTGTACTTTCCCTGTCCCTGCGCCTTCCGGCGAATCGTTTCCTTGTAGGGGATCTTCGGCTCCACGAGATCGACCTCGACGCCGAACCGTTCCTTCAGCCGCTTCACAATGATATCGAGCTGCAGTTCGCCCAAGCCGTGCAGGAGGGTCTGATGCACCTCGCTGCTGATCTCCATGTGGAACGTCGGGTCCTCGTCGTGAAGGCGGGCGAGACCGTTGCCGATCTTGTCCTCCTCCCCCTTCGTACGCGGCACGACGGCGCTGCGAATCACCGGCTTCGGATACGGAATCGGCGGAAGCTGGAACGTCCCGCCGCTCTCGCAAAGGGTGTCGCCCGCCTTCGTCTCCTTCAGCTTCACCGCCGCGCCGATATCGCCCGCCACCAGTTTCCCCGCCTCCACTCTCCGGTTCCCCTGGGTTTGGTAGAGCTGGCCGATCCGCTCCGGTTTCCCGGTGCGGGGGTTCGCCACATCGGCGCCCGGCTCGATCGAGCCGGAGAAGATACGGAAGAACGTGAGGTCTCCCATGTGCTCCTCGGAGATTGTCTTGAATGCCAGCGCGCAGAACGGCTCGCTCGCCGAAGTCTTCCGCTTCGACTCGCCGTCGCGGCCGGTCACCTCGGGACGAACCGCCGGAGAAGGTCCCGACGCGGCGATCGAATCGAGAAGGAGGTCGAGCCCCACGTTTCCCTTCGAGCCGGTCGCGAAGAGGGGAAAGAAGTTGCGCGAAGCGATGCCCGCTCCGAGACCGCGGATGATCTCGCTCGCCGTCAGCTCGTTCCCCTCGAGATATTTTTCCAGAAGTTCGTCGTCCGATTCGGCGGCCTGTTCAACGAGCCGCTCGCGGGCGGCCTTCGCCGCGTCGGCCATGGCGGCGGGGATCTCGATCACCTTCCCGGCGCCCGACCCGTCGGCGGGATACTCCCTCGCCTTCATGGCGAGCACATCGATGACGGCGTTGAAGGAAGTCCCCTCGTTCACCGGCAACGAGAGGGCGACCACTCCCTTGCCGAACGCCTCGCGGATCCCCTCGTACGTCTTCGAGAAGTCGGCGTGCTCCTTATCGCACTTGTTCACCACGATGAACGACGGGAGGTTTCTCTTCTCGGCGTAATTCCAGGCGCGGCTGGTGCCGACCTCCACACCCGACTGGGCGTCGACGAGCACCACCGAGGCGTCCACCACTTCAAGAGACGCAACCACGTCACCGACGAAATCGTCGTACCCGGGCGTATCGATGGCGGTGATCTTGCACCCGCCCCACTCGAAGGTACCGACGGTGGCGCGAATCGTGATGTTGCGCTTCTTCTCTTCATCATCATAGTCGAAGAGGGACGATCCGTCGTCCACGCCGGTGAGGCGATTCGTCACCTTCGCGAGATGCAGGAAGGCGTCCGCCACCGATGTCTTACCGGTTCCACCATGACCGACGAGCGCCACATTTCGCAGGGCCTCGGTTCCGTACTCTTTCACTACGCATCTCCTTTACTCGATAGGAGTTATGTCATCCTGAGATCGTAACACGGCCCATTCGGGGGTGTCAACTCGCCCCCCCACCGGCGGATCACCTTTGCCGTTACTCGAGGAACCGAACGTAACCGGTTGGTATCGATCGGGTTGAGTCCCACCGGTATTATAGTTCCAGCGCCAGGCGATCGCCGTCCCTCTCCAGCCGCTTCGTCACCTCTTCCACCAGGGACGTCACCTCGGGCCTATCGTCGCCATCGAATCTCTTCAGGAAGCGGCCGACCGCCGGGGCGTGCTTCCGCACCGCGGTGAAGAGGAGATTTCTCACCGAACCGCGCACGGCGTCATCCTCGTCGGCGATCAGCTTCCTCGCCAGCTGCAGGGCGTCGAACAGTTTCTCCGGCGAAGCGCCGCGGCCGAAGAGCGATGCGTACACGTCCGGTCCGAACCGGCGAAGCCTCGGATCGCCGTCATCCGCCCAGGCGGCGACGGCGCGCATCCAGCAATCCCCCCTTCCCATTTCCACCTCACGGGAAACGGTGTCGGCGAACGCCTCCGCCACGCCGGAGGACGCCGTCTCCGTCACCGACCGGCGAACCCGCTCGACGCTCACCGCTTCCCCTTCCTCGTCTTCCGCCGCCAAGATGGAGACGGACGCATAGGCGACGGCGGCCTGCATCTCGGCGGCGGACGATCGCCACATCTCGTCGAGAAGAGCTTCGAGTTTCGAGCGGTTTCTCACGCGGCGACAGAGGGTGGCCGCCGCTTCCTGGATGACGTCTCTCGTGGTGCGAAGGCCGGATCGGTTCGGCTGCGCTTTCGGATCGGGAAGCACTACGCGGGAGAGCCGGGCCGCGGCGGAAGCGGTCGTCTCCGGCGTCAGGCCGGTGACCGCTTCGGCAACGACCCGGCGCACGCGGAGCCGTTCCTCTTTCGTCATGCGGCGCTTCTCCTTCCTGAAGATCCACACGGGGCCCGGGCGGCGAACCCACAATCTAGCCCAGAGGCGATCCGGGGTCAAGCGACCGCCCGGCGCGGGGGGAGGAAAAAGGTTGATCGACGGCGATCGTTCCCCTACGATCGCTCCACCAGAACGAACTCCCAATACTTTGGTGAAGCGTATCATGACTGAAATCCATCTTTCCGATTACCTTGAACAGGACGCCATCGAACTCGACCTGAAAGGCGACACGAAGCAGAAAGTGCTCACCGAGATGGTGGGCCTCCTCGGCGTGGAGGCGGAATCGCGGAACATCGCCCTCGAGCTTGTGATGTCGCGGGAATCGCTCGGCTCCACCGGCATCGGCAAGGGAATCGCCATACCTCATCTCCGGTCCACCATTTTTCCGCGGATCATGCTCGCCTACGGAAGATCGTCCGAAGGGGTCGCCTTCGGTTCGATCGACAAGAAGCCTGCGCGGCACTTCTTCCTCGTCGCCTCGCCGCCGATCGACCCGTCGAACCTCTATCACCCGATCCTCGCGAAAATCGTTCAACTCGTCAAGGAATCGAAGAACAGGAAGAAACTCGATTCCATCGATACGAAAGCCGGGTTGCTTAACCTGATCGATGAACTCGCCGGCTGAGGAGGAGAAAAGGTGCACTCCGATCTCGAATTCCTGGTGATCCTGAATGATATCGACCTCATGCTCGACGACCTGGGGAAGGGCAACGCCGAGGTGGAGGAAAAGCTCGGATTCGATGTCAGCCGGAAGGAGAAGCTCGAGAAGGCGCGTGACGACATGCGGGGGAAGTGCAGCGAAGCGGTGCTCCGCCGCTACGATCGCGTGCGGGGAAAGTACGGCAAGGTGATCTCTCCGGTGTTCGACGGCGTCTGCTACGGATGTTTCCAACGCCTCCACACCGAACTCGCCCAGATCAGCCGGAATGAGAAGATCCTCTCCTGCCCGCACTGCGGCAGGTTTCTCTACTTCATGAAGTAAGTCCGCCGTCTTCCACCCGCCAAGACGGGAGTCGGTCCCCGGATGAAAGGCCTTTCTCCCATCGGTTTCGTCATCGCTCTCGCCTTTTTCGCCTCCCCTTTCTTCGTATTTCCCGGCCTTTCGGAGTACGCCGACCTCCCCCAGACAGTCGCCGTTTTCGGTTTCGCCTCTCTCGCTATGGTCACGTGGGCCCTTCTCAGCCTCCGGCGGAGGGCGATCTTCCTCCCTCCCCTATCGATCACGGTCGAGGCGGCGGCGTTCACCGCCTGGTCGTTCCTCTCCCTCGCGTGGGCGCAGAACCGCTACCTCGCCCTCTCCGACGCAGCCCACTTCCTCTCCTGCTTCCTCATCCTCTTCCTGATCGCCGCTGAGCGTCGCGGGATGATCCCGTTTCTCCCCGCAGCCGCATCGCTCCTCGTCGCGTGGACGGCGGCGTCCCTCCTTGGAACGGCACAGGCTCTTTTTCACGTAAACTGGGTGGAGCAGTCGGTTACTCCCTCGTCCCTTTTCGCGAACCGGAACATGGCGGCCCAGTACGCGGGAATGGCGCTTCCCCTCGCGCTCGCCGGTATGGTGATTCCCGGTTCACTACTGAGAAGGGCGGCCGCCTTCGCCGGTGCGGCGGCGGCGCTCCTTTTCATCCTCTTCACCGGCACGCGCGCCGTGATTCTTTCGATGGTGATTCTCTTCCTCCTCATCCCGCCGGCGATGATCCACCTGCTCGCCGGCGCCGGCAGGAAGGAAGGGCCTTCCGCGAAAGCCGCCGCGATCCTCTTCGCCGCACTGATCGCCCTGCCGATGATCACCGCGCCGGTGCTGACAGGGCGCGGTTTTCTCGACACCGGCGTCCGACCCCTTTCGCGGATCGGGTCGGAGCTGAAGGCGAGCGGGACGGCGCCCACGTCGCCCCAGGTGCGGCTCGCCCTCTGGAAGAACGGTATCGAAATGGCGAAAGACCATGTCCTGCTCGGCGTGGGCGGGGGCAACTTCGAGGTGTTCTACCCTCTCTACCATAGGGCCGCCGCCGTCGATCGGCTCTTCGACTTTGATCGAAAAGCGAGATTCGTTCACAATGAATATCTTCAGGTCCTGATCGACTACGGCGCGGTGGGATTGTTTCTCTATCTCGTCTTCCTCGTCTCGCTCCTCGGAGGAACCGTCCGGCTCGCCCGCTCCGCGCGCCGCATCGAGATACGTCTCATCGCCCTCGGCCTCGGAGGGATGGTGCTCGTCTACTCGGTCTTCTCGTTCTTCAGCTTTCCCCTTCACCGCTCGATGCCCCCCCTTCTACTCGCCTTCGCCGGCGGGTTCCTCGCCTCCTTCGACCGGGCGGAACGCGGGAGCGGGACGGCGCGGCGCCTTCCCCTCCGCTTCGCGGCCGGCGCCGTGCTGGTCGCCCTCACGGTCACCGTCGGTGCGGTCGGCGCGTACGGGGCGATCTCCGTTCTTCGAAGCGACCTGCATTACAACAACGCCCTCACGGCGGAGAGGCGCGGAGAATGGAAACAGGCCCTCGATGAGGGGATCGCTTCGAACAGGGCGTGCCGGCGGCGCGTCGACGGCCTCGCCGTTGCCGGCGCGGCGGCGTTGAAACTCGGCGACCCCGCGAAGGCGGCGCGACTCTTGGAAAAGGTCCTTGAGCGGAGGCCGTGGCACACAAACACCCTTCTCAATCTCGGCGTGGCGCTCACCGCCTCCGGATCGCCCGAAAAGGGAGCACGCTACACCGCCGCCGTCGTATCGCTGCAGCCGGAGAACGGAAGGGCCAGGGCGAATCTCGGCTTCCAGTATCTCCGGGGCGACGAACCGTCCCGCGCGGTGGAGCAGCTTTCCGCGGCGATCGAGCGCGGCGGCGACGGAGCGGATGTCCGCACGTCGCTCGGAATCGCCCTTCACCGCATCGGCAAGGAACGGGCCGCGGAGGAGGCGTTCGAGAAGGCGCTTGAAATCGATGAGGGCTACGGCCCGGCGCACAGGAGCCTCGCCGCGCTTTGCACCGGCGTTTTTTCGGAACCGGTCAGAGGCGCTTTCCACGCGCGCCGTTACGAAGAGATCGAGAAAGATTCCATCCTCGTAAAGATCTTTCGGAATGAAATGAAAAAGATCGGGCCGGGGGAAGTCCGCCCCGCGGGACTCTGAAGAGGAGTGCATCGTCGAAAACGTCCCACCCGCGCGATTTCGGGTGGGACGTCTCATCGATTCCGGCGATTCCCGCGACCGGAGGCGGCTAGAGAGTCTCGCATAAATAGTTGACGATTCGGATCGAACGTGCTATATTTAAAGCATGACGATTTCTCTTACATCGAAGGCGGCACGAGGAGATCTGCAACGACGGCGGCGACGTGCGGGTCGGCTTTTTGTGAGT
>JAJRWB010000074.1 GCA_024276995.1 Candidatus Eiseniibacteriota bacterium | reverse complement strand
CGGGTCCTGCGAGATAACGCCTGCTCCGCCTTGCTCCGGGACTCCGATGGAACTCTCAGTGTCGCTGTCCAGGTCGATGTAGGAGAAGCTTGTTTTGTAAAATTCAAACGATCCCCGTTTCTTCAGTTGCTCTTTGACGCGCCGTCGCCCTTCCAAGGCAAGCTCGACGTATTCGGTCATTTCCTCTTTCGTCCATTCGCCGTCCGGATGGAGGATTTTGAGCAAACCGCTCACCGTCTTCTTGACCGCGATGGCGTCACGCCCCTCCACATGGGAGCCGAAACGGAACATACGTTCCGCCTCGTCGAATCGGTTCTGTTTGCGAAGCGCTCTGAACGCCTCGGCGAGATAGTCGGTCACGAAACCGTAATGCACCGTCAGGATGTCCTTTGATGTCTTGGGGATTTCCCAGCCGGGCAGATAGAAATGCATTCGGTCGATCAAGGCCAGGTCGAATTCCTTGGGCAGCGGTTGAAAGAGGTCTGTGGCCGAGTTCTGGACCAGGCTTTCCACGGGTTGGTTCAAGTTGCCGACGAAGACCAGAGATGCGTCGGCCAGGACCTGGGTGACACCACGGCTGAATCGTCCGTTGGCCATGAAATCTTTCATTATTTGGACAACGTCCGGGTCGGTGATACGCATGCCGCCGACCTCGTCGAAGGCCACCACATCCCAATGTCCGACAAGACCGACCTGCCTGCGGGCGTTATTGTAGAAGAGGTTCGCCGTGCTCGCTTTGCCGCCGGAGATCAGCATGCAGTACGGGGACATCTCGCTGTATGCGTAGGATTTGCCCGTGCCGCGGGGGCCGAGCTCGACGAAGTTATAGTTCTTCTCGACGAACGGGATAAGACGCGTCATGAGCAGCATCTTCAACCGCTTCTCCATCCGCATCGGCTCCAGCCCAACGCTTCGGAGGAGCAGGTCGATCCACTCCTCCCTGGTGAGGCCCCGTCGGCCCTCCAGGTATTCCTCCAGGTCGAACCTCGCAAGCTGAATCGGTCGGAGGTCGACGATGTGGAAAGGGCTGTCCTTTTTCCCTTCGTCGGAAAGCCTGAACTCCACGTCAATGATCGCCCAGATGCCGCCTTCCAGTAGACGTTCGTATCTCCGATGAAAATCCTCGGGGATGTGAATCTTGGTGTATCCGAAGTGGTCCATGGAGGCCCAGTATTTGTTCTCGCTCGCGAGGAAGCGGACTTCTATGCGGTCGATAAAACGGTGTTTGCCTTTTCGCTCGACCAAGGACTGGGCTTTGTTGGCCTCGTCGTGACGGAAATAGTTCGACGTCAACGTCTCTTTAACCGCGTCGACGCCGATCCGGATTTCTTCGTCGTTATCCGAGGCGCAGTACTTGCCCAGCAGATATTCGAGAACATAGGACGGTACGTTCTCGCCGCCCTTGATCTGGTGCAGGAGATCTTTCCGCACCACCTTGCCGGCGAAAACGCCCGTCGCTTTTTTGTCCAGGTCGTCCTGTTGCATTCCACGCTCCTTATTCGAGCATCGCGTTCTTCAGCCTACGCCTCGCCCACACCACACGGGTTTGAGGATCACTCACCCTGATTTCGATCTCCGGCCCGTCGAAATCAGGGTCGATCAACATAGGTACAGGCGTTTCTTTGTTCGCTTGTAAAGTCACCTCACGGGTCTTCTCGTCCCGCGCTTCGCAGTCGGCCGCTTCGCCTATAAGGCGGGCCTTCGCACCCTTGCCGTCAAAGGCCTCGATCCGCACCCGGGCCGGAGTGCCGAAGATGTCTCCCTGCAGATGGAATTTCAAACCGATCACCCTGCTCGTGAACCGGTCCGAGCGGTAGCGGATATCAATCTCCGGCTTGCCGGACACGGTCTCTGTTTCCCCGCCGGCGCGGAACACAATGACCGGAACCACCGCCTCCTGAAGGCTCAACCCGCCGTGGAAATATCCTTCGCCGTCGGAGAAGACCCGGAACCCGATGGGCAGACAGATTTCCTGCACATCACCCTGAATCCCGACGTGACCGGCTTTCAGGGTAATCGTTCCGGAGCCGCCCGAAAGCCCCGACCCCAAACGGCAGCGGCGCTTGTTCTCAAGCCAGCCGCCGGGAGGGCCTTGAACAACATCGCCCGCCGGAATCTCCGGAAGCATCACATGGCCGTGATCGGCGCTGATCAGGACACGTGTAAAACCGGAGGCAACCACGGATTTCACCACCGAAGCGATGTCCCCGATCACGTCTGAAAGATAACGCCGCGCGCGCCACTGGCCGAGATTTTCACCGATCGCATCCGGGTCCTGGGTGCGCACAACGAGCAGGTCCACATTCTGCAGCTTCTTGGCGACCTTCTTGTACGAACCGAGCAGATCATCCAGCGTGGTTTCGAAGAAGCGGTCCCCGTAAGTCTCGGCGAGCAGCTTCATCCGGTCCGCGGATGTTTTGAGAAGCCGGGTGCCGATCGCCGGAACAAGTCCGCCGTCTTTCTCAACCAACCGCAGCATTCCGTCCGCACCCGGCATCAACGCCGCCATGCCGCATCCGGTGACCGTCGGAACCACACCGGCGGCGTGTCGTATCTCGACCTCGCCCGTTCCGGCCAGGGCGTCGCCCAAATCCCGTCCCATTTCATAACGAAGCGAATCCACCAGGAAAAAAGCGATTCTCTCCCGTCGGTCCAGGACCGCCGCCGCCTGTTCGTCGAATATACGTGTCTGCCGCGGCACGCCTTCCGGCGGCCAGCCTTCCTCCTGAACAGCGGCGAGGAATTCGTCTTGAAGGGCGAGGGCCGCTTCGCGGTAGCGACGTCTGCAAAGATCGATAAGCGGTGAGAGAACGTCTTCCTCCGTGCAGGAGGTGAGCGCCGTCTCGAACAAACGCTGACCGCGGTCCATGTCGGACAGGCCGGCTTCGGTGTAGGATGTCACCAAGCCGTGGAGGTCCTTCTTTTCACGCAACTTCTCCTTGACCTTTTCCACTGCCTCAAGCAGGGTGACGGCCCGTTCGAGCGCGGTCCAAGCGGGTGTCCGCTGTGGATCGCGACGCCAGATCGAGTGCCTGCGGTTTTCAATAACCGTTCCCGCCGCGGTGAGGTCGCCGGCAATGACATGTTCAACGGCCATGCGGAGGAGTCTCCGTTCCTCGAAGGGAAAGGTGTCACGATCTCCGGGGTCGAAATCATCCTGCATCACATCGGGAAGCCGGAGGTCGGCCTCAATCTTCTGCGCGAGTTCTATGTAGATTTCCCGCAGACCGGTGTCGGAGCGCATCCGGTCGCATGCTGAATAGACGACGGCGCCGGCTCCTTCCCCGGCACGGGGCACGGCGCTGAGCGCATCCGGTGCCGGCTCCGGAAGATCAAAGACGAATTCACTGAAAAGCACGTATTCGGCGGCTTTCGGACGGAGCGTTTTCCACTTCCGGGCTCCGGACGCGGGCTTGAATCCGAGCGCCGACTCAAACAGCCGCAGCAGTTCCTCAACACATCCCGGTGTATCGTCCACGGCCTTTGCCTTGGCCGTATCGCACAGGGAGAGCGCCACAACATCCGCCGGCGTTTCGGTGCGGAAGACCTCGTTCAAGAGCGGCCACCGCTGCGTCTTCTCCAGACCGTCCAGAAGGGCGACGTCCGGCTGTCCCTCGCGGAACAGACGGGTGATCTCCTCGGCTTTCTGCGGCATCGCCTGCCGGGCCAGGGATTCGATCTTTTGGTCCTCGGTGTCTCCGAAAGCGGCCCCGGCCAGGGCGTAGACCTCAAAGGGGTCCTGCATCTTCTCGTCCTCGGTCGCTCCCCGCCGGCCGGGAATGTAAATGAGAAGGCACCGGCCTGACTCGTCCGGATTCTCCGACTCGTTCATCAGCCGGTAGATTTCATCGGCCCTGCGGCGCGCCTTGAGAACCGAGTCGGCGGTCGAGAGCACCACGCAGTTCGGTGCGTTGAACGAGTCGGCGAAATCCTTGAAATCCCCCTCGGCGTCGTACCAGACCACGATGCGGCGGTCGTTGAGGAGGTCGATCAGCTTTTTACGCAGGAAGGCGGTGAATTTCATCGGGCGGCCTCCTTCTTCCGACGGCCGCGGCCGCCTTTCTTTTTAGGGGCGGGGGCTTCGACCTCGCAGATATCTTCAAGCCCATGGGCGATGGCGATGGAGCGGTCCTTTTTACAGACTTCCCGCACCCGCTCGGGCTGGATGGTGTAGGCCAGATGCGCCCAATCGTAGTCACCCTTTTCCAGTTTGACCCAGACCTTCTTGGTGTCGTTCGCCCATGCGCGGAGGTGGAAGAGGTTATGCAGAGGCGCGGCGTTGATGATGACGCCGTCGTTGAGGTTCGGTTTGTACGGCAGACCGGCGATACGAAGCAGTTCTTCGCGCAGGTCCCGCAGTTCACCGAGGAAAGTCCGGTTCTCGTTCAGCCGGTCGCGTAGCTCAGTCGCCTCCCGACCGGAAGCGGCCTTCAGGTCGTCCTCGATGCGGTTGAGACCGCGCTCCACCTCACTAATCTTGGGTTCGACGTACTGGTTGACCGCCGCATAGAGGGTCTGGTCGGTCAGACGGTGATAATACAACCAAAGCGTGTAAGAGCCGGATGCCGTGGATATCGGCCAGTAGATCGGGGCCTTGCGCCGGCTCTTGGAGTAGCGTTTCAGGTGATCCTGGAAAAACTTAGCGGGTTTGCGGATATAGTCGCGCAGGTCGGAGACGCTGAGAATTTCGCAGGCCTCCTGCTCGATCTCATAAGCCTTGTCCTTCCAGAGCAGGTCGACCACCACCAGGACGCGTCGGACGATGTCGTCGCGGTGCGGCTGGTTCCCGTTGAAGCCGGGGTCGTCCACCAGGATG
>JAJRWB010000007.1 GCA_024276995.1 Candidatus Eiseniibacteriota bacterium | reverse complement strand
TTCAAATGGATGTACGATCGCCTCCTCGGACAGGAGGACCACTACTTCCATCTCGCCGATCTCGAGGCGTACATCGAAACGCAGCGCGCCGTGGGAGAGCAATTCACCGATCTTCGCGAGTGGGCACACAAGGCGGTTCTCAACGTGGCGCACATGGGAAAGTTCTCGAGCGACCGCACGATACGCCAGTACGCTTCCGAAATCTGGGATCTCGAACCGGTCTGATCCCGCCGGCGGCTACGCCATCCTGTCGGGCCGCGGCGAGGGTGCGGCGCCGACCGCTCCCTCGCCGATCCCGAACAGACGCTTCAGCAGTGCGCCGAGATCCTCGAGCACCACATAACCCGCGGGGATGACCAAGAGGGTGACCACCGTGGAGAAGACCACGCCGAAACCGAGGGAGACCGCCATCGGCACGAGGAATTTCGCCTGCGTGCTCCTCTCGAGAAGGATCGGCGTCAGGCCGAAGAAGGTGGTGAGCGACGTGAGGATGATCGGCCGGAAACGGGAGGCTCCCGCCTCCTGCACCGTGTCGATCAGGTGGCCGCCCGCCCTTCTTCGTTCATTGATGAAATGCACGAGAACGATGCTGTCGTTCACCACCACACCGGTGAGGGCGACGAGACCGAAACCGGAGAGGATCGTCAGGTCGAGCCCCATGATCACATGACCCCACACGGCGCCGACGAGACCGTACGGGATGGCGGTCATGATGATCAACGGCTGGGTGTACGACCGGAAAGGGATCGCCATGAGGGCGTAGATCATCAGGAGGGCGAGCATGAAGCCCCGAACGAGACCGCTCATCGTTTCGTTCTGTTCGCGCCGCGCTCCCTCGAAGGAGTAACGGATCCCCTGGTAGTCGGAGAGGATGGCGGGAAGCTCGTTCTCCGCGAGGCTCGCCAGGATCCTCCCCGCATTCCCCTTGTTCACGTCGACGTCGGCGGTGACGTCGATCGCCCTCATCCGGTCGACCCGGCGGATCGACGCATAGCCCCTTCCCATATCCGCCTCCGCCACGGTGGAGAAGGGGATCTCGCCTCCTGCGGGCGTGCGGATCCTCATGTTCTGAAGGTCGGCGAGGGAGCGGCGTTCGCCGGCCGGGTAGCGCACCATGACGCGCACCTCGTCCCGGCCCCGCTGGAATCGCTGCGCCTCCTCGCCGTAGAACGCCTGGCGAACCTGCCGCGCAATGTCGGCGAGGGTCAACCCATACGCCTCGGCTGCGGGCTTCGCCTTCAGCTTGATCTCCCTTTTCCCCGGCCGGAAGGAATCGGCGATATCAAAAACGCCTGCGTACCCGGCGAGCACCTCCTTGACCCGGCGGGAGGCTTCGCGAAGATCGTCGAGCGACTGGCCGGTGAGTTGAATGTCGATCGGCGCGCCCGGCGAGAATAGACTCGATGTGAAGGTGAGTTCCACCGCGTCCGGGATCGGGCCGGTCATCTCCCGCCATCGGCGCGCGATTTCGGCGCTCGAAATGCTCCTCGTCTCGGCGGGGGTCAACTCGATGAGCGCCTCGCCGAGATGAGCTGCTGAAAAGAAACCGCCCTGCGTGCCGCCCGGTCCATGACTCTGGTTCGCGCTGAACGGTTGATCCCCCACGGAAACGAAAAGATGTTTGAACGGATTCGCTTCCCCCTCATCGAGCTGCGATCCGAGCTGTTCCTTCAGCTTCATGGCGCTTTGTTCGATGCGGGCCATCGCTTTCGACGTACTCTCCTCGGGCGTGCCGGGAGGAAGAGTGAGCGCGGCGACGACGAAATCGGCCTCCACCTTCGGGAAGAAGACGAACTTGATCCATCCGCCGGCGACGAGCCCCACCGTCAGGAGCAGCGTGCTCGCCGCCACGGCGAGCGTGATATATCGGTAATGAAGGGCCAGGCGAAGAAAGGGAGCGTACACATCGTCGATGAACCGCCGGAGCCGTTTCGCGAAGCCCTCCTGAAAACGGCGCCAAGGCCGGGAGAGGAACCACCCTTTCGACTCCCGGTGGATCGCGGAAAGATGCGCCGGGAGGGCGGTGAGCGATTCGGCGAGCGAGAATACGAGCGCCGCGATCACCACGAGAGGGATGACGCGCATCATCTTTCCCGTGGTCCCGGCGACGCTCAGGAGGGGAAGGAAAGCGGCGACGGTGGTGAGCACACCGAAGATCACAGGCATGGCCACTTCGTTCGCCCCCGCGGCGGCGGCCGCCACCCCGTCGCCGTCCTTCCGGCGGGCGTGGTGGGTGAAGATGTTTTCCCCCACAATGATCGCGTCATCCACCACGATGCCGAGCACCACGATGAACGCGAAAAGCGAGACGAGATTGATCGACACGCCGAGGGAGGGCATCAGCCAGAGCGCCCCGAGGAAGGAGATCGGTATACCCATGCTCACCCAGAAGGCGAGGCGGAAGCGGAGAAAAATGGCGAGAATGATCAGCACGAGGATATAGCCGCTCCTCGCGCTGCGAAGCATCAGGTCGAGACGGCCGCGGAGAATGCGCGAGAAGTCGTTCCACGCCGTGACCGTGATCCCCTCGGGCATTCGTTTCTGCGCCTCGGCCACGTACGCCTTCGCTTTCGCCGCCACTTCGAGGGCCGCCTGGTCCCCCACTCGGTAGACGCGCACCCCCACCGCGCTTTTGCCGGAGAAACGGGCGGACTGGTCGGTCTCGGCGAAACCGTCCACCACGTCGGCGACATCGTTCAGCAAGAGGCGCGTCCCGTCGGGGCGGCTGAACACGACGATCCGACCGAAGTCGGAAGCGTCATACGCCTGGCCCTTGGTGCGAAGAAGAATCTCCCCGGCCTCGCTCCGGATCGAGCCGCCGGGGAGGTCGAGGGAAGAGGCCTTCACCGCCCGGGCGACACGATCGAAGGTGATTCCGTAACGACGGAGCGCCTCTTCCGACACGTTGATCGAAACCTCGTACGGCCGCGTGCTCACCAGTTCCACCTGGGTGATCCCGGGAAGCGCCACCAGTTCGTCTCTCACCCGCTGGCCCATCGCCTTGAGAGTCTTCTCGTCGACATCCCCCGAAACGGCGATGTCGATCACCGGCCTCCGGTTAATCAGCTCGGTGACGATCGGTTTCTCCGTCTCCGCCGGGAAGGTTTCGATAGCATCGACGCGTGCTTTGATGTCGTCGAGCAGCTTCCGGGCGTCGGTGCCCGGCTCGAGTTCGACGAGAACCGTGCCCGACCCTTCGAGCGACGTGGAAGTGATCCTCTTGATCCCCTCGAGGTCCTGGATCTCCTCCTCGATACGGACGCAAACCCCCTCCTCCACCTCCTCGGGCGCCGCGCCGAGATACGGGACGGTCACCGAGATCATGTCGAGGGAGAATTCGGGAAAGATCTCCTGCCGAATCGACGGGAGAGAGATCAGTCCCGCGCCGGCGACGAAAACGACGAAGAGATTCGCCGCCACGTGGTTGCCGGCGAACCAGGCGATCACCTTCTTCACGGAGTCTCCTCCACGGCGACGGCGGTGCGCACTTTCATTCCGTCGGTCACCGCGTCGAGGTTCGACACGCAGACCGTTTCCCCTTGCGCCAGCCCGCCGGTGATCACCACGTCCTCTTTCTCCTCGCGCAAAATGTCGACCGCGCGGAAGCGGAGACGGTTTTCGCCGTCCACCACGAGAACGCGACCGTCGTCGCGGAGCGCGCCGCGCGGAAGGATGATCGCCTCCGGCACGACGCGACCGGTGATTCGCGCCTCCACGAACAGGCCCACCGCGAGCGGAGAACGATCGCCCTTGCTCCGCCTCCCGTACGGGTCATCCACGCGGGCGACGAGACTCACCATCCGGCTGAGCGGGTCGATCTGTCCTTCCACGCGAACCACCGAACCGGTCCACGTCCGCCGCGCCCCGGCGAAATCGGCGCTGAGGCGTACGTCGGCGAGAGGCCGATCGCCGGTCGCCGAGGCGGGCGAATCGAGGGGGATATCGAGGTACGCGAGCTGATCGTCGGGAACGGGGAGGGGGACTTCCGCGTAATCGACGGCGTAGATCAGCGCGATCGGCGCGCCCGGAGCAATGTACTGTCCCACGTCGGCCGTCTTTGTTAGAACTCTTCCGGCGTAAGGTGCGCGGATCTTTGTGCGCTCAAGATTGAGCTGCGCCTTCTCGAGGGCCGCCCGGGCCGAGGCGAGAGTCGCCCGCGCGGCGGCGAGCTGCAGGTCGCGCGTGGTGAGAGGGGACCCTTCCCCCCTTCCCAGTTCGCTCCACTCCTCCTTCGCGATGGCCGCGCGCTTCTCCTCCGCCTCGGCGGTGACCCTCGCCTGCGCGAGGGCGCCGCGCGCCTGGGTCACCGCCAGCTCGTAGTCGCGCGGTTCGATCGAGACGAGGACGTCCCCCTTTTCGAAGAATCCTCCCGGCGCGAACGAGGACGCGACGGCGATAATCCGCCCCGGAACCTCGGAGACGAGCGACGATTCGGTGCGGGGACGAACCGTACCGTGGGTCGTTACAAAGAGGGGGTACTCTTCCGTCTTCGCCGTAACCACGCGAACGAGAGGGGCGAACTCTGCGGGAGGCCTCGTCTCCGCGGGGGGACGCAGGCGGATCAACGTCACGGCGGCCCCCACACCGGCGACCAGGATGAGCACCGGAAGCACGATTCTCTTCTTATTCAGACTCACTGGAAACCTCCAGGAAGGTATCGCTGTTTTCGTTCATGTCGAAACCGCCGCCGAGGGCGACGTGAAGATTGATCCGGGCGTCGAGGCGGGCGCGTCGAACGGCGGCCAGGTCGCCCCGCGCCTTGAGGGCGCTGCGCTCCGCTTCGAGGAAAGCGGGAAGCTCGATCAGTCCCGCATCGTACTGACTCTCCGCCAGGCGGCTCGATGCTTCCGCCTCGTCCGCCGCGGCGCCGATCCGTTCCTCCTCACGGGCGAGGGCCCGGTCGGCGAAAAGCGACGACTCCACTTCGCCGAAGGCGACGAGCGCGGCATTCACATAGCCGGCGAGCGCCTGGTCCTCCAACGCGGCGGTGCGGCTCACATTCGCCATCAACCTTCCTCCCTGGAAGATCGGCTGGACGATACCGGCGGCAATGCTCCATACCTGGAAGTTGCCGTCGAGCAGATCGCCCACTTCCTCACTGAGCGTTCCCCCGCTCCCGGTGAGGGAGATTCTCGGAAGGAGCGAGCGCTTCGCTTCGCCGTGGGATTTCCCGGCGGCGGCGAAGCGCCTCTCGGCGGCGGCGAGATCGGGGCGACGTGTCAGAAGATCGGCGGGCAGCATTGCCGGCACGGCGCCGCGCGGCACCGGGAGGTCGCCCGCGCTTTCGATCGTGCCGGCGGGATAGCGGCCGAGGAGAATCTCGAGTTGCCGCTTCGCGCTGTCGAGTTGAACACGCCGGCTCTCGAGAAGTGCCTCGGCGGAGGCGAGGTTCGATTCGCTTCGCCGAAGATCGAGCGAAGTGACGAGGCCGCTCTCGTAGCGGCGGCGAAGCCGCTCGACGGAGTGACGGAAACTTTCGACCGTCTCCTCGGCGAGATCGGCCTGGAGCGTCGCCTCCCGTACGGCGTACCAAACCTTCGCGCACTGCGCCGCCACCGAGAGGCGTGCCGCCGCGAGATCGGCGCGGCTCGCCTGGAAGGAGGCGCCCGCCGCCGACTTCGCCGAACGGACCCTCCCCCACAGGTCGATCTCCCACAGGCTCTCCAGGGAAGCACCGAAACTATTCGAATAAACGGTGATCACATCGTTGAAACCGGGTATCGGGATTCCGATCAGGTTGTTCCTCCTGCGCGACCCGTCGACGCCGGCGTTGATCTGGGGATAAAGGTCGGCGCCGGCGATGCGCGCCTCGGCCGCCGCTTGGTCGACACGCCCCTCGGCGACGGCGAGGGTGGAGTTGTTTTCGAGCGCCTCGCGGATGACGTCGTGGAGCAACGGGTCGTCGAACTCGTTCCACCACTCCGTTTCGTCTCTCTCCCCCGCCGGCGGGGAGAGAACGTCGGCGCTATCCGGCGCCGCCGCGGTCCAGCCATCCGGGAGATCGACATCAATACGCGGCAATGCCCGCTTCGGCGGACCGCCGCAACCGGTGACGACCAGGAGCGCCACGGCGAGAAGGAGGACGCACGACATCTGCTTCGGCTTCATCGGAGTCCCTCTCCGCCCGGAAGGTCGCCACCCGACGGCGGAATCGGTTTGTCGCCCGAAACGCTCCCCATGGTGGGCGGCGCCATCAGTCCCGCCTTCACGAACACCACCAATCTCTCGAGTAGGATGGCGGGATCGGGCGTTTTGTCGCCGATCCCGGCGAGCCGCGGAGGAGCTTCGGGGATGGCGATGGAAAAAACCATTCCGCCGACTCCGAAGTGCATCCGCCAAAAGATCTCTTCCGCCGCAAGGTGGGGCAGGCACCGCCGCAGAGCGGCCCCGAAGCGGAGAAACGGCTCGGAGAAGAGCCGGCGCAGCACCTGCTGCACCTCCTCCCGCGGATCGGCATGGGCGCGTCCGAGGAGGCGGACCAGCAGGTTGTCGGCGTAACGGGGGTCGGTTCTCGTGCGGATCGGGGGGCCGAAGAACGCGGCAAGCACTGCGTCGAGTTTGGGGGGACCGTCCCCGGCGCGCGCCTCCGCCTCGTCGAGAAGACGGAGCCGCTCCTTGTTAAGCGGCGTGGCGAGCCTGGAGAGCACCTCCTCGATGAGACGGCTCTTCGACCCGAAATGGTAATTGACCGCCGCCAAATTGACCTTCGCCTCCCGGGTGATCGCCCGGAGGGATGTCGACGCGAAGCCATCCACCGCGAAGAGCCGCTCCGCGGTATCGAGAATCTTCGTTCTCGTTTCGATTTCACTCATAGTGGAATCTGCCTTACAGTACAAACGTTCGTTTAATTCAGTCGTTTGAATCATACGTTCGACAGATGGGTTTGTCAAGCAGAATATCAGCGATCCCGGGATCGAAGCAGGGAAAGCGGACATCGGAGATGGGTATGGAAACCGTTCTCAGGGCATATCGATCAGCGTGTGAACCATCACCGGCTCCTCGCCCTTCACGCGAAGGCTGAGGTCGGGACCCCACGTACCGACATCGACGGGGCCGCTGAAATCAAGTAC
>JAJRWB010000073.1 GCA_024276995.1 Candidatus Eiseniibacteriota bacterium | reverse complement strand
TCCGATCCTGATTCCTCCCACGCCCGATACCATCGCATGACCGTTGTGCGGGATACCTCAACCTGCCGCGCTACTTCCGCCTGAGAATAACCACTCACAAAAAGCCGACCCGCACGTCGCCGCCGTCGTTGCAGATCTCCTTGTGCCGCTTTCGATGTAAGAGAAATCGTCATGCTTTAAATATAGCACGTTCGATCCGAATCGTCAACTATTTATGCGAGACTCTCTAGCCCACGCGATAGAGAGTATTCAGCTCCCTTCGTTAGGATTGGGCACGATTCTGGACCCCACGCCCTACCGGCATGGTGCTGAGATGGGAGCTTGCGATGAGGGATTCGTTGGATCTGGCCCGCCGTCTCATTCCAAGTCTTCCCCGGCTCCACCCCATGCAGTTCCTGCCGACTCGACTTTCGGCTGGTTTTTGTCCTCGGTGGCTACGGGGCGGGAGCTGGCGGCGAATCCAGCCGGTTTTGCTTCTGCGGCGGGCGTACCTTATTTCTCCTCCACGGCTGAAACCCTCTCGACTACGATCGACTCACTCGTAACCGTCGTTCTCGAGCCTGTTAGCCCCGATTCCTGTCTCACGGGAGTTCGTTGGAGTTTAACCGATACGGTCAGGTTGGGTGAGACCGAGGTGCGCCATATCAATACAGCAGTGGGATTGTACGAAATCGATTTGGGCACACTGATACCAGATGGAGTCTTTTCGCACCATATTCTCGTCGATGTGGATTCGATACCGAGGGTAAGTGCGACGGTTCATGTCACCGTACCAACAGGTTCCCCGGTTATGGTTCAGAACTCCGTTCCCCTCCTGCCGGAGATCCTGGATGCGTCCACCAGTGTCCAATCGGTCACGCAGGAATCCGAAGCGCAACCGGGACTCAGGATCCTGTACCAGCCGAATCCCGTCCGCGAAAACGCGACGATCTCTTTCCATCAACAGGTTGCGGGACCTGTTCGTCTGTCCGTGTACAATATGATCGGTCAACGGGTTCGTGTCCTCCTGGAAGAGCCGATGGAGGTGGGAACTCATTCGGTCTTCTGGGACGGAAGGGACGAAAACCATAGAGGAATCCCCTCGGGGATCTATTTCCTCAAGTTGAACACACCTAGCGGGGCGCAGACGACGAAGGTGACGCTTCTGAAGTGACCCGCTGCTTCTTCGATGGGATCACCATACAGGAAGGACGGTCCGGACATGATTTGTTCCGGCCCGGGACGCAATTTGCTGCCCAGCCGCATCTTCCGCCTTTATAATGGGATCCCATGAAACGCGTGTGGGATCTGCGGCGTCTCGTCTTCCCGGCGGCTGTGCTGGTGTTGTTCGCCGTCGCTTCGCTCGCGAAGATAATCGCCTTCACCGAGTCTCCTCGCTACGACCCGAACAGCGACCGGCTCTTGTTCTGGACCGAGTCGGCGCTTCACTATCGGTACGCGAAAAGGATCGCGCTCGGCGAGGGGGTGCCCGGAATCGATCTCATGGCCCAGGCGCCGGAGGGGCTCGATGTACGCCGGCAGTTCACGGTGGCCATGGAGTACGCCGCGGGGTACTCGTACCGGGCACTCCACGGGATCGGAATCGTTCGCGCACCGTTTCATGTCTACCTGGTTCATTTCGTTTGCTGGTTTTCGAGCCTTTCGATCGTGGCGGTCTGTATGGCGGCGCTGGTTCTCTGGAAAAGCCGGTGGGCGGCGCTTGGGGCGGCGACGGCCTACGCGCTGATCCCGATGAGCTGGGATCGCACGATCGGCAACTACGGCCGGGAAGATTTCGCGCTTGTATTATTATTTATGTTTGTTGGATTTTTCTTAAGGGCGGTCGATCGCGATGCGACAGATCGTGAATGGCCAGGTCGTCGCGACCTGATCGATGCGATGCTCGCCGGGCTCTTCCTGGCGATCGCTCTCGCCTCATGGCACCTGAGCCGGTTTTTCTTATTGATCTTCGTGCCGGCCATCCCGATCCTGACGCTCACGCTTTCTGGTCGGGCGCGTCTCCGGAACGCTGTTATCGCGCTCACGCTCTGGTGCGCGGCGGCATCGCTGATCGTTCCCGTGCTTCGAGAAAAAGAGTTTCTTACCGCCGCCCCGATGCTGGTGATTTATATATCGACGATCGTACTCGTTCTTTCGAATCGATCAGGCTGGTCGGGGAAAAAAACCGCCGGGTGGATCGTCGCCGGCTCGGCCGGGCTTATTCTAATTATCAAGCTCACCGGCGGCTACCCGGAGTACTCGCATGTTTATGAGCTGATCGCCTGCAAGTTGCGATTCTTGGGACAAAAGCCGGAAGACCCGACGCTGTTGCCGTTCCAGGCGAGATCGCTTTGGGTGCCGCCGTTCAACACGCCGTCGATATCGTATCTCGTGGCGCGCGGGGGCGTTTTTCTCGCATGGGGGTGCGTGGCGCTGATCGCCGGCGTCGCGGCGATCTTCCGCGGAAGACTGCAACGATCGCCGCTGGTGATTTTCTACCTGTTCGCCGTGTTCGCGGTGCTCTTTTTGTTCGTGCAGCGCGTTTCGTCGTTCTACGTTTTTTTTCTGGCGGTGTTTCTGCCGTTTGTGATCGTTCGATCGAAAAAGAAAAAGCTCCTCGTCGCCCTGTTTATCGTGTCACTCGGGTGGCAGCTATTGAACAACCAAATGGGAGCGGCCTCTCCGATGAACCGGCTTGCCGCGGCCCTGTCGGCCGCCGATCGACAATCGCCCCCCGCGAACCACGGGAACAACCGCCGGCTGATTGAATGGATCCGCCGCGAGACGCCAAAGAGCGCCGTCTTCCTGACGGCGTATTCGACCGGCGCGATGGTGCTCGTCGACGGCGAGCGAGCGATCATTCTCCACTCGAAATTCGAGTCGTCGACGATCAGAGAGCGCTACCGCGAGTTTCTCGAGGCGCTCTACGGGAGCGAGGGCGACCTGGCGGCGTTGTGCGATTCGCTCGGCGCGACGTACTTCGTCGACCAGATCAACTTCACTCTCGACGACTCGATCGACTCGGAGCGGTACGAGGCGGGGCTGCCCGGGATCCCGGTGCGCTCGGTCGCTTTCGCGATGCACTTCTTTCCCGACGATCTCAAGCGGTTCAC
This sequence comes from Candidatus Eiseniibacteriota bacterium, assembly GCA_024276995.1. GTDB lineage: Bacteria > Orphanbacterota > Orphanbacteria > Orphanbacterales > Orphanbacteraceae > JAJRWB01. The sequence goes on along the minus strand of JAJRWB010000073.1, from coordinate 31,084 downwards.
GGTCGTCTACCAGGATTCGTATTACAGGGTGTTCGCTTTTCACCCCGAGCGTAAGCCGCCGGCGCTCGATCATCCGCCGGCGCATGAAGAGGTCTGGGAGACGGTGCATCCATCGCGGCGGGGGGAGTATCTCGCCGACGCCGACCGACGGCGGGCGATCGACGCCCTCGAAGAGCGCTACGCGCTGATCCGGGAGATGAACAGTGCCGCCGGCCGGGGCGATCGGGACGGGGCGCTCGAGATTTGCCGGCGGCTCGTGGCGTACGCGCCCGACTCCGAGGAGGGTGCGGCCGCTCTCGGCACGCTTCTCGCGGAGCGGGGCGACTTCGACGGCGCCCTCGCCGCGCTCGACCACGGCCTTGCCGTCCGGCCCTCTTCGGCGGAGCTTTACTACCGGAAGGGGGAGGTCCTCCGCCTGGCGAACCGGCCGTACGAGGCGCTGTCCGCCTATTCCGCCGCGCTCGCCCGTTATCCCGGCCATCCGCTCGCCCGCGCCCGGATGAAATCGTTCGGCCCGGCGGCGCGCTGATCCGTCCGGCTCCGAGCGGCGGGGCGTCGATCGGCGGGAAAAATCTTGATCGGTCTGAAGTGTTCTGATACGTTCCGCCCGGGCGGTGGTCGGCTCCGCCCGTTCTTCGTGCTCAGGTTAGGGGAGGTGAGGTGTGGTGGAAGAGACGGGAACGATCTTTCAGCTCCCCCGGTCGGAGAGGCCGCGGGAAAGGTTGATGGAAAAAGGGCCGGCGGCGCTCGCCGATCGCGAGCTGATCGCCATTCTTCTCGGGTCGGGGAGCCGGGGCAGGAGCGCTCTTTCCGTGGCGACCGATGTGCTCCACTCGATTCGGGATCTGCGCGCCCTGGCGGCGCGCGACGCGGCGCACCTCCTGTGCGTCGACGGCGTGGGAACGGGGAAGGCGGCGCGGGTGCTCGCCGCGGTGGAACTCGGGCGGAGGGTCGTTCGCTACCGCCGGGCCGACCCGCCGCAGATCCACTCGCCCGACGATGTCGCCCGTCTCGTCATGGACGAGATGCGGAGTCTCGACCGGGAGGAGTTCCGCGTCGTTCTGCTCGACGCGAAGAACCGGGTGATCGACATCGAGACGGTATCGGTCGGAACGCTCACCGCTTCCTTGATCCACCCGCGCGAGGGGCTCAAGGCGGCGATCGTGAAGAGCGCGGCATCGGTCGTGCTGGTGCACAATCATCCGACCGGAGTGCCGTCGCCGAGCCGGGAGGATATCGACGTGACGGGAAGGTTCGTCGACGCCGGGCGGATCATCGGCATCGACGTGCTCGACCACGTGATCATCGGCGACGGGCGTTTCGAGAGCCTGAGGGAATCGGGCTACCTGTAGGACTTTCGTCGCGGGGGCGTCCCCCGGGCGGCGCCGCCTTGGAGAACCAAGTTGATCGAATCGCTGCTCAGCTATTTCACGAACGATATTTCGATCGATCTCGGCACGGCGAACACGCTGATCTACGTCAAGGGACGGGGGATCGTGCTGAACGAGCCGTCGGTCGCCGCCGTCGACAAGGCGACCGGCAAGATCTTCGCCGTCGGCACCGAGGCGAAGAGCATGCTCGGCCGCACGCCCGGCGAGATCGAGGCGATCCGCCCGCTGAAAGACGGCGTAATCGCCGATTTCGAAACGACCGAGGCTTTGTTGCGCGAGCTGATCGGCAAGGTGATGCGCCGGCGCTTCCTCGTGCGCCCGCGGATCATGGTCTGTGTCCCCTCGGGGATCACCGAAGTGGAGAAGCGCGCCGTGCGTGACAGCGCGGCGGCCGCCGGCGGGCGGGAGGTCTATCTCGTCGCCGAGCCGATCGCCGCGGCCATCGGCGTGGGGCTTCCGATCGCCAAGCCCGCCGGGAACATGGTGATCGACATCGGCGGCGGCACCACCGAGATCGCCGTGATCGCGTTGTCGGGGATCGTGAACGCCACGTCAGTGCGCGTGGGGGGCGACAAGCTCGATGAGTCGGTGATCCAATACGTCAAGCGGACGTACAACCTCCTCATCGGCGAGCAGACCTCCGAGCAGATCAAGATCCGCATCGGCTCCGCCTTCGAAATGGGCGACAACAAGACGATGGAGATCAAGGGGCGCGACCTGGTGGCGGGGGTGCCGAAGACGATCGTCATCAAGGCGGAGGAAGTGCGCGAGGCGATGCAGGAGCCGATCGTCGCCATTGTCGACGCGCTGAAGCGCTCCCTCGAGACGACCCCCCCCGAACTGGCGGCGGACATCGTCGACCGGGGGATCGTCCTCACCGGCGGCGGCGCCCTTCTGCGGGGACTCGATGCCCTTCTTCGTGAAGAAACGAACCTTCCGATCAACATGGTGGAGGATCCCCTCACCGCCGTGGTGCTCGGCACCGGGAAGATACTCGACAACCCCGAGGACTACGAAAAAGTCCTCATGAAGTAGCCCGGGATGCGCCTTCGACCTCCCTATCATCCCGTGATCCTCGTGCTCCTCGTGCTGGGCGGCCTCGGCCTGCTCGTGCTCGGCCAGCGATCGAGGCTCAAGCCGCTCCGCTCGTTCGCCGACAGCGCCCTCACGCCGATCGAAAAAGGTGTCGACTATGTCCGTGCCTTTACCGAGGTGAAACGGGACAACGAGGAACTCCGCCTTCTCGCCACCCATTTGGCGATCGAAAATTTCTACCTGAAGGAATACCGCTTCGAGAACCGGCGGCTTCGAAAGCTCCTCTCCTTTAGGGAGGAGAACCGTTTCGAGCTTCTGCCCGTGCGGGTGGTGGCGCGCACAAGCGGCCGGGGGGCGGAGACGTGGAAGATCGACAAGGGGTCGAAGGACGGCATCGTTTCGGGTATGGCGATCGTCTCCCACAGGGGGCTCGTCGGGAGGATCGTCGACGTGCTCGGCTCTTCGGCGTCGATCCGCACGCTGAGAAACCAGGACGTCCGGGTGAGCGCCGTATCGCAGAGGAGCCGCGTCGTCGGGATCCTCTCGTGGCGGTTTCCCCGCGGTTTCCGTCTTCTCGACGTGCCGTCGAACGGCGACATGCAAACGGGCGACCAGATCGTCTCGTCCGGCCTCGGCGGGGTCTTCCCGCCGGGAATCCCCCTGGGGAGGGTGAAGGCGGCCCGTGAAAAGAGGGGAAGGATCTTCCGGGAGGTCGAGGTCGAACCGGCGGTCGACTTCTCTCTTCTCGAGGAGGTCTACGTCGTGCGTGCCGCCCCCGGCATGGAGAACGGCGCTCCGGGCGCGGGCGCCGAACAGGTTGCGCCGGTCACCGCCGGCGGTGACACCACGGCGGGGAAGTCCGCCGCCGCCGGTCCGGCCACCGGCGAAGAGGCGCGCCGATGATCCCCTTCGCGAAGCTCACCCTCGTCTTCATCGCCCTCGAGCTTCTCGAAACGACGATTCTCAGCCGCGCGAGCTTCTTCTTCCGTTCGATCGACGTGACGCTCCTGTTCGTCGCTTGGCTCGCCCTGCGGCGAAGTCCGCTTCGTGCCGCCGCGGCCGGGATGATCGTCGGTTTCTTTCAGCACCTTCTCGGCGCGGGGGACATCGCCATCGGCGTCGTCGCTTCGGGCGCGGCCGGCTGGTTCGCAGGCGAGGCGCACCGCCGTCTCGTGGGGGAAAGTTCTCTCGGTCTCTTCTTGATCGTCGCCGGCATGGTGCTCGTTCACGACACGGTCGTCCTCGCCGCCGGTCTATCGGGTGGACTCTTTCCCTTCGCCGCGCGGTTTCTGCTGCTCAGTGTTCCCGCCGGGATCATCACGGCGGCGGTGGGGGCGGCGCTCCATGAAGGGGAGCGTTTCATCCGGCGGCGCGCCCGCACGCGCCGGGCGTCCGCCGCCGGCGGTGCGGGAGGGACGCGATGATCGATACGCTGGAAAGGGGACGCCGGGAGAAGGCGATCACTCTGGCGGCGATCCTCCTCGTCGGGTTCCTGATCCTCGCCGGGCGGCTCTTCCAGATGCAGGTGCTCGTGTGGGAGGAATACCTCGCACGGGCGGACGAGAACCGGATCCGGCCGGAGCGACTCGCCGCCCTCCGGGGGAAGATCTACGATCGCAACGGCGCGGTGCTCGCCGACAGCCGACCGTCCTTTTCCGTGTCGATCGTGCCGTACCAGGTCCGTAAGAACCCGGAGGTTCTCGATCGTCTCGGCGATCTGATCGGCGTCGAGCCCGATCGGCTACGGGAACGGGTGCGCAAGGGATTCTCCAGGCCGTACGAACCGCGCCCGGTGCTGCGCGACGTCGACCTGCGTACCGTGTCGATCATCGAGGAGAGGGGATACGACTTGAGCGGCGTGCTGATCGAGAGCGAGCCGGTTCGGCGCTACCCGGAAGGATCGCTCGCGGCGCACGTGATCGGCTACATGGGCGAGGTGTCGGAAAAGGAGATCGCCGCCTCCCGTGTGGGGGGATCGGGTCTTGCCGTGGGGATGCGCGTCGGGAGGGCGGGTATCGAGCGGGAGTACGACAGCCGCCTCCGGGGAAAGGACGGCGTCCGCTATGTCCAAGAAGACGCCCGGGGGAGGCCCCTCGGCACGCTTCGCGAAACCGACCCCCTCCCGGGGGAAGACCTCTACTTGACGATCGACGCGCCCCTCCAGGCGCTCGCCGAGTCGCTCCTCGCCGATTACAGGGGAGGTGCCGTGGTGGCGCTCGATCCGGTCGGCGGCGACGTGCTCGCCCTCGCCTCCTTCCCCACGTTCGATCCGAACCTCTTTTCGGTCGCCGTGTCGGGCGTCGTGTGGGACTCGCTTTCCACCGACCCGGCCCACCCGATGCTCGACAGGGCGCTCCAGTCGGCGTTCCCCCCCGGCTCGACGTTCAAGCCGGTCACCGCCGCCGTCGGGCTGATCGATGGGCTGATCCGGCCCGACATGAGGCTCCTTCCCTGCCTCGGCTCGTACAAGTTCGGCAGGAGGGTCTACCGCTGCTGGCTCGAAACGGGGCACGGCTCGCTCCGGCTGACCGATGCGATCGCCCGCTCGTGCGATGTCTATTTCTACCAGGTGGGCGCCGGGATGGACCTCGATCATTTCGCCGGCGTGGCGGGCGATTTCGGCCTCGGCCGGAAGACGGGGATCGATCTGCCCGGCGAGCGAAGCGGCCTCGTCCCGTCGAAGAAATACATGAACAACCGTTATGGCAAGTCGGGGTGGGGGGCGGGGTTCCAGCTCAACCACGCCATCGGTCAGGGGGAGATTCTCACCACGCCGCTTCAGGTCGCTTGTTTCTACGGCGCCCTCGGCACGGGGGAGAGGGTGCGCCCCCGCCTGCTGCGCGAGGCGGTCGCCCCCGACGGGTCGATCGTTGCGGGGCCGACGCCGGCGCTCGAGAAGGTGAACCTCCCCGCGAAGGTGCTCGATGAGCTGCGCGAGGGGATCACGGCGGTGATCGAGGACGACCGGGGAACGGGGACGGCGGCGCGCATACCGGGGATCGTCGCGGCGGGGAAGACGGGCACCGCCGAGAATCCCCACGGCACGGAGCACGCCTGGTTCGTGGCGTACGCCCCGGTGGAGGCGCCGGTGATTGTGGTGGTGGTCTTCCTCGAGCAGGCGGGGCACGGCGGCGCAGAGGCGGCGCCGGTGGCGGGAAAGCTGCTGCGACGCTACTTCCGGGGCGGGGGGGTTTAGCGTCGTGTCGTACAGGAGCCGCGCCGATATCCGGCAGTTCGACTGGGTCCTTCTCGTCACCGTCGTGGCGATCCTCGCCTTCGACCTGGTGGTGCTCTACAGTGCGGGTCACACCACCGGGAGCGAGGCGAACTATCACATGAGGCAGCTCGCCTGGTGCGCGATCGGCTTCGGTGCGCTCCTCGTCGCGCTGGCGCTCCCGGCGCGTTATCTCGACGGCCTTTCGATCCCGATCTATGTCGTCTCCCTTCTCCTCCTCCTCTACCTGATGTTCCGCCCCGGCGGCGGTGCCGAGCGGTGGATCGCCCTCGGACCGCTGCGCCTCCAGCCGTCGGAGGCATCGAAGATCGCGCTCGTGCTCATGCTCGCCCGGGTGCTCTCGGACAGGGGGAAGATCCGTATCGGCATCCGGTGGCTCTTCCTTCCGGGGATCATCGCGGCGCTCCCCTTTCTCCTCGTGCTGAAACAGCCCGACCTCGGCACGTCGCTCGTATTCGGTGCGATCATCCTGCCGATGCTCTACTGGGCGGGCCTCCCGGCGCGGCTGATCCTCCTCGCCGTCTCCCCGGTGGTCGGCATGGTGGCATCGGCCAGCCTCTTCGCGTGGATCGCCTTTCTCGTGGTGCTTTTTGTTCTCCTTGTCGTGTCGAGGGCATCGGCGTTCTTCCTTTTCATCGCGCTGGGGATCAACATGGCGGTCGGCGTCGCCTCGCCGATCCTCTGGAACCGGCTGCACGACTACCAGAAGGCGCGGATCCTCACCTTTCTCGACCCGGGTCACGACCCCCTCGGTGCGGGATACCAGATCATCCAGTCGGCGGTGGCGGTCGGTTCGGGAGGTTTCGGGGGGAAAGGGTTCTTGCAGGGAACACAGAAGGGCCTGTCGTTTCTGCCGGAACAGCACACCGATTTCATCTTCTCCGTGGTGGGCGAGGAGTTCGGCTTCGTCGGATGCGGCGCCCTTCTCTTCCTCTACGCCGTGATGCTGCTGCGAATGCTTCTCATCGCGATGCGCGCGAGAAACGCCTTCGCCTCGCTCATGGCGATCGGCTTTTTCTCCTACCTCGGGTTTCAGGTGATGGTGAACGTCGGAATGACCGTCGGCCTCGTGCCGGTCACCGGGCTTCCCCTCCCGCTCTTGAGTTATGGCGGATCGTCGCTTACCACGTCACTGTTCGCCATCGGTGCCGTTCTTGGTGTAGGATTGCGGAGGTCGCGGTACTGACCGGATGTTCCGCGCTCGGGAGGGTCGATGTTTCCGACGATTTTCCATATCGGTCCGCTGCCGATCCGCGCCTACGGCGTGACGATCGCCCTTTCGTTTACCCTCGGGATCTTTTACGGAATCCGCAGGGCGGCGGCGAAGGGGATCGATGCGACGGTGTTCACCGATCTTTGCGTCACCATACTGATCGCGTCGGTGGTCGGTGCGCGGATCGCCTACGTCCTCCCCTTCCTCGATGAGTACGCCGCCCGTCCGCTCGAGATCTTCATGGTGTGGGAGGGGGGGCTCACGCTTTACGGCGGTATTCTCGCGGCCATCGCGGCTTCGTACATCTTCGCGAGGCGCAAGAAGATCTCCTTCCCCCGGGTGAGCGACGTCTGCGCCCCGCTCGTGGCACTCGGCATCGGTATCACGAGGATCGGCTGCTTTCTGAACGGCTGCTGTTACGGCATTCCCTCGGGCGACGCGCCCGGCATCGTCTTCCCGCCCGGCTGCGCCGCGGGCGCCGCCTACCCCGGCACGCCGATCCACCCGGCGCAGCTGTACGATTCGGCCGCCGGCTTCGCGGTCTTCGGCATCCTTCTGCTCGTCGAAAAGCGCCTGCGCGGTGATGGGCGGCTCTTTCCTCTCTTCCTCGTCCTTTACGGAGTGAACCGGTATTTCCAGGACATGATCCGCACGTACGATCCCCGCGCGGTGGTAAGCCTCGGGCCAATCACCGCCACGGCGCCCCAGGTCGTGAGCCTCCTGATCGTCGCCGGTGGGCTTTTCTTCTTTTTCCAGAGGAGGCCGGGTGGTGCGAAGTGAGATCAACGGGAGAACGCGTCTCCTCGGGGTGATCGGCGACAAGATCGGCTACACTCTCTCTCCGGCGATCGAGAACGCCGCCCTCGAACATTGTAATCTGAATTATCGATATGTGGCGTTATCATGCCCCCCGCGAGAGCTGCCCGGTATGGTCGAGGCGGTGCGACTCCTGAAGATGCCCGGCGCCAACGTGACGATCCCCCACAAGGAGAGGGTGATCCCCCTGCTCGACGAGATCGGAGGCGAGGCCCGGCGCGTGGGGGCGGTGAACACCCTCGTAAACAGGGACGGGCGTCTCACCGGGAGGAACACCGATATTGCCGGGTTCGAGATGCTCCTCGGTCGGATCGGTGTGAAGCGATGCCGCACCGCCCTCGTAGCCGGTGCGGGTGGCGCGGCGCGGGCGGTGGTGGCGGTGCTTCTCGACGGGGGAATGGAGGAGATCGTCGTCGCTTGCCGGAAGAAAAGCGCCGGAAGAAAGTTGATCGACGATTTTGGGGCGGAGAAGGTCGCGCGGGCGGTCCCGTGGGAGGAACGGGGCGAGGTGATGTCCGAACTTCTCGTGAACGCCACGCCCCTTGCACGGCGGCCGAGCGATCCGCTCCCGCTGTCGAGAGCCGTGGTGCTCCGGTCGCGGGCGGTCGCCGACCTGGTGGTCCGTCCCGGCGGGACGCGATTCGTCTCTCTCGCGCGATCGGCCGGCATCGCGGCGGAGGGAGGCTCGGTGATGCTCGCCGCCCAGGGGCGGGAATCGTTCCGACTCTGGTTCGGCAGGCGGCCCCCGCTGGAACTGTTCGAGAAGGCGCTCGAACGGGCAATCGACGGGGAGGGGCCCCGGCAAGGGTAAGGGGATTCCGGGGAAAGAGTTTGGCGGGACCGGCGGTTCGTGACGGTTCGAGAACGGTGCGGCCCGCCGCGATGCGGGGGAGGGGCGGCCTTGTGGTGGGAGGTGGTGCGGAACTTCTTCTTTCCCCCGTTTTGTGTCTCGTGCGAGGGCGCGACCGCTTCCCCCGGCGAGGTGATTTGCCGGCGGTGCTGGGCCGCGGCGCGCGCCGAGCGGGCGGAACCGTTCACCCTCACGCCGGCGGGGCTCGTCGAGGGCGCGGCGGCGGACGGAATCTACGGGAGGTGCGCCTACAGGTGGAACGAGCGCTTCGAGCCGATCCTTCACGCATACAAATACAGGGGATTCAGCCAACTCGACGGGCCGCTCGGCGAAGCGCTCGCGGCGCTCATCGTCTCGGATCGCCGCCTGGCGTCGTGCGACCTGCTTCTTCCCGTGCCGCTCACCGTTGGGAGGAGGCGGGAGCGGGGATACAACCAGGCGGAACGGATCGCCCGGAAGGCGGCGGCACCGCTCGGCGCAAAGGTCTCGTCGGGCGCGGTGCGCCGGCGCGGGGGCTTGCGGTCGCAGACGAAACTGGGCCGGAGCGGGCGGCGCGCGAATGTGAGCGGCGTCTTTCGCGTGAAGCACCCATCGGTGATCGCCGGCAGAAAGATTCTCGTGGTGGACGACGTGATCACCACCGGGGCGACGGCGGGGGAACTCGCCCGTGTGCTTCTCGCGGCGGGGGCGGTGCGGGTCGCCGTCGCGGCGGTCGTCCAGGCGGGGTCGTCGCGGCGGCCGTCGTAATCATCCTCACCCCTCTTCTCTTCCCGCGGTCCGCGCATTCCCTCGGGAGCGAGGAGATCTACGACGGCGACTGGATGATCGAGGCGGCGGAGCGGCTCAACGAAGTCGCTCCCTTCCGGGATCTCGACGTCTGGTCGAGACCGTTCACCCGGGGGGAACTCGCCGCCGAGGTGATCCGCCTGATACGATCGGGCGCCGCGGAGCGCTCCGGCGCCGTCGCCGGTTATCTCGACGAACTGGCCGACGAACTCGCCCCCGAAATCGCTGATCTTGAGAGGGGCACGAATGAAAACGGGGTCGCTCGGGGCGACGAAGAACGGCTCCGCGAAGGCCGTTACACGCTGCGCGGTGAGAGTGATCTTTCCCTTCAAAGCGAACGAGAGGCGTCGTTTCGGGGGATCGCTCTTCTCGACGGGGCGGTGTCGGTATCGCGGCACGTCGCGTGGCGGCAGCGTCTCGAGATCGATTCGCGCGGCGGCGACGATCCCGACTTCGACGGCCGGCCGTGGAAGAACGGCGTGGCCGCGCAGTTCCGGGCGGCCTCGGCGTCGATCGATTTCGGCGCCTTTCGTTTCACCGCCGGGAGGAGGCCGGTGTCGTGGGGGGTCGGCCTCGAAGGGGGGATGCTCCTCGGGAGGCCGAAGCCTTCTTTCGACCAGCTTTCCGCCCGGGTGCGACTCGGTCGCTTCGGGGCCGAAGCGTTCACCGCGCCCCTCGACGGGCTCGAGACAACCGGCGCCGACGGCGAGGTGGTGACGGCGCGACGCTTCCTCGCCGCCCACAGGATCACCTTTCGCGCGGGAGGTCTTCTTTATGTCGCCCTGTCGGAGAGCGTGGTGTACGGAGGAGAGAACCGTTCCTTCGACTGGGCGTACGCCAATCCCCTTCTCCTGGAATACGCCGTGCAGTGGAACCGGAAGCAGAACGACAACACCCTCTGGTCGGCGGAAGCGTACGTCCGCGCCGGAGAACACGCCGACCTGTTCGGGGAGTTTCTCGTCGACGACTTCCAGTACGATCTGAAAACAGAGCCGAACCAGATCGGTTTTCTCGCCGGCGCGAGGCTTCATCGCTTCGGCGCGCTCCCCGGGCTGTTCGTCGACGGCGAGTACGCCAGGATCCACAACTGGGTCTACGGCCACGACGTGCCGTGGAACCGGTATGTCTACGGCGGTGACCGGGAAAGGCCGCTCGGCCACCCGCTCGGTCCCGACGGGGACAGGACGCTCGTTCGCGTTCTCTATCGCCACGGGAGGACGTGGGAGTGGGGTGGACGGTTTTTCTACGGCCGCCGGGGCGAGGGGCGGATCGACGACCCGAGGGAGAGCGCCGTGCCGTTCGGGAATACGTTTCTCACGGGGAGCGTCACTCTCCGCAGGGGGGGAGGGGTCTCGTTCGGCTGGCATCCCGACGAGGCGAGGCGGTTTCGGCTCGACGCGGACCGGACCGAAGGGGAGTGGACGGTCACGGTATCGGCGCTCATCCGTCTCGCGTCGGACGGGATCGTCCGGTGAGAAACGGGCGGCGACCCGGCAAGAACTGTTCGTGCATCGGGTCTCCCGTTCAAGGCCGACTGTCGCCGTAGATCTTCAGTTCGTCGCCCGGGTGGATCGTCCGCCGGAGGGAGATGCCGTTCCAGCGGGCGATCTCCCCGGCCGCCACGCCGTAACGCCTACCGATCGTCTCGAGCGTATCGCCCCGGACGACGACATGGATCACCGGTTCATCGGTCGCTTTCTCGAGACGGAAGTTGGCGGCCGTCGAGGCCGAGAGATAAAGGACGAGTGCCTCACCGGGGTGGATCAATCCCCGCCTGCCGATCCGGTTCATCTCGCGAACCTCCCTAAGGGGAACGCCGAAACGCTCGGCAATCCCGCCGAGCGTATCCCCCCGCCGGACGACGTACCGGTAGCGCCCCTTGCCGCGCGGCGTCGAGTCTCCGCCGTCCGTCTTCGTCGCCTCCCGGCGAGCGACCATCGAAGGGGGAACCGCCATCCGGCTTCGTCGCGGGATGAGGAGCCGCCGGCCTTCGCGGATCGAGTGGCGGCTCGCGAGACGGTTCATCTGCATGAGCGCCGTGGTGGTCGTGCCGAAACGCCGCGCGATCTCGGACAGCGTGTCGCCCCGCCGAATTCGGTACTCCTCCCATGTGACACGCATCTCGGTGGGCAGCTCCGGGAGGCATCGCTCGACGCGGTCCGCCGTCCCCACCGGGACGCGGACATCGAACCACTCCCTCGTCCGAGGCGTCACCGAACGGCGGATCGCCGGGTTGAGTCGCTCCACCTCTTCCGTGCTGCTTCCGGCGCAGTAGGCGATCGCTTCCAAGGCGACCGTTCCGCGGACCCGCACCGTTTCGTATTCGAGCGGGGGGTCGGGAACGAAGTAGAAGCCGTACTCCTCGGGCGATGAGGCGATGATCAGGGCGGCCATGAATTTCGGCACGTATTCCTTCGTCTGTCTCGGCAACCGGCGGAGCTTCCAGAAATCGCGGCTTCCCGAACGGCGGATCTCCCGCTTCACGCGGGCTTCACCGCAATTGTACGCCGCCAGCACGAGACGCCAGTCGCCGAGCGATTCGTAGAGATCCTTCATGTGTGCCGCCGCGGCGCGACATGCGCGTTCCGGGTCGCGCCGATCGTCATACCACCAGTCGGAGCGTAATCCGTAGAGCCGTCCCGTGCTCCCGATGAACTGCCAGACGCCGACGGCGTGGGCGCGCGAGTAGGCGTGGGGATTCATCCCGCTCTCGATGAGGGCGACGTAGAAGAGTTCCGGTGGAAGGTTTTCCTCCCGGAGAATCCCTTTCATCATCTTTTCGTAGCGGCCGCAGTTCTCGAGCCACGACGTGAAGTTGCTCCTCCCCCGCGTGCGGAAGTAGTGGATCCACTGCTTGACCGGCGTGTTCCTATCCCGCGGGAAGGAAGGGGAGGGCGCCGGCGCCGGTGGGGGCGGAGGGAGCGCCGCGATGCGCTCATTCTCGTCGCGGCACCTGTCGAGATAGTACTCCGCCTTGATGCGGAGAAGGGTGGCGTAGCGGGATGTCTTCCTGTCGGTCGTCCACTCGGTCGCGCCGGAGAGGAGCTTATCGATCGTCCGTTCGAACGAGGTCGCCGCCTCCTCCCAGCGGCCGTCGCGGTAAAGGTCGATCCCCTCGGCATAAAGCGTTTCGGCGCCGTCGACGGCGGCCGCCGCCTCGAAGTCGTCCGGGCGCTCTTCGACGGTCGGTGGAGGGGGGGGAGGGGTGCGCGACGCGCAGCCGGCAAGGAGCGCCGCGAGGGCGAGGAGCGTCCCGCGCGTGGCGCGGCGGTGGGCGCGACGGATGTGGCCGGCGGGCGCGGCCGCCACCGCCAGAACGGGGTGGACGGGGGGGTCAGTAGGGCGCACCGGCTTCTCCTTCGCCATACCCGTCCCTTCCGTTCGCCTCCCTCAGCGATCGAAGCCAGCGCGCCGCGTCGTCTCGTTCGGGGTCGAATCGGAGGCAGAGCTTCAACTCGTAGACGAGGCGGTCGAAATCGTCCTTTCTATAATATACCGTAGCGAGGCCGTAATGGGCAGAGGCGAGTTCGGGATCGTGCCGGACCGCTTCGGCGTACTCTTTCGCCGCACTCTCCCAGTCGCCGAGGGCGGCGGAGACATTTCCCCGGTTCGCCCAGGCGAGGGCGAACGTCGAATCGGCGGCGATGGCGGCATCATAGCAGCGGAGCGCCTCGCGCGGTTCGCCCCTCTTCTCGCGGAGCACGCCGAGATTGCACCAAGCCGGGGCGTTCCGATCGTTGAGCGACAGGAGGCGGACGTAGAGGCTCTCGGCGCCCGCCGTCTCGCCCGCGGCGTTCCGGGAGTCGGCGAGGCGGAGGAGCGCTTCTTCATTCCGTTCGTCGACGGCGAGCGCTTCGCGGAACTTCTCCTCGGCGGCGCGATACCCGCCCCGGTTCGCCAGTTCTCTTCCCTCCATGATCCGCTCATGGGCGTCGTGAACATCGCGGGGATCGAGGGTCGGCCGGGTCGTTTCCCCGCGGCGTGGGGAAACGTAACCGAGCGCTTCGAGCGCCCGCTTCTGCCCCGAAGAGAGTGTCCGGCCGCCGCTCTCCTCGTCCGGCGGCGGCTCGCTCTCTTCGATCGTCCCGAGAAGCCGTTCGAGGCGCCGGAGTTCGGCGCCGTTCTCCGTTGAACGGTCGGTCGTTTCATACGGGTCGTCATCGAGGCGGAAGAGTTAGTCCCGCGTTCCGGCCACCAGTTTCCATCCATTCGAAACGATCGCTCTCAAGGGGGACCACGAGTAGCCGTAATAGCCATAAAAGGTTTCGGCATAAATCGGGCGCCCCTTCTCTCCCTCCCCGCCGTTCATGAGGGGAACGAGGGACGATCCGGGGAGCGCCTCTCGAGGGTCTAGATCGAGGAGGTCGCATACGGTCGGGAAGAAATCGACCAGGGAAACCGGCTCGGAAACGATTCGCCCCGCCGGTCCTCCCGGGACGCGGATCATCCATGGTATGTCGAGGGTGTTCTCGTAGAGGAGGAGGCCGTGCTCCGACTCGCCGCGCTCGCCGAGGGCCTCCCCGTGATCGGAAAGGACGACAACCACCGTCCGGCCCGACACGCCCCGCTCGTCGAGGAGGTCGAGGACCCGGCCGACCTGGCGGTCGGTGTAGATCACCTCGCCGCCGTAGGCGCCGCTTTCGACCTTTGCGAGGGGAGAGGGAGGATCGTACGGCGCGTGAGGGTCGTAGAGATGGACCCACGCGAAAAAGGGGGTGTCGCGATCGCGCCGGCGGAGCCACTGCGCGAACGAGTCGACCACCTCGTCGCCCGGTCGCTCCCAGATACCGTGGAGTCCCATCACCGCCCCGGCCGACCCTCCCCAGCCGTCGTCATAGCCGTCGAAACCGCGTGAGATGCCGTACGCGCCGCTCAGCACCAGGCTCGCGACGAATCCGACCGTCTCGTACCCGCTGCGTGAGAGGAGATCGGCCAGCGTGCCGGCGCCCTCCGAGAGGAAGCGGCCGTTATGGCGCGCCCCGTGGGAAGCGGGGTAGAGGCCGGTGAAGAGGGTGGCGTGCGCCGGGAGGGTGATCGGCGCCACCGTTCTGCCGGCGCTGAAAAGAACCGACTCGGCGGCGAGCCGATCGAGTCGTGTCGTTCGCGCGCCGGGCGAACCGTAACAGCCGAGGACGTCCCTGCGCAGCGTGTCCACCGTGACCACGACGAGATTCAAGTCGTTTCCATGGTTCGACCCGGGGGCGCAGGAAACGGACGGGAGAAGCAGTAGAAAAGAAGAAAGAAGAAGGATGTGCGGCGCGACGCGTCTCATCGACCCATTCTATCGGGGGAGCGACCGGAGGGCAAGGGGTGCTCGGCCGGGGGAAATGAAAGAACCCCGACCGGTAAGGACCGGTCGGGGTTCGCAATGCCAATCAAGAACTTCGCAGCAGTCTACTACTGGAAGAGGCTCTTGATCTCGCCCCAGGAAGCGTCTTCCGTCGCCACGTTGGAGCAGGTGAACCAATGCTGGGCCAGCCAGTTGACCACACCGTAGCCGTCCGCGGCCGGAACCGGCGGGCAGTAGGTGGTCGTGGCGGAGCCGTACACCATCGAGTTGCCGGGACCCGGAACGAAGCCGGGGCAGCTGTTCGGCGCATTGGCGTTGCCGGCGGTCTGATCCGACGCCGCGTAGGGAAGGGTACCCTTGTCGAACGTGGCGACAACAGCGACAACATCCGAAGTCGGGCAGATTCCCGCGCCGACGAACGACATGTTCCACCTCTCGAGCGGATCGTACGAGTCGGTACCGAGGGAGGCGCCCGTCGGGCAGCCACTCGCATCGGTGTTGTACACGTTGACCGTCATGGTGAAACCGTAGTTCGGCGAGGTGTAACGCCAGTACCAACGAGCAGCGTCGATGCAGCAGACGTCGCCGGGAAGCTTGTTGCAATCGGCGGGCAGGTCGAAGTTGATGCCGATCTGATCACCGGCAGCCCAACCACTCCAACCCCAGATCCAGCCACCACACGTGTTGTAATAAACGAGCGTGCAGGAACCGGCGCCTCCACCCTGACCGGCCGGGCCACTGAAGCCAGGCACGTGCTCGGCGGTCAGAGTCTTGCCATTGATATCGGCAAAGACGCTGAAAGCGACCGCGAGCGACAGGAACGAAACTAGAAGCAGCTTCTTCATGTGAACGAAACCTCCTTGAACAGCCTTGGAACCTCGGGAAAGGTCTTTCGGTCTGTCCATGAAACAGTTACCGTCGGGCACCCCCATAACTGGGTCCAGCAGGGACGCCCTCTACGGGAAGCTACCTTCAATACCCCCGGAGATACTCTCCGGGACGGAAAGAATTGTAGCACGACCCCGCTTGGAAAGTCAACAGGAAAGTTTCGTGATCACCCATTTCTTCTCCGTCCGCAACTTGCATGATAGCATATGTATACACGGGGGCGCCAGCCGGGAGGTTCCCGTGAGGGGATACGCCGTATCCAGGGCGATTTCGCTTGTCTGGACGAAGAGGGACTGATACCCTCCCGGAAGGGCAATTATATGAATGACAGGGAGTTATGACGTTGTTCCCCTCCGGTTTCGGCAAGAGCGGTGCGATCCGGCTTTTCCTGGTTCTCCTCCTCCTTTCCGCATTCGCCCTCCGGATGGTCCATCTTTCCGACATGGCGGCCTCGCCCGTTTTCGACCACCCGGTAATGGACGCCGCATACCATGATTCCTGGGCGAAATCGATCCTCGAAGGCAGACCGATCACCGATGGGGCCCCCTATTTCCGTGCCCCCCTCTATCCCTGGTTCCTGGCGGCCGCCTACCGGCTCGGTGGGGGAGAACGCCACGTCGCCCGGATCGCCCAGGCGCTTTTCGGCGTGCTCACCCTCGGGCTCGTGTTCCACATGGGGAGACGGCTGTTCGGCGGCGGTACGGCCCTTCTCGCCGTCCTTCTCGGCACGCTTTACCCCCTGGCGGTCTATTTCGACGGAGAACTGCTGATCACCCCGCTGGCGCTCTTTCTCGACACCCTCCTCCTCGCCGTCCTTCTCGAAGCGGACCGGCGGCGGCGCGCGATGTGGTGGGGGGCTGCGGGCGTCGTTCTAGGTCTGGCGGCGCTCGCCAGGCCGAACATCCTGCTTTTCGCGCCTCTGATCCCTATATGGCTCTTTCTCGGTACGAAAAGGAGCCGGTTCTTGCGCGACGTGGCGGTGCCGACGCTCCTGGTGGCGGCCGCATCGCTCGCCGTCATCGGGCCGGTGACGTGGCGGAACGCCCGGGAGGGGGGAGAGGTCGTACTCATCTCGTGGCAGGGGGGACTCAACTTCTACCTCGGGAACCATCCGGGCGCCGACGGCTGGAGCGCCACCGCGCCCGGAATGCGGAAGGACTGGTGGGGGGGGTACGAGGACGGCATCCGCATTCCCCAGACGAAACTCGGCAGGAAACTCCGGTACCGCGAGATTTCGAACTACTGGTTCGCCCGGGGCATCGCCTTCATTCAAGAGAACCCGGCGGAGGCGACGCGCCTTTTCGCCCGCAAGGCGTACCTCCTCCTTCGCGGGGAAGAGCTGTCGAATAACCAGATTCTTTCCTTTTCGGGTCGATATTCGAGGGTTTTTCGAAATCTTCCGGTGGCGTACGGCGTTCTCTCCCCGCTCGCCCTCCTCGGCATGGTGCTCGCCGGGCGGGGAAGGGGGCGAAGGCTCCTCCTCTTCTACTTCTTCGCCTATTCCGCCACGCTCGTGCTCTTCTTCGTGTGCTCCCGATTCCGGATGCCCCTTCTCCCGGTGATTCTTCTTTTCGCGGCGGCGGGGATCGTCAAGGTCGCACAGATGCTCCGGCGCGCCCCGGCGCGGGGAATGGCGCTCCTGGCGGCGGTAGTCGGTCTCACGGCGCTGCTGAATATCGACTTCGGAATCATCCCCCCGGTGAATCTCGCCCT
Source organism: Candidatus Eiseniibacteriota bacterium (assembly GCA_024276995.1). Lineage (GTDB taxonomy): Bacteria > Orphanbacterota > Orphanbacteria > Orphanbacterales > Orphanbacteraceae > JAJRWB01. The sequence continues at coordinate 13,867 of JAJRWB010000073.1, read as the reverse complement.
CGGCTACGAAGGAGAGGGGGTGTCGCTCCTCGCCCAGGGGAGGAACGAGGAGGCGGCCGGGCGGTTCCGCGAGGCGATTGCTCACGATCCCTCGTCGAGCGACGCCTATCACGACCTCGGTGTCGCCTTGAGAGAGTCGGGAAAATTCGAAGGCGCGCTCACGGCGTTCCGGGAGGCGCTCCGTCTCGACCCGGACAAGGCGGAGGCGTACAATAATCTCGGTCTTACATACGGTCGGATGGGGAGGGTGGAGGAGGCGATCGCCGCGTACCGGAAGGGGATCGCCGCCGACAGGCGTCACCCCGGTCTCCATGCGAACCTCGCCATGCTCCTCCACAACGAGGGGCGCTACGAGGAGGCGATCGAGGAGTACAGGGCATTCGTGCGCACGGGCGCCGTGGACGGGAGGGTTCATACGAACCTCGCCCTTTGTCTGGAGAAGACAGGGCAGAGCGCCCGGGCGGAGAAGGAGTACCGTCTCGGGGTCCGACTCGCGCCCGCGGAGCCGGTGCCCGCCCTCAGGCTCGCCGAATACCTCGAGCGATCGGGACGACCGGACGAGGCGAGGGAGGTGCTCGAGGAGGCGTGCCGCGCGATGCCGGACCGGATGGAACCGCGCGAGGCGCTTGAGCAGTTAAAGCAGAAGGCCGATAGCCGTTAGATGAGAGTCACTCGCATCGGGCCGGCCGGGCCCGGGGAGGATACGATGATCCGCTCGAAACTGATCGCCCTGTCGCTGTTCGCGACTCTTCTTGCCGTTCCCTCTCCCGGGGCGGCGCGGACGTGGGATGTCACCGGGGATGGAAAGGCTCTTCGCGAAGCGATCCGGTCTGCGGCCGACGGGGATACCGTGAGAGTCGGCCCGGGAGAGTACGATTTCGAACCTCTCGTCCGGAAGGAAATCGGTTTCTCGCTCATCGGGAGCGACGGCGCCGAATCGACGACGATCCGGGGAACGGTCGACACGATGGCGATCCTCACGGTGTACGCCGCCGGCCGGCCTGTGCATATCGAGGGGATCACCTTCGACAGGAACACTCCGGGCACGACCTACGCCCTCGTAACCGGTTCGACACTCCTCGACCTGGAGGGGTGCCGCTTCCTCGGCGGATCGGGGGTGCTCGCCGACTCCACCAAGGGAACGGTGCGGGGAAACGTGTTCGACTGCTGTTTCAACGGCATGAAGATTCTCAATTCGCCTCTCGTGATCGAGAAGAACAGCTTCGACAGGACGAGGCAGTACGCCATCACGCTGCGCGGCTCGTCGGCGGAAATCTACAACAACCTGTTCAACCGCACGATGACCGCGTCGATCCTGATTGTCGGGAAGAGGCGATACCCCGTGGTGGGGGGAAGCCCGGGGAAGGGAAACATCTTTCTCTCCCACACCGGGTACATCCTGTTCAACAGTTCGCGCAACGAGATCAATGCCCGCTACAACTACTGGGGGATCGCCACCACGTCGGTGATGAACCGGCTCGGCTACCCGGCCAACATCGACAAGATCTTCGACAAGTGGGACGGCGAAGATCGGGCGAACGGCATGGTCGACTACTCCGAGTGGCTCAAGGAGAGGCCGGACGAAGCGCCGGCGGCGCCCGCCGCCGACGGGACAAGAGGGAAGAAGATCCCGTCCGGCGTCCTATTGAGTGGTCTCCTGGTGCTCGCGGCGCTTCTCGTGTTCGCGCTTCGCCTCAGGCGCTGACCTTCCCGCCCGCACCGGGGAATCGTGAGGCTGGGCGGCACTATCGGATGAGGACGATCTTTCGCGTCTCCCTCACATCGTCGCCCGCGCTGAAATGGATGAAATAGACGCCCTGGGGGACATCGTTTCCCCTGTCGTCTCTGCCGTCCCAGATCACCGGGTCGGGGACGAACCCTTCGTCCCAGTATGTGGGCGGGTAGTGGCGCACCCTTCGCCCCGCGATATTATAGATATCGAGACGGGCGACGATCTGCCGGTAGCGGACGGACGTCTTTCCCGCCGGCGGAGCATAACCGGCGTCGGGCCGGTAGTCGCCGTTGTGCGTCGTTCCCCCCGGCTTGCCCCCTCCGCCCGGACGGACGATCCTCGGCCCCCTCGGGACGCGGAAGGAGATCACCGTGCGGTCACGGAACGGGTTCGGCGTGGCGATCGAGAGATAGGTGCTCCGCTCGATGGGCGACTGCTTGACGAAGCGCTTCTCCCACGACCACTCGAGGCCGAGGCCGCGCACGACGATTTCGTATGTGAGCGTATCCCCCGGCCGTCCCTGTTCGTCGATCACCTCGTAGGCGGTGTCATCGCTCAGCGTGAGGACGCGAACCACGTCGGTCTCGGGGAGCCCCGTGTCGGGTGAAGGCGCGGTCCTGTAGAGCGTCGCCTCCGATCCGAAAGCTCCTCCGAAGATATTGAACGAAAGCCGCACCTTTCCTCCGTAGTCGGCTTCGATTTCGAAATCGCGAAGCGCCACCGCCTTCACGAAAAGATCGAATTTCTTCTCGAATCCGCCCGTCGATTCGTTCCCCACGCTGTTCACCCCCCGGATCCGGATGACGTGATTCCCGCCCGAAAGGGAGTCGGGAATGAAACGGAAATGGACGAGCGACGAGTCGTACCGCCACCCGCCGTCGGGGTCGCCGAACTGCCACGATTGGTCGTCGATCCTGTAGATCACGTGGGTGATGTAGTTGAAGGTGATGTTGTTTCGCCGCCCGAGCGCCTCTTTCTCCCGGCGGCCGTCGGCGCCCGTGCCGGACCGGTTCGCCAGGTTCGGCGCGGGGACCACCGAGATCCACCCGGAGATCTCGGGGGAGACGGTGGTGATCGTGTCGCCGAGGGTCGAGTCGATGTTCACCCACGGCGTCGTGTCGAGCACATCGGGCACGCCGTTGGTGTCCGAGTCGGCCGCCGCCATCATGGCGAGGGAGTACGAGCAGAGGTTCGCGCTCGCCTCGCGCATGGCGCACGGCTGGTGGCTTTCCGGGTCGCACAGGAAGTCCCGGCGGAGGCTGTTCCGGTTGAACACCCCCATGTAGCCCGACGTGGCGCGGCAGGGCGTGGCCGATCCCCCCTTGGCGTACTCGTCGAGGGCGAAGTAGAGATGCGATGCTTCGTGGATGATCAGATGGGAGAGGAGGATCGTTCCCGACGGCCCCACCTTGCCGCCGCCGGCCGAGGGGGCGACGAGAAACGGCCCGCCGAGATAGGCGTAAGCGGTATAGCCGGCGCCCTGAAAGAACTTCGCCCTCGGCAGGAAGAGGCAGACAGCCCACTCGGTGGAAAAGCGCGTCCGGAGCGTGTCGAGGTACTCGTACACCGGCGCTTGGGGAACACCTTTCACATACAGGTCGTATCCGCCGAGATTCTTCATCACCTCGCCGGTCCACTCGCTTTCCCTGTAGTGCGGGGGAGAGTACTGCAGATTTCTCGATGTGTAAACCGAGTCGTGGAGGTCGTAGAGAAACTGGGCGCCCGGGTACGCCCCGGCACGCGAAGCGAGATAGGTGAAGGCGCCCCTCACCTGGGAATAGACGCCGGCGACCTCCTCTTTCGTGTGGGTCGCCCCTTCCGTGCTCGGAAGAACGACCCCCACCACCGTCCTTCCGATGACCCACTCGGAGGTCTGGAAGAAATCGGCCCCCTTCGCCCGGCCGTACTGCTTCTCCTCGATCCGCCCCGCCTTCCGGGCGAAAAGCTCCGCGGCTCTCCCGTCGACCGTCTCGACGCGGCACGACAGTTCTCCCCCTTCCCGGAAAACCGCTTCCTCCCCGTTCTTTTCCGCCGCTTCACCTCCTTCCATGTTCCACGAGGCGATCACCAGGGCGTGGCGGCGGGCGTTCTTATCGGACGCGGGCGGCACGTAGGGACGGCGATTCAGCGAGAGGACGCGCCGGTCGGAGTGGAGCGCTTCCTCCAGCGACGGCGGAACGGAGCCGATGATCAGGTTCGGGGGATAGACGTGGGGAAGCCAGGCGCCGTTGGCGGTCCACTCGTCGATGAACGCCCAGACTTCGTCGATGTCGATGTCGTCAAGGACGATCAGCGCGTCGGTCGGCGGGATCCCGGCGACGGCGTTTCCGGCGGCCTCCGCGTGAAGGGGGATCGACGTGGTGATGAGGACGGCGAGGAACGCGGCGAGGAGATCGGAGCGCGACGCGGCGGCAGGACGATGGGAGGGGGCGGTTTCCCGGTGGGAGCGTGACGGAGACATTCACCTACCTCCGCGAGCGAAGAGAGGGAGCGGGCGGTGGACCGATCTACCGGTAACATACTCACACCGGTCGCCATCCGTCAATGGATCGACCGGGTGGGGCGGTGCGCCGATGTGCTACAATGCCGCACGGACACGCGCGAAGGGAGACCGGTACGAATGAAAAAAACAGTCCCGTTCCTCGCTTTGCTCCTCCTCCTATCGTGCGGCCGCGGGCCGACCCGGGACGGGGTGACCGGGGTGATCCTGTTCACCTTCGATACCACCCGAGCCGACCGGTTCGGTTGTTACGGGCATGTCGAGGCGGTGACGCCCGGCGTCGATCGCCTCGCCCTCGACGGCATCCAGTTCGAGGCGTGCATCTCCCAGGTGCCGACCACCCTCGCCTCCCACACCACGATTCTCAGTTCGCTCCATCCCCGGTCGAGCGGCGTGCCTCGCAACGGCTTCGAAGTGCCCGCCCGGGTGGTCACGGTGGCGCAGATCTTTCGGAATCACGGTTTCCGGACGGCCGCTGTGATCGGCGCGTATCCCCTTCACAGCCGTTTCGGCCTCTCCCGGGGGTTCGATCTCTACGACGAGGATCTCGATGACACCCCCTTCGGCGGTGAAGTGGAAAGGAAGGCGGACAAGGTGGCCGCGCGGGCGGTGGAATGGCTCCGCGGCGTCGGCGACGAACCGTTCTTCCTATGGGTTCATTTCTTCGATTCCCACTGGCCGTACAATCCCCCCGAACCGTATCTCTCGTTCCGGCGGGTTCCGAAGGGCGACTTCGATCCGGAGAGCCTCGATGATCTCTTCGCCCTCCGGTTCCACAGGCGAGCGCAGACACCGGCCGACCTGGCGTACATGGCGGCCGCCCACGACGGAGAGGTCGCCTTCGCCGACCGGGAGCTGCGAGAGGTGCTCGATGCGCTTCCCGCCTCGAGGAGGAACAGCGTTCTGATCGCCGTCACCGCCGACCACGGCGAATCCCTCGGTGAGCACAACTATTATTACGACCACGGCCATTTCCTCTGGGACAACGAGATCCGCGTCCCCCTGGTGCTCAACTCGCCGAAACTGATCCGCAAACCTCTCGTGGTGCGCGAGCCGGTACGTCTTCTCGACATCGCGCCGACGCTCCTCGATGCGGCGGGGATCCGTCCCCCTTCCCGGTTCGAGGGAAAGAGCCTTCTCGGAGTGCTCGACGGGGGCATCGAGGCGCGCTCTTCGGTAAGCGAGGCGAGCAAGCCGTGGGATCTTGAAGTGAGCGATGAATGGCAGAACCGATACAAGGCGAAGTCGGTGCGCGACGAACGATGGAAGTTCGTCGTCTTTCCGATCACCGGGCAGAAGGCTCTCTACGATCTCGACGCCGATCCGGGGGAGACGAAGAACGTCTACGGCGACCATCCGGGGGAAGTGAAGAGGCTCGAGGCGATCTTGACCGACTGGATGCGGGAGACCGACCCCGGCTTCCAGATGGGCGACCTCACCACCGACGACGATGTCCGCCGGAAACTGGAAGCGCTGCAGTACGTCCGATGAGAATCCCCTTTCACACGAAGTCGGTACGGTTCGCCGCGACCCTGGCGACGCTCGCCGTCGTCCTGGCCGGGGCGGCTTGTTCGGGAGGGGGCGACTCCCCGCCCGAGAGGCTCGTCCTCATCGGCCTCGACGGCGCCGATCCGGGTGTGATCGACGTGCTGCGAACTCGGGGTGAACTGCCGAATTTCGATCGTCTCTTCGAGGAGGGGATTTCAACCGTCACCGACGTCGACGAGCCGGTCTTCTCGCCGGTGATCTGGACGACCCTTTTCACCGGCTGCCGGCCGGAGAAGCACGGCGTCACGAGCTTTACGTTGCCGTCGGCCGATTCGACGCGCCGTGTGCCGGTGACGTCGAACCTCCGCCGGAGAAGGACGCTGTGGGACATTCTCGGCTCGTCCGGCATCGACGTCGGCGTGGTGGGACACTGGGTGACGTGGCCAGCCGAGAAGGTGAACGGCTTTCTTCTCACCAACTACACGTGGCCCCCGTCGGCCCCTTTCGAGAAGGAGTGGACCCCCGGCGCGGAGTGGGACACGGTGGGGCGCAGGACATACCCCGATCGACTCGACGAAGTCGTGCGGCCGGCGGTGAACGCGGGTCGATACTTCGCGAGTGAACATTTTCCCGAGATCGACCGCCTCGACCCGGCGCTTCGCCACTACCTGGACAAGGATTTCGCCTATCTCAACGCGGGGATGGCTCTTTACGACGCAAGGTCGCCCCATTTTTTCACCCAATATATGGAGTCGATCGACTTTTTCGAACACCGGCTGTGGATGATCCACCGCCTGTACGAGAACCGGTACCATGACGCGCCTCTGGGCGATCTTCCACCGCTTGACAAGCCTCTTCCCCCCGGGGTGCTCGAACGGATCGGCCCGATGGTGGCCCAGACGTACCGTCTCGCCGATAGGCTGATCGGCCTTTTTCTCGACCGTCTCGACCTGGAAAAAGACGCCATCGTGGTGGTGTCCGACCACGGATTCCGGGACTGGCCGCCTGGAACGAGACTCCATGTAGGCGACGGCAAGTACGAGGAAATGCCCTTCTGGCATTCGAGGCACGGTATACTTCTCGCCGCCGGCGGGCCGTTCCGCAAGGGAAAGGCGGACGGCGCCGTGGCGCCGGAGCAGTTGACGCCTCTCATTCTCGCCGCCTTCGGCCTCCCCGTGGGGAAGGATATGGACGGTGCGGTGAGGCGCGACCTGTTCCGAAAAGAGTTCCTCGAGGCCCATCCGGTGAAGAGGATCGATTCGTACGAATCGGGAGGGAAGGGATCGCCGGCGCCGGCGCCGGTCGAGTCCCCCATGGACGACCAGATGAGGGAGATGCTGAAGAGCCTTGGCTATCTCGATTGATCGGAGGCGTTATCCGGCGCGTTTCGCCCTCCTTCTCCTCGCGCCGATCGCGACGTTCTACGTCCTCACCCTCTCCCACGGTATCCAGGCGGGGGACGGCCCCGAGCTGACCACGGCGGCGTATCGTCTCGGCGTGCCCCACCCGTCCGGCTACCCTCTCTACACCCTGACCGGAAGGCTTTTCTCCCTCGTTCCCCTCGGGTCGATCGCTTTTCGCATGAATCTTTTCAGCGCGCTTTGCGGCGCGGCGGCGGCGGCGCTCCTGGGCGGGTTCCTCCGGCGGGAAGGTGCGAGTGCGGTGGGGGCGGCGTTCGCGGCGGCGGCGCTCGCGACGTCGAGCGCGCTCTGGCGCGAGTCGGCCTCGGCGGAGGTGTACACCCTGTCTCTCCTCTTCCTCGCGCTCCTCCTCGCGGTGTCCCCCGAGCGACGGGGAGAGACGAGAAGAGTGTTCCTCTTCTCCTTTCTCGCCGGACTCGCGCTGACGAATCACCTCTCCCTCGTCTTTCTCCTCCCGGTGCTGGCGCTTCGCGCGGTGTTCGCCGCGGGGGTATCGCGCTGGACGGCGGTGTCGTCGGCGCTCTTCTTTCTCCTGGGGCTGACGCCCTATCTCTACCTCCCGGTGCGCGCCTCGCTCGATCCTCTCTGGAATTGGGGCGACCCCTCGACGCTCGACCGGTTCGTCGCCCACGTGACGGGATACGGCTACTGGGGCTATCTGGGAGAGGGGAATACCGTCGGCCGGTTCCTTTCGTGGCTCGGCGGGCTCGGCACGAAACTGACGTGGGGGGTCTACCTTCTCGTCCCCGCGGGAGTGGTGGCGATGCGCCGGTCGCACCGGCCGCTCCTGATTCTCGTGGCGGGCGGTACGCTCCTCAGTCTCGGGTACACGCTCCACTTCCAGATCAACGACCCCGCCGCCTATTTCCTTCCCGTCTACATGCTTCTCGCGACGGCGATCGCCTTTTCCACGCGTTTCATCCCCACGAAAACGGCGGCGCCCCTCTTCGCCGTTCTTATCGTCGTGCAGGCGGCGCAGAACGCACACAGTTGCGATCTTCATGATCGTGGAGTGATGGATGAATATATAAACAATCTACTTATGACTCTCGACGAAGGCGCCGCTCTCGTGGCGGAAGGGGACAGCGACACCTTCGGCCTGCTCTACGCCCTTCACGCCGAACGGCGGCGACCGGATATCACCGTGTGGAACGCCGTACTCGACCTGATGCCCGACGGTCCCCTTTTCGAAGACCTCCCCACCGCGGGGGGAAGGACGAGGGCGAAGCGGGAACGTCTTCGCGCGCGCCTCCGCTCGGGTGGGGCGGTGTACGCCGTGAGCGACAGGGATGAACTCGGCCTCGCCACCTTCGAACTCGTTCCGTACGGTCTCCTCTACCGGTATGTCCGTATCGGCGCGGCGGTCGGCGCGCGGCGGTCGGGAATCTGGAAGGAGTACCATGTCGGCGAGGCGCGAAAGGTGCCGCGCGACGGCGGCTATCTCGAGAGGATTCTCGCCGCCACGTACCCGCTCCAGGAGAGCCGCCTTCGTCTCGCCGAGGGGAAGGAAGAGGATGCGTACACCCTCCTGCGGAAGACCGAGGAGATGGGGGACGGTCTGTCGGTGGTGTTGAACAATGTCGGCCTCGCCTGGTACCGCGCGGGAAGGAACGACGAGGCGAGGCGGCTCTACACGAAGGCGGCGGCGATCGCCCGTGACGGTCTCCCCCGGCTCAATCTCGCCTACCTCTCTCTCGAGGAGGGGAAGGTAGACGAGGCGAAGGAGCATTTCCGGTGGGTGATCTCCCATGATCCGAGGCTCCGGTACGACGCCCTCTTCGCCCTGGGGCGTCTCCTTACCGCCGGGGGCGATCGCGCCGAGGGGGAGAGAATGCTGCGCGCCGCCGCCGAGGAGAGGCCGTACGAGACGGCGCCGCTGGTGGAACTGGCGCGCAGCCGCGTGGACGAGGGGCGCTATGGCGAGGCGCGGATCCTCTTCGCGAAGGCCGACCGACTCGCGCCGGGCGAACGGCGCGCGGGGGAATTCTCGATCGCCGCGGCGCTCGAAGCGGGTGGGGAGACCGGTGAAGCCGCCGACATCTACGCCGCTCTCACCGGGAATCCCCCCGCGGACGGCGACGCTCTCGAGGCGCTCGCGCTGCTGCGCGCCGGACAGGGGCGCGACGAGGAGGCCGACTCGCTCTTCGAGATCCTCGTCGGGTTCGACCGAAACGATCCTTCGCGGCTAAACAGTTATGCGTGGTCCCTCGCCGAAAGGAACCGCAACCTTCCCCGTGCGCTCGACTTGGCGCGCCGTGCCGCGGACCTGGCCCCCTCCGACCCGTACATCGCCGATACGCATGGGTGGGTGCTCTACCGTCTCGGCCGGTGCGACGAGGCGGTCGAGTCGCTGCGCGACGCCATGCGGCTCGGTTACCGGGGGGAGGGGGCGCGCTACCGGCTCGGTCTCGCCCTCGTGTGCGCCGGGAAGAGCGACGAAGGGCTCGCCCTCCTCCGTTCCGCCCTCGAAGCCGATCCCGAATCGCCTCACGCCACGGAAGCGAGGCGCCTCCTCGGTGGGGAGGGGTAGACCGCCTTTCCCCGACTCGGGGAGCTACGATCGATTCCCCCCTTCGCCCGCCGCGTCCCAGAAGAGAACCCGGTTCTTCCCTTCCCCCTTGGCGCCGTAGAGCGCCCCGTCCGCTTTTCGCAGGAGATCGTCGCGCACGGCGGCAAGATCGTCCGTCGCCCCGGTGTGTTCCGGGTAAAGGGCGATGCCGATCGACGCCGTAAGGCCGAGCTTTCCTCCCTTGTCGTCCAGGAGGATGAGCTTCTCGACGAGCGACCGGAGCCTTTCGCAGATCATCGCGGCCTGGTCGCGCGAGGCGCCCGGCAGGAGAATGGCGAACTCCTCTCCGCCGAAGCGGGTGACGAGATCGATTTTCCGAACGTTTTCGTTGAGGAGCCTGCCGACCGCACCGAGCACCCGATCGCCGGTGGCGTGACCGTGGCGGTCGTTGATCCCCTTGAAATCGTCGAGGTCGACCATGACGAAGGCGAGGGGAACACTCTCCCGGTTCGCCCGCTCCAGCTCGCGCACCACCTGTTCCTCGAAGAACCGCCGAGTGAACACCCCGGTGAGCACGTCGATATAGATCAGTTTCTCGAGCCGCCCGGCGTTTCGGATCCTCCCCGCCGCGAGAAGGGCGAGAAGGGAAAGGAGACCGAGTTCCTTTTGACCGAAAGGACCGACTTCGCGATGGAGCACTTCCATGGCGCCGTACAGAACGTCGCCGGTCCGCAGGGGGAGGAGAACCGCCGACGAGGCGTCCTTCGCTCCGATCCGCCGGAAGACGTCCGGTTCGCGCGCGAGGTCGGGGATATACACGGCGTCCCCGCCCTTTTCGAAGGAGGGGCGCAGGGTGTCGACGAAGCGGGTGGCGGCGGCGGTGCCGACAGGCGTCGTGTCGTCCCCTTCGAAGAGGAAGAGGTGGACCGCCAGCGGCGAAAGAACGGTACGAAGATAGCCGGTGATCTCGCCGAGAGAATCCGCCAGCTCGTCCCCCGCCGCCCGCGTGGCGATGCCGCAGAAGAGCGAATCGAGCGGTGCGTCGCCGCCGGAAGGGGCGATACCGGGGAAGAGCGCGGGCTCGGCGGTGAACTCGTATTCCGCCGCCGACCCCGGAGGGGGCTTCACGGTTACGGTGAGCAGTTTCCCGCGGCGGTAAAACGTGCTCGCCCCCGCAGTGCCTCCCCCGACGCCCTTCAGGAAGAGTCCCCGGGAACAAAGAGCGTCCATCACCAGGAGGGTGGTCCTCCAGAGGGTGACGTCGTCCCCTTTCCCGATGCTCTCCTCCACCAGCTTACGGAGCGGTTCGTCCAGGCTGTCGACAGGGAGGACTTCGGTGAGCAGTCGCCTGTAGTCCGATTCTTCTCTATGCATGGTCTGCCCCATGATGCGATATATCAAAGTAATTGTACCATTTAACACGATGCGACCGCAAGGCGAAGTGGCCGCGACGGGCGTATTCTGTGATAGGGTCGCAGGGAGGCGCCCGGGGGGCCGAACAGGCCGTCGGGAAGGGCGCAGGGGAGCGATTATGAGCGAAAACCGCATCGAGAAGGTCTTTCCGGCGGTCTGTGCCGCCGTCTTCGTCGCGCATGCCCTCTCCTTCCGCTACACCGTGGACGACGCGTTCATCTCGTTCCGCTATGCGAGAAACTGGGTGGAAGGGGCGGGACTCGTCTACAACCCGACCGAACGGGTGGAGGGGTACACGAACTTCCTGTGGACGGTGTTCGCCGCCGTTCCGATCCGGCTCGGGCTCGACGTCGAGTGGTTCATGAAGATCGCGGGCATTGCGGCGGGCGTCGTGTTGATCTTCGCGGTGTGGAGTTACGGCCGCTCACGCCTCGGGGAGAGGCCGCTCGCCCTCCTCCTCCCCCTGCCTCTGGCTGCGAGCGGGGCGTTGGCGCTGTGGAGCGGCGCCGGTCTCGAGACATCGCTCTTTTCGCTCCTCGTCTTCGCCGGCGTAGCGGCCGCGGCGGGGGAGAGGGGGAAACGACCATTTCTCCGCTCGGCGCTCCTTCTCGCCCTCGCGACGCTTACCCGGCCGGAAGGGGCACTTGTCTTCGCGGTGGTCGTGGGGGAGCGGCTCGCGGCGCACCGCTCGGCGGCGCTGCGCGACCTGCTGCCCGCTCTCGCCCTCTTCCTCGCCGTTCTCGTTCCCTACGAAGCGTGGCGGATCGCCTACTACGGCGACGCACTGCCCAACACGTACTATGCCAAGTCGGGAGGAGGCGTCTACGCGGCGATCCGGGGCGTGAAGTATCTTCTCGCCTGGGCGGGGCCGTTCGGCGGCTGGACGATCCTCGCGCCGCTCCCCCTCGTCTTCCTGGTGCGGGTGAAGCCGTGGGAGCGGACGTTCCTCGCCGTGGCGGCGGTGCTCACCGCGTACGTCGTGCTCGTCGGCGGCGACGGCCTCCCGTATTATCGCTTCCTCGTCCCGCTGCTCCCCCTCTTCACCCTCCTTTCCCTTTCGGGGCTGGCGAAACTCTTCCCCTGGCCGACGGGCGCCATCGGCACGGTGCGGCTCGCCGCCTTCGCCCTCCTCTTCGCGCTGCCGGCCTACTCGTCGTTCGGCGGCGCTTCGTATCGCTTCCTCGTTCAAGACCGGCAGCGGATCGAACTGCACTGGAAGGTGATCGGCCGGTGGATCGGCGAACATGCGAAGGAGGGGGAGACGATGGCGGTCGCCACCGCGGGGGTGATTCCGTATTACGGGCGTATTCCCACGGTGGACATGCTCGGCATCACCGACAGGACGATCGGTCACCGGAAGATGCCCGACATGGGGAAGGGGATCGCCGGGCATGAGAAGAACGACATGGAGTACGTACTCTCACGAAAGCCGACGTACATCTTCCACTACACATTCTTGCTGCCCGAGCCGGTGTTCACCACCGGACAGTTCAAGACGCCGTGGAACCCGGGGCTGAGGGAACTTCTCGAAAGCGAGCGGTTCAACCGGGAGTACAAAGGGGAGAGTGCGCCGATCGGAAAGATGTACCTCGTCTATTTCCGCAGGAGGGAGGGAGTGTGAGTTTCGAAACGCGAACCGACTGCCGCTTCTTTCGCGGGGACAAGCCGTGCATCCACGGGAGGCTCTGTGAAGGTTGCGATCTTTTCGAACCGGCCGGCAGGCGGATCTTACTGATCAAGCTGGCGGCGCTCGGCGATGTGCTTCGAACGACGCCGCTCCTCGCGGGGCTGCGCCGGCGATACGGGCCGTGCACGATCACCTGGGTCACCCGGCCGGGGGCGCTCGACATGCTCTCCGGGACGGCGGGCATCGACAGGCTGTTCCCTCTCGACCTCGACGCGCTGCTCACTTTCGAGCCGGAGCATTTCGACGTCGTCATCTGTCTCGACAAGGAGGGCGCCGCCACCGGTCTCGCCTCCCGGCTACGAGCGAAGAGGCGTTACGGCTTCCTCGCCGACCGTCGCGGCGGTCTCGTCGTCGCCTCGCCCGAAGGGGAGTACGCCCTTCGCCTCGGCCTCGACGACGACCTGAAGTTTCGCGTGAACCGGAAGACCTACCAGGAGGTCGTCTTCGAGATGTGCGGCCTCGAGTTCGAGGGCGAGCCGTACGACTTCGATCCGGGCGACGATGCACGCCGCTACGCCCGCGAGCGGCTCGGCGGCGCAGCGGTCCCGCCCGGGACGCGCTTGGTGGGGCTCAACCTCGGGGCGGGAGAACAGTTCGCCCGTAAAGGATGGGTGGATGAGCGGTTCCTTGAGCTGGCGCGCCTCCTCGCCGCGTCGGACGGCACGGCGGTGGTCCTCCTCGGCGGGGAGCGGGACCGCCGCCGGGTGGAAACGCTGCGCCGCGCGGCCGATTTTCCCCTTCTCGATCCGGGGGCCACTCGGTCGGTGCGCCGTTTCGCCGCCCTCATAGGCCGGTGCGATACCCTCGTCACGGGCGATACCCTCGGCATGCATCTCGCGCTGGCACTGAAGCGGAAGGTGGCGGTGATCTTCGGCTCGACGGCGAGCGCGGAAATCGAACTCTATGGCCTCGGCGAGAAGATCGTTCCCGCCGTCGAGTGTCATCCGTGCTATCGGAAAGAGTGCGACATCGAGCCGGGTTGCGACCGGGCGATCCTTGCCGAAGAGGTTCACGACGCCGTCGTTCGTCTCGGGAGGAAGTCGAGCTGAAGACGGTGGTGATCATCCCGACGTACGACGAGAAGGAGAACATCGGCCCCCTGCTCGAGGAGATTCTC
>JAJRWB010000072.1 GCA_024276995.1 Candidatus Eiseniibacteriota bacterium | reverse complement strand
TTGAATTCGATCCTGGTCGACGCCGGCTATCTCAAGCCGACGCAGATGTTCGCCGTGATGCAGTGCAAGGCGGACAGGCTCGACTGTCATCGGCACTGGACGCCGGCGTTCTGTGTCCGCGATCCGGAGATCGATTTTCCGGTGTGGTGGAAGGAGCGTTCGGCGCGCATGTCCCGCATCGAGGGGAGGGCGGGGCGATGAAGTGGGAGAAAATGGGCCGCGTTTTCACGGCGCCCGAGGATTCCTCCTGGTGGAAGAGCCACTCGATGGCGCCCACCGCCGTTCTTCTCGGCGAGAAGATCCGCGTCTTCGTCGGCGGTTGGGACGAAGACGGAATCTCCCGCATCGGCTACGTCGATGTCTCGGCGGAAAACCCCCTCGAAGTGCTCGGCGTTTCGAAAGAATGCGTCCTCGATCTCGGCACGCCGGGCGCCTTCGACGACAACGGCGTCTTCCCCGGGCACGCATGCCGCGTGGGAAACCGGATCTACCTCTACTACACCGGCTTCCAGCGACAGACGAAAATCCCGTTCACCAACTTCGGCGGCCTCGCGATTTCCGATGAAAACGACTTCGACACCTTTCGCAGGGCGAGCGTCGCCCCGGTGCTCGATCGCTCCGACGAAGGGACCTGCGTCCGGTCGGGACAGACGGTGATCCACGAAGGCGACACGTGGAAGACATGGTACTCCGCCGGTACGGAGTGGGAAGAGGTGGGCGGCAAGAAACGGCAGACGTACGACGTGTACTATACCGAGTCGAAGAGCGCCTTCGAGTTCCCGAAGAGGGGAATGCTCTGCATTCCGAGGAACCGGGAAGTGGAGCACGGGCTCGGCCGGCCCCACGTGATCCGCGCCGGGGGGGAATACAGGATGTTTTATACCCGTCGTATTCTCGATATGAGGTACTCGATGGGCTACGCGGTATCCGAGGACGGCGCGCACTGGACCCGCCGGGACGACGACGTGGGGATCACCCACTCCGACACGGGGTGGGACTCTGAAATGGTCTATTTTCCGAGCGTCATCGCCGCAGGGGATACGCACTATCTCTTCTACACGGGAAATCACTTCGGGGGCACCGGTTTCGGTGTGGCCCGTCTCGAAAGCTGGGATTCGTGATTCGCATCGAAAAATACACCCCCGCCCGGAAGAAGGAGTGGGACGCGTTCGTCCGGAAGAGTCTCAACGGCACGTTCCTCTTCTACCGCGATTACATGGAGTACCACTCCGATCGTTTCGAGGACGGTTCGCTCATGGTCTACCGGAACGACCGCCTCCTCACCCTCATTCCCGCGAACCGTGAGAAGGAGACATTCCACTCCCACGGAGGACTTTCGTACGGCAGTTTCGTGGTGAACCGGAAGATGGGCGCATCGCTCATGATCGACGTGTTCGACCGGTTGCTGGAGTATCTCCGCGGCGCCGGCGTGCGCAACGTGATCTACAAGCCGGTGCCGTACATCTTCCACGAATCGCCGTGCGAATACGATCTCTACGCCCTCTTCCGGAATCACTTCGAACTCGATCGCCGTGAAATCTCCACGGTGGTGCCGATCCGCGGGGCGCGCATCGGCGGAAACCGGAAAAGCGGCTACAACTACGCCGTGCGAAACGGCCTCGAGCTGAAGGAGGCGGAGGACTTCGACGAGTTCATCCGCATCGCCAATGAGAGACTCGAGTCGAAGTATCACGTGCGGGCGGTGCACACGCCCGCTGAACTGGCGCTCCTCAAGTCGCGCTTCCCCGACAGCATCCGCCTCTACGGCGTCTACCGCGAGAACCGGATGCTCGGCGGCGCCCTCGTCTATCTGATCCGGCGCGCGGTTCACGCCCAGTATCTTTACTGCAACGAGGAGGGCCGGTCGTATCGCGCCCTCGATTTCATGATCGTCGGTCTTCTGCGCGACGAGTTCGGCGGCTACGAACGGTTCGATTTCGGCAAGTCGACCGAGGAGGGGGGGGCGTATCTCAACCGCTCGCTCATCAAGACGAAGGAGGAGTTCGGCGGCACATCGATCTGCTACGACACGTACAGGCTGGTGCTCACATGAAGGACGGGGAGAAACCCTCCACGGCCGTCGCCACTCGGACGGAGAACCCCGCGCGAGAGATCCCGCGGATCGTTCCGCTGCCGAAGATCCACGATCCCCGAGGAAACCTCACGTTCATCGAGGGGGAAAGCCACATTCCCTTCGCCGTGAAGCGGGCGTGCTGGATCTACGACGTGCCGGACGGCGAGGAGCGCGAAGGCCACGCGATGGGGCGCCTCGAGGAGTTCATTATCGCCCTTACCGGCAGTTTCGACGTGCTTGTCGACGACGGGCTGAACCGCACGACATACACGCTGAACCGATCGTACTACGGGCTGTACGTTCCGCCTCTCCACTGGAGGGAGCCGCGGGATTTCTCAAGCGGATCGGTGGCTCTCCTTCTCTTGTCGCGCCCCTACGACCCGGGCGACTATATCCGCCATTACGAGGACTTTTTGAAGGTGAAGCGCCGTGAGACGTGAAACCGCCGTCGATGACTGCCGCCTCGTGGAGCTGCCGCGCATGAGCGACTCGCGGGGCAACCTCACGCCGGTGCACGGCGGCGGCGAGATCCCCTTCGAAATCGCCAGGGTCTACTATCTTTACGATGTCCCGGGTGGAGAGACGAGGGGTGGTCACGCCCACCGCGACCTGGAACAGCTTATCGTCTGCGCGTCGGGCAGCTTCGATGTTCTTCTCGACGACGGAAGCACGCGCCGGACGTTCACGCTGAACCGGCCATGGCACGGCCTGTACATCCGGCCGATGATCTGGCGGGAACTGGCGAATTTCTCCACCGGTGCGATCTGCACCTGCCTCGCGTCGCTCCCGTACGATCGTGACGAGTATGTCTACCGGTTCGACGAGTTCCGCCGTCTGAAGCGGTCGGATCGGTCCGCGACGATCGGAGTACCGGCGCCGTGAGTGCCCGGACCGACGAACCGCGGGTCACCCTCTTTTGCCCTTCGTATAATCATGAAGCGTATGTCGTCGATACCCTCGAAAGCATCGTCGCCCAGACGTGGAACAATCTCGAGGTGATCGTCATCGACGACGCTTCCACCGACTCGACGCCCGAGAGGGTGGAAGAGTTTTGCCGGCGTCATCCGGGGAAGATCCGTTTCCGG
The DNA here is from genome assembly GCA_024276995.1 of Candidatus Eiseniibacteriota bacterium. Classification (GTDB taxonomy): domain Bacteria; phylum Orphanbacterota; class Orphanbacteria; order Orphanbacterales; family Orphanbacteraceae; genus JAJRWB01. The sequence continues at coordinate 927 of JAJRWB010000072.1, read as the reverse complement.
CGCGGTCGCACGAACCGGGGGACGGCGGGGCGGTGGAACGAGATGATCGGGATGCTGTCGGGGGAGTTTCTCGTCTCCGTCGGTTCCGACGATCTCCTTCCGCCCGGGGCGATCCGCTCGCGCGTCGAATGGATGCTCCGCCGGCCCGACGTATCGTTCCTCCTCACGCGGTTCGACGTTCTCACCGGAAACGAACGTCTTCTCACGGGAGAGGCGGTTCTCGATGTCGTCCCCCAGTTCGAAAAGATGTTCCGCCCCGGTGTGTTCGACCGGCTCTACGAAGAGCTTCTCGAGGGGAACTTCGTCCATCCGGGCGCCGCCTGCTACCGACTCGCCGCGCTCGATCGCGCGTCGCTCCTTCTCGACGAGAGATGCCCCAATCTCCATGATTACGCGCAGATGCTCGAAATCGCGAGGCGCTTTCGCGTCGGTTTTTCCGAGGATTCGACCTATGTCTACCGGTGGCATCTGAAGAATGCGTCGGCGTCGGAGAACCCGGAAAAGGATGTCGAAGCGGTGACCGCCGAGATGAACTATATCCTCGCGAAGGAGATTCTCTCCACCCCGGGGGCACCCGGGCGCACCGCTCTTCTTCCGTGGGCGGCGAACGCCCTCCACGGACTGAAGCTGCTGGCGGAAAGGCGCGCCGCCGCGCACGCCGGCACGGCCTGATTCTTTCCCTGCTTTTTTCCCCCGCCCACCCTTGACACGTCTTCCGACCGGTCCTAGCATGGACCTGTCGGCTTGTGATTCCCGGAATGCTGGATTCCTCCTTATCCAGGAGGGGAGGGAACGATGACCTGGTTAACCCGCGCCGTGTCCTCTTCCATCGGCAGGAAAATGCTGATGGGAATCACCGGCCTTCTCCTTTGGTTCTACCTCCTGGTGCACCTCGCCGGAAACCTCGCGTTCTTCGCAGGGCGGGAC
>JAJRWB010000071.1 GCA_024276995.1 Candidatus Eiseniibacteriota bacterium | reverse complement strand
TACCCTTGAGCCTATCCTGTATCGTGTGCGAAACGGAGTGCGGCGGGCACGCAGAAGGAAGGACCTTCTCCTGGGCTTTCTCGAAAAAACGGATCTCCTTTTTTTGATCCACGGTCACTTATTAATGCGAGACTCTCTAGTCGTCGTGACTCCCTCCGTCCGAACCTTGTCCTCCGGAGCCGTCCGAATGATCGACGTTCCAGTAATCGCCGTGATCGGTGAAGGTGATCGTCGTGTTTCCCCCGTGAACCGTCAGCGTGACGGGAGAATCGAAACCGTGCACCACATCCAGGCCGCCGGCCCATGTATGGGTGTACGTCCCATAACCGTCGCCATGGATCGTCGTCGCCCCACCGCCGTCATGCCCCCACTCCGCCTGGTCTTCGTTCGCATCGTGGAGCGTGACCGTGTAGACCCCGCCATGATTCACCTCGCCGACGGTCAGGTGCAATTCGCCCGGTCCTGATCCATCGTGATTCCCCTCGAGCGGAGTTCCTCCCAGATCGATCCAGAAACCGCCGAAAATATCGAACGAGTCTCCCGGGTCCTCGAAATCGCCTTCCGTTCCGTCGCCCGAACCGGCATCGTCGCACCCCTCGTTCTCGCCGAGGGCGCGCAGGCGAAACCCCTCGGTTCGAAACTGCAGCGCATAGGCGCCCGGATCGTAGAGGGTCACATCCTCGCCGGGATAGATATCCCCGATATCGCGGGCCGGATCGGAGAGTTCTCCCGGGGGAAGAACATCCCTCAGCGTGTTGGTTATCGCGAAGGAACCTCCGCGGACGGCCGCGTCCTGCCCGCTGAGCACGAAACGACCGCACCTCGAGACGGGCGGGGGAATCCCGGCGATCGTGACGGTATACGCGAAGGAGAGGGGATCGATCGGATCCCCACCCTCGACGAGTCCGCCCGAGACGAAGCCTTCGACATCGACCTTGGCCTTCGGATCGCAATCCTCCCCTTCGGGCGCGGTATCCGGAGAGACCAGGGGGACGATCTCCCCGGTCCCCAGGATCGACCCGTCGAGATTGCGAAGCGGAACGGTCACCGTTCTTCCGTTCACCATGAGATCGACATTCCATTCCCCCTCCTCGCAGAGGCGGAAATCGTATTCCACCGGATCGCCCGTCCGCTTTCCTGGCTCGCCCGGAACCGTCACCGTGGAGATACCGCGCCAGACGCCCGCCCACTCGGCGGGAACGAGAAGAGTCCCTTCCGACGGGCCTGCGCCGTCATCCCCGCCTGCGGTCAGGTCGACCGGCACGAGGGGGTCGTCATCTCCGCAGCTGAGAGCGACGGCGAGCGCGGTCACGGCACCGAAAACGATGAGCCACCTTCGGATCAACATGCATAAACCTCCCGAGAATAATAGGATCCCCCCCACCGGAAGCGCCGGGGGTGGAGTGGAAATCACTCGCTTCGCTTATACCACGGACCGGGATGAAATCGTGAGGGAAATCGCTCCCGGCGCTGCTTCCCACGCTCCGTTACGAGCGCTTCTATGGTAGAATCCGACTCTGTTTTCGGATGTAATCGCAAAGGTGGGAGGAGGAGACCATGAGCCGATCGTTGCCGGCCCATCACTGCGCGCTGCTGCGAGACCTGTCCGGCGAACCCGGTCCGCGGCGCATCGCCGATATCGCCCTCGCCACCGGCGTCGACCAATCGCTCATCGCAGCGGCGGTTCGCGAGCTGGCGGAAGAGGGGCTCGTGGAGGAGATCGAGAAGCCTTTCGACGAGATCACGCTGCTCGATGCCGGAAAGGAGTGGATCGCGTCGGGAGAAGAGCTGCCCGAATTCCGAATCCGGGCGATTCTCGACGAAGAAGGCCCCCTTCCTCTCCCCGAAATCGCGGCGCGTCTCGGATCGTCGCCCGGCGAGACGGGAAAGGTGCTCCGCTTTCTCTTCTCCCGGAAACTCGCCCGCAAGGAAAGCGCGGGCGGAAACCTCGTCTCGTCGGGCGGCGATCTTCCCGACCGGTCGGCTTTCGAGGATATCGCTTTGCTCCGCCGGTTCGCAGAAGACCCCGACGCGCCGGTGCGTCTCACGGCGGAGGAGTCGAACGCTCTCGCCGGAGCACTGGGCGACTTGAAGGCGAGAGGTTTTGTGAAGGTCCGCTCCCGCATGGAACGATCGGCGGCGATCACCCCCGAGGGAAGCGACCTCGTGGCGGGCGGTATCGAGGAGAGAATCGAACGGAACCGGCTCGACGCGGAATTGCTTGCCGACGGCGCGTGGCGAAAGGTCACCTTCCGCCCCTATGACGTCACCGCCGGCACGGCACCCGCCTACCCGGCGAAACCCCATCCGCTCAGACGGATTCTCGACGAGACGAGAAGAGCGTTCCACTTCATGGGCTTCGAGGAAGTGCGCGGCCACTACGTGGAGAGCGCGTTCTGGGATTTCGACGCGCTCTTCCAGCCGCAGGATCACCCGGCGCGGGAGATGCAGGATACGTTCTATCTCGAGCGTCCGGCGCGGTTCGACCTGCCGGAACAGAAGTTCGTCGAAAACATCCGCGCCGTCCACGAGAACGGGGGCGACACCGGGTCGATCGGATGGGGCTACACATGGAGTGACGAGGAGGCGAGACGTACGGTATTGAGGACGCATACCACGGCGGCGACCATCAGCGCGCTTCGCGAAGACCCGGCGCCGCCTCGCAAAGTCTTCCTCGTCGGCCGCGTCTTCCGTAGAGAGAAGACGGACTACAAACACCTTCCCGAGTTCCACCAGGTGGACGGCATCATCGTCGACGGCGAGGCGAGCCTCTCCACGCTCCTCGGAACGCTCTCGCGTTTCTATAATCTCATGGGCTTCGAACAGGTGAAGTTCCGCCCGGCGTTCTTCCCGTACACCGAACCGAGCGTCGAGGTGTTCGTCCGCATGCCGGGACGCGAAACCGACTGGTTCGAGTTGGGCGGTTCCGGCGTCTTTCGGCCGGAGGTGACGAGACCGTGCGGCTGCGACGTGCCGGTTCTCGCCTGGGGACTCGGCCTGGAGCGCCTCGCCATGGTGCGATACGGCGTGACCGATATGCGAAAACTTTATATGAGCGATTTTCGATGGCTCGAGGAGACGGAGCTATGCCTGTAGTCGGCATTCCGACGGACCTGCTCCGCGCCCGGATCGGCGCGACGGTGAGCGACAAGAAACTGGATGAACTACTCGACCGCCTCGGCTGCGACGTGGAGGGGATCACCACGGTGGTGCGCTACCGGTGCACGGCGTGCGGCGCCCTGGTGGAGCGCGGCGAACATGAGGAGTTGCTCGGGGCGTGTCCCGAGTGCCTCACCGCTGCCGGCGACGACCGCCGGGCGTTCTGGACGAACCTCGGCGATGCGCAGGTGATCCGCATGGAACTCCTCCCCGTCCGGCCCGACCTGTTCGACGCCGGCGGACTCGCCCGCGCCGTTCGCGGCCTTCTCGGCATCGAGACGGGGCTTCCCGTCTACGACGTGGTCGCGTCGGGCATCGAGGTGCGTGTCGATCCGGCCATGGGCGACCCGAGATCGTACAGACCGCACATCGCCTGCGGCGTGGTGCGCGGCGTCGTTCTCGACGACCCGACGATCCGCCTGGTGATGAAGATGCAGGAAGATCTCCACTGGGCCCTTGGAAGGGACCGGAAATTCGCCTCCATCGGTGTCTATGACCTCCGAGGCCTGAAAAGTCCGTTCCACTATCGCCCCGTCGGCCCTTCCGAGCTGAGATTCGTTCCCCTGGGCACCCCCGACGCTCGGGCGATGACCCCCCGGGAGATATTGGAAGAACATCCCAAGGGGAAGAGTTACGCGAAGCTCCTGGAAAAGCACGAACGGTACCCCCTTCTCATCGACGATGCCGCCCAGGTGCTTTCCATGCCGCCCATTATCAACAGCCACGAGACGGCGCTTCGTACGGAATCGACGGACCTGTTCATCGATGTCACCGGCATCGAGGAGAGACCGGTGATGAAAACGCTGAACGTGGTCGCCACCTCGCTGGCGGAACTCTTTCCCGGTTCGCGGATCGAGACGGTGCGCGTCACGGGGGATGGGAGTTCGCGAAGCACACCCGACCTTTCCCCCGCGACGACCCGGCTCGACCCGGCGGCGGCCTCTTCGGTGATCGGCGTTCCCCTCGATCACACGACGGTCGCGCGCCACCTCGAGACGATGCGCTTCGGCGTGAAGAAGGCGGATGATCACGAAGGGAAACTCGCCGTTGCGGTTCCCGCCTATCGAAACGATATTCTCCACGAGGTCGATCTCATCGAGGATGTGGCGATCGCCATCGGGCTTTCGAATATCCCGCGCACCCTCATCCCGAGTTTCACCCTCGCCTCGGAACGGCCCGAGAGGGTGGCCGCCCGGCGCGCCGCCACGGCGCTTCTCGGACTCGGGTTTACCGAGGTCATGAGCCTCATGCTGACGAACCCGCAGGAGCTTTACGGCAACACCCGGCGTGACGATCCGGGTGATTCGGTGGTGACCGCCAACCCGGCGTCCCGGGAGCAGTCGATCATCCGGACCGGTCTCGCGGCGGGCCTGCTCCGTTTCCTGGCGGACAACCGGGGCGGCGGGATCGTCCGGAAGCTCTTCGAGGCGGACGATGTGATCCGGATCGTTCCGGGAACGGCCGAGCCGGTGGAAAAGCTCCACGTGGCGGCGGTGATCCAAGATCGAACCGCCGGTTTCGCGGGCATCCGCGCCGTGTGCGACGCCCTGGCGCGGGAGTTCGGCGCGATAATCGAGTGCGATCCTTGCGATGATCCCCTCTTCCTCGAGGGACGGGGGGGACGTATCGTTCTCGACGGCCGGGATGCCGGCGTGGCGGGAGAGGTTCACCCCGAAGTGCTCGAGAACTTCGGGATCCATCTCCCCGTGACGCTGCTCGAACTGGAACTCAATCAGACATGAACCACCCCGGGAGTGGAGGACCTGCGCAGTGATGGTGAAAGAAATGCCCCTCGATGCGACCGTCGTCGAGCGGATCATCCGCCGTTCGGGAGTCGATCTCAAAGTCGCCTCGATCCGCGAGATGAACCGCATCGTGAACGATATCGAGAAGGAACTCGCCATCTGTTTCATCCGGATGGAGTTCGGCATTCCCGGGCTGCTCACCGACCCGATCGCCGTGGAGGCGGAGATCGACGCCCTCGCGAACCGGCGCCTGGGCAATCGCTACGCGCCGTTCGACGGTATCCCCGAGCTGAAGGAGGAGGCGGCGCTTTTCGCGCACAACTTCATGAACCTCGACCTCCCCCCCCGTTGCTGCGTTCCCACGGTGGGCGCCATGCAGGGCGGGTTTCTGGCGCAGGCGGTGGCGGGACGGATCGATCCGCGGCGCGACACGATTCTCTTCCTCGAACCTTCCTTCCCGGTGAACCGGCAACAGACACGGTTCCTGGGCCTCAAGGAAGACCGTATCGACTTCTACGATCACAGGGGAGACTCCCTTGTGAGCGCCCTCGATAAGAGACTCGCACGCGACGACGTGGCCGCCGTCCTCTGGTCGAGTCCGAACAACCCGACGTGGGTCATTCTCTCCGAGAAGGAACTCGAGGGGATGGGTGAAGTCATGGACCGCCACGGCGTGGTCGCCATCGAGGATCTCGCCTACTTCGGAATGGACTTCCGTTGCGACTGCGGCGTGCCGGGGAAACCACCCTACCAATCGACGATTGCACGATACATGAAACGTTATTTCGTCCTCCTCTCCGCGTCGAAGACGTTCAGCTACGCGGGGCAGCGGATCGCGATCACCCTGATCGCCCCCGACCTGATGGAGGAGACATCGCCCCATCTCGATAGGTACTTCGGCACCGACCGGGTGGGCTATGCCTTCGTGCACGGCGGCATCTATCCTACCACTGCGAGCGTCCCGGAAGGCCCCCAGCACGGGCTCCTCGCGCTGATGAAGGCGGCGAACGAGGGGAGACTCTCCTTCACAGCCCCTTTGAAGGAATACGCGCGGCGCGCGCGGATCATGAAAAAGCTTTTCGTGGAGAACGGTTTCCGGATCGTCTACGACACCGATCTCGGCGAGCCTCTTGCCGACGGTTTCTACTTCACCTTCGCTTACCCCGGAATCGACGAGGGACACGTTCTGGTTCGGAAACTGCTCCACTACGGCATCAGCGCCATCACCCTCGACTCGGCTGGGAGTGTCCGCACCGAGGCACTCAGGGGATGCGTCTCCCTAGTGGACGAGTCGCTCTTCGGCGACCTCGAGTTCCGGCTGAAGCGGTTCCGTGAGGATCACCCGCCGGCACGGTGACGCGCCCCCTCGAGGGCCGGCGCGCATCACCCGCCACACCGCTCCCGCACCCCCTTGACATCCGCTCCCGGCCGGGGTATAATTTAATCACGTATAGCATCCTGTCTTCCCCGCCCGGCCGTTCCGGCCGGCTCGTCTCGTCTCCCTGAGAAGAAGCTTCATCTCGACTTGCCCCCATGAGTCAGAGTCGTCCTGGAGGATTACATCGAATGCTCATTCATCAATGGAAGATCCTGTTCACGGCGGGCGCGGCGATCTGCATCCTCCTCGTGCCGCCCGCGGCGCGACCCGCCACGGAGGATTTCAGCGGCCCGGTCGCAGGCACCGTGATCGCCGGCGACGAGCCGGGCGGAGGAACGGCGCCGGGAACGTATTTTCCCGGATTCACCGTGTCGGTGAACAGCGGCGGCGGCGGCCCGAACTCGGCGATCCTCTTCGATTCATCCGCCCCCACGGGTGCCGACTTCGATCTCGGCACCCCGAACGTCTCGTGCGGCGGGCCGGGCATCGGCTCGGGAGGGGCCGCCGGTTCCCCGGGCGAAAACTGCACCGCCCTGGGCAATCTCCTGATCATCGCCGAGAACATCGTCGACGCCGCGCCTGCCGACGGAATCGTCGATGACCCGGACGACGAGGCGCTCGGCGGGACGCTCTCCTTCGACTTCCCCGATGCGGTGCTTCCCTCGGAGATCATCATCGTCGATATCGACGGCGAATCCGCCGACGTGTCGCTCTATTCGGGCCCTTCCCTCGTCGCGACGATTCCCGCGCTCGATCTGGGCAACAACTCGGTTCAAAGAATCGATCTTTCCGGACACGGCTCCGTGACACGGATCGAGGTATTTCTTTCGAGCAGCGGTGCGGTGGCGGAGCTTTCGTACGACTCACCGCCCACGGCGGTCGAGCGCGAGAGTTGGGGAGGCGTGAAGCAGCTCTTCCGCTGATCCGATTCCGCCCAATGCCATGCGATTCCGGCATGTTGTCCCACAGCGTGAAACGGACGGTTCAGCCCCGTTCGGCACCTCCCGATACACAGGAATAGAAAACCGGTCCGGGCCGCACGGCCGTGCCGTGCCCCGGACATTCCGTCCTGATTCCGGGAAATGGGGGATGACGTATGCCGCTCACGAAGAAGATGCCGACGAAGAGAATCGCCATATTCACCACCACGCTCTTGTTCATCCTCGCCCTTCCGGCCGCGGCGGGACTGGTCGACTTCAATTCGATCGCGCCGGGGACGGTGGTCACCGGCGACGCCCCGGGCGGCGGAATCGTTCCCGGCGACACCTACTTCGCCGATTTCACGCTGACGGGAACGAACAACGGCACCGGACCGAATTCGCTTCTGATCTTCGACTCCGCCGCCCCCACGGGGGGCGATTGGGATCTCGGCGCTCCGAACAATCTCTGCGGCGGCCCGGGCATCGGCTCGGGCGGGCAACCGGCGATGCCGGGCGAAAACTGCGCCCCCCTCGGGCACCTGCTGATCGTCGCGAGCAATGTGACCGACACCTCTCCCGCCGACGGTCTCGTCGATCAGCCGAACGACGAGGCGGGCGGCGGCGTTATGCGCTTCGATTTCACCGGTCCCGTGCAGATCATGAGCGCCGCCTTTCTCGACATCGATAATGATGAGCATGTAAACATCACGTTCTACTTCCAGAATAACCTCGCCGGAACGAAGTACGTGGGAGGGCTTGGAAACAACTCGTACCAGGAGGTCGATCTGACGCTCTATGAGATTATCGACAGGATGGACGTGGAGTTCTCGAGCAGCGGCGCGCTCGTCTCGGTCGACTTCAGCAACCGTCCCACCGCCACCGAGAGGACGAGCTGGGGAGACGTGAAAAGAGACTTCCGCTGACGGGAGGGCCCGGACGTGATCCGGGGAGAGGCGGCACATATTCCTCTCCCCGGCCGTCCGGCCCCGAATCGTCCTCCTCCCCGCCCCTTCCTCCCCCCGATCCGCTGCGGGCCGTCATGGAAAATCCGAGGTCCCACCATCCCAACATGTTGTTTTTATTCGTGTTATTCCATTCATAACCACCCTGGATCACCGTTTTCCCTCATCGGCCGATAAATAGATGAACAACCGTTGCAACCGTCCGTCCGTGCCGGACGGAAAGGCCGATTCGCGGGGATCATCGAACTTGAGCAGTCGTCCCTCCAGTTTTTCGAGACAGGGCGGTCCCGAAACAGATCGGCCCGGACCTTTTCAGCTCCGGGTGGCGTCCGACCATATGAAGATCACCTACGAGGGGGTGATTCCCCCCGGCGAGGCGGGGCGCATCGCGAAAGAAGTGCGAACCGGTCTCGTCGAGATGAGGGTGATGAAGCCGCCACCGGTGGAAGAGATCGAAACACTTCTTCGCAAGAATGCAGGCGATTCCTCTGAGTTTCGTGAAATCGAACTCGTCCGCGGCGAGGTGGCGATCCAACCGGAGGACGGCCGACTCGACTGGGCGGCCGACTTCTTCAACGAAGGGTTCGCCGTAGATGAGATCACCGGGAATATCGATTTCCGCGAGCCTGCGGCACATACGTCGGTTCTCGAGGACGAGCTGCTCGTCGTGGCGGTACCGCCGAAGAAGGGGAAGGACGGCTTCGACGTGTTCGGCAAGAGGATTCCCGTGCGAACGCCTCACGCTCCGCCGATCCGAGCCGGCGACAATGTGAGGGTGGACAAGGAGACGGGCGCCCACTACGCCGGCACGAGCGGGCGATTTCGATGGGCGAACAACATCGTCTCCGTCGATCCGATCTACCTCATCCGGGGAAACGTCGGGCCGGAGACCGGAAATATCTCCCATCCAGGCATCGTGACGGTGATGGGCGATGTTCTCGAAGGTTTCCGCCTCGAGGCCACCGGAGATATCGAGGTGCGCGGCATCGCCGAGGGGGCGCAGATCCAGACATCGGGCGAGCTTTACGTGAAAGGAGGCATGATCGGCGCCGAAGGACAGAAAACGGTGACCGGCGGAGATATCCGGGCACGGTTCATCGTCGATTGCGACGTGGTGGCCGACGGCAACGTGGCTGCCGAATCGGAGATCATCCAGTCGTCGATCGTCTCCCGCGGCGCCGTTTCAATCAAGCGGGGGCGGATCGTCGGCGGATCGGTGATGGCTCTCGGCGGGATCGTGGCGGGCGCCCTCGGCAGCGGCGCCGGTGTTCCGACGTCGGTGATCGCCGGCACCGACTACGCCCTCGAAGGGAAGCTCCTGATCAAGAACATGGAGATCCGAAAACTCCGAAAGATGATCGATTCGTATCCCGGTCGTGAACCGAAGGAAACCGCACGCATGAACGATCGCCTCGCCACGATGGAACAAGAAGTGGTTGAGATCGAAAAGGATTCGGTCCGCCGGAAAAGGCCGGTAATCGAAGTGGTTCACGCAATCTATCCCGACACGACGCTCTGCATCGGCGACCTCTCCGTCACGGTGGTGGAAAAACAAATCGGCCCCCTTCTGGTCCGCGTGGAAGACGGCGAAATCGTCATCGCTCCGCGGAAGGGATAAGCCCCCCGGCGACGGGTTCTTCCTTCTGGACGACCGTCACGCGGCGCGCTAGAATCGCCCCGCGCGAAAGTGAAGAGTCGGCCCGAGAGAAGGGACGAGCCCTGTCTTGAAGCAAGAAAGATCATCGCTGGCGGCGAATTTGTCGCTCTTCTTCGCAGCTCTCCTCTTCGCTTGTCTCGTCTCCGAGATCGCTCTGCGCATCCTCGTCGCCCCTCCGATCCGATGGAAGTACCCGCAGGAAACGTATGTGTACGACCACGAAGTGAACTACCTCCTCGAGCCGAATCAAACGGCGTATACCCAGGACAAGGAAGTACGCATCAACTCGAACGGCTGCCGGGGGGACGAGTATCCGGCCGAACCGGCGCCCGGCGTCGAGCGGATTCTCGCCATGGGCGATTCGCAGACCTTCGGAAACGGTCTCGACCTCGCCGAGACGTGGCCCGGATCGCTCGAGGCGACGCTCAACGAACGGGGCGGCGACGTGCGTTTCGAGGTGATCAACGCCGGGGTACCCGCCACCGATACATGGCAGCACCGGATCCTCCTCGAACGGCTCCTTCCGCTCTACCACCCCTCCAGGGTGATCCTCGCTTTCTATGTGAATGATCCGGTGGTCGCCTACACGCTACCCCCCGCCGGGTCACGCGCGGTGACCAATTCCGTATCGAAAAGGCTCGTCTATCTCCTCAAGAGGAGCGCCCTTCTCAGCTACCTCCATTACGCGGCGAAGACGCTTCGATCTTCGTTTCGCCCGTCGCCGGGGGCGCTCCTCGAGAGGCATCGCCTCACCGGCGAGAAGGACGCGCGTGTCGAGAAGGGGTGGCGGGAGGCGGAAGAAGCGCTCGCGGCGATGAAAGCCGACTGCGATGCCGCCGGGATCGATTTTCTCGTCGCCCTCCTTCCACGGCGAGACCAGGTGGACGGAACACTCCCCGCGACGGCCTACAATGAAAAGGTCGCCTCGATCTGCGAACGCCAGCATATCCCTCTCGTCGATATGCTCCCTGCGCTTACGGAAGCCTACCGCACCGAAGGGAAGAAGCTGTTCATCCCCTGGGACGGGCATAACTCAGCCGCGGCGAACCGCGTGATCGCCGATCGCCTCGCAGCCGGGATCCTCTCCTCGCGCCCGCCGACGACACCGCCAAGCGAAGGAGAATCGCCTCCCGCACCGAGGTGATCGGGCCCGCCGTTGCCGTTGATCGGCCCGCCCAATGGTGGTATGCTCAAGTCCGGGTGCGATCTCCCGCGTCCCGCTTTTTTCGTCTCCCATGCCGAACAGCCGTCTCCCGGAGGAATCGATGATGCCCCTGCGTTGCGACCACTACGACACCGAATCGACGGCCCGCCACGAACGCCGGAGGATGTCGCTCGATCTGTTTTCACGTAGCTTCACCGTGACGGCGCTGGCACTCTTCCTGCTCGCCGCCGTCGTGCCGCGGGAGAGCGCTTTCGCCCGTTCGGCCGCAGAAGACCGGCTCGAGGAACTGCGCCTCCGGTTCGACGCCCACCCGGAACTGAAGGAGATGCGGAGTACGGGGTGGAAGCCGTACAACCGGGCGAAATGGCTTCGCGAACGGGAGTGGACCGATCTGGGTATTACCGCGGGAGAGGCCCGCTGGAGAGTGTGGGAGGAGATGAACCGGCGCTTCGCCGGCGCACGGAAGGGCGCTTCCGCCGCGTGGTTCCCCATCGGACCGTCGAACATGTCGGGAAGAATCCTCGACATCGAGTTCGACCCGACGAATTCCGCCGTCGTGTACGCCGGATCGGCGAGCGGCGGGCTTTGGAAATCGGCCGACGGCGGCGCCACTTGGAGCACCACCACCGACGAACTTCCCTCCCTTTCGATCGGCGCGGTGTGCGTCCTCCCGTCGAACCCGAATATCGTTCTCATCGGCACGGGCGAGGGGACGACCGCCGGCGCGGGGGACGACGGCGTGGGCGTCCTGAAATCGATCGACGGCGGCGCCACGTGGAGCACGACCGGCCTTTCGTTTCCCGTGACCGCCGGACACGGCTTCCACGTGATGGAGGCGAGCCCCCTCACCGGGACAATCCTCGCGGGAGCGAACGACGGACTCTGGCGCTCCGCCGACGAGGGCGACACATGGACGAAGGTGAAATCGGACGGGAATTATTATGACATCCAGTTCAAGCCGGGCGACCCGGCGACGATCTACGCCGCCAGTGGAAGCGGGTCGGTATCGAATGGAGTGAAAATCTCCACCGACGACGGTGTCACCTGGTCGTGGCTCGGCACGGGACTGCCGCCGAGCGCGTCGGTCGGCAAGATCAAGATCGCCGTCACCGCGGCGGCGCCGAACGTGATCTACGCGAATATCGTCGACCGATCGACCCAGGGAACGCTCGGCATCTTCCGAAGCGACAACGGCGGGGCGAACTGGAACGAAGTGTACAGCGGGCCGAACATGACGGGCGGCCAGGGGTGGTACAACCTCACCCTCGCCGTCGATCCGGACGATGCGTCGGTGGTGATCGCCGGCGGCGTGAGCCTCTACCGCTCCACGAACGCCGGGACCACTTTCGTGAAGACCGGCGACGGGTTCATTCTCGGGAACGCGACCGACGTCCACCTCGATCACCATGCCATTGCCTACGAACCGGGTTCGACGAACACGCTGTGGGTCGGCAATGACGGGGGCGTCTGGCGCTCCACCGACGACGGCGCCACGTGGGCCTCCCGGCGCGAAGGGATCGCCTCGTACCAATTCTACGATATCTGTGTCGCCCAGTCCGACCCGAACTTCACCATGGGGGGCGCGCAGGACAACGGTCTGCCCGGCCGTCTCGGTGTCGACAACTGGTTCGTTTCGAACCTCCTGGCCGACGGGTTCGTGTGCAATATCCGTCCCGGCAACGCCGACGGCGTGTACGCCGAGTGGCAGTTCGGGAACCATGTGAAGAGTCTCGACGGCGGCCAGAGCTGGATTGCCGCCATGACCGGCATCACCGGGTCGGGAGCGTGGCTCGCGCCGGTGGCGATGAATCCGAACAGCCCGAAGCAGCTGTTCACATCGACGTCGGACGGCATCTTCCGGACGAACAACCGGATGGCTTCGTGGACGAACGTGGCGCCCCACACGGCGATCTGGATCGATTGCAGCCCGGCGAGCGACCAGGTCGTCTGGTCGGTGAACAGCGCCGGTCCGAGCATCTCCACCGACGACGGGGCGACATGGACCGCCGCGAATCCTTACGGTTTCGCCGTGGGAAGCGAGACGAAGATCACCGCCCACCCGGCCGATTCCGCCGCCGCGTTCGTCACCTTCGGCGGCTACACTTCGGCGGCTCACATCGCCATGACCACCGACTTAGGACAGACGTGGACCGATGTGACCGGCGACTTCCCCCCCCAGCCGGTGAACACCATGGCGATCGACCGGGACGATCCGACGGCGTGGTACATCGGCACCGACATCGGTGTCTGGACAAGCACCGACGGAGGGAGCACGTGGACCGTTTTCGACACCGGCCTTCCGAACGCGGTCGTTACCGACCTCGAAATCCGCCGGTCCGCGCGGAAACTCGTCGCGGGCACATACGGGCGGGGCGGTTGGGAGGTCGATCTTCCCGTGCTCCCCACCGGTGTCGCCGAAGCCGAACCCCAGGTCGGCACGTCGCTCGCCCTGATGCTCGACCCGCCGTCACCGAACCCGGTGCGCGGCGAGACGCTCTTCCGGTTCGCCGCGCGCCACGAGGGACCGGTGACGCTCGAGCTGTTCGATATCCGCGGCAGGCTCGTCGAACGGATCGCCCGCGCCGACCGAGGGGACGGTTTCATCCGCACGGTGAGTTGGTCGTCGAGCGGCCTCGCGAGCGGCGTCTACTTCGCGAGACTCCGTGCGGGCGAGGAAACGAAAGTCCGCAGGGTGGTGGTGGTGGAGTGAACGGGCGAGTCGCACGACGCGTCCGGCCTCCGATGCGATTTCGACGCCTCCCGTTGGCGCGCGCCGTGCAAATGGTTATACTCTGTCGGTAATCTCGAAGCGGGCGCCGCACGGAGCGGCGTCGCTTCCCGGATCGGCATGAGACCCGTCCCGACTCCATCGTTCACCGGAGGCTTGAATATGGCGCACCCTTCACTGAGCCTGCATTTCCGCAACCGCAAACCGTCACCGATCCGCGCGGCCCAGATCCGGTTCCTCGACAGGACGGACGGCACGGAGGACGTGAACGTGGCGATCGGAAACGTGTCGCTCCCGATGCACCCGGCGATGATCGAGCGGATGAAACAGCTCGGCGCGGGCGAAAGTCCTTTCCGCGACGGCGTCGTGCAGTACAGCCTCACCGTCGGCATGACGGAGACGCGGGAAGCATTCCTCAATATCATCGCGAGCTGCGGGTGTTCGACCGATGGACTGCATGTGCAGATCACCGACGGCGGGAGCACCGCCATGGAGATCGCCGAGCTGGGAACGTCGGGCCCCGCCGGCGGCCCGGAAGGGCCGGTCATGCTGATCGACGCGGCGTACACGAACTACAAGGCGTTCGCGGCGCGCCTCGGACGCGCCACCGTGTCGGTCTGCCGGACCCTCGGCGATGACGGCCGGTTCGCGCTGCCCGCCATGAGGGAGATCGAGGCGGTGGTCGAAAAGCATCACCCTTCCGCTCTCGTGGTGATCCCCTTCGACAACCCGACGGGCCAGTTCTACGAGCAGGAGTCGCTCATCGCCCTGGCGAAGTTCTGCGTGAAACACGACATGTGGATGATCAGCGATGAAGCGTACAGAGAACTGCGCTACACCGGCGCGCCGACTTCGAGCGTATGGGCAATCACCGAGAAGGATGCTCCCGGCATCACGGGCAGGAGGATCGGCATCGAGACGGCGAGCAAAGTGTGGAACGCGTGCGGCCTGAGGATCGGGGCGCTCGTGACGGACAACGAGTCGTTCCATCGCCGCGCGGTGGCGGAGTACACGGCGAACCTCTGCGCCTCCGCCGTCGGGCAATGGATTTTCGGTGCCCTCGCCCACGAAAGCCACGACGACCTTCGCGCCTGGTACGACCGCCAGCGCGACTACTACCGTAACATGCTCGTGTCGATCACCGGGGACCTGAAGAAGAGACTCCCCGGCGTGATCGTGTCGAGCCCCGACGCGGCGATCTACTCGGTAGTGGACGTGAGGAAGATCGCCCGGGAAGGTTTCGACGCCATGGATTTCGTAATGTACTGCGCGGGAGAAGGAAGTGTCGACCTCGGCGGGAAGAAGGTCACCCTCCTCACGGCGCCGATGGCCGGTTTCTACAGCACCCCCGAGGGAGAGTCGAACCCGGGCAGGACGCAGATGCGTATCGCCTACGTCGAACCGCCGGAGAGGATGGCCCTCGTGCCGCGCCTTTTCGAGAAGCTGTTCCAAGAGTACGAAGCGAAGCGCGGTTGAGCCGCTCCGCCGGGACGGTCAGAACCGCTTTTCGTAGAGATGGCAGTACGGCTCCTTCCCGTTCTTCCGGTAGTAGTCCTGGTGGTAATCTTCCGCCTCCCAGAACGTCCCCGCCTCCACTACCTCCGTGGCGACGTCATACCCCTTCCCTCTCAGAAGGGCGATGAGCTTCTCGGTGACCCGGCGCTGTTCGTCGTCCACGCAGAAAACCGCGGAACGATACTGCTCCCCCACGTCCGGGCCCTGGCGATCGACCTCGGTCGGGTCATGGATCTCGAAGAAGAGTCTCGCCAGCGTTTCGAAGGAGGTGATCGACGGATCGAACACCACCTCGAGCGCCTCGGCATGCCCGGTGCGTCCCGAGCAGACCTCCCGGTAAGTCGGGCTCTCCTTCTCCCCCCCCATGTAGCCGACCCGTGTGGAGAGCACCCCCTTCGCCTGCTGGAGCTGATACTCGGTCCCCCAGAAGCATCCTCCCGCGAAGTACGCTTTTTCCACTTCTCCCCCCATCTCTTCCGGTATGAACTGAAGTGAAATCGAGTTGACGCAGTTGCGCACGTTCTTGTCGGTCATCTTCTCGCCGAAGAAAACATGGCCGAGGTGCGCCTTGCAGTTGGAACAGACGATTTCCGTGCGCGCGCCGTCGGCGTCGGGAATGCGAAGCACGGCGTCCGCGATGGCGTCGTCGAAGCTCGGCCATCCCGATCGGGAATCGAACTTGTCGGCCGAGCGGAAGAGAGGCTGTCCGCACCGGCGGCAGAGGTACGTTCCCTGGCCGTCGAAATGGACGTACTCCCCCGCGAAGGGACGTTCCGTTCCTTTATATACGATCACCCGCTCTTCATCGGGCGTCAGTTCCTTGTATCCCATCCCGCTCTCCCCCGCCGCTCCCACGGTATGTCTCCCCGCGACGAGAACGGCGAGCACGAAACCGGCCGCCACGATCACCGTTGGAAAAAGAGTCCTTCTTCCCTTCATCGATCTATCTCCGTTTTTCCCCTCGACGGGGCTTCCATGCTTTTCTAGATAATCGGTTTTCCCCGTGCATGCCACAGCGCACACTTTCGGACCGCCCCGCACGGGGGAAAGGAATTGACTCTCCCCCACTCCTCTGGGATGATCGGTTCGGTGGCAAAGCCCGAACCTGCATGGCGGTACTCTAAGAGCCGGTCGCCGGTTTCCCATTTCCCCTGGCAAGGTGAGCGACACGGACCGGGCGGGCCGGCGTGTCGCCCCCGCCCGGCGCATCGCGCCGGAGAAGGTGTCCTAGGATTATGAATCACCCGATCACGCGATCGTATCGACTCATGCTTACCGTCCGGCGTGCCGCCGCGACGGCGGCGTTCACCGCAATTCTTTCCGCCGGGTGCGGCGGCGGCGCGGCGAACGACCGCGGTGCCGGGGAGAAGGAAGCGCCCCACGGCGTCCGTCCGGGAAGCGGGCGGCCCGCCATGCCGGAGGCGGCGGTGGCGGTGCGTACGCCCGTGCGGGGAACGATCGCGAGCTACTACACGGCGAACGCCTCCCTCGATCCGAGGAAGGAGGCGGAGGTGGTGGCGCGCGTCTCGGGCGTGGTGCTGCGGATCGCCGCCGAAGAAGGGGATGATGTGCGCCGCGGCGCGACGCTCCTCGAGATCGACGACAGAGAGTACCGCCATCGGCTGAGTCTGACGGAAGCGGAAGTTTCCCGCCAAAGGGCGCGCTTCGAGAGGATGAAGAAGATGATCGAAGGGGACCTCGTCTCCGCCGATGAGTACGAAGGTGCGCGCAGCGACGTGCAGTCCGCCGAGGCGAACCAGGCGCTCGCCGCCCTCGAGCTCTCGTACACGAGCGTCGAGGCGCCCTTCGGCGGGCGAGTGGTCCAGCGCTACGTCGATATCGGGCAGATGGTGACGGAGAATACGCCCCTCTTCCTCGTGGCCGACGTTTCCACCCTTCTCGCCAGGGTGCACGTACCGTCGAGGGAATTCCGGAGTATCCGCACCGACCAAGAAGTGGAACTGAAAGTCGATTAGAACGAGGCGGCGCTGCCCGGACGGATTGTTCTCGTCAGCCCCGTGATCGATCCCGCCACCGGAACGATCAAGGTCACCGTGGAAATCGACGACTACCCGGAAACGATTCGACCGGGCGACTTCGCCGAGGTGCGCATCGTCACCGACCTTCATGAGGGCGCGATTCTCGTGCCGAAGAACGCCGTGATCTCCGAGAAAGGGGAGCATATCGTCTTTCTCGCCGTCGACGGAGAGGCGAGCCAGCGTGTCGTGGAGACCGGCTTCCAGGACGATTCGAACATCGAGATCATCAGCGGCCTCGGTGTGGAGGACGAAGTGGTCGTCCAGGGACAGCGCTCTTTGCGCGAAGGCCAACCGCTCAAGATCCTCGAGACGATGACCTTCGACGACGCCGGACCGGGCCGGAAAGACTCCTGATGCGTTCCCTCATCGAGGTCGCCGTGCGCCGCCCGGTGACGGTGCTCATGTTCGCCCTCGCCGTCGCCGCCTTCGGCCTCGTCGGCTACCACCGCCTCTCGCTCGATCTCCTCCCCGACATCAGCTACCCGTCGCTGACGATCCAGACCGACTTCCCCGACACGGCGCCCGCCGAGGTGGAGAACCTGGTGAGCCGCCCGGTGGAGGAGGCGGTCGGTGTGCTGCGCTCGCTCCGCACGATCCACTCCGTCTCACGGCCCGGCGTGAGCGAGGTGACCCTCGAATTCGACTGGGACGCCGACATGGACATGCTCTCGATGGACGTGCGCGAAAAACTCGACCGCCTGCAGCTTCCCGACGAGGCGGACGACCCGATCGTACTTCGCTTCGATCCGTCCCTCGACCCGATCATGCGTCTCGCGGTGAGCGGATCGGGCGATCTCGCCGAGACGAGGCGTGTGGCGGACCTGAAGCTGAAGCAGAAGATCGAAACGATCAAGGGGGTCGCCGCGGCACGTGTCCGGGGAGGGCTCGAGGAGGAGATTCGGATCGATATCGACCAGGAGAAGCTCGCCGTGTTCGGCTTTTCCCTCGACCAGGTCCGCCGGGCGGTTGGTGTTTCCAATGTCAACCTTCCGGGCGGTTCCCTCCAGGACAACGAGAGCCGGTATCTTCTCCGCACGGTGAACGAGTACGACACGGTCGACGAGATCGCCGACTTGATTATCGGCCGCTCCGGACCGGCCGTCGTGAGACTTCGCGACGTGGGCGACGTGCGGCGCGGTTCGAAGGATCGCGAGGAGATCACCCGAGTCGACGGCGTCGAGACGGTGGAAATCGACATCTTCAAGGAGGGGGACGCCAACATCGTCACCACGAGCCGGGCGCTCGCCGAGAAGATCGCGGAGCTCCCCGAGGACCTCCCGGAAGGGTGGAAGGTGACGATCCTCTTCGACCAGTCGCGCTTCATCGAGCGGGCGCTTAAGGAAGTGCGCTGGGCGGCGATCATCGGCGGGTTTTTCGCGGTGACGGTACTCTTCCTATTCCTCCGTCACGTGCGCAGCACGATCATCATCGCCGTGTCGATTCCCCTTTCCGTGCTCGCCACCTTCATGGCGATGTATCGGATGGATGTGTCGCTCAACATCATGTCCCTCGGAGGGCTCACCCTCGGTATCGGAATGCTTGTCGACAACTCGATCGTGGTGCTCGAGTCGATCTTTCGGAAACGCAGGGAAGGTCTCGACGGCCGGTGCGCCGCCGTGGAAGGCGCCTCCGAGGTAGGGGGCGCCGTGCTCGCCTCGACACTCACGACGGTGGCCGTCTTTCTCCCCATCGTCTTCGTCGAGGGGATCGCGGGGCAGCTCTTCGGCGACATGGCGATCACCGTGACGCTGAGTCTCCTCGCCTCCCTCGCCGTCGCGATCACGCTGATCCCGATGCTGAGCGCCGCCGGAGGCGGCCCGGGCGAAGGGAGGGCCGGCGGCGGGATGAAAACCCGGTCCGGCGGAGGGCATCGGGGCGCGGTGGCCGCCGCGTACGATCGCTTCCTTCACGCCGCGCTGAACCATCGTGCTTTCACGCTCGCCGCGGCGCTCCTCCTCTTCGTCGCTTCTCTCGCAACACTTCCCCTCGTGGACACCGAGCTGATCCCTCCGATCAGCGAGGGAGAATTCTATTTCGAGGCGAACCTTCCCGAGGGGACGCCCCTCGCGGGGACCGACCGCGTTCTCCGTCGGATGGAAAGCGCCGCCGAGGATGAAGAGGGCGTTTCGCATTACTTCACGAGTGTCGGATCTCGTTTCGTGGCGGGAGGAATGTCGCTGAACACCACGGCCGAACACTTCGGCCAGCTCAATATCGTGCTAAAGAACCGCGCCGATGAGAAGGGGGAGGCGGCGATCGCCGAGAAGCTCCGGCGCCGCTTCTCCGACATTCCCGACCTCGAGGTGAAAATCGGAAGGCCGGCATACTTCACCGTGAAAACACCGGTGGAATTGATCCTCTTCGGTGAGAACCACGACCTTCTTCGTTCGTACGCCGACTCGCTGGGAAGAAGGCTCTCGTTCGTTCCGGGACTCGTCGACATCCGATCCTCCCTCGAGGAGGGGAACCCCGAATTGAGAGTCCGGTTCGACCGCGCCCGTCTCGCGGCGCTCGGCCTCGACATGAGAACCCTTTCCGAGACGCTGCGCGACAGGGTCCAGGGCGCCGTACCGACGCGGTTCCGCGAGGACGACCGGCAGATCGACATCCGCGTGCGCAACCAGCTATCGGACCGCGCCACGATAGAGGATGTGAGGAATCTCGTCATTCCCGGACCCGAAGGAAAACCGATCCGCCTCGTCACCGTGGCGGATATCCTCGTCGACCGAGGCCCCGCCGAGATCCACAGGATCCAGCAGCAGCGCGCCGCCGTGATCACCGCGAATCTCCAGGGAAGGAGCCTCGGTTCGGTGGTGGGCGACATCGGCGACGTCCTCTCGGCGATGCCGCCCCCGGTCGGGGTTTCCGTCGAGACGGGCGGCCAGAACGAGGAGATGCAACTCTCCTTCGCGAGTCTTCGCTTCGCCCTCCTCCTCGCCGTGTTCCTCGTCTACCTCGTCATGGCCGCCACCTTCGAATCGCTCATCCACCCGTTTATCGTCCTCTTCTCCGTTCCCCTCGCCCTTGTCGGCGTGGTGCTCGGCCTCCTCGTCACGGGAACCGCGATCTCCGTCATCGTCCTCATCGGTACGGTGATGCTCGTGGGAATCGTGGTGAACAACGCGATCGTGTTGATCGTCAAAGTGAACCAGCTCCGACGGGACGGGGCGCCGAAGATGGACGCTATTGTCGAGGCGTGCTCGATCCGCCTGAGGCCGATCCTGATGACGACCTTGACGACCGTCCTCGCCCTCATCCCGATGGCCCTTTCGGTGGGCGAGGGGTCGGAGCTCCGAGCCCCTCTGGCGATCACCGTCTCGTTCGGCCTCGTGCTCAGCACGATGCTCACCCTCGTAGTGATCCCGGTAATCTACGCCGCCGTTCCTTCCCGGGTCGCCGTCGAACCGGGGGAGGGCCCGGGTCGGCCGAACCGCGACGCGACAGGAGGGACGGCGACATGACCCTTCCCGAACTGGCGATCCGCAGACCGATCACCGCCGGCATGATCCTCGTAAGTATCGTCGTGCTCGGCCTCGTCGCCCTCTTCCGCCTTCCCCTCGGTTTCCTCCCGGATATCGAAAAGCCGCAGCTGTTCGTCTACGTCCCCTACCCGAACTCGACGCCCGAACAGGTGGAAAGACTCATCGTCCGGCCCCTCGAGGAGAGTCTCGGTTCGGTGAAGGGGCTGAAGAAGATGTGGGCGATGTGCGACAGCGACGGCGGGAGGGTGAGGCTCGAATTCGACTGGGGCGAGAAGATGGATCTCGCCCGCGTCGCGATTCGCGAGAAGGTCGACCGTGTCCGGGGTGAACTCCCCGACGACGTACGCGACATCTTCATTTCGGGAAGCTGGGATGGGCGCGACGCCGACGAGCCGATTCTCGAGGGGCGCCTCTCGTCGAAGCTCGACCTGAGCGAAAGTTACGATCTTCTCGACAGGAAGATCGTCAAGCCGCTCGAACGGATCCCCGGCGTCGCACGGGTTCGCCTCGACGGCGTGAATCCGAAGGAGGTGCGGATCGACCTGCACGTGGCGCGCCTCGAGGAACATTCGATCGACGTGCGCGACGTGATCCGCGTGCTGCAAGGCTCGAACTTCGACCTGACGCTGGGCGATGTGACCGAGCCGGCGATGCGTTACACGGCCCGCGTGACGGGGAGCTACGAATCGCTCGACGAGATCCGGAATCTCGTCCTGAGGGGAGACGGTCTCCGTCTCACCGACATCGCCGACGTGGTGTACGAGGAGCCCCCTCTCGAGTACGGACGGCACCTGGACGGCGATTTCGCCGTCGGCGTGTCGGTGAACAAGGAGGCGGGCGCCAATGCCGTGCCGATCTGCGACGCCGTCCGCAGGCGGGTCGCCGAGATGAACGACGACGTCGAACTCGAGGGGGTGAACTTCCTCATCTGGTTCGACCAGGGGGAGGAGATCCGCAAGACGCTGAAAGATCTCGCCTTCACGGGGCTGTTCGGCGCTCTCCTGGCGAGCCTCGTGCTCTTCGGGTTCCTCCGGCGCGCGAGCATGACCTTCGTCGCCGTTCTGTGCATCCCCTTCTCCCTCATCGTCGCCTGCGGCGTGATCTGGGCCCAGGGAAGGAGTCTGAACACGCTCACCTTGCTCGGCCTGATCGTCGGCGTCGGAATGCTCGTCGATAACGCCGTGGTGGTGATGGAGAACATCTTCCGCCACCAGCAAGAGGGTCTCGACCGGAAGAAGGCGACGCTTCTCGGTTCCCGGGAAGTGTCGTCCGCGGTGATCGCCGCTACGCTCACATCGGTGATCGTCTTCCTCCCGGTGATCTTCAATAAACCGAGCGAAATGAACATCTACTTGAAGGAACTCGGCATCACCGTTTGCCTCACCCTCCTCGCGTCGCTCTTCATCAGCCAAACGCTCATCCCCCTCGCCACCGCCCACCTGATTCACGCCCGTCCGCAACCGCGCGGCGCGATTCTGTCCGCCCTGGAACGCCGTTACGTGATGCTTCTATCTTTCAACCTTCGCCATCGCTGGCTCACGCCGCTCATCGGCGTGGTGGTCATCGCGTCGAGCATCTATCCCTATCTCAGGATCGACAAGAACTTCGACTCGAGCCGCGAGGAGGCGTTCATCCAGATCCGCTACGAAATCAGCGAGGAGCTGAATCTCGAGAGAAAGGAAAAGCTCGTCTCCCGCGTCGAACGCGCGCTGGTGCCGCACACGGTTGAGCTTCACGCCCGGTCGATCTACAGTTTCTGGAGCGAGCGCTGGACGTTGACGCGCGTCTACATGGACGAATCGTTCGCGAATGAAAAGGCGATGGCCGAAACGAGGGCGAAGCTGCGCACCCTCCTCCCGGAGATCGCCGGCGTGAAGCTCGAGGTGCAGAAGCAAGGCCCCATGTGGCGCCACGGCGGGGCGAAGCGGGTGGGATTCCAGATCGTCGGCGAAGACAGCGGCGTTCTCGCCCGCCTCGCGACGGAGGCGAAGAGCCGGATCTCCGCCATACCGGGGCTCACCGATGCGTGGAGCGGGAGCGAATCGGGCGGCCTGGAAATGTCGATCGACCTCGACCGGGAACTCGCCGCGCGCTACGGCGTCCCCCTCGGCCAGCCGGCGGAGGTGATCTCCCTCACGTTCCGTGGAAAGAGACTGCAGCGGTTCCGCACCGGAGACGGCGAGCGGGAGATGCGCGTCACGTTGGACGAGAAGGAGACGGAGAGCATTTCACAACTCATGAATCTACCCCTCTGGACCGCCGAGGGGGGGAAGATCCCCCTCGCCGCCCTCGCCGGTTTCGATATCGCGCCGGGGCCGGAACGGATCAGCAGGGACGACCGCGTGACGAGCGTCTGGGTGGGGGCGCGCTACAGCAAAGGTACCGTCGGTGACTACATGCCGAAGGTGCGCGCCGCGCTGGAGAAGATGGAGTTTCCCTACGGCTACAGCTGGACGTTCCGCGACACCGAGCAGAGGCGGCGCGAACAGTCGCGCGAGTTCCTCGTCAACCTCGCCCTCGCCCTCCTTCTCGTATTCGCCGTGATGGCCGCCGTGTTCGAGTCGGTCGGCCAGGCGATCGGCCTGATGGTGGCGCTCCCGTTCGCCCTGGCGGGGGCGGTATGGACCCTCTACCTGACGAAAACCGATTTCGACCAGCCCGCCGCCGTCGGCCTCCTTCTCCTCATCGGCGTGGTGGTGAACAACGGTATCGTGATGATCGAGCATATCAACCAGTACCGGAGAAAAGGGATCGATCGGTACGACGCGATGATCCGAGGCGGTCGGGAGAGGCTCAGGCCGATCGTGATGACCGCCATCACCACGCTCGTCGGACTCGTTCCGATCGTCGTGCAAAAGCCCGCCCTCGCGGGGGTGTACTACTACTCGATGGCGCTCGTGATCATGGGGGGACTGCTCGTATCGACGTTTCTCACGTCGATCCTCCTCCCCACGACCGCATCGATCTTCGAAGATGGCCTCGTCGCGGTACGCCGATCGTGGCAGAGGTTCTCCCCCGCCGGCCGCGGAAAGATTGGGTGCACGGCAAAAGAGGAGGCGCGCTGATCCCGGCTATCGGACCACGGGGGTCGCGTCACCTTCCACGGGAACGGATAGGGCACCCGCCCTCGCCCTCGCTTCCCGGGCGGTTTCTCCGTCGCCGGAGCACTCCGCGAGCAACGCAACACCCGACCACGCCGGAGCATACTCCGGGTCGGCGCGAAGAGCATTGAAATACGCATCACGCGCCCCGCGCAGGTCGCCGCTCCCGGCGAGGGCGTTTCCCAGGCTGACGTGGAGCGGCGCATTCCCCGGCGCCTCTTTCAGTGCGAGCCGGTACGCTTCGCACGCTCCGGCGAGATCGCCCTTCGCGTGCCGGTTCGTCCCCTCCTGCCTGTACCTATGGAATGACGTGAAGCGCGCCGCTTCGTCATTCTGCTTCCCGATACCGACGGACGTGAAATCGACCCAGTCGTAATTTCGCGTAAGCCGAACGATCCGTCCCCGCTGCTCCTCGGTCAACTCTTCCATGCCCCTCCCGGCGACACCCCGGTTGAACCCGACACGCCATTTCTCCAGGCCCGCGATCGCACCGACCACCTTCTCTTTTTCGGCGGGAAGGTTGTGGAAGAGGAGGACTTTGCGCACCGCCGCCGCCGGATCATCGAGAATATCGTCGTACGACATCCAGAGGAGATCGACGTTGTCGGCCAGGGTGAGATCGTACCAGGAGACATAAAATGAAACATACCACGGCATGAACATATCGATTATCAGGTCGTACTGCTTCTTCTGCGAAAGATCGAAGAACCGTTCGTTCACATACGCCGGCGGGACACGGACACGATACTTGTGCATGTGATCCCTGTAGCTCACCACCACATCGAAGAGATTCCTCGCGAGCACGACCGGCCGGATGCCGAAGATCCGCATCAGCTCCACGTTCGTGTCGGATGCTTTCGTATGCTGCTGAGTAACCGTGTTGCGGCCCAGGGCGCGCAGGAGTGCGGGGAGATAGAAATCATGCTCCGTTTGCCAATAGGCGAAGTTCATGGGGAACCATTCGTAACCGGTAACCTCGCGGGCCGCAACGGAAAGAAAGGTGGAACCGCTCTTCGGCATGGGCGCGAGAAAGACGTGGTTTCCCCGCGGCATCGACCGGCGGATGCGGCGCACTTCCTCTGCGAGATGCGCAAAATCGGGCGGCTCCACCGCGTAGTCGTTCATAACCAGGGACGTGAACTGTCGCTGATCCATCGCTCTCACCTCCTGATCCGAGGATCGGCGAGAAAAGGGAATCCTTGAGGGAAATCGGCCGGGAAGTCCCCCGGACGCCTACCGATTCCCGCCCCTTCCCATCGAGGGGCGGAGGGGCCGACCGATCCGCCGTGGAGACTTGCGTTCGCCGCCGCCGGCCCCTACAATCGAGCGGATCGATCGACGAAAGGTCCGCCCCGATGAAGGAAGAACACCTCCACTATCTCGTCTGCCCCCGCTGCCGGGGATCGCTCGACCTCGTCGATCCGCGCCGCTCGGCGGACGGCAGGATCGAGTCGGGTACGCTCCGCTGCGCTCCGTGCGCCGAGGATTTCCCGATCGTGCGGCACATCCCCCGATTCGTTCCCCTCGAGAACTACGCGAGCAACTTCGGTCTCGAGTGGACGAAACACGCACGCACCCAATATGACGGCACGAGCGGCGCCGACGTGTCGAAGATCCGTTTCTTCGACGAGACGAAGTGGCCCGCCGAGCTGCCGGGTGAGGTGATTATTGAGGCCGGGGGCGGTTCGGGCCGCTTCACCGAACACGCCGCGTCGACGGGTGCCATGGTGCTCTCCCTCGATTTCAGCTATGCCGTGGAGGCGAATTACTCTTCCAACGGCGATAAGGACAACGTACTCATCGTGCAGGGGGATATCTACTCGATGCCCTTCCGCGAGGAGTCGGCCGACAAGATCTACTGTTTCGGAGTGCTGCAGCACACCCCCGATCCGAGGCGGACCTTCCTGACGCTCACGCGCTACCTGAAGCACGGCGGCCGGCTCGCGGTGGACATCTACCGGCACAAGGGACCTCTCCAGTTCCTCTACACCAAGTACTGGATCCGGCCGTTCACGCGGAATATGGACCCGGAAAAGCTCTACCGTCTCACCGAGCGGTACGTCCGTTTCATGTGGCCGATTTCGCGGCTCATCAGCCGCCTCCCGGGGGGAAAGAAGATCAACTGGATGCTCCTCGTGGCGGATTACAGGGGCGTTTTCGATCTCGAAGATTCGGTGCTCCGGGAATGGGCCGTTCTCGACACTTTCGATATGCTCTCCCCGGCATACGACTACCCGGGCAGTGTCGAGTCGCTCACCGCCTGGTTCAACGAGGCGGAGATGAAGGACGTGGATGTGCACGTCGGTTACAACGGCATCGAGGGGAGGGGCGTCCGCCCCTGATCCGCCGGCCGAGCCCGACCGGGACCGCGCCGCGCGGAAACGGGACGCTCAACGGGCGCCTTCCGGCGGCGTGAGCCGGCTCGGCTCGGCGATCGCCCGCACGATGTTTCCGTAGCTTCGCTTCTTCGTCGATTCGATTTTCGAGGCAAGAACGACCGGTAGATCGCGCGAGGCACGAAGCATCATCGCCATGCCGAGATCGAAATGGCTCCCGCGGCTCGCCGGATCCCAGAAAACATGCACTTCACGGCATTGGAGCATCGCCTCCCGGTGGATCGTGTTCAGTTCGAGCCCTACACCGTCATCGGTCTGATCGACATCCCGCGGCGGGTAGTGGACCGAGACGCCCGCCTTTTCGAGGCGCTCGACGTAGCGGTCCATTTCGCGCCGCTGCCCGGCGCTTGCGTTTCGCACGGGACAGATCAGGTATACCTCTTTCGCCATCGAAATCCTCCCTGCCCGCATCTCGGATGGAACCGGGAGGCGGTCAGCCGTTCGAGCCCGGGAATACTTCCTCATACATGCGATACGATGTCTCCTTCATGCCGAGCGACTCGTACGCCTTCCTCGCCACGGCGTTCCCCCGCTCCACGTAGAGACGGCACCCACACACACGGGGATTCATCCGTGCGCGGCGACGGACCTCGCTGTAGAGGAGACGGTAAATCCCGCGGCGGCGAAACAGCCTTTCCACATAGACGCTCTGGACCCACCAGAATTCCCCGTTCCTCCAATCGCTCCACTCTCTCGTGAGCATAAGGGCGCCCACGACGGCGCCGTCCGATTCCGCAACCAGGTAGAATCCGCGGGAACGATCTTCGAAGAGAGAGCGTACGCCCCGCCGTAGCGTTTCGAGGGGAAGCTCTTTCCCCTCGGTCTCCGAAGCCATGGCGACGTTGAACGAGACGATCGTCTCGACATCGCCCGGGAGGGCGTCGCGGACGATCCAATCATCGGCGCCGGTCATGATCCGATCGCCTCGCGAAGATCGTCGATCAGGTCGCCGGTGTCCTCGATACCCACAAAGAGGCGGCGGAGCGCTTCGGTGATGCCGATCCGCACCCTCTTCTCCGGCGTCATGGCGGCATGAGAAGTGGCTGGCGGCGAGTTGATTCCTCCCACACGGTCGCAGCGCAGCGTGCCGCCGTGAACACACATTGTTTCCATCTTCAAGGTTTCGTCGCTCCTTCCTGTGAACGCGGCCGGGCCGCCGCGCGATAAAGCACGAATGAGAAATCATCCGGCTTGGACGGCTCTCCCGAGACGCCGCTCATCACCTCCGCGCATCGCCGCGCCAGACGCGTTGCAGCCTCTTCCCGCCGCCCCTTGCGGATGATCGACACGATCTCCCCGGCGGGAAGATTGTCGAAAAGACCGTCCGAGGCGAGGAGAAGGGTGTCGAAAGGGGCCATCGAGTAAGGGGCGCCGAGATCGATTCGCATTTCGCGCGTACCGACCAGGTTCGACACGATGTGACGATCCTCGTGGAGGAGCGCCTGCCGCTCGTCGAGATATCCCGCCTCCACCGCGTAGCCCACGGGCGAATGAGGAAGGGTGGCGAACTTCACTGTTCCTCCCCTTCAGGCGAGGAGGAGGCCGGAATCGCCGGCGTGGTACGGCCGGATCGTGTTTCCCGCGATCTCGGCGACCACGAGTGTGGTGGCCCCGCAGCCGCCGTCGGCGAGAAGCGCCCGGTTCGCCTCCTCGAAGCCGTCGAGAATCCCGTGGCGCACCTCCCCCCCGCGCCTGACGGCGCGAAAGAGCGCGCCGCCGAGAATCTCGAGGGAACGGGCCGACGCCTTCCGCCCGCCGGGGAGCCCCCCCGCACCGTCGGCAAGGGCGAGAACGGCGCTCCCGTCATTCACCGGAAGAATCGCCACGGCATCCTCGTTCCCCTCACGGCGCCCGGGGCGCGGCGCCGAGAAGACCTCGGCGATACCGGCACCGGCGGGAACGGCCACCGGACATTCCATATCGGAAAGGATGAAGAACCGCGCCTTGCCGCTCAAGCTCGTTCCTCCGCTCAGCGCCGAAGCCGGTGCGTGCACCAGGGACAGTACCTCCAGTATTCCTTCAACGCGCCCCACGAACAGCGCGGGCATTTCTCGCGTATCCCCTCGATCCGCCAGGGTCGCTTCACCTTTCTCCTGCACCAGGGACAGTAGCGCATGAACGGCATGAGATCCTTCTCGACGCACCCCGGATTGGCGCACCGGCCGGAGTAGCGCCTGTCGGTATAGCAGCGATTCGACGCCGGACCGATCTTCCCCCCGTAGCACCAGGGACAGTACGTCCAGTCGAGTTTGACCCCCCTGCGACACCGCGGGCAACGCGCGGGAAACCGGTGCTCCCCCCGGTGGGTCTTCCGCTTTGCTCCACACCACGGACACGCCCGCATCGGTTCCGACACCGGGGCGCCGCACCGGGGACACGGATGGCCCGTTTCGAGGAGCGCGCCGAAGCGGCGGCGGAACTCGCGCAGCCGGATCATCCTCCAGTCCCCTTGTTTCGAAATCCTCTTCTTCCGGCGCGTTCCGGGAGAAAGGGCGCGGTTCCGGATCCGCCGGAACGCCGCCAGAGCGACGCCGGCATCGGCGAACCGTTTCCGGGCGTCTACCTCGAGCATGCGGCGGAGGAGCGCGATCATGGGGGGGCTCACCTTCTTGCGCAGCCGGTCGCTACCCGACGGGGGCCACTCGTACGGCCACTCGGGCAGCACGCCGGCGAACATCCGGTAGGCGATCAGCCCCGCGGAGAACAGGTCGGAACGGAACGACGGCTTTCCCATCGCCTGCTCCGGCGCGAGGTAGCCGACGGTACCCCGGCCCGAACCGTTCAACGTGCGAAACATCGTCCTCGCCAGGCCGAAGTCGGTCAGCTTCAGCCGATCACCGGGAAAGAGAATGAAATTGTCGGGCGTCACGTCGCAGTGGATGATCTTTCTTTGATGGGCGAAGGCGAGCGCCTCGAGAATCTGGGCGGTGAAGTCGAGCGCCGTACGTGCCGGCAATCTCGATTCGAGACGATCGGAGAGGGTTCCCTCGCCGAGGGGGCTGACCACGACGAACCTGCCGTCCACGAAGAACGCGCTGAAAATCGGCATGATATTCGGATGGTCGAGCCGCGCGCTGATGCGGACTTCACGGCGGAAATCGTCGAGCGATTCGTCGTCGATCAGGTGGGGGTGTGGGAGTTTCAGGGCGCACGGAATACCGAGAATCGTATCGACCGCATGGTACACCTCGGCATAACCGCCGGACGCCAGGTAACGGACGATCCGGTAATGCGCCAGCTTTTGGCGCGGCCTGAGTCTCTTTCTTCCTGCAGCCATCCTCTCTCCCCACCGCCTCGGGAAAGTATATCGCCGAATACGCCGCGGGGAACAGGGGAAGATGGGAGAAAAAGGCCCCTGCGCCGGAGCGCTCGACGAAAGGCCGCTCCCCCTCTATCCTAAAGTGGGGACGGGGGGGGATGACCCGGCCGCCCAAGGGAGGTATACGATGAAAACCACCGCTCCTCGCCCGATCGCGACCCGCTCGCTTTCGGCGGCGATCGCCCTGTTCCTTACCGCCTCGTCCGGGTGCGCCCACGCCTTCCCTCCCGCCGACCGAAACGAGACGGCGCGATCGTCGATCACCCTCGTGGAGTCGTATCCCGTCGAGACGGTTCTCGATCATCCCGACATTCCCGACGCGTTCGACGTGTGGCCCGCGCTCATCGCCGGGGCGAAGCGTACGATCGATTTCGCCGAATTCTACGCCTCGGCCGATCCGGCCGGGAAGGGGAAGCTCGAGCCGGTCATTCTCGCCGTCGAGAAGGCGGGCCGCCGCGGCGTGAAGATCCGGTTCCTCCTGGAAGAGCGCTTCCACACCACCTATCCCGATATCGCGGAGCGGCTGGCCCTCCTGCCGGGCGTCACCGTCCGCTGGCTCGACTCGGCGGCGTTCGACGGAGGCGTTCTCCACGCGAAGTACTTCGTCATCGATAACGCGACGGTCTACCTCGGAAGCCAGAACTTCGACTGGCGCTCCCTCGAACATATCCAGGAGCTTGGCGCGGTGATCCGGAGCGTTCCGTTCGCGGGGGAACTCACGGCTCTTTACGATCTCGACTGGGAAATCGCCGGACGGATCGCGCCGGGGGAAGCGAAGCGCGGTACGAAGAGAGCGCTTGTCGACAGCATCGTGATGCGCCATGCCGCGGCGGCGGAAAAGAGTGTCGACACGCTCCTTACGGAGGACGGCGGCTGGTTATGCGCGGCGTTCAGTCCCGAAGGACGCCTTGTGGACGAACGGTTCTTCGACGAGCCGCGCATCGTCGATCTCATCGACGGCGCCGCCGACTCGCTGCGGATCCAGCTTCTCACGTACCGGCCCGTCGGTCGAAAGGGGGAATACTACGACGTTCTCGAGAACGCTCTCCGGCGCGCTGCCGCCCGGGGCGTTGTGGTGCGTCTGCTCGTGGCGGACTGGTGCATGCGCCGTCCGACGATCGACTACCTGAAGAGCCTCTCCCTCGTGCCGGGTATCGAAGTCCGCCTTATGACGATCCCGGAATGGTCGGGCGGTTTCATCCCGTTCGCGCGGGTCTGTCATGCGAAGTACATGGTGGTCGATCGCTCGACGTACTGGATCGGCACGAGCAACTGGGAGAAGGATTATTTCCACGCGAGTCGAAACGTGGGGATCGCCGGAGGGGGAGGAACTCTCCCCGACCGACTGGTCCGTTTCTTCGCCACAGGGTGGAACTCCCCGTACGCCGCCGCGATCCGCCCCGAGGTCGACTACGTCGCCCCGCGGATCTCCTCTCCCGGGGCCGGAGGGTCGTGATCGACGAAAGGGCGCCCGGCGATGGGACGCCCTTTCCGGATTGCGCCGCCGACCGGCCGGTCAGTCGAGGCGGATCAGCTTCCGCGTCGCCTCCCTTCCCCCGGCGCGGAGCCTGGCGAAGTAGACGCCGGGACCGGCGAGCGCTCCGTCCGCCGCGCTGCCGTCCCATCTCACCGTGTGGGACCCGGCGGACATCGCCCCGTCGACGAGGGTCGCCACTCTCCTGCCGCTCACGCCGTAGATCTCCAGCGAAACCCTCCCCGGCGCACCGAGCGAGAAGGAGAGCGTCGTTCCGGGCCGGAACGGGTTCGGCTCCGCTTCGTTCAGGCGGAACCCATCCACCCCTTCCTCGCTCGAACCTTCCACACCGGTGGGATCGCACGCGTCGCCGATGCCGTCGAGATTCCCGTCGAGCTGCGCCGGATTCGCCGTGAACGGACAGTTGTCCACGATGTCGGGAATCTGGTCTCCGTCGGTGTCGAACCACAAGTCGGTTTCGAGAGCGTTCAGATTATCCTCGTCGGGAAAGAGCTGCTGGGGCGTTGCCGGCTCGAGCAGGCCGAGTTGTACGCCGTCGAGCACCTTCCAGTTCATACCGGTGAAATCGGAATAGAAAATATCACCGGCTATGTTCCCCGCAATCGCTTCGGCGTTCACCGCCGTCCCCGGAAGTCCCCAGGTGAGATAGTCGACGGAGAAGTAGATCTTGTCGAGGCCGGGATCGAGCTCGTGGTTCGGCACCCCGGCGGGACCCCAGTCGTAGAGCACCATGGCGTCGATATTATCGTCGTTCCAATCGAGTCCCATCGTCGATTCGTTCGCGAAGAGGAGGTTCGTTCCGTCGGCGAACGAGAGGAACACATCCGACGCCTGCGCCGGCGGCGCGGGATTCGCGCATTGGACGGCGGTCGCCGTCCCCGCAATGCCGCACGTTACGCGATCCACCGAAAAGTAGACCGGCGTACCCGGTTCCACCTGGTCGGTTTCGAGAAAGGTCATCGCGTCGAGATCGTCGACCGGCATCAGGTCGTTCAGACCGAGAATCAGCTCCGGCACGCCGAGGTGGTTGCCGCCGTACGGCCACGGTCTCGGCCAGGCGAAATAGATATCCCCCGCCGCGAAGGGCGCCTCGGTGAACACGTCGGGGGGCCAT
Organism: Candidatus Eiseniibacteriota bacterium; assembly: GCA_024276995.1. Taxonomy (GTDB): domain Bacteria; phylum Orphanbacterota; class Orphanbacteria; order Orphanbacterales; family Orphanbacteraceae; genus JAJRWB01. Next base: position 960 of record JAJRWB010000071.1, on the reverse strand, counting down.
GCTCCCGGGATTCCCACGGCGAGAGTATCGACGGAAAAGAAGAACTCGATATCGGCGCCGCCGCCCACTTCCGCGGGTAGAAGCACAAGGTCGTTGCCCCACGAGAGCGCGTCCACTTCCTCTGCGTTGAGAAGGCCGATCGATTGCGCCCAGACCTGGATGAGGTTCGTGCCGTCCGGCCAGCTCCCGAAGCTTCCCGAACTCTGGAACAGATGAGCGCCGTCGGGAGCGATCGCCGCCACGTCATTCGGAACCGTTCCCCTGCCGACTCCATCGCTCCGCACCGAGAAATCCACGCCCCTTCGATGGGCGGCCGCCGGGAACGCGAAGAGAATGATGGAGAGAAACAAGAAGAGGAATCGACCGGCATACAGTTTACACATAGATCATCCACCTCCCGGGAAACAGAGTCATGGAATATCACGGGGTCGTGTCGCCGCCGGGAGCGGCCCGTGAATGGGCCGGGGAAAAACGAAAACAGGTTATCAGAATGAGAGAGAAAGTTCAAGCAAAACCGGAGTCCGGTGACGTACCGTAAATTGTGTCAGGCAGAGAAATGGGGTACTCCAAGGTAATCAACACCCAAAAAGGAGGTACCCCAGGGCCAAGGAATTGGCTGCACTAGCCTCAATTCTCCATAAATAGTTTGAACAATTGAAGCATTTGGAATTGAAAAGGGCCTTCCGTTGTGGTCCATTGGAGTTGTCGAAGACACCAATCAACCTCAACGAAAGGCCACAGGCTGTGAGGCAAAGAAAAGCGGATTTGCGGCGCCGCGTCAATGGAAAACTGCGAATCGAATTCACCGAAACCAGTCTAACCTCCTACGCCGGGCTGGAACTTTTCCTTCGATATTTCCAGCGGATTCAACTGAACCGGTCCCTTCGCCGGCATCTTTCGAGCCCTGCCTTGTCGGGGGATTTCGGCATGGTTCCGATGGTTCGGCTTCTTCTGGGACTC
>JAJRWB010000070.1 GCA_024276995.1 Candidatus Eiseniibacteriota bacterium | reverse complement strand
TCGCCCCCTCTGGTGGCTGATCCTCCACGGCGTGATCCTACGCACGCGCCCGGCGAAATCGGCCGCCAAATACAGGAAGATCTGGACCGACGAGGGGTCCCCTCTCCTTTCGATATCAAGAAAACAGCGCGCGGCGATCGGCGCAGAGTTGGAAAGAGCGATGGGCGACTCCTTCCACATCGCTCTTGGGATGCGCTACGGCGAACCGTCGATCCGCTCCGGCCTCGACGAGCTTTGCGGGGCGGGCTGCCGGAAGGTGCTCGTCCTTCCCTTGTATCCCCAGTACGCGAGCGCCACCACGGTGTCGACCTACGACGCGGTGGCCGACGCGCTTCGCGCGGTGCCGGTGGCGCCGGAGATCCGCTTCGCCGGTTCGTACTACGAAGATCCCGGCTATATCGACGCCATCGCCTCTTCGATTCGCGCGTGGTGGAGCGAACGGGGCGAACCGGAGAAGCTGCTCTTTTCGTTCCACGGCATGCCTTCGGCGCTCATCGAAAAGGGCGATCCTTACAAGGAAGAGTGTCTCGCCACGGCGCGACTCGTGCGTGAACGGCTCGACCTCGACGAAGAGAAGGCGCCCGTCGCATTCCAATCGCAGTTCGGGAAAGGGGACTGGATCGGGCCGAAGACCGATCGTGTCCTCGCCGGCTGGGCGGGAAAGGTGGAAGGGAGGGTCGACGTGATCTGTCCCGGCTTCGCCGCTGATTGTCTCGAAACGCTCGAGGAGATCGGTATCGAGAACCGCGACGCCTACCGGGCGGCCGGTGGCGGCGAATACGGAATGATTCCCTGTCTCAACGATTCGGAAAATCATGTGAAGTTTCTCGCCCGGCTGATTCTCGAAAACCTCCAGGGGTGGGGAGAGGCGTGAAGACGATCGTCGTTTCCGGCGCCACCGGGGCGATCGGCTCGGCGCTCCTCGTCGCCCTCCGGCGCGCCGGGCATCAGACGGTGACCCTCGTCCGGCGCCGCTCCCTCGAAGGGGAGGGGCGCTTCTTCTACGATCCCGAAGCGGGCGAAATCGACGCGCGCGCCTTCGACGGCGCGGACGGCGTGGTTCACCTCGGCGGGGTGAACCTCTTCTCCGGCCGGTGGAACGATCGGTTGAAGAGGAGAATCCGCGACAGCCGCCTGAAGAGCACCGCCCTCATCGCCCGAACGATGAAGGAGGCGTCGCATCCGCCTCCTGTGTGGATCTCGGCTTCGGCGGTCGGGTACTACGGGGCCGCCGCGTCCGGCGAAGCGGTCGATGAACGCTCGCCCGCCGGCGATGGATTTCTCGCGACGCTCTGCGCCGACTGGGAGAGGGCGGCCGAAGGTGCGCGGGAGGGAGGGGTGCGCGTCGTCACCCTCCGGATCGGCCTCGTGCTCGATCTCCTGCTCGCGAAAGTGCTCCCCCTCTTCCGCGCCGGTCTCGGCGGGAACCTCGGAGACGGTCGCCAGACGATGAGCTGGATCGCCATGGACGACCTCGCGGCGGCGATCTTGTTTCTGCTGGAACACCCCGGCGTGGATGGCCCCGTGAACGCCGTCGCCCCCCGCGGCGCGACGAACGCCGAGTTCACCGCCCTCCTCGCCGCGGAGCTTCGCCGGCCGGCGTTTCTCCCCGTGCCGGCGCCCCTTCTCCGGCTCGTTCTGGGTCGTGAAATGGCCGATGAAACGGTGCTGAGCGATATCCGAGCCGTTCCGTCGAAGCTCGTCGCCGCCGGTTTCGAATTCGGTCTTCCGCGGCTCGGCGAGGCGATCCGGCATGCCGTGGAGCGCGGGTAAAGGATGAACCGCACCGGCTACGGGATCGCTACGAGGTAGCGCCTCGCCTTCGCCTCGCTTCCTTCGCCCATGACGGGAAGAGAATCCTCCGCCACTCTCGCAACGATCGTGACCCTCTCGCTCCCACCCTCGGTGGAGGAGCATCCCGCCGGCAGCGGGCCGGTCACATAGATCCCTTGGCCGCCGTCCTCGAGCACCCAGTCGCTCCTCGTGACGGGAGGTCCGCCCGCGGCGAGATCGCTGCTCCATCCGGCGCATCGCCCTTCGACGGTCACGATCTTTCCGACATATTTCGCCGACGCGACCAGATCGGCCACGGTAACCGCCAAAGGCGATCCTTCTTCCGCGCCGACAGCCGCGCCCGATCGTTCGCCGGCGGTTCCCGTCTGCGTCGTGGCGATCACCTCGGGCGGCTCGCCCGGCTTATCCTTGCGCGCGCTCCTTCCGCATCCAGCCAGGGCGACGACGACGCAGATCATCGTGGCGAGGATTTTTCGATTCATGGATCCCTCCAGCTTTACCGGACCGATGCCGGGAATGTGGTCATGGTGAAAGTCGCGCCCCTCTCTCTTCGCTCCTTCTCCAGGCGCAGCGCCGTTTCGAGCTGCGCTTTCGTGGGGGCGCCTCCCGCCGGTCCCCTTCGTCCCTTTCGCGACGCGATCGATATCTCCCCGTGTTCCCTCTTCGCCGCCGGGACTGGAGTGAACGTCGACAGAAGAAGGACGTCGCTGTAGCTTCCGGCGTCGATATCGTCGAACGTGGCGTCCGGATCCTGGGAGATCGAGTAGGCCTTGCTGAGGTAAGGGAGTCCATAGTCCGGATAGAGCCACTGGTAGTCGGCGGACAGCCCGTACCGGTAGGCGATATTGCACTCCGTACCGTTCTGGGGCGGATCGGAGTAGAGGTAGCCGTAGATCTTGTATGTCCCCGGCGCGACATAGCGGTTCGTCTGGTATCCTTCATAGAACGACTCGGTTTCATACGAGTCGCCGCTGAATGTTCCGTTCGGCGTCACCGTACCGAGGTACGGAATGTAGAGAATGCCGTCCGGTTCGACGACCCACAAGTCGACGTCGAGACCGTTCGCGGTCGCCTCCTCCGACCAGACGAGGTAGAGTTCCATCTGCGCGTCGCCCTGGTCGACCATGTTGGTGACGTCGCCGCCCCCCTCGCCATTCAGCCAGTCGTCCAAGAAGTCGGTCCATCCCCTGTTCGCGTAGAGCGCCTGGTACGCAGCGAAGCTCTTCGGCCCTTCGTCGGACATCTGGTCCGAGGCGCCGCCGCTCGGCAGGACGATCGAAAGGCCGTTGGAGTCGTCGACATTGTTCTCGTCTCCGCCTCCGCTCTGGTGCTCGTTCGCGATCAGGAAGTCGGCGTCCACCGCTGCGGCGCGGACATCGTCGATCTTCGAGCGGATCCCGTCGTCCGCCACGTTCGGTTTGAGCAGGTCGAGGAAGTGGACCAGGTCCTTGATCTCGGCGTAGGCGTACTTCTGGGCCCCGCCCGCCGCCTGGCCGATCGGCTGTCGGAGCGTGGCGAGATTCTGCCGGAACGCGCCGGCGAGGGCGTCGAGCTTCGTTTCGAACGCGGCGTAGCCCGCCGTTCCGAACGCGGAAAACGTGGTGCTCGACCGGCCGCCCGTGTAGCTGGTGTGGGCCCGGTCAACGATCAGCGCGGCGATCTCTCCGGCGTCTGCGTCCGCGTTCGCCTGGATGCCGTCGAGGATCTCCGTGTACGGGTTGCCGTCACCGGGAACCACCTCCTCGGAGAAGACGACATAGTCGACGTAGTCCGAAACGAGAGTGAGCGTCTCGTACGCTCCCATGAGACACATATCGAAGTCGAGAATATCGATCTTGTCGAGTCCCTGGAGGGCCTGGGGGAGGTCGCCGATCGACATCAGGCTGTTCCCGTTCGTCGTAAGATCCTCGAGCAGCCCGGTATATCCACCTCCATGGTTCCAGAGGACGAGAACATACTTTTCCGCCGGGTAGTTCTGCTGGCACCAGGCGACGAAATCGTGAAGTTCGGAGGGTGTCGCCATGTTCCGATCGCCCAGGTCGGTGGCGTCACCGTTCGGCCCGTTCACAGCGGCCCGATCCTCGGTGAGGACATAGCGGAATGTATTGAAGTTCGGCCGGTTGAAGCAGGCGGCGTCGCAGTTCTGTTTCTGCAGCTCTCCCGGGTTGAATTCGGCCTGCACGATCACCTGGACGTTCGGGTCGGCTCCGGCCGCCTCCATTTCGTCGATATCGAAGATACCCGGAATGGAAAGGCTGTTGTCTCCGGCGAGGAAGACCATGAACGTCCACTGCCGCGTACTCGGCGGGGGAGGAGACGATGTGCCGGTGGCGGTGAACGTGACCTGCGCACCGCCTTGGTCGACCGCCGTGGCGGTGAGCGTATTCGCTCCGGCGGTCGGGCCGAGCGTCCACGATCCGATGGTGGCGATGCCGCCGGCATCGGTGATCGCTGTGTCGCCGGTAATGTTCCCTCCGCCCGCGGTGACGGCGAAGACGATGCTCGCCCCGGCGACCGGATTGCCCGAATCGGTCAGCTTGACCGACGGCGGTGTGGCGACGGCCGTCGAGACCTGCGCCGTCTGGCCGTCGCCGGCGACGATGGTGACGGAGTAGTTTGAAGGTTCAACGGTCGCGGTGGCGGTGAAGGTCACCTCCACGCCCGACCAGTCTGTCGCCTTGGCGACGAGGGTGTTCGTCCCGGCCGTGGCACCGAGAACCCACGACCCGGCGGTGGCGACGCCGTTCGCGTCGGTGGTTGTCGTGTCACCGGTGACGCTTCCGCCGCCCGCGGCGACAGTGAACAGAACCCTCCGGCCGCTGAGCGCTCCGCCGTCGGAGTCGGTGACGCGCACCGACGGGGCGATCGCCACGGCGGTGGAGACCTGCGCGCTTTGACCATTTCCCGCGATGATGAAGATCCGTCCGTCTGAAGACGGACCGGTGATCGTCTTCGATCCCCCTCCGCCCCCGCACGAGGCGAGGAGGAGAAGAGAAACGAGGAGCATTGAGAAAACGATCGGACGCTTCGACATTATCGTCCCTCCCCTATTCGTATCGATCACCGGCTGATTCTGGATGGTATGGCCATCAAAAGGGTGACACGGCAGGAATCGGGTTGTCAATGGACTTTCGTTGTGGAATACGATACAATTGAATATGCCTGAAGATACCGCACTATGGAGGCACACCGGATAATGAGGAGAACGACGTTCCCGGGGCATCTTGCCGCCCTCTTTGTCATTGCCGCGATCCTGTTGCTGGGATGTGGAGGCGATGATGCGACCGGCCCGGGAGGTGATCCGAGTGGGAGTTCGAACAACGCGCCGACGGTGACGATCGTCTATCCCGTAGAGAATTCCACCGTTTCAGGAGCCGTGTCCCTCGGCGCGGTGGCCGGCAATGCCGCCTTGGTCCGCTTCGACGTGGACGGTGTCGAAGTGGGAAGCGATGATACTTCTCCCTATGAAGTCATCTGGAACTCCGGCACCGTACCCAACGGTGTTCACTCGATCGGTGTGCAGGCCACCGGTGGCGGGAAGAGCGCATGGGGGGGAATTACCGTGACCGTAGCCAATACGCCCGGTGTTGTCGTGATCACCGTGTCGCCCTCCTCCGCGGAAGTGGCGGCCGGGGCGACGGCGCAGTTCAGCGCGGTGGTGACCGGGACGTCCGATACCGGCGTGACATGGAGCGTGGACGGCGGCGGCGCCTGGGGCGTCGTCGGCCCCGGCGGCCTCTACACCGCGCCGTCGATCGTTCCCGACCCGCCCGTAGCCCTCGTGCGCGCCACCAGCACCGCCGACCCGTCGAAAAGCGCCGCCGCCGAGGTAAGCCTCACGCCGGGCGACGGAACCGGCGGGGGAGGAGAGGCGGAAATCGGCGGTGGACTCTTTTCCGTCGCAACCGAAGCCGTTACCCTCGTGGAAGATGCCGTCCAAACCGTGCTTTCCGGGGCATGGCAGGCGACGGCTATGAACGGGGGGCAGGTCACCCTTACGGGGACGCTGACACAGGTATCGGCGGGATCGGATCAGTTCACCTACTCACCATCGCCGGCGGACAGGCTCGTCGTCGTCTTCTTCGGACAAAGCCCGATCGAATTCCAGATCAGCTCGATCGACGGATATACCGACGGTGATCTCGATGACTTCCTCGACGGGCACGACGTTACATTCACCGCATTTTCGTCGGGTGTCGTGGATCTTCAGATATATAGCAGGAAGGTCGCCGGCGCGGACGACTACACCCGTGACTGGACGCGCGCCGTTTCGGGAACGGCGGTCTACCGGGACGGGAATACCGTACGCCTCGACCTGACCGACCACGTCACCGTGAGGAACGAGAGCAGTTCGAGCGTGGCGCTCTCGAACTACGACGAGACGACGACGGGCACCGCATCTATCGACGGTCTATCGATCACGGTGAACGAAAAGTATCATAGTGAGCAGGCGCACAACAGCTCGACGCAGCAGCACGTGGCGAATTACGGCTTCTGGTCGGCCAACAGCGCCGATGTACTCGGCTCGACGTACTTCTTCACCGGCGGCGGGGGAGAGGGGTATGCCGAAGTCCAGTGGGAGACGTTCACCCAGTTCTCCGGGGGGAGCGTCGATTCGACCCACCTTAATGTCGTCTCGCAGCCGAACGACTGGATCGCCGCCGGCGGCCTGGTGAAAGACGGCCGGGTGATCGGCGTACTCGATTTCAGCGGCCCCGTCGATGTCGGTACGTGGGGTCCCGACCTCATCCTTCGCGTGGAGGGCGAGGAGCCGGTGATGGTTCACACGCTGATCGATATGCCCTGAGAACGGTTTCCATACCCATCTCCGATGTCCGCTTTCCCTGCTTCGATCCCGGGATCGAAGCAGGGAAAGCGGACATCGGAGATGGGTATGGAAACCGTTCTCAGGGCATATCGATCAGCGT
>JAJRWB010000069.1 GCA_024276995.1 Candidatus Eiseniibacteriota bacterium | reverse complement strand
GGCGCTTTGCCTTGGCCAATACCTCAACCTCCGGGATCGGGCTCAGGGTGGCTACTTGCTTGCTCATTTGCAATTCTCCTCACCCGCCCTCTACACTAAACTACCAGGGGTCGGGTGTCTCAAGCATGTTGGCACAGAGGGTTCTCGCTCATACGATCCCCTTTCCGAAGAGCCGGTTTCGGTGACAGGCTACGAAACTCCCAATCTGCTTCTGTGGGGCCTGGCACGTGGTATATCGGTCAATGGTTATTGGCTGCTTCTTTTGACCTGTTGTGATAGGGGAATGATTCCGGCGAGGGCGGAATTTACCCTCGAGCTGCCGTATTGGTGACGGGCTACTCATCTATCTTCAGGATACGGACTCACGAGAATTACGAGTGAGATACGTAGCCTGTCACCGAAATCCGAAATGTCACCGAAATTGCATCCTCAGGCGTTATTCTCGAATTGGTTCCGTGTGAATCGGGCGGTTTCCCTCTGTGATCTTTCCCGAACGATGGGATGAGTCCCCGGAAACCCACGCGGAGGCGGGAAAAACCCGCACGTTCGCGTTTTTTCCCTTGACAGTTATTGGGTGTGTCGGTATTCGATGTCTCGGGTTCAGATCTGGATTGCGTCTGAACGCCGCAACGGTCTCGTCACGGTCGACTTTGTCCTCTTCGAATCAAGAAAGATCCACCGGTTGCTCGAGCTGCGATTCCGGCGCCCTATGGAAGCCGAAAAGCCATGCGTTATACTGTGTGCGAGGTGAACGGGATCGGCCGAGGGTCGAATCTTGATTGATGATGAGGAGGAGGAGGAAGTGAAGATGAGGACGAACCGCCGTTCTACTGCTGACCCGGAAGAGCTGCCCGCCGCAGCTGTAGCCAACGCCACTGTTGACTGGCGAAAGCTGACCGCCACGGCCGCCCGCCTTTCGGAAGAGAGCGATCACCAGATCGTTCGGAATCTGGAATCACTCTCCCGGTCGGAGCAGCGGATCACTTTGGAGATCCTGCTCCATCTGATCGAAGCGGAGAAGCGGAAGCTCCACGTGAAGAATGGATACCGGTCTCTTTTCGATTACTGCACCCGCGGGCTTCGCTACTCGGAGTCGGCCGCCGGGAGGAGAATCGCCGCGGCCCGCTCATTGAAGAACTACCCGAGGGTGCTCGCCCTTCTCCTTTCGGGGGAACTCACCGTCTGTTCTCTCTCGACCGTTTCCCGGATTTTGACGCACGAGAATCACGAAGACGTGATCGCGAGGGTGAAGGGAAAGACGAGGAGGGAGATCGACCGGGTGGTCGCGGAGTTTCGGCCGGTCGCAGCGGTGCGCGAGAAAGTGAAGCCGGTGGTCGTTCGCGCCGCCGCGGAATTGAAAACAGCGGAAGGCGGCCGCGCATCGTCTGAAGATTTGTTTGAACCATCGAACGCGAAGCGGTCAGAAATTTACCGCCGCGGCGGCGGTAAATTTTCAGCCACCACGCCCCTGACTACGGCGACATCTGGAATCCAATCTGGAGCGGTACCGGGCGATTCAGGCCAGGGTCACGATGAAGCCGACGGCGACAGGCGCGGTGAGCCTGAGAGAGATCCAAAACTCAAACAGTGCTTCAAGATTGAGTTCGCGGCGGACGGAGAATTCATCGGCAACGTGGAGAAGATCCGTTCGCTCCTTTCAGGTCGGTTTCCCGCGGGAGTATCGATGGAGAAACTCTTCGGCATCGTGATGGACGATTACCTCGACCGGCATTCGTCCGCGAAGCGGAGAGAAAGAAGGAAGCGCCGCGAAGAGAGAGCCGTGGTTGCGAGAAACAACGAATGTGAATCGACCGCGAAAGGGACGAAAAGGAGGGATGGAGGCGAGAGAGGCGACAGAGGAGAAAGAAGAATCAGAACAGGCGGCGGGAGGATCTCTCCGCCGGCTGACGATCGGGCGCCGAAGGGGGGAGGGCGCTCACGACACATCCCTGCCGCGATCCGGGACGAGGTTTTTCTGCGGGACGGCGGGCGCTGCACCTGGGTGGGGCCGGACGGCCGGTAGTGTGGTTCGACATGGGACCTGGAGGTCGACCACATTCACCCCTTCGCCCTCGGGGGAAATCATTCGATCGACAACCTGCGGCTCCTTTGCTCGGCGCACAACCGACTCGAATCGGAGAGACGTTTCGGCGACCGGTGCTCGGAAGGGAGGATCGGCTACGTGGTTCATCGGCGGCGACCTGAGCCGCCTCGGCGTGGAAGACGCGCGGCCGCGACAGCATTGGCATTTGCGGCGGATTCTTACGCTGTTAAGGGTAAGGTGATAAGACGCTAAGGTGATCCGGAGTTCGATCACGTCTCGAGTGTCGCAGTGTCAATTCAATGAGGGGGGTCCGGTGCACTTTCCGCGTTATCTGTGGCGGGCTGATCTCATGGCCTTGCCGGGCCCGTTCGGCTCGGGGTGGTCTGGATCGTTGCGCTCCTGCGGGAAAGGTGATACGATATAGACGGATGGGGTTATATTTCAAGAGTTCCCGCATCGAAGAGGGAGGCTACTTATGCGTTATCTACACAGTTTGATGTCGGCGGATTCTGTGCGGAGGCCGGGTCTGGTCGTTCTGGCGGTCGCGATTGTTTCGGTCGGAGCGGTTTTTCTATTCCAGGGCTGTCATGAGGGGGCGTCGCCGGTAGCGGTGCAGGCCCCGGAGGGGGGCGTGGTGGTGGACGAGGTTCCCGGCCCGCATTTTCTAGACTCCGACCCGAGCGTAAATGTTCCGATCAAACCGATGAAGATGGTCCTCGTTCCATCCGGCACGTTCACCATGGGGGACGGCACAGCGGCCTGCGGCGTCGATGAGCGGCAGGTGACGCTGACGCACAACTTCTATCTTGGCAGGTTCGAGGTAACGAACGCTCAGTACAGGGGGGCGATGCAATGGGCGTACAATCGAGGCTATGTAACCGCTACGGCATCGAACGTTCAGGACAGCCTCGATGGTTCTACCCAGCTGTTGGTGAATCTGAACAGCCCCTTTTGCCAGATCTCGTTCGACGGGAACACATTCAGCGTCGACCCGGGGAAGGAGAATTATCCCGTGCTCGCGGTCTCCTGGTACGGGGCAGTGGCGTACTGCGATTGGCTGAGCCTGAGGGCGGGGTGGGCACGGGCGTACGATCACTCGACGTGGACGTGCAACGGTGGAAACCCGTACACAGCTTCCGGATTTCGTCTTCCGACGGACGCGGAATGGGAATACGCGGGGCAGTACAACGACGAACGGATCTACCCGTGGGGGAACACGGCGCCT
>JAJRWB010000068.1 GCA_024276995.1 Candidatus Eiseniibacteriota bacterium | reverse complement strand
GACAATTCCCCGCACTTCGCTGTTGCCGAGTTTCGTCTTCGTCTGTCCCTCGAACTGCGGATCGAGGAGCTTCACGTTCACCACCGCGGTGAGCCCCTCTCTCACGTCCTCCCCCGACAACGTTTGACCGTTCTTGAAAATCCCCGCCTTGTTCCCGTAGTTGTTGATCGTGCGGGTGAGGGCCGTCTTGAAGCCGGAAAGATGGGTTCCCCCCTCGAGCGTGTTGATGGCGTTCACATACGAGAAGAGCGTCTCCTGGTAGCCGTTGTTGTACTGAACGGCGATCTCCACACCCGTTCTGTCCCGGTCCTTGTCGACGTGGATCGGTTCGTGAAGAACCTCCTTGTTCTTGTTCAGGAGTTTCACGTATTCGACCAGCCCGCCCTCGTAGAGGTACTCGTCCTTCTTTCTGGTTCCCTCGTCGACGATGGATATCTTCAGCCCCTTGTTCAGAAAAGCGAGTTCGCGCATCCGGTGGGAGAGCGTCTCGTAGCTGAACACCGTCTCGGTGAAGATCTCGCCGTCCGGTTTGAACGTGATCTTCGTGCCCGACCGGTCGGTTTCGCCCGTCACTTCGAGATCGGAGGTGATCTTTCCGCGGGCGTATGTCTGTCGGTAGACCTTGCCGTTACGGTAGATTTCGAGACACAGCTCCTCGGAGAGGGCGTTCACCACCGAAACGCCGACGCCGTGAAGACCACCCGAAACCTTGTAGGTGCGGTTGTCGAACTTACCGCCGGCGTGTAGCATGGTCATCACCACCTCGACGGCGGGGCGCTTCTGTTCGGGATGTTCCCCCACGGGGATGCCGCGGCCGTTGTCGACCACGGTAACCGTGTTGTCTTCGTGAATGGTGACGTTCACCTCGGTACAGTGCCCGGCGAGCGCTTCGTCGATCGAGTTGTCCACCACCTCATAGACGAGATGATGGAGCCCTCTCGACGAGGTGCTCCCGATGTACATGGCGGGACGACGGCGCACGGCGTCGAGACCCTTCAAAACGGTGATCTTGTCGGCGCCGTACTCCCCCGAGGGGACTTGTTCGTCTCTTTCTTTCGTCATATCCCCGCTCATCTTTCCTCCACCGATCCCCCTACCAGGAATACGATCCTGTCGATCGCGTCCCCCCCGACTTTCCGGTTCAGGTCGCACAGAATCTCGCTTTTCAAATAGGTCAGTTCGTGAACCCAGGCGCTGCTTTCCACGTCGACGATCAGCGTTTTCCCCCTTAATTCCCTCGGCCGCGCCTTCCGGCCGATCTTCTCACCCACCACCTCATCCCAGTGGGAAAGGGCCGAATGCCGCCGGAAACCTTCGGTGATTCCCGCCCGATCGAGCACCGTCGCGATCAGGTCGCCAGCGGACCGCCAATCAGATCTCACGAACGACGCCCCCTTCTTCGTTCACCGAAAACGCGGTCGCGCCGGGAAAATACTCGGCCAGGTCCGCCCTGCCGGTGCCGGTGGCGAACACCTGGCCCGCCCCCGGCAGATGATCGGCGAGTCTCCTCGCCCTGCCGGCATCGAGTTCGGTGAACACATCGTCGAGCAGAACGATCGGATCGTCGCCGAGCCGCTCCTTCATCAGTTCCACCGCCGCCAGCTTCAGGGCGAGCACCGCCGTGCGATGCTGTCCCCGGGACCCGAAATTCCGGATCGGCCGGTCGTCGAGCCGGAAGAGAAGGTCGTCCCGGTGTGGACCGATCGAGGTGCGTCTCGTACGGAGATCCTCCTCCCTCGCCGCAACGATCCGATCGTAGACCTGTTCGCTCGTCCACTCGGGGCCTTCCCCCGCACCCGGCCGGTACGCCACCGTGAATATTTCGCCTCCTCCCAGTTTGCCGTACGACTCCTCCGCGAGAGGTCCGAGGCGGCTTACCGCGGCGGAGCGCGCGGAGGTGATCGAAGCGGCCCCTTCGGCAAGCTGTCGATCCCACGGATCGAGAAGCCCCCCCCGGTCTCTCTCCCGAAAATCCCTCAGGATGCTCCCCCTCTGCCTGAGAATCCTGTTGTACTCCCTGAGCGCGCGAAGGTAGACGCCGTCTACCGTGCAGAGCATCAGGTCGAGAAACTGCCGGCGCTTTTCCGGTTCTCCCCCGGTGATTTCCACGTCGTCGGGAGAGACGAGAATCACGCCGCAATGTCCCACCATCGACGAGAGCTTCTCCTTCTCCTTCCCGTCGATCCTTCCCCTCTTCCTTCCGTTGCGCTCGTAGGAAAGGGAGATCGTCGTCCGCCCGGCGTCCTCCTTCCGGAAGCGACCGCTCACACGGAAGAAGGGACATCCGAACCGGATGAGTTCGACATCCTTCCGGGTCCTGTGAGAACGGGTGGCGCCGAGAATGAAGATCGCCTCGAGGAGATTCGTTTTCCCCCGGCCGTTCGGACCCCAGATCACCGCTCCACCCCGGCTGGCCTCGATCTCCACATCCTGAAAGTTGCGGAAATCGTGCAGCGAAAGGCTTTCCAGAATCACTCCGCAAGGCGCAGCGGCATGAGGAGACAGAAATAGTTCTCGTCCTTCTCCTGCTCGACCGGCTCGATGATTCCCGCCTTGATCGGCGAGTCGAGGCGGAACTTCGCCATATCACCGTCGATGTGCTTCAGAATGTCGGCGAGATAGGTGGCGTTGTATCCGATATCCATCTCATCCTCGGAGTACTCCGCTTCCACGCGGTCGGTCGCCTCTCCCACGTCGGGCGTGTTCGACTTCAACACCAGTTCGTTCTTCTTTACCGACAGCTGTACCTGGTGGGTCAGACTGTCGCTGAAAATAGCCACCCGGCGGCACGACTGCATGAGCCGGTCCCTGCGGGTGATCAGTTCCTTCCTGTTGTCCTTCGGAATCACCTGCTCGTACCGTGGAAACGGCCCTTCGAGCAGTCGCGAATAGACGACCGTCCCCGCGCAGGAGAATACGAGGTAGTTGTTGTCCACCCGGATATCGACCATCTCGTCGGAGTCTTCCGCCAGGTGGGCCATCTGGTTGAGCGCCTTGGGCGATACGAGGAACTCCTTCTTCCCTTTCACCGGGAACTCGCCGGTCCTTTCCATTCTCGCCAGACGGTAGCCGTCGGTACACACCATTTCCATCCGCCTGGGCTCGATGCGCCAGAAGATGCCGTTCAGCGCCGGTCGCGTCTCATCTTTCGACACGGCGAACGCCGTCTTCGCCACCATCCGCCTGAGCATCCCCGCGGGAAGCTGCAGTCTCTCCTTCGTCTGGATCGACGGAATCTTCGGGAACTCCTCTTCGAGAATCCCGGGAAGACGACAATCGGTGCTTCCGCACACGATACGCACGACCGTTTCGTCCTCGAGGCTGAAATGAATCTCGTCGTCCCCCGCGTGATGGATGATTTCATTCAACCGTCGCGCCGGCAGCGTGATCATCCCCTCGCGGATCACCTCTCCTTTCAGTGTGGTCGTGACCGTGGTATCGAGATCGGTGGAGACCACACAGATCGAATCGGTCTTCACATCGAGAAGGAGGTTCGACAGCACGGGAAGCGTGGTCTTCGGCGGAACGATATTGAGCACCAGGTCGAGGGTTCTCGAAAGATCGCCCTTCTGCGTTTTGAATTCCAACGGGAACTCCCCCATTCTCAAAGTATTACAACTGTCTGGAACAGTCTTCTTCCAGAATTCCCAGTATAGAGGACCTATGCGACAGGGGCAAGGGAAAAGCCCCCGCCGACACCTTCTTTAACCTGTTTCTTTTCAATAGGTTGCACTCTATTTTTTCTCATGGCCTCCCTTCCCGCCGAGGAGCGGCGGACGGGTCGTTTGTTTGTCTGTAAAATAGATTCTCCGGAGGTGTTTCCCGTCGTCCACACGCTCTTCTTCTTTCAGAAGGTTTATAAAAAAAATAGTAGTCGTAGTAGAGCCCGTGGAAATGTGGATGATCCCGTTAGAGCATCGATTCGCACCCTTCGTTCGCACTCCGCCGAAGTTGCGCCGTCCACAGCGGTGTGGAAAGAACGACCGAAAAGAGGGTCTTCTCCACCGCCGTCGCGACGAAACGCTTTCTTCCACAGCGGCTCCACGAGACTTCCACATCTTGTTCACCTCTCGGGGAAGGCGCCGGCGGGGCGGGGCATGTCGGAAAAGAGCGGGAAGGATCGTGACGTGTCGGTGAGGCGGGTCGTTTTCAGCTCGTGATCTCGTCGGCCAGGCGGTCGAGAGTGTTCTGGAACTGGTCGTCCGCCGCACAGAGCCGCTGTATTTTCTGGCAGGCGTGCAGCACCGTGGTGTGGTCCCGCCCACCGAAGCGCGCCCCGATCTGGCTCAGCGAGAGGCCGCCCATCTCCCGGGCGAAGTGCATCGCCACCTGCCGCGCCAAGGCGATCTCCGCCGTTCTCCGCTTCGACAGGATCGCCTCCTCGGTGATATCGAAATGCGCGGCGCACACCTTCAGAATGTCGCGGATCGTTGCCTTGTTCGTCCTGTGGGAGAAGTAGTCCTTCAGTACGTCCCGGGCGAGATCGACGTTCAGATCCTGGCCGGTGAGGGAGGAGAAGGCGAGGAGGCGCACGAGCGAGCCTTCGAGCTGCCGGATATTCGATCGGATCGATTTCGCGATGAACAGAAGCACATCCTGCGGGATGGTGAGACCCTCGGTCTCGGCCTTCCGCCGTAGGATGGCGATTCTCGTTTCGAGGTCGGGCGAGCCGATGTCCGCCACGAGGCCCCATTCGAAACGGGATATGAGTCTCTCCTCGAGGTTGGCGATCTCCTTCGGCGGGCGATCGCTCGTAAGGACGATCTGCTTCTTCGCGTTGTAAAGGGCGTTGAAGGTGTGGAAGAACTCCTCCTGGGTGCTCTCTTTTCCGGCGAGAAACTGGATGTCGTCGATGAGGAGAAGATCGACGGTTCTGTACTTCTCTTTGAAGAGTAGGGTTTCCCCTTTTTGAATCGAATAGATCATTTCATTCATAAAGCTCTCGGCGGAGACATAATGGATCCGCGAGGAGGGCGCGTTTTCGATCACCTTATGGCCGATCGCCTGGATCAGGTGCGTCTTGCCGAGGCCGACGCCGCCATAGATGAAGAGGGGGTTGTAGATCCGGGCCGGTTTTTCCGCCACGGCGAGGGCGGCCGCCCGGGCGAACTGGTTCGAGCGCCCCACGACGAAGGATGAAAACGTGTAACGGCTGTTGAGCTGGGCGATCGCCGCGTTCCGCGCCTTGTCCACGTCGCCGTTCGCCGCCCGGGAGGGCGAACCGTTTCTCCCACCCGTGCCGGTCGCGTGGCGGGGAGAGGTCGTGGCGTCCTCCGCCTTGTTCGAGGAGATGGCGAAGTCGACCGAGGCGGGTTCGCGGCGAAGCACCTCGCCGAGACAGCTGCTGATCAGGGTGAAGTAATTCTCCTTGAGCCAGTCGGCGAAAAACTGGTTCGGTACCTGGATACGAACCCCTTCGGCGGAGCTGGCTACACATTTTGTAGGTTCAAACCACGCCTCGTAGGTCTGGTCGGAAACATGATTCTGGATCTTATTCAGCGTGGCGGACCACAGAGCGGAGGGAGACGTTGACATGAGCAGATCCCCGGGAAAAAGGTTCAAAGCACCCCAAAAAAGTTATCCACCGGCAACCCCGAAGTTATCCACAAAAACAGGCCACGCGGCGCGTTTTTCGACAGAGATATCCACCACTTATCCACACCGAGGGACAAGACTCTAATCCATTGCTATGTGACCGTTTAGATAGATGAGGCCGTCGAATCGGGTCGGGTTTATCCCCGGGCAGGTCTCGCAGAAGTCGTTTTGCCGAGATGAAAAAGCAAATTGTCAAGAACACCCTGGCCGAACCGATCCACCGCCGGGATCCGCTCCCGAACGGGGAAGAGATATTATCACCCCGGTCGAGCGAAGTGCAAGAGGTTTTTGGATTATTTTTCCACAAAAAGATTAAGGAGGGGGTGGCCCGTTTCCCGCCGATCCGGGCGGAAGGCCGTCCTTAAAAAGGGACACCCCCGGTGAGCGAGTGACGGCGCGAGGGGTTTTCCTCTTGACAGGAATCACCCCTCTCTCTAGACTTTTTCCGTTAAGGGTGCCGACGTGGCCGCATAGCCGGCCTCGTTTGCTATAGAAAACCGTGAACGGAGTATATTGTGAAGCGCACATTCCAACCGAGTAATCGGAAGAGGAAAAGGGTGCACGGATTTCGTGCACGCATGAAGACCCGTGGCGGACGAGCCGTTTTGAATCGTCGCCGGGCAAAAGGAAGAAAGCGGCTCGCCGTCTAAGGGGGAATACCCCATGACCGGGCCAGGAATGCGCCAGGCGCCGCGCGGACCGGACCGGCTTCACCGGAAGAGAGACTTCGAAAGGGTTTTCGAAAGTCGCAACACTCTCCGGAGCCGGAACTTTCGCCTCTACTTCCATGAGCATGAGGCAACCCAGCGTGATCCGGTACGTTCGGCGGTCGTTGCGGGAAAAAGGATCGGCAACGCGGTAACCCGGAACAGGGTGAAGCGTTTGCTCCGTGAAGCGTTCCGGCGAATTAGGGGCGACCTGAACACCAGGACAGGCCTCGATCTCATTTTCGTCGCCCAGCGGGATTTTTCACGAAGCCGATCGCACGAAATCGAAGAAGAGATGCGGGATCTCCTCCGCCGCGCGGGATGGATCGCCCCCGATGCGCCGGAGGTGAAAGGTCGCCGGACTTGAAGTCCTTCCTGATCGCCCTGATAACCGCCTACCGGAGGTGGATCTCTCCGCTCTTTTCCCCCTCGTGTCGTTTCCATCCAACGTGCAGCGCGTACGCCCGTGACGCCGTGGCCCGCCATGGCGTCTTTCGAGGGGCATGGTACGCGCT
>JAJRWB010000067.1 GCA_024276995.1 Candidatus Eiseniibacteriota bacterium | reverse complement strand
TCGTGCGCGCAGTGTCACGCCGGCGGCGTCTACGCGGGGACATCGTCCGACTGCTTCTCGTGCCACCAAGCGGACTACGACGGCACGACCGATCCGAACCACGGTGCGGCGGGTTTCCCGACCGACTGCACGCAGTGCCACACGGTGAACGGCTGGACCGGGGCGACCTTCGACCACGACGGGATGTACTTCCCCATCTACAGCGGGAAACATCGCGATAAGTGGAACGATTGCGGCGACTGTCATTTCCAGTCGAACAACTACGGCGCGTTCTCCTGCCTCGGCTGCCATCCGCACAGCGACAAGAAGAAGACCGATGACAAACACAGGGATGAGTCGGGCTACCGCTATGAAAGCCAGGCCTGCCTTTCGTGCCATCCCGATGGAAGAGAATGAAGACGATGAGGAGGGGAGGACGACGATGATTAGGGAGAAGACGATATCGAAGTGGCGAAGAATACTCCGTGGGAGAAACATTTCTCGCGGGGCGTTCCTGACCGTGGCGCTGCTCATCCCCCTCGCGGCCCGGGGAGATGGGAAGGGAAACGCCCCGGCGGCGCGCATCACATTTATCACCGAATCCGTCGTGTACATCGATCTAGGCTACGACGACGGCCTCGCCGAAGGGGCGCTTCTCGACGTGCTCCGTGACGGGGCGATGGTGGCCGAATTGACGGTGATCTATCTTTCGTCGACCAAGGCGTCGTGCACGAGCAGCGTCCCCGCCCACGAACTTGTCGAAGGCGACGTGGTCATTCCGCGCGACCCGATCGCCCCCCGGCCGGCGGTGGTGGAAGATGTGGAGAAACGGATCGACGAAGCCGCCGGTGTGCGCGCCTCAGGGGGATCTTTCTTCCGGAGAAACGGAATCCGCGGCCGCGTCGGTTTCCGCTACTCCGCCGTGAACAATCTCACCGGCACAAGCGAGGATTACGCCCAGCCATCGCTTGATGTGAAGGCGAAGGCGGCGCGCATCGCTGGGAGTTCATGGGGGATCGACCTCGACATGAGGTCGCGCCGCACGTATCGGCAAAAGACGGACGGCACGAACCCGGTCGATTCGCGCACCCGCGTCTACCGGCTCGCCGCGAGCTGGCAGCGGCGCGGATCGGCCTGGCGCGTCACCGCCGGGCGGCAGGTGTCGTCGTCCCTTTCCGCGGTGAGCGTCTTCGACGGTGTGGTCGCGGAGCACGCCGGTCGCCGGTGGACCCCGGGTGTATTCGCCGGCACCCAGCCCGACTACGATTCGTACGGACTGTCGGGCGACGTGATCGAATTCGGCGTCTACGCCGGCTGGAAACTCCCGACCCGCAACCGTCGCCGCTGGTCGATCACCGCCGGCGCCGTCGGCTCGAGACACGGCGGCGAGATCAATAGGGAGTACTTCTTTCTCCAATCCCGCTTCAGCAATCCGAAATCGGCGCTCTACGTGAGCCAGCAGGTGGACCTCAACAGGGGCTGGAAACGAGATGCGGGGGAGAAACCGCTCTCCCTCACCGATACGTACGGCTACGCGCGTCACCGCGTTTTCGAAACGGTCACCGTCGAACTCGGTTACGACAACCGCAGGAACATCAGGCTCTATCGCTACGCCATCACGCCGGAAACCGAATTCGACGACAGCTACCGCCAGGGGATTTGGGCGGGTGTGGAGAAGAAATTCTCTCGGGCCTTCAGGACCTCTCTTCGCGGGAGGAGCCGGACCGGGGGCATCCGTTCCGCCACGCTGTCGAACTCGCTTTCTTGGCGGCGCGGGTTCAACCTGAGAATCCGGACACGCTCCACGCTGTACGAAAACGAAAGCACCACCGGTCGGCTGAACTCGGTGACCGCCGGGATCTCCCTCGGTCCGATCAATCCCCTCGAGATCACGCAGGGGGTTCGCTCGGAGCACCACGCCACCGACTCCCGGCTCGACACGAACGTGCAGTGGTTCGGTGTCGACGCGAGCGTCAACCTGGCGCGGTCGTGGTATCTTTCCCTTTCCGGCGAGTCGAGCCGCGGGGCGACGGAGAGGAGCGAGTCGGTCTATTCCGGTCTCTACTGCCGGTTCTAACGATCCGACCGGAAGGGGCGGCTTTTCTTCGGTGGGTGTGGCCCGCCCGGTCCGCCCGGCAATCCCCACGGCAACGCGCCGGCGTACTTCTTCCGCTGCTCCGGCGTGAGGATCGACGCCTCGAGGAGCATCGTTTCGGCGACAAGCGAATCGAGGCGTGACTGGGCATCGTTCAGCCTCGAGACCGCCTCGCGTACGGCATCGGGATCGACATTCTCGAGTTCATAAAGCGCGCGAATCTCCTCTCTCGCGCTCTCCGTCCTCTCCCGCTCGTCGAAAATGCGCGGGAGCATCCGATCGAGGAGGTCGGCGAGCGTCGCCCTTTGCACGTCGTCGAGATCGAGCCGTTCGGCCATTCGCCCCATCCTCTTCTCCAGCATCCTCTTCAGAATCGGTCGCGGGCGTCTGCCGGGAGGGAACCGCTCCTCGCCGTGGAAAGGGCCGCGTCCGGGGTGGAAGAAACGCGGGGGCGGTGGAACGGAGCGCGTTCTTTCGGAAAGAAGCGTGTAGAGAACACCGGCGTTCATCCCGAGGGAGAGGAGAAGCACGATGAACCATCCCCGTTTCATGATGACTCCCCGTCGAATCCCGACAGGTAGATCTCGTCGAGCGACGTTCCGCTCTCCGCGCCGAGGGTCGAACCGATGTCCGACCACGTACCCTCGTTTCCGGCGGCCGAAGGGCCGGTCAACGAGCCGATGAAAAGACCGAGGATGATCCCCGCCGCCGCGGCGAACGTGGCGGCGAGGCGAAAGGCTGTCGAAGCACGCGGCCCGATCGCCCGGTCGAAGCGATCGCCCACGGCGGCCCACACCGGCCGGAGAGGCTCGGGGCGCTTCTCGGCGGCGAGCGCCGCGTGAAGTCGTTTCGCGCCGGCACGCACCGCCGCACACTTTTCGCAACTCCCGATATGCCGGACAAGGGCCGCCTGCTCGGCATCGGCGAGTTCACCGTCGAGAAGCGCTTCGATTCGCTCTTCCAGTCGGCGGCACTCTACGCGATTCATCCCGCTTCTCCATTTCCGGAAAGCTCGGCCCGGAGAGCTTTCATCGCCCGTTGCAGAAGCGATTCCACCGCGGCGACGGATATCTTCATGGTCGAAGCGATTTCACGATAACTCATCTCCTCGAACCTTCTGAGAAGAACCGCCTGCCGCTGCCGCGCCGGCAGCCGTTCGAGCGCGGCGCGGACACGGCTCCTCTCCTCCTCCCGTTCCACCCCGTCGTCGGGCCGCGCCCCGCCCCCCTTCCGGTCGTGGATCTCAGGCCGAAAGGGGACCCACCGGAGAATCTTCCGCCGCCTGAGCGACGTGCGCGCCAGATTCCCGGCGATCCGGAAGAGCCAGCTTCTGAACCGGCCCTTCCGGTCGTACCGGCGTGCCGACGCGCACACACGAAGAAAGACTTCCTGCGAGAGATCCTGCGCCTCCTCGCGCGAACCGACCATGCGCTCGACAAAAGCGAACACCGGCCGCTCCCACCGCTCCACGAGAATCCGGGCGGCGCCGGCATCACCCCGCGCGATTCGTTCCATGAGTTCGTCATCGGTCACTTCTCGGTTTCAATCCCCCGGTGACGGGCATCATCGATCGTTCTTTACCGCTCCGTTCCCCGCCATTCGAGGCCGCCCGGGCAGAAACGTTCTCCGAAGCCTCTCTTCCCGTGGCGACCCGGCCCGGGACGATCGCCCTCGCGGCGGTCGAAGTCCGGTCCGCCGGCGATGGGAAACGGCCCGGGAAGCATGTCGCGCTGCTCCTCGGTGAGCACCTTGAGCAGGGCGATCCTTCCTTCGAGTCGTTTGATCCTCAGGTCGGTTTCCGCTTCCCCGATCTTCCGGGCGAGATCGCGCACGCGGTCGATGTCGGGCAGATCTTCCATCATCTCCCCTTCGAGCTTGTGGCGGAGTCGTCTCAGGTCCTTCCGGACGGAGATCGTCGCCTTTCGGCCCTCGTCCCGGAGGGCGCCGATCTCTTCGACCTGTTCGCTCGTTAGATTCAGTTCTTCGACGAGGCGGTCGAACCGCGGTCCGGGTTGGAAGGGTCCGTGCTCCCTCTCCCCACGGGGGGTTGCCAGGGCGACGGCGGAGAGGAGCACCGAAAGGGCGATCGCGGCGACGGCCGTCTTTGCCGGTCGTGACATCGTTCCATTCCTTTCAAGGGGTATCATCTTTGCGTTACACCCACCTGAACGATCATTCCACCCGTTTCCAGCGGAAAAAACGAGAAAAAACGAGTTCGGCGGGAGCAGGCGGAAGCACGAGGGGATTCGTCGCCGGCCCCTGCGTGTTCAGGCCCGGCCCAAAATGCGGGAGAGCATGTGGAAAACCCACTCCACCTGCACCGCCACGAGACCCGCCAAGCTCGCGGCAAGCCACTTGTTCGTCCTGATACGCGATACCAGCAGGCCGGCTTCCGTCCCCGGATTCCGAAAGAATCGCCATCCGCTCCCCCCGCCGACGGCCAGGAGACCGGGAATGATCGGGAAATGATACGTCGGGTGCGAAAACGAAAACCAGTAGGGAACGGCATAAGCGAGGCTGATCACCCAGACGATGCCGATCGCCCGCGAAGAAAGGCCCAACTCTCCGAAACAAACGCTGGAGTACAGGGCGAAGAACATCACGATTACATAGAAAAGCGCATCGGTCGCAATCGTCGCCAGGCCGAGAAGCTTCGGAAGCCGGGCGTATTTGATCAGCACCGTTCCCGTGTAGGTATCGAAAGCGAAGTAGCATCGCACCCGATTCACGGTTCGCAAGAGGAAAAGATCCGGGCGCCTCACGATATGATCAAGAGCGGCGGCGCGGTACAGCGCATCCTGTTCGTGCGGAGCGTGTTCGGGGATCGACGAGTCGAGCGCCTTGAACCGATCCGGAACATCATCTCCTTTCAGATGCGATCCGTAGTACCAGGTTTCGTAAAACGGGGTCCACTCGTTGTTTCCCAGGAAGAGGTTTCTCGAATTCGCGTAATTGATGAAAACGAAGTGTCCGGTCGTCCGCTTGACATGAACCATCCATGGTGTGATCAGAATAAGTGCCGGAATCAGGATTCCGAAGGGGATCGCGCCTCTCGAGTGTATTCGCCACAAGAGGACGGGGACAACCGGAAGAAGTATGACGGAAGAGGGCCGAACGAGTATTGCGACGCCGATCATAGTTCCTATGACGGCAATGGTTGAAAGACGCGGATGCGCCGAGTACGACAGCGTGAGAACGATCACGGCGCACAGGAGTGTCGCCAGGGGCAGCTGGGTAAGAGGGAATATCGAATGGTAGATGAACGTGGGGGACAGGGCAAGGAGGAGCGTCGCGACGATCCCCGCCTGTCGTCCCGATATCCGGTTCGCCAGATGATAGACGAGGAACGAGAGAGCCGCGTACCAGGGGATCATGGCGATCATCGACACGAGTTCGGAATCCGATGAACAGCGGTGGATGAAAAGAAGATAAAGCGGAAGCCCGGGGGACCACCACAGGGAAGACGACCCGCCCGCTGCGAGTTGCTGCGCCATGGTATGATTAGGAGAGCGCGTCGCCGCTGAGCCCGCGGGATGCAAGGACGAGAATCGAAGCGAATCTTACGAGCAACCCGATTAGAGTGACCAGGAGGACCGGTGTGACGTTGCCGAGGGTTTTCTTTCCTGTTTCCGGAATTGCCAAGAGGGTTGTTCCCGATTGTCCTCGGATCGGCCAATGCGATCCGGGGCGGCCTAGGCGCGAACGGTAACCCTCGATCGGATGGGGGGTCAAGCCCGATTTCCGCCGGGCACCGACCGGGTCTTCTCCGGGCCGTTCGTCCACGCCTGTTGACGGCGCCATGCCGGGTGTGAAAAACTGGCGGCATCGACGGGAGCGGGAACAGCATCACGCCGCGGGTGTGGAACAATCGATCGCGCGGGAAGCGCAGGCTTTCCGGAATCGACTCAACTTCTGAAAGAATAAAAACTTATGCAAAACATTCGCTCTGTGGTTTTCCGGGCGCTCCTCATTGCGGGCGTGTCGGTGCTTCTCGCCGTCGCGGTGAACGCTTCGAGGCCGACGCCGGTGACGTGGCTCGCCCAGGCGGAATACGAAATCTTCGAGGATTGCGACGAAACGACAGAGACATCGGAATCGATCAGCCTGGCCGAAATCGAGAAGCATCCCGATTGGTATCTCGTGGTGGACGCCCGGGACGAGTCGCTCTACGCCGAAGGGCACATCGACGGGGCGTATTCGCTCCCTTACGACCCTCTCTTCTCGGTGGACGCAGAGCAGGTTGAAGCACTCCGCTCCGCCGCCGGTGACAAGAGCGTCGTCGTGGTGGGCGATGACGGGACGGCCCGGCTCCTCGCCGACGATCTCCTCTCCCAGGGGCTCGCGTGGGTACAGTTTCTCGACGAGGAAACCGATTGGCGCCGACTGATGGCGTCCGGCGACGACTGAGATGGCGCATGCGTCCACAGGAGCCGCGCGAGTCGCCTCCCTGCTCGCCGTACCGATGCGCCTTTACATCGGCTCCGTCTTCGTCATCGCCGCGCTTCCGAAGATCGCCTCACCCTATGACTTCGCTCTTTCCGTGGCGACCTACCAGATCCTTCCTCTTTCGGCGGTGAACCTTTTCGCCATCGTTGTTCCCTGGCTCGAGCTGAGCGCGGGAATGCTTCTGATCGCCGGGTTCTGGACGAGGCCGGCCGCCCTCATCGCATCGGCGCTCATGGTGATGTTCATCGTGGCCCTCTCGATCGCTCTCGCGAAGGGACTCGACATCAACTGCGGCTGTTTCGCCTCTTCCGACGCGGCGGACGAGATCGGCTACCGCACCCTTTTCCGTGACTTCTCGTGGCTTGTGCTCTCGATATTTCTCCTGTTCTTCGACAATGGCCGAATCGGACTCGACGGCTTCTTGCAGAGGAGATTGCAGAATGTATGAACGGTTTATAATGCGGATTGGAATCGTGGTCGCGCTCTTTCTCCTTCTCACGTTGCTCGCGGCGCCGGCCGGCGCCGCGGCACGGGAAGTGCCGTGGGCGTCGATCGCGGGAGGAACCGATCTCGGCGGCGCCCACAAGACGGTGGCGGAAGAAGTGATTCGCACGGCGAAAAGCTACGGCGAATGCAAGGGGACGATCCTCGAGTGCATCACCGCCGAACCGGCCGACGTAATCGCTTCCCGCCTCGCCGCCTTCGTCGTCCGGCGGGCGGCGGCGGGGAACGATGCGGAGCAGATTCGGGAATCGATTCAAAGGCGGAAACTCTCGGCCTTCGCGATCCGGACGTATTCCCCCTCCTATGAGGGGCTCGTTCCTTCGGGTAATCCCGGCGCTCCGGTGAAAGTGTTGATCTACGCCGATTTCGAATGTCCCTATTGCCGTGTTGCGTCGACCGCGCTTCGCAAGCTGAGCCTCGAAGAGCCCGACAAGGTGGCTTTTTATTTCAAGAATTTCCCGTTGAAATCGCATAAGCGCTCGGTGCCTGCGGCGCTCGCCTACCTCGCCGCGCTCCGGCAGGACGCGGGATGGAAAATGCACGATCTTCTGTTCGACCACCAGGAGGATCTGAGCGACGAGGTGCTCGAGAAGTGCGCCGAGAGCGCCGGGCTCGACCTCGCGAAATACCGCGCCGACATCGCCGACAAGGCGCTCATCGATCGTCTCCGCGCGGAGAAGACCGAGGGGATGAAGTGCGGCATCAAGAAGTCCCCCGGTATCCTGATCAACGGCAAGACCTACTTCGGCGTGAAGACCGCCGTGGAGCTGCGCGACCGGATCGAAGAGGAGCTGTACCTGTTGGGAAAGAAATAGGGCTCGAGTTTCGCCTGTACCCGCCGGCGGTCTGCTGCTAGGCTGGTATCCATGGATAACAATCAGGAACTACCGGAAATCCGGATGAAAGACCTCCCCGACTCTCTCCGGGAGGCGGCGAAAAAACTCGGCTGGACCGGGCTGATGCCCGTGCAGTCGAAGGCGATCCCCTATATGCGCGCCGGCCGTGACGTGATGGTGCAGTCCCGCACCGGGTCGGGCAAGACGGGCGCATTCATCATCCCGATCATCGAGCGGGTCGACGTATCGAAACCGTATACCCAGGCCCTCGTCCTGGTGCCCACCCGGGAACTCGCCCGGCAGGTTTTCGGCGAGGCGGAGAAGCTGAGGGAAGGATCGGGTGTGCGCACCGTGGCGGTGTACGGCGGTGTCGGCTACGGCCCGCAGCTCGACGCCCTACGCGAAGGAGCCCATCTCGTGGTGGGAACTCCCGGCCGGATCCTCGATCACCTGATGCGCGGCTCGATGGATCTCGACGACCTCAGGATCCTCGTGTTCGACGAGGCGGACCGGATGCTCTCGATGGGTTTCTACCCCGATATGAAGGCGCTCGAGAAGTACCTCCCCGAGGTGCGTGACGGCTTCATGTTCTCCGCCACCTTCCCGCCGCTCGTCAAGTCGCTCGCCACGCAGTTCCTCGACCATCCGGAGCTGATCAGCCTGAGCGCCGGCGCGGAGCACGTGGTGGAAACGGCGCACGTCTACTACGAAGTGCCCGCCATGGACAAGGATCGCGCCCTCGTCCGGATCATCGAGGTGGAAAACCCCGAGTCGGCGATCATCTTCGTCAACACGAAGGCGAACGCCCACTTCGTGGTGACCGTGCTGCAGCGCTTCGGATACGACGCCGATGAGTTCAGCGCCGACCTGTCGCAGTCGGCGCGGGAGAACGTGCTCGGAAGGATCTACAGGAAGAACCTTCGCTTCCTCGTCGCCACCGACGTGGCGGCCCGGGGGATCGATATCGAGAATCTTTCACACGTAATCCTTTACGATTTTCCCGAGGATCACGAATCGTATATCCACCGCACCGGGAGGACCGGAAGGGCGGGGGCGAACGGCGAGGCGATCTCCCTTGTCGATGTGCTGGGGAAACTGGAACTGAAGGCGGTGGCGAAGCGGTACGGCATCGAGATGATCCGCCGCGAGCTTCCCACCGACGAAGACGTCCAGAAGGTGGTCGCCGAGCGGGTGGTCGCCCTTCTCGAGGCGAAGCTGAGGAATCTCGACGGCCTCGTGCGGGAGAGGATGGGGCGGATGATTCCGCTGGCGAAGTTCCTGAGCGAAACGTCGGGCGGCCAGGCGATCGCCGCGATGTTGATCGACGAGTACTACCAAAAGACGATCCACGCCTCGCCCCTGGGGGAAGAGTCCCCCACGCGGCGGCCTTCACGCCCCGCGCCGACCTCGTCCGGAAGGGAGCGAACCGGCGGCCGAAGCGGTGGGCGCGGGAGCGGGCGCGGCCGGAGCGGGGGGCGGGGGCGTCGCCGGAGATAGCCCCCGCGATCACCCCTGTTCGACTTTTCGTTCCGTGGCCTTCTTCAGTTTCTCATTCGCCATGATCGCCACTTCCACGCGGCGGTTCGCCGCCTTCCCTTCCACCGTGGCGTTGTCCGCCACCGGCTGGCTCTCACCGTACCCGACGGTGCTCATCCTCGGCGAGGCGACGTTGCGGGATGCGAGGAAGTGCGCCACCGAAGCGGCGCGCCTCTCGGAGAGCGCCTGGTTGTAGTCCTCCGGCCCATCCGAATCGGTATGCCCCTCGATCAGTATGTTCGTATCCTCGTACTTCGCGAGCACCTTCGCGAGATTCTCCAGGTTCGCCTGCGCCTGCGGCGTGAGGTCCGCCTTGTTCACCGCGAAGAGGATTCCCGAATCGAAGGTGATCTTGATCCCCTCGCCGACCCGTTCGATGGTGGCGCCGTCGAGGTCGTTTTCCAGTTCGGCGGCCTGCTTATCCATGTAATGGCCGATCTCCGCGCCCACCGCGCCGCCCACCGCCGCGCCGATGATGGCGCCCGCCGCGGTGTTCCCCGTCGCCCTGCCGATGGCGCCGCCGAGGATCGCGCCCCCTCCGCTTCCGAAGACGGCCCCCTTCTGGGTGCGTGTACAGTTCGCCGAAAAAACGATGAGCGCCGCCAGGAGGGCGAACGGAACAAGTCGTTTCATTTCTGACTCCTTTCGATCGAGGCCGGGTCGATTCTCTTTTGAGCGATCCTACGATGAACGTGGTTTTCTTCGCAAGAATCGAGCGGACGGGCCTTTCCGGACGGCTCAATCGAAGAGTCCGGCGGGCCGATCAGTACTCTATGGAAGGAGACCGGATCGGGAAGGCAAAAGTCACATGAAGCTCGTTGCGTGTCCCGTATGTCATACGCAGTTCGACGTGACCGGCGTCGCCGGCGACGAAGTCCTCTGCCCGTGCGGCGAATCGGTCCGTGTCGAATCGCCCGTGGCGGTGGACGCCGAAATCCGGCGGTGCGCCTCGTGCGGCGCCTCGGTGGACGGAGAAGCGGCGAGATGCGGCTACTGCGGCTCTTCCATCGTGCGCCCGACCGGACCTCTCGCGCTGATCTGCCCGGAATGCTACGCCCGGAACGGAAAGAAGGCGCTCTTCTGCGCATCGTGCGGCGTGCGGTTCGCTCCGCAGCCGGTACCCGAGGCGGGCGCGTCGCTCGATTGCCCGTGTTGCGCCGCGGCGATGAAAGCGCGGAGCATCGGCGGCGTAGTGGTCCGGGAGTGCCCGGCGTGCCACGGCTTGTGGGCGCCCGACGAGAGTTTCGAGAAGTTGATTCGACGCGCCGCGCGGGCGGAGCGCGAAACGTATCGCGACAAACCGGCGCGAGTGGGCGGCGGGAAGAGATCGGGTCCGTTCCAGGGCGATGTGGTCTACCGCAGGTGCCCTGTCTGCGCCGGGCTGATGCAGCGAAAGAACTTCGCCCGGCGGTCGGGGGTGATCGTCGACTGGTGCGGTCTGCACGGCACATGGCTCGATGCCGACGAGCTGGAGCGGATCGCGGCGTTCATCGCCGCCGGGGGACTGGAGAAGTGCAGGGAGGACGAGCGGCGCGATGTCCGGCGCGAGGAACGGGTGATGATGAAACGAAGGGCCGATCGCTTGAGGAGAGGTGCCGCCCGGGGGACGCCGTCGGCGGCGGTCTCGGGAACGATCGGTGACCTGCTGCACGGACTGCTCGGGTGGTGAGAACGTATCCACAGGGAGGAACGGAATGAGTTTCGTGGAAAAGTTGCGCGGCGAACTGATCGATATCGTCGAGTGGGTGGATGACGGTGGGCACACACTCGTGTGGCGTTTTCCGAGGTATCACAACGAGATCAAGAACGGCGCGCGGCTGATCGTTCGGCCGGGACAGCTCGCGATTTTCGTCCGCCGGGGAAAGGTGGCCGACATTTTCGGGCCGGGCCACCACCGGTTGGCGACGAAGAACCTCCCCGTGCTGAGCACCCTCGAAGGATGGACCCACGGGTTCAACAGTCCTTTCAAGGCGGAGGTGTACTTCGTCGCCACGAGGCAGATCACCGGTCTCAAGTGGGGCACCCCGAACCCGGTGATCGTGCGGGACGCCGACTTCGGTCCGATCCGCCTGCGCGCCTTCGGGGCGTACACCCTCAAGGCGAGCGATCCCCGGTCGCTTCTCGAGGAGCTGGTGGGCACCGATTCCGAGTTCGACGCCGACGAGATCAACGTCCTTCTCAGGGCGATCATCAACAACTGTTTCGCCGACGTGATCGCAGGCGCCGCAATACCGATCGCCGACATCGCCTCGAACTACGGGGAGCTGTCGGAACGGTTGAGGAGAGAAGTGATCTCCCGCGTGGACGACGAGTACGGCCTCGATATCCCGCAGCTTTATATTGTGAACATCTCGCTTCCCGAGGAGGTGGAAAAGGCGATCGACTCGCGCTCGAGCATGGGAATCGTGGGGGATCTCGACCGGTTCATGAAGTACCAAGTCGGATCGTCGATGCCCGCGGCGGCGGAAAACCCGGCCGGCGGTCTCGCCGCGGCGGGGGTCGGTCTCGGCATGGGGATGAGCTACGCCGGGACGATGATGCCCCGCGGGCCGGCGGCCGCTCCCGTCGAGGCGTCCGGCGCGCCGGCGTGGTACATCGGCGAGGAGGGGCGGACCGTCGGTCCATTCACACCGCGCCAGATGGCGGACGACATCGCCTCGGGGAGGATCACGGCGGACACCCTCGTCTGGACGGCCGGCATGGCGGCGTGGATCGCCGCCGCGCGGGCGCCGACGCTCGCCCTCCTCTTCAGGGCGACCCCTCCTCCACTTCCCCCCGCTTGAAGGAGAGTGGAAAGACGATCCTCGCCGGTCGTTTCGGCGTCCATCGGGCGCACCGCGGCCGGGTCGCGTCAATGCTTGTGCAGGTCCTTGTGCATCAGCCTGCGGCTTTCCACGAGCCGTTCCGACGCCGGCAACGCCCGCAGCTTCTCGCTCAACCCGATGTCGGCTTCCGCCTCGAGCTTGCGGATCACCACGTCGATCAACCGGCGCGGGAAACCGCGCTTCTCGAAGAAATCCCTCTTCTCCTTCAGTGACGCCGCCGCCTGCACGGCGGTGGGAGGGAGTTCCTCGAGCGTCGCGAGCAGCTCCTTGTTCCGGAAGATGTTCTCCTTCACTTCGAGACCGGCGGCAAAGGGCGCGGATTCTTCCGAGAGAAGCCCCTCCTCGATGCACACGGTGATCGCCGAAAGGAGGAGGTGGGTGAAGGCGCAGCCGTCGGGTCCCCTGTACTCCACCGTGGGCCTGCCGAGAGAGTCGGGATAGTCGCCCCGTTCCCCCGGGTTCATCGCCCGGTCGAGTCTCCCTTCAACGGCGAAATCGAGGGGAACCCGCAGGAGACTCGAGCGGTTTCGACGGCCCCAACAGATCCGCGTGGGTGCTTCCTGTCCCGGCACGAGGCGGAGGTAGCTCGCGGTGACCGTGCTTCCGAACGACGTGAGCTCCTTCGCGTGTCCCAGGATGCCGCCGATCAACCGGAGCGCTTCGTCGGACATCCCGCCCCCTTCGCCGAGCATCGCGTTGTCGACCTCCCGTTCGAGGGCGAGATGGATGTGCATGCCGCTTCCCGCCATCCCCTGGTCGAGCTTCGGCAGATAGGTGACCGACGCGCGGTGGCGATCGGCGATGGCGCGGACGAGCCAGCGCGCCACGGTGAGCCAGCAGCCGAGGTCCTCGATCGGCATGAGATCGAACTCGAGTTCGTACTGCTCCACCCGCCGGGAGTCGATCTCCGGATCGTGCGACTCGATCCTGTCGATGTATCCGACTTCGCTGTGGCAGTATTTCACCCCTCCGGTGACGGCGCTCACCGTGCGGACGATGTCGTCCACAATGGCGCCGCCGTGGAGGTACGGGCCGCTCTGCTGGTAGTTCCGCTGCGCCTTCCCGGTGAATCGGTCGTCGGTGCGCTCGAGGATCAGGTAGAACTCGAGTTCCGCCAGCGCCTTCAGGTCGAGACCGGTGCTCTCCCTCAGCCGAGCGGCGCTCGCCGCGAGCACATTGTCGGGCGTGCCCGGGCAGGGCGCGCCGTGGTGGTCGGCGAAACGGCAGACGATATCGAGTTCATCGTCCGCCCACGGGTTCCGAAACGCCCACCGGTAGACGGGCACGACGTAGAGATCGCTCGACCCCGAATCGAAGATCGTCGGAAAGAGGCTCGAGCCGTCGACCCGTTCGCCGGCGGCGAGAATCCTCCTGAGGTACGTCTCGCTGTTCACGGGAAGACGGAGTTCCTTCAGCTTGTTATCGAGCGCCGGGTAACGGAAGTTGACCGACGTGACCCCCTTTTCGAGGCAGTAGCGGACGAGGTCCTCACGCTGCCATTCGCAAGGAGCCTTGCCGATCTCACGGACGAGGGGACGGATATCTGTGGATACGTTTTTCATGGAGAATCATCATCCTTTCGCGAACCACGACGGCCCGCCCGATTACGGTATTCTCTACCACGTCGCCGGGAGATCGATGATCGCGACGTTGCCCCGGCGGTCCGCTCTCTCCTCATAAACGAGAACGAGCGACTCTCCTTCGACGAACCAGTCCATCCCCTCCCAGTTTCGCGATGCGAGATGATCGGGAATGAGCCGGTCGAGATCGGCCGGTTCCCCCACCGGCCTGCCGGAGGCGTCGAAGCGCATGAGCCATTTGTAACAGTATCGTTCACCGCTCAGCCCGCCCGGGCAGTCCCCGGCCGATCCCGGCTCGGGGGGGAGTGCGTACTCGGAGCTGAGAAGCACGATGAATCCCCATTCACCGCTCGACTCTCCACCGAATCGATACCATACGAGATCGGGAGCACGAAACCGCTGCGCCCGGGGGGGCGTGCCGCCGGGAAGGGGAACGTCGAGATCGATTATGACCAGGTCTTCTTCTTCATACACGAGATTCCTTTCGCCGGGCGCCACGTTGTGGATGAAGAGCATCGGGCGCATGGGAGGGCGCCCGGTGGGACCGCGATACGCCTCGGGCAACGCGCGGTAGAGAGGGTAGCCCCCTTCCCAGAGGACCGCCACTCGGGAGATGCCGTCTTCGAGGGGGCGCACCGCCACTCCCTCGAGGCCTCGGTTTCCGAACTCCGAGGCGAGCTTCGGGTACTCCGCCACCACGCCTTCCCTGTCGAGAAGAGCGTGGAGCCGTTCGGAAAGGACCACCGTCCGGCCGTCGGCGAGCACTTCCACCCCTTCCAGGTCGAGGGGGAGCGAAGAGGCGGTCCACGTTTCCATCAGGAGGCGGTCTTCGTCGAGAGCGACCACACCCTTCTCGTCGCCCGACACGGGGCAGCGGTAGCAGCGGGAAGCGCCTTCGTCGCCCACGATGAGAAGCTCGTCGCCGTGACGTGCGATTCCGGACGCCTCCTCGATGCCGCTCGGCATGTCCGTCGCGTCCGGCATGGGGGGTGCGGAGGTGCAGCCGGCGGCGAGGGCGATGGCCGCCGTCGCCGCCCCGGGAACGGTTCGGAATATCCACTTCCTGTTCAACGACTCACTCCCCTTCCGCCGGTTCGTCCCGCGAGTTTCTCCCACCGGGTAGGGATTGTCAAAGGAGGGTGCCGTCCCTCCCGGCCGACAACGGTGGATGGAAGGGGCGAAACCGTGGTATAATACGGATGTAGAACTCCTCCCCCATGTTCTTTTCACGACGTCCTCGCACCGTGCCCGCGCTACACAGGGGGTCTTTCATGCAAAATCGCATCGTTTCGCGCTGGTTTTATCTATTGGTCCTCTTCCTCTTCTTCAGCCTTTTCCGATACTCCGAGGGCGCGGAAACGTGGCAGGGGAAGGTTCAGCAGGAGGTCCTCGACGATGCGGCGACGGGGAGCGCGGATTTCCTGATCTATCTCGATGCGCAGGCCGACTTGAGCGGAGCGCCCGCGCTCGGGACGAAGGCGGAGAAGGGCCGTTTCGTGTTCGAGAAACTCACCGCCGTGGCCCGTGCGACACAAGGACCGATCCTCGCGGAACTCGATCGCGTGGGTGTAAAGTATAAATCGCTTTGGGTGGCGAACATGGTCGCCGCGACGGGGGACGCGGCGCTCATCGAGCGGCTTGCGCGGCGCGCCGACGTGCGCGGCGTATTCACCGACAGGATGGTTCGGTTCGAGGAGCCGATCGGGGCGGGCGCGCCGGCGGGTATGCGCGGGAAGACCGCGGCGATCGAGTGGAACATCACCCAGGTGAACGTGCCGTCCGTCTGGGCGCTCGGCGACACCGGCCAGGGCGCCGTGGTGGGAGGCATCGACACGGGCTACGACTGGAGCCATCCGGCGCTCATCGATCAGTACCGCGGTTGGAACGGATCGACGGCGGATCACAACTACAACTGGCATGATGCGATCCACACGGGGAGCGGCGGAACGTGCGGACTCGATTCGCCCGTGCCGTGCGACGATCACGGCCACGGCACGCACACCATGGGCACCATGGTGGGCGATGATCTCGCCGGGAACCAGGTCGGCATGGCGCCGGGGGCGAAGTGGATCGGTTGCCGGTGCATGGACGTGGGAGTCGGCACGCCGGCGACATACTCCGAGTGCCTCCAATGGATGATCGCCCCCACCGACACGAACGACTTGAACCCCGATCCTCTCCAGGCGCCCGACGTGATCAACAACTCGTGGAGCTGTCCGCCGAGTGAAGGGTGCACCGATCCACTCGTGCTGCAGACGGTGGTGGACAATGTGCGCGCCGCCGGGATCGTCGTCGTGGTGAGCGCGGGGAATTAGGGCCCATCGTGCAACACCGTCGATGCGCCGATCGCGATCTACGACGCTTCGTACAGTGTCGGCGCCACGAACTCCTCCGACCAGATCGCCTCCTTCTCCAGCCGCGGGAACGTGACGATCGACGGCAGCGGCAGGATGAAGCCGGACATCAGCGCCCCCGGCGTCGGTGTGCGTTCTTCCATTCCGGGTGGTGGCTACACGAGCTTGAGCGGAACGAGCATGGCGGGCCCCCATGTGGCGGGACTCGTGGCGCTCCTCGTGGCGGCGAACCCCGCCCTCGCCGGCGACGTGGCCGGCATCGAGAACATCATCAACCAGTCGGCGCTGCCGCTCACCACCACCGATACGTGCGGCGGCATTCCCGCCGGCCAGGTGCCGAACAACACGTTCGGCTACGGCCGGATCGACGCCCTCGCCGCGTACGACCTCGCGACAGCCACCGGCGTCGCGTCGTCGGGCGAAAGCGTCCCCGTGTCGGCGACTCTCTTATCGAACCGGCCGAACCCGTTCAATCCTTTCACCGTGATCGATTACACTCTGCCCGGCCGCTCCGCCGTAACGCTCCGTGTGTACGATGTCGCCGGGCGGCGGGTGAAGGAACTGGTGCGCACCGAGGAGCAGGCGGCGGGAACCCACACGGTCACCTGGGACGGCGTCGACGACGCCGGCCGCGCCGCGCCGTCGGGCGTCTATTTCTACCGTCTCGAAACGGACGGCTACGACGAGACGAAGCGGATGACGCTCATACGGTGAGATGAAGAAACAGCATTTCTCGAAAGGTCAGGGCCGGTCGACCGTGCCTCCCGGCGCGAGATCGGTGCGCCGATCCCGGAAGCGTCTGATCTGACCCTTGAGGTACTCATCGTCCCGCGAGAGGGTGAGCGCCTTCGTACCCGTCGCCACCGCTTCGTCGTAACGTCCGAGACGGAAATAGACTTCGGCGAGGGTGTCGAGGATTTCGAACGATTCCGGCTCGAGTGAAGCGGCGCGCCTTGCCGCCTCGAGGGCCCGGTCGAGATGGCTGTTGTTCGTGGCGAGGAACCAGGCGAGTGAATTGAGTGTGCCGGCGGAGGTCTCCTCGCGCTCGAGGGCGCCGTCGAGGATCTGTGAAACGCGCCTCATCTCCCTTTCCGCAAGGTGCTCCCGGTCGGCGGCGCGGTACTCCTTCGCGTAACGGATGTGGGCGAGGGCGAGATCGGTCCCCTCGAGAATGTGGTAGAGGCGTTGGATCTCGTCGATCGGCTCCGGGTCGTCGTCGACGCGAAGGTCGATGTAGCGCGTGATGTACTCCGGGTGGTCGTCGCTCGGACGCCCGACGAGAAGCGCCGCCGACTGCTTCCCCCGACGGTCGCCCCCCGCCTCCTGCGCCGCGACGAGCGCGGCGAGAAGTCTCACCGCCAGTTCGCCGTCGGTTTCGCCAAACGCCGCCGCCATCGCCTCGACGACCGTTTCGCCGGCGAGGATATTCCCCTGGCAGACGAAGTCGTCGCCGATGATTCCCCCCGCCCAGTCCATGTTCTTCGCTCCCGTGTGCTGCGCCCTGCCGCCGCGGGCATCGACGATTCCCACCTGCCGGCTTTCGCTTTCCTTGTCCGCTTCGAGGAGGGAGCGGAGCGTCGCTTCCGCCGAAAGACCCGACCGGAGAAGCGCCAGCCCGCGCGGTCCGAACGACTCGTTTGTCGAAGCCTGCGTGGCGATCGCTCCGACCCCCGCTTCCACCCAAGGTACCGCCATGCCGACGTTGAACGCACGCGACTGCACAGCGACGCCGATCTCACCGGTCAGCGTGTCGATGGCGACAATCGAGAAGGTCGCCTCCGAGCGCGCCGGATGGAGAAGAAGAATCGACGTGAAGAGAAGAAGCGCGAAACGACCGCCGGGCGGCGCGAAACGATTCGACCTGCGGGAAAGCGGCAACATGAGAATCTCCCGGTATCGGTTGAGGACACGATTCACCGCGATCAGCATACCCCTTCACGCTTCCTTTTTCGAGCAATGCTCCTCGAACGCCTGGACGAGGCGGAACGCCACGTCCTGCGGCGTGCGTCCCTCGATCTCGTGGCGGTGCATGGCGTAGCGAACCTCTCCGTTTTCGAAGAGGAGGAACGACGGAGACGACGGCTTGAAGTCGGCCGCCCGTGCGCGGGCGCGATTCACCGCCTCGGAATCGACGCCGGCGAAGACGGTGACCGTCCTGTCGGGGATCACCTCACTTTGGAGGGCGAGCTTCACCCCCGGCCTCGCGTTTCCGGCGGCGCAGCCGCACACCGAGTTGATCACTACGAGGGTGGTCCCCGGCCGCGCGAGCGCCGCGTCCACGTCGTCGGCGTTCTTCAGTTCGGCGATGCCCGCCGAGGTGAGTTCCGCCGCCATCGGTTTCGTCAGTTCAGGTGGATACATCTTCTTCTCCCGTTCATCCGCCGGGGTCGCCGGCGGCATTGGTTGTTCCATGATCGATTTTTTCGAGCCATTTCCGCATCCGCCCGAGCGGCTGCAGGTCGCCTTTCATCTCCGCCGCGGCGATCCCCCGTTCCAGCACTTCGATCGCCTCTTCCGTCCGCCCGGCTCGCGCCAGCGCCTCGCCGAGCAGCCCGAAGGCCGCCGAGAAAGTGCTGTTCCTGCCGGTCGCAACGGTGAGGTGGCGGATCGCTCCATCCCAGTCCCCGGCGTCGAGGTAGTGCTTCCCGATGCCGAAGTTCGCCACTTCATCGCCCGCGTCGATCTTCAGCACTTCATCGAAAATCTCGATTTTCGCAGCGCTTTCCCGTGCGGCGGACGCCTTCCGCCTCGCCTCCACTTTCCTTCGCGACTCGGCCGTTCTCGCCGCGAGGCGCATCTGGAGAATCGTCGATTCGGCCATCGCCGACTCGGCCTTCTCCTTCATCCCCTTGAGCATATATAGACGGGAAAGATTGGTGTGCGCCATGAACGCCGCCGGATGGGCCTTTGCGAAATCGAGGTTCGCCCGGATCGCCCCGTCGACGTCGCCGCTCCGCTCGATCGCCAACCCGAGCGCCTCGAACAGGTCGGGGTCGGCCGGATTGATGCGCACGGCGCGCCGAAAGTGTCTTCCGG
Source organism: Candidatus Eiseniibacteriota bacterium (assembly GCA_024276995.1). Lineage (GTDB taxonomy): Bacteria > Orphanbacterota > Orphanbacteria > Orphanbacterales > Orphanbacteraceae > JAJRWB01. Next base: position 13,730 of record JAJRWB010000067.1, on the reverse strand, counting down.
CGCTTTCGAAATCGTCCCCGTGAAACGCTTCCATCCCGGCGGCGTACTCCCTTTCCGCCGCCTCGCGAACGGCGCCCGCCACGCGGAAGGGGAGGCGCACAATCGTCGCTTGCACCTTCGTACCGGAAATCTCGAAATCGAAAGTCATGCCGAGATCGGAATAGTGGGGTTTCCTCACGTACGCCAGCGCGATCGTTTCGCCCTCGAAGGGAGCGCGGCTCCTCAATTCGCCGACGTCTTCCCCTTCGAGAAAAAGAGGCGCTTCGTTTTCGAGATGAACGACCTTGTCGAAGCGAAGGCCGACCATCCTCTTCTTCACCGCCCCGCGGCTTCGGATGCGCGCCACGATCTCCTGGCCCGGGTAACAGCGATTGTTCGTGCAGATCTCGTCGTCGCCGTGAGGGAGTTCGAGGACGAGTGTCGTTTCATCGTAATCTCTTCCGTGCCTCGGCACGCCCGCCTCGATGCGAAGGATGTCGAACGCTTCCGGGCCGACCTGGAACGCCTCCTCGGCCAGGGCGCGGCGCGAGCGGAAAGAACCGCGGATCGACTCTTCCTCCCCGCGCCCCGCGACGATCAGGAATCCCTCGTCTCCCGTGAACGAATGGGGAAGGACGCGGGCGGCGCCGAGTGACGGCAAGGCGGCCGCGCCGCTTAAGGTTTCCGCGAGTGCGGCGGCCGCCTCCGGTCCTTCGAGCACGAGGAGCGCGCCTTCGTACGTATCACCGAGAACGAGATCCTCTGTAAAACGGAGGTTTTCGAAATGGGCGCGGATCACCGGCGCGAGACGGCGTTCGGAAAGGAGGAGAAAGCCTTCTTCCACCCGGAAGAGATCGAAGAGGGCGATCACCGCGGAACGCTTGTCGAGAATCGCGTTCGGCCTTCCCTCGCCCGAGGGGATGGCGCCGACATCGTGCGGCGTCAGCCTGCCGAGAAACTCCTCGGCGTCGGGGCCCGTCACGGTGAAGAGGGCGAACTCTTCGCTCACGTCCCGGAGGAAGGCGCTGTTCCTGGCGATTCGGACCTGTTCGGTGATCGAAAGAGTCATTCATTCCTCGTCGTCGGGCCGGGGAGGCGAGGTCGAACCCGCTCTCGAATCGATCGGGATGCGGCTCGCGATCACCGCTGGCGTTCTATTCAGACGGAAAACGATTCGCCGCAGCCGCACGTGTTCGAGGCGTTCGGATTGATGAACTTGAAACCGTGATCCTGCAGGCCCGAATGGTAGTCGAGGGTGAGTCCCTTCAGGTATAGGCTGCTTTTTCTATCGATGAAGACGTCGAATTCCGCTTCCTTTTGCAGGTGGTCGTTCTCCTGCGCTTCGTCGAACTCGATAACGTACGACAGCCCGGAGCAGCCGCCCCCCTTGACGCCGAGCCTCAGGCCGATCCCGGGCCGTCCGTCCTTCTCGATGAGCCGGCGGATCTCCTCGCACGCCGCAGGCGTGAGGGTGATCATCGCGCCGGCGGTCGTTTTCGCCTTGCCTTCCACGTCTTTCCTTGCTCCCTCCCGTGTGCTGGCGCACGGGACGCCGTACGATCCGTTTGCCGCCGCCTTGTGCGCCGTTCTCTTGAATGTAATACCCTTCCCCGCAAACGCAAGCCATCTCCCGGCCCGGTGTTCCGATTCTTGACGTAATCGATCGCCTCTTTGTAACACTTATAGGGGACGGGCGAAGATGCCTGCGCGCGCGCGGGCGCCGCCGCATCCGACGACAACCGCAAAAGGGGGAATCGTGCTGATCGCCATGCTCTTCATCGCCGCCGTCGCCCTCGCCTACGCCAATGGGGCGAACGACAACTTCAAGGCCGCGGCCACCATGTACGGGTCGTCGACCCACTCGTACAAGCGCTCTCTAGTTCTCGCCACCGCCGCCCAGCTGACCGGTTCGGCGCTGTCGATTCTGCTCGCCTGGTCGCTCGTGAAGGCGTTCGGCGGGAAGGGGCTCGTGCCCGACAGCGTGGTGGCGAACCCGGCGTTTCTCGTGTCGGTCGGCGGCGGCGCGGCGCTCACCGTGCTTCTCGCCACACGCATCGGCATGCCGATCTCGACGACCCACGCGATGATCGGCGGTCTCGTGGGAGCCGGTTTCGCGCTGGCGCCGGCGGATCTTCAGATCGCCGTCTTGGGGAAGAAGTATTTCCTCCCCCTCCTGACGAGTCCTTTCCTCGCCCTCTTCGCCGCCGCGCTGATCTACCCCGCCGCCCGCTTCACCCGGAGGCGCCTCAGCCTCGTGGAGGAAACGTGCGTCTGCGTGGGCGACTGTTACGAGCCGGTAATCGACGCGGGCGGCGGCACGCTCATTTTCGAGCGTACCGGCATTGCTCTCGAAGTCGGCGAGCGCGAGCAGTGCGCCCGTCGTTACAGCGGATCGGTGCTCGGCTTTTCCGCCCAGACCTTTCTCGCCGCGGCGCACACCGTGTCGGCATTCACCCTCGGCGTGGCGCGCGGGTTGAACGATACACCGAAAGTGCTCGCCCTTCTCGTCGCCGGCCGGTGGGCCGGTCTCGACGCCCGGCTCTCGCTCGCGGCGCTCGCCGGCGCAATGGCGCTCGGCGGATTCCTCCATTCGCGAAAACTCGCCGAGACGATGGGAAAGAAGATCACCGACATGAACCAGGGGCAGGGCTTCGTGGCGAACGCCGTCTCGGGGGCGCTCGTCATCGGCGCGTCGCTCCTCGGTTCCCCTGTTTCGACGACCCACGTTTCCACCGGGGCGATCTTCGGCATCGGTATCTGGAGCGGCCGGTCGTCGAAAGGAGTGATCGGCGAGATCGTCCTCTCCTGGGTGGCGACCCTTCCCGTGGCCGCGCTCCTCGCCTGGGCCGTCGCGATTTCCCTTCGCACAACCGCCTGAGCCGACCCCGCCGGCCGGTCTACCTACCCGCCGTTACCGGCGCCTTCTCCTCCGGCCGTAGTCGAGCCGGGTGACCACGTACGTCCCGCTTCGCTCATCGGTCTTCAGCGCGATGTGGCCCGCCTCCTGCGCCTCTTCGAGAAGCTCGCTGAAGCTCCTGTAGCCATAGCTCGACTCGTTGAATGACGGCCTCTTCCGCTTCATCGTATCCTTCACGAGGGACGAGTAGATCACCTCGTAATTCTCCCGCTGAAGAGCGCGGATCGCGTCGAAAAGGAGGAAGTAGATTTCCTGTTTCGTCTTCGGAATCTTCTTCGTGTCCGACGAGGCCGCCGCCGCGCCCTTTTCGGCGCCGAGGTCCTCGTAATAGATGAACTCGTCGCAGTTGTCGGAGAGGAGTTTCGACGTCGATTTCTTCATGCCGAGACCGATGACGTATTTTCCGTTCTCCTTCAGTTTCGACACGAGGGGCGAGAAATCGCTGTCCCCCGACACCACCACGAACGTGTTGATGTGTTCCTTGCTGTAGCTCAGGTCCATGGCGTCGACGCAAAGCCGGATGTCGGCGGAGTTCTTCCCGGTCATCTTCCGTTTCGGGATTTCGATCAGCTCGACACCGGCGGCGTGAAGCTGCTTCGTGTACTCCCGGAAACTTCCCCAGTCGGCGTAGGCGATCTTGACGAGCACCTTCCCCTTGTCGAGAAGTCGTCCGAGAACGAGGTCGATTTCGAACGCCTTTCCTTTCGACCCGGTGAAACCGAGCGCCAGGTTTTCGAAGTCGAGGAAGACGGCGAGATTTCGCTCCTGTGCCGCCGCGGTGATTGGAGTGCTCATTCCCTTTTCCCTCCGCATGGTCCGTATGAACCGGTCATGATTCGCATTAGTGCCCGCTCCCGCGCCCCGATTTCTTTCCGCCGCCCGGCCTTCCGGCGCGTCGGCGGTCGATCTCGGAGAGCATCATCTTTCTCAGCCTGATATTTTTCGGGGTGATCTCGACGAGTTCATCATCTTCGATGAACTCGAGGGCGAACTCGAGGGTGATCTCCCGCGGCGGCGTGAGCTGGATCGCTTCGTCGGTGCCCGCCGCGCGGAAGTTGGTGAGCTGCTTCCCGCGGGAAGCGTTCACCACCAGGTCGTTCCCCTTGTTGTTCACGCCGATGATCATTCCCTCGTAGATGTCGTCTCCCGGTTTCACCATGATCTCGCCGCGCTTCTCGAGCCCCCATAGGGCGTACGCCACCGCGCGGCCTCCGCCCATCGAAACGAGGACGCCGACCCGCCTTTTCGGAAGCTCACCTTGGAATCGCATGTACCGGTAGAAATTCTGATACATGATCGCCGTGCCCCGGGTCATCATCATCAGTTCGCTCCGGAAGCCGATGAGCGCCCGCGTGGAGATGAGGAACTCGAGCCGCACGGTGCCCGCCGATGTGCGCGATATGTCCCTCACCTCACCGCGGCGGCCGCCGATCGCCTCCATCACGGGTCCTTGGTATTCGGGGTCGACTTCGATCACCACCTCTTCGACCGGCTCGAGAAGGACGCCGTCGAGCCGCTTGAGAATCACTTCGGGCCGCGACACTTCGAGTTCGTAACCTTCACGGCGCATCGTCTCGATGAGAATCGACAGGTGAAGCTCGCCCCGCCCCGACACCTTGAGGCGGTTGTCGACCGCTTCCTCGACGCGGATTCCCACGTTCACGCGGGCCTCGTGTTCGAGCCGTTCGCGGATGTGTCGCGAAGTGAGGAAACGTCCGCCGTCGAGCCCCGCGCGGGGACTCGTGTTCTGGGAGAAGTTCATCGAGAGCGTCGGCTCGTCGATCTCCACCATGGGGAGCGCTTCGGGCTTTTCGGGCGCGGCGATGGTGGACCCGACACTCGCCCCTTCCGTTCCGGCGAGAGAGACGATATCCCCGGCCATCGCCTCTTCCGACTCGACCCTGTGGAGGCCGACGTACTTGAGGATCTTCGTGATGCGGCAGCGCTTCTGTTCCCCGCCCCGACGGATGATGACAACGGGCCGGTTGACGCCGATCTTCCCGTGCATGATCCGGCCGACGGCGATATGGCCGACGAAGTTGTCGTGCTCGAGCATGGTGACGAGCATCTGGAACGGCTGTTCCTCGTCCGCCACCGGCGGAAGGACCCGCCGGAGGATCACGTCGAGGAGCGGGGCCATGTTCGTGTCGTCGTCCTCCAGCTCCCGCCGGGCGTATCCCTCTCTTGCCGAGGCGTAGACGATCGGGAAGTCGAGCTGTTCGTCGGTGGCGCTCAGCTCGCAGAAGAGGTCGAACGTCATGCTCGCCACCTCGTCGGGACGGGCGTTCGGACGGTCGATCTTGTTGATCACCACGATCGGCTTCAGGTGGAGTTCGAGCGATTTGCGCAGCACGAACTTCGTTTGCGGCATCGGTCCCTCGAGGGCGTCCACGAGGAGGAGGACGCCGTCGACCATCCTCAGGATGCGCTCCACCTCGCTCCCGAAATCGGCGTGTCCCGGCGTGTCGATGATGTTGATCAGCGTGTCCCGCCAGCGGATCGACGCGTTCTTGGAGAAAATCGTGATCCCCCGCTCCCGCTCGAGAGGGTTGGAATCCATGATCGTCGTCTCGCCCTCGCGGAACTGGTGGGCGCCCGTCTGTTTCAAAAGGGCGTCCACGAGGGTCGTCTTTCCGTGGTCGACGTGGGCGATGATCGCGACGTTCCGCACATCTTTCCGCCGTTTCTGCAAAGGCATCGCTAGGTGTTCTCCTCGATGATCCGCACGGCTTCGGCCGCCGAGCGGGCGACGGAATAGAGATCGCGCGGGTCTCCCGGCGCGAACCGCTCTTCGAAAACGTGGTCGATCCACGCGAAGAGACGGTCGTAATACCGTGCGATGTTGACGAACACCACCGGCCTGTCATGAAACTTCAACTGTTTCAGCGTGATCGTCTCGACGACCTCATCGAGGGTTCCGAACCCGCCGGGCAGCGCGATGAAGGCGTTCGCTTTTTCATCCATCAACGACTTTCGCTCCCTGAGGTCGGCGGTGACGATCATTTCGTCCGCGCCGGGATAGGCGAGTTCCCTGTCGCGGAGCGCCTCGGGGATCACGCCGACGATCCGCCCCTTCCCTTCGCGGACCGCCTCCGCGAGAACGCCCATGAGGCCGACGTTGCCGCCGCCGTAGACGAGGGTCCATCGCCGCGCGGCGATCTGCTCGCCCAGTTCCCTCGCCGCGCGGAAGTACGGCCCGGCCACATCGTTGCTCGACGCGCAGAATACGCAGACATTCATTTCTCGAGGTTTCTCCCGATCGGCCGAATGTCGCCGATAGACCGTGATGGATCGAATCGTAGCTTCCGGGACGATCATAAACCGGTCCGCTCCCGCGGAAAAGCGATGATACCGTCATTTTCTCCGCCCCGGGCGGTCCGGCCGATGGTGAGGATGGTAGAATCGAAACCGTCTGTTCGAAGGGAACGCGGGGGAAGTTCCTCCTTATCCCCCCGCCGTACGGAGGCGACCGGCGTGGAAAGAACCCCGAAAAACCGCTTTTCCGCCGCCGCCCGCGACTATCATCGGCACAGGCCTTCCTATCCCGATGGAATCGTCGACTGGCTCGTGGAGCGCTCCGGGATCGATATCGGCGATCGAATCGCCGATATCGGCTGCGGAACGGGCATTTTCAGCAGAATCCTGGAAGGGCGCGGATTCAACGTGGTCGGCGTCGATCCGAACGAGGCGATGCTCGATTTCGCCCGTTCTCCCGGGACGGTGCGCTATATGCGCGGCGAGGCGGAAGCCCTCGGCCTGCGCTCGGGAGTATTCGATCTCGCCGTGAGCGCCCAGGCATTCCATTGGTTCGATGTCGAACCGGCCCTTTGGGAGATGGAGAGGATCGCCAAGCCTTCCGGATGCGGCGCGGCGATCTGGAACTGCCGCGCCGATATTCCCGTGGTGCGGGAGTACGACGCCCTAATCGCCAAGCACAGCAGCGAGTATCTCGGTGAAGGGGCGTGGCGCGGCGCGGCGGCGAAAGTGGCGTGCGCCGCCGGCCGGTGGAACCCCGAAACGGCCCGCTTTCCCAACCACCAGTTTCTCAACGAAGAGGGCCTTCTCGGGCGCGCCCATTCCGCGTCGTACGTCGCCCACGGTATCGCCCGGCTAGACCGGTTCGACGCGGAGCTGCGGGAACTGTTCCACCGGCATGAGAAGGGGGGGACGGTTCGATTCGAATACCAAACACTCGGCGTCTGGTGGCGCTTCCCGTGAAGGTGAACTTTTCCGCCGCTTCACGCGTCTTTCCATGAAGGAGGGGGGCGGCGTTTCCCGGAGCGCTCCCGCAAGGCACGGACACTCACATTTGCAGGGAGGATCGATGATGAAACCGAAGATGCGCCCCCCGGCGCTTCTGCTCCTTACGGCGCTCCTCGTGGGGGCGGTCTCGTCCGCCGCCGCCGGCTGGGGAGAGAAGGAACATCGCTTCACCGATTCGTTCGAATCCGATCTCGACGGTGTGACCGCCGTGCGGCTCGTCTTGAGGAACGGTTCGATCCGAGTGAAAACGTGGGACGAATCGGGGATCGATATCGAAGTCGCCGAAGTAGTGAAACAGAAAAGCCGCGCGAAAGCGGAAAAGATCGCCGGCCGTGCCCGGCTCGCCGGGCGGCGCGAAGGTTCGACCCTCGTGATCGAAGTCGATTACGGCGGTCTTTCGCGAAGGGACAGGGAGAAGTATATGTGCAGTGCACGGGTGCGCCTCCCGCGGGGGATCGCCGTCGATCTCTTTTCGACGAACGGCTCGATCCGGCTCGATCGGCGCGACGCCGACGTGAGTGCGCGTACGAGCAACGGCGCGATCTTTCTCGACGGCTGTACCGGGAACGCCGACCTGAAGACGAGCAACGGCGCGGTGAAAGTGGGCGTCGTGAAGGGCGATCTCAGCGTGATCTCGACGAACGGAGCGCTTCGTCTTGCCGCCGGTGCCGGCGACGTGTCGGCGGAGACGACGAACGGGAGTATCACCGTCGATGTGATACCCGGGAGCGGCTTCCTGGTGGATGCGGAGACGAGCAACGGCAAGGTGATCTAGAAGCTCGCGCCCGGCCGTTTTCACGGGAAGTTCAACAAGCAACACACCCGGCTTGTGGGCCGATGCGGTGACGGCGAGAAGAGGGTCGAGCTGAAAACGACGAATGGGTCGGTGACGATCCGAGAGGGATGATCGATCGGTCAGGAGGCGCGCCGGGCGACGGCGACCTGGACGGTGATATTGTCCGGACCGCCCCGCTCGAGGGCGAGATCGACCAGTTTTCTGCAGATCGAAGGGACGTCGCCGCCGGAGGCGCCGCCGACGGCGTCAAGGATTTCCCCCGGCTCCACCATGTTGGAGAGACCGTCGGAGCAAAGGACGATCGCGTCCCCTTCGCCGAGTCCGCCCGGAAGATCGATCACATCGACCTCCACGCTCTCGCCCACGCCGACGCTGCGTGTCAGCAGATTGCGCGGAATCCACGAAGGCGCCTCTCCGTCGTCGGCCATCTTCTCCGCCTCCGCCGCGAGGGAATGATCCTCGGTGAGCTGCTCGATCTTCCCGCTCCGGACGAGGTAGGCGCGGCTGTCCCCCACGTGCCCGATCGCAAGGAAGCCGTTCCCCGCGAGCGCGGCGGTACACGTCGTCCCCATGCCGCTCATCTCCGAATTCGCGGAGGCCTTCCGGAAGACAGTTCCGTTCGCTTCCACGATCGCCGCGCGAAGCCGTTCGCCGGCGGACAGGTCGGAGGAGGAGTTTTCAATGAGCCGCCGAACGGTTTCCACCGCCAGACGGCTCGCCACCTCTCCCGCCGACGCTCCCCCCATACCGTCGGCGAGGACGATCAGCACCTCCCGGACATTACCGTCTCGCGGGAAGACACCGAACGAATCCTCGTTGTTCGCGCGCTTCAACCCGATATCGGTAAGCGAGGCCACGTCGAATTCGATCCGATCCATCGATCTCCCCGTCCGGAACGGGTCGTCGCCCGCGTCCCGACCTCCGGTCCGTTCATCCGGATACGAGAATCGCGTCGCGCACCAGTTCCGCGAGGGAAGTCGCCTCCATCTTCTTCATCACCTTCGCGCGGTGGGCTTCGACCGTCTTGTTGCTGATACACAGTTTTTCGGCGATCCTCTTGTTCGAATTCCCGGCGACCACCAGCTCCATGACCTCTCTTTCACGACGGGTGAGCGCCGTCATCCGCCGACTTACCCTTCCGAGATCACGTCGTCGCACCTTGCGGCGCTCTTCGATGCGCATCGCCCGGTCGACTCTTTCGAGAATCTCGCGATCGGCGAACGGCTTCTCGAGAAGGTCGATCGCTCCCGTCTTCATCGCCTTCACCGCCGCGGACACATCGGCGTGGCCCGAGATGATCACCACGGGCATATCGATTCCTAGATCGAGAAGTCTCTTCTGGAGGGTGAGACCGTCCATATCGGGCATCCGGATATCGAGAAGGAGACACCCGTTCATCGAACGGTTCGCTCTTTCGAGAAAGTTAGAGGGTGAACTTTCTGTGTCCACCCTGTATCCTTCCGATTCGAGAAGCCACTTCATCGACTTGAGAACTGCGTGGTCGTCATCGACAATGTACACTGTGGGATGTTCGCTCATGGTCAGCACACTTTCTCTCCGGGCTTCGCTCGGCCGGAGGTCGCGCCCTTCCTTCGGCGACGAGCTTCCTGTATCATGGCATCTACCGGTCGGCGGCCGGTGCGCGGCCGAAGATCAAGGGGAAGTTCCCTCCGGCCGAAGCCGCCGCTGCGGGGCGATCATACCGCGATTCGGCGCATGATTCCAGCATCGAACCGGCCGAAAGGGTCGGAAGGATCCGAAACCGGCCCGGGGCCGCCTGGAACGAGGAAGAACCGCTGCAAACGGGAGGGGCGCGTCGATGAACGACCGCGGCGAGGCGACGAAACCGAGGGTGGGATCGAGTTCGTGTCTCCTCGGCAACGAGGTCCGGTACGACGGCGGCCACTGCCGGGAAGAGGTGGTGGCGGACGTGCTTTCCGGATGGTTGACGATCATCCCGGTGTGCCCCGAAATGGAGATCGGCCTCGGTGCGCCGCGCGAGCCGATCGATATCCATGTCGGGGAGGGCGGGAGGATCGCCCTCCTGTCGAAGGAGACGAACCGTGATTTCGCCGTGGTTATGGCCGAGTACGCGAGACTTCGTGTTTCCGAACTGGAAGGGGAGCGACTCGGCGGCTTCATCTTCAGGAGCGATTCGCCGTCGTGCGGTGTGAAGGGCGTTCCCCGGTACCGCGATGGGGCTTCCCCCGAAGAGGGGAGCGGCCTGTTCGCGGCGGAACTCCTCTCGCGCATGCCGACACTCCCTGTCGTCGAAGAAGGCGATCTGCGACGAAGCGACGATCTTTACCAGTTTCTCGTTCGTGTCTATACATATGATAGATGGAAAATGCTCACATACACGGGTCTGACCGGCGCTTCGCTGAAGAGGTTCCATCTTTCCATACGTGATCTCGTCGAGGCCGGGAAGACGGGGAGCTGGGTGGAGCTCGGCTCTTTGCCCGAGCCTGGCGACCTGCCGGACGCTGCGGTGAAGGAGTATGAACGACGGCTGATGATTCTCCTCGAAAAACCGCCCGGTAGGGAGGGGAACGCCGAGACGCTCTGCCGGATCGCCTTTTCCCTCGAGAAGAAGGGGGGCGCTCCATTCATGGCAGAGGCGGTCACCGCCGTCGAGGCGTACCGTTCGGCTGGGACGTCGCTCGTGCGTGCCAAGGAGGCGGTTCGCCGGATGCGCTCCGCCGTGCCGGACGATCTTCCGGCGGTCGACACGTTTCTCACGCCCTTCCCGGCCGATCTGGCGGAGGCCATCGATCGGCCAGCCAGTTACGAATCACGCTGATCTGGTCCTTCCCGATGGCGTGACCGCCGGGGAAGTACTCCAGGTCGGTCTCGATACCCGCGGCCCGGAGTCCCGCCGCACTCGACTCGGCCGCCTCGACCGGCACCGCCCGATCCTCCCTTCCATGGCAGATGAGCGCGCGCATTCCCTTCTTCGCCGCGAGGCGCACTTCGTCGCCGAGCACCTCGAGCTTCACCCGCGCGCCGGAAACGATAAGCCCGTCGAACAGGTCGCTATGGCGAAGCGCGACGAACGAACCGGTGTATCCTCCCTGCGAAAAACCGAGGATCACCCGCGCCGACGGCTCGAGGGACGCCTCCTTTTCGGCCGAGGCGAGAAGATCGAGAATCGCCTTCTCGGTGATCGCCAGTTCCCGGAGGAAACGTCTCCGGCTTCCGTCGTACGGGTACCAGCTCGCGCCGACCTTCTTCTTTCCGGGAAGCTGCGCCGGGTAGGGCGCCCGCGGGGTGAGGAAGTTGTACGGAAGCGAGCGGAGCTTCTGGAGGAGGAGGGCGAAGAGATCCTCGGTCATCCACTGGCCGTGGAGGCAGACAATCAGGGGTGCGTCGCCGGGCGCGCCGGAGCGGTCGAGCCTCCAGCGCATCGGGATGGTGAACGGCACGCTCCCGCGGATCGGTTTTCCCGATTCATCGATCATGCTGCTACAATAGCTTATCTGCCGGGAGAATGCCCGTCCGCCGGGCGCCCTGTTCCGCCGCGTGCGCGGTGGGGCGCCTCTACCCGATCGGGAGCCGCCGCCGATGGCCGAGATGATTCCACCCCTCTACAGGCCGGGCAAGGTGCTCGGAAGCGCGGCGATCAGTTTCTACTTCAGCAGGGTGGAAATCTGGGGCGGTGGACATGTGCCGTCGGAAGGACCGGTGATCTTCGCGGCGAACCATCCGAACTCGGTGACCGACTCCCTTCTCCTCGGGTTCAGCTCCCGGCGGATCGTCCGTTTCCTCGGCCATTCCGGTCTCTTCCGGTGGAAATGGAGGGCGTTCCTCCTCCGCCAGGCGGGGGTGATCCCGGTCTACAGGCCGACCGACCGCACCGACGCGTCCGAGAAGAACCGCTCGGTATTCCGCGAGTGCACGGCGCTGCTCGAACAAGGGGGGGCGCTCGGAATCTTTCCCGAAGGGAGGAGCGCACCGGTGCACGGGATACTTCCCCTCAAGACCGGCATGGCGAGGATCGCTCTCGAGACGGAGGATCGGAACGGTTTTCGCCTCGGCGTGGTCGTCGTGCCGGTGGGGATCAGCTTCGAGAGCCGTGGCCGTTTCCGGAGCGCCGTGCTCGTCAGCTTCGGCGAGCCGATCGATGCGCGCGGCTATGAAGAATCATGGAGACGCGATCCGCGCGAGGCGGTGCACGCGCTGACCGATGCGGTGGGCGAGCGAATCCGCGAAAGGGTCATGAATCTCGGCCGCGAAGATATGGCGGTTCTGGTGAACGATGTGGAGGCGGTCTATCGGGAGGAACTCGCCGCGCGCGCGCCCCGCGCCCTGCGCGACGTGAAGGGACTCAAGCGGAAGCAAGTGCTCTCGCGGGAGATCGCCCGGGCGGTCGACTTTTTCACCGGGCGTGATCCGCACATGGTGTGGGATTTCGGAAACCGCCTGCGCCGGTACAGGGCGCGCCTTGCCGAGATCGATCTCACCGACAGGCAACTGCGCGACGAACGCAGCCGCTCCGTGCGGAACGAGGCGTTCCGCGCAGCCCTCTTCGCCGCCGCCGGCTTTCCCGTCGCGTTGTACGGTCTTTTCTGGAACATCATCCCGTACAAGATCACCGGCCGGGCCGCCTGGAAGGCCGCGCCCGATTCGACGCAGTACCACCAGTTCCAGATCGTCTTCGGACTGCTCTTTTACATTCTATACTATTTCCCGTTGGTTTATGTTCTCTACCGATGGCACGGTGGCCGAATCGCCGCGGCGATGGCGCTCTCGTTCATACCGACCGGTTTCTTCGCGCGGTGGTACGCGCGGGAGGTCTCCCTCAGGCGCCGCTCGCTACGATTCGCGTGGCTTTCCGCCACGAAAGAGCTGCTTATCAAGCGCCTGAGGCGACAGCGGCGTCTGCTGACCGAAGAAATCGACCGTCTCGTTGAGGAGTATCTGCGCGAGGCGCCGCCCGGCGAAAGCAGGCCGGGGCGCGAAAAGAGGGTTGAGCCTTGAGTCCTTCATTGATCGACTGGGAGGCGGGGCGCGCCTTTCTCGGCAGGAGTTTCCTCATGTCGGTGGAGACCGCGGAGAAGAGGATCGCCCTCACCTTCGACGACGGTCCCGATCCGGGAAACACACCGAAGCTCCTCGATCTTCTCGCGTCGAAGGAGATCGTCGCCACGTTCTTCCTGGTGGGAAAGAAGGTGAGGCGCCACGGCGACCTCGCCGTCGGGATCCACCGGGCGGGGCACCATATCGGGAATCACGGCTACCATCATTTCCCATTCACCGTCCTTCCCAACCGGTTGGTGGTGAGCGAACTGAGAAGGACATCCGACGCCATCGCCGGGGCGACCGGCGTCGCACCCCGCTTCGTGCGTCCTCCGATGGGATGGTTCAGCACCCGCGTGCTCGAACTGTTTCGCCTGGCACGGCTGCGCCCCGTGCTCGGAAACGTCTACCCCCGAGATTCGGCGCGGCCGGGGGCGGACGTCATCGCCCGCCGGATTCTTCGAAACGTGACACCCGGTTCGATCGTGATCCTCCACGACGGCGGGTGGCGCCCGCGCATCGATCGTTCTCAGACGCTCGAGGCGGTCGATCGAGTCACCGACGTGCTCGGCGCGGACGGATATCGTTTCGACACTCTTCCCGGCCTGATCGAAGCGGCCCGGTCCGCAAAGTCCGCGAAGGAGTGAGCAGAAAAGACTTTTCCTTCTTTTCTCAATTGAGTAGTATTACGCCACCAATCGTGATGAAAGGACGGATATGAGCGATCGGTCATGGCAGAAGTCATACGACGATGCCGTT
>JAJRWB010000006.1 GCA_024276995.1 Candidatus Eiseniibacteriota bacterium | reverse complement strand
GCGATATGATCCCGACGCGTCTCCGGCAGTCCACCGGGGTCGCCCAGGGAACACCGCGCAACTCGACGGATTTCTACTCTCCCGGCTGGCGGGTGGTACCACGCCGGTTTCATATACGGAAAATAAAGATCCAATGGAAGCTCCTTGTTGGGGATTTCCCTCAAGGAAGAAGATGTAACCTGTAGAGAAGGAGGAGCACCATGTCAATGGGTGGTGTCAATTCCGTCGGGACTCAGGTCAACCGGATGCTCGACGCCCTCGGGATGCCCGATGCCTACGGCGACAAGATCGGCGCGATGATCGATTTGTCGCGTGGCGACTTGGCGGGATTCCAGAGGAATATCACCGATCTCGCCAGCGGGTTCACGACGAGACAAATGGATTTGCTGCAGGGAATGGGCGGAAGCCTCGGGATGTCCCGTGGTTTCATCCCCCGTCTCCATTTTTCCGGTCCCCATTTGGCCCGGTGGAGCGCCACGTACGTGACGAACGAGAGAGTCGGACGGCACGCCCACGTGGGGCAGAAGTACGACACCGGCCGGCGGTTCCTCGGGATCCGCATCAAGGGGCGGATCAGTGGAAGGATGTATCGCGGTTCGTTCCGCAGGCCGATTCGCCTCGGACGGAGCGGTTACCTTTATAGGGGGCGCATGTACAAGAATATGGGCGCCATCATGAAGGATATGCGCGACGGTCGTGTCGACGGTCTCGCCACGAGGCGTTTCCGGGTAGGCGGTTGGATTCGTACGCCGTTCATGCGGCGCATGCCGATCATGCTCCGGGCGCACTTCAACCCGGCGTTCAACGTCGCCCAAGCTCTCGGAAAACTGTTCGGCGCGGGCGGCGGCCTGCTCGGCGGTATCCCGCAGGGAATGGGTGGCGCGGGAGGCGCCGGTGGGGCCCAAGGAGCCGCCCCGTCATCCGAAAGCGTCCTGTCGAATCCGAATCTTTCCCTCGAAGACAAGCTGATGATGCTCATGGCGAAGCTCTCCGAGCATATGGACAAGCAGATCGAGGATAAGATGAAGCAGATCGAGGGCGCCATGAAGCAGCAAGGCGCCAAGAAGAAGGGCGGCGGCGGCCTGTTCGGGAGTTTGTTCAAGGCCGTCGGAGGCGCTCTCGGCACGGCATTCGGCGGGCCGCTCGGCGGAATTATCGGCGGCAAGCTGGGTGGTGTACTCGGCGGCGCGTCGGGCGGCGCCGGTGGTGCGGGCAAGGGGGGCAAGAAGCCGAACCTGCAGCTCCTCCAGTCGCAGCTTCAGTCGCTCATGCAGAAGCGGCAGCAGATGTTCCAGACGATGCAGAACATCATGAAATCGCTCCACGACACGAGCATGGCGGCGATCCGTAATCTGAAGGCGTGAGAGACGTGATGAAACGATCCGCACGAAAGAGCACATCTGACGATATACGGAGGAATGAGTCGTGAGCGACAAGGACCTGGAAAAGAAAGAAGCCGAGACCGAGGAAGACGAGATCGAAGAAATCACCGACGACGACGCGTGTAGCGTCGAGGAGATCGAGGAGGCGATCGAGGGCTTCCTCACCGGTGATCTGACGCTGGCGCAGCTCGAAGGGATGACCGCCGAGGATCTGTACGGAATCGCGGATATGGGGTACGACCTTCTCGAGGAAGGGAAGATCGACGACGCGCAGAAGCTCTTCGAAGGGCTGAACGTGTACAACCCGTTCGACCCGTACTTCCACTCGGTGCTCGGTTCGATCTACCAGCGCCAGGGGAAGATGGAAGACGCTCTTCGCCACTACGAGTCGGCGGTGGAGCTCTATCCGGAAGACATCAACTCCTGGACGAACGCCGGCGAGATCATGCTCGAGATGAGTGCCGACATGATGTCCGAGGAAGGGAAGAAGGAAGAAGCGGAGAACCTGTTCCAGGAGGCGATCCACTGCCTGCGGCAGTCGATCGAACTCGATCCTGAAGGGGAAAACGCCTCTTCGCTCCGTGCGCGCGCCCTCGTGGGCGTGGTGGCCGGGACGATCGAGGCGGCCCGGAAGGCGTCGTAGGACTAAGCCGACTGCTTCTGAAATCGTGGCGAGGCGTCCGAAGCCGTCCGCTTGGAGCGGGGGGCGGGGGCGCCTCGTCTTTTTTTGGGGATACGATGCGAAGCCCGGGGTGCGCGGGTGCGCGCGCCCCGTGATGGGATTGTCGTGCAACCGGTGAATATGGCATGAGTTAGCACGATTCACCCGCTTCTGGTTGAATATTGCCGCAAAACATGGTAATATCTTT
The DNA here is from genome assembly GCA_024276995.1 of Candidatus Eiseniibacteriota bacterium. Classification (GTDB taxonomy): domain Bacteria; phylum Orphanbacterota; class Orphanbacteria; order Orphanbacterales; family Orphanbacteraceae; genus JAJRWB01. The sequence continues at coordinate 1,248 of JAJRWB010000006.1, read as the reverse complement.
TATAATTCCGGTAGGAGTTCGTTCTTGTCGTGGCGCGAGTTCGGATTTCAAACTTCGAATTTTTAGTTTCTAGATGCCTCTTAGAGAAAGGATCTGAGATGAAGAGATCAAGCTACAAGTTTCTCTCTTTCGCCCTCCTGCTGACCGCTGGCTACGCCTTGGCCGGTCCCCCGCTGGACGGTGTCTATCAGTCAACCGATCTTGGTGGCAACATCGATGTGGGTCGCTACTCCGAAGGTTGGGATGCGGGTGGGGGTGCCTTGATGCCGGGGTCCACGCTGAATGCCGGGTCGTGGGATGGCGCGAATTTCGGCCTCGGATGGCGCTACTGGTGCGCGACAACGCTCTCCCCCGCCACGGTTCTCGTGGACAATGTGAACGCCAACGGTGACGGGAATCGAACCTACATGCAGACCTTCGTCGGCGGGTTCATCTGGTTGAGCGGCGCCGGCCCGTGGGCGAACGGCGATCCCGATTATCCCGGTGTGATCGATACGTACACCGAGTTCGAGACGATCCAGTACGTCAACTGGCAGCCGGTGGCGGCGGTGACCAATGTTCAGGCGACCGGCCATTTCGACAACTACCCCTCGAACTGCCTCACCTTCGCCGTGGGGAACGGCTCGCAGGTCGGCAGCACCGACTGGGGAATGACGAAGCCGGCGGACTATCCCGATTTTCTGCAGGCGACGACGTGCGATCCCGTCGCACCGAACGGCGCATGGTGGGACATGCTCACCCTCACGCTGACGATCAGCGGTTGCGGCACAACCGATACCGACGTTTCTACCTGGGGCGGCGTGAAGTCTCTCTTCCGGTAAAGCGAGCGTATTTCAGCTCTTCAGCCCCGTCGCCTTTTCGGCGGCGGGGCTTCCGGTAGAAGGACGAGCGGGCGATTCCGATTTTCCGGGCGGCGAGGGTTACATTCCCCCTCGTCTCGCGCAAGGCATTCCGGATCGCCTTCCGTTCAAGGTGGTCGGTGGGAGTTGTGGAGGGGACATGCGGCCCGGCAACACTCGAGCCGTCCATCGCCGACTCATCCTCGATGCCGAGCGATCGTGGCCCGACCGAACCGTTGTCGGCGAAAAGGAGCGCCCGCTCGACAATGCTCTTCAGTTCCCGTACGTTCCCGGGCCAGGAATATCGATCGAGAGCCTTGAGAGCGGGGGGTGTGAATCGGGTCGAGCGGCCTTCGGACCGGCATGCGGCACAGAGGAAGTGCTCCGCCAGGAGGCGGATATCTCCGGC
>JAJRWB010000066.1 GCA_024276995.1 Candidatus Eiseniibacteriota bacterium | reverse complement strand
TGCGCTCAGAAGCGATGGAGGAAACTCAATGGATATGAACTGCTTGCCAAAGTTATTGAGGGTGTGAAGTTCGTCGATCGTGTCGAGGAGGTCGCCGCCTGATGGTTCATACACAACTCTTGACCATAACTCCTCGGTGTAGGCGGTGGGGCAGTATCGTTTCCGGGGTGGTGCCGAGGCGGCCCGGTGCGTCAGCTGATTTTCCTGTCGGAGAATGCGGTAGATCGTGGATTCCGAGGCCAGGTAGGTTCCCCGGTTGGCCAGCAACGGAACGATCTGCTTCGGGCTCAAGTCCTGATACTCAGGTCGGTTGACGGGTTGAAGAATCTTCGAGCGTTCCGTGGCGCTCAGCTTGTTGCTCGGTGCTCTGCGCGGACCACAGCGGCGATCCTCGCCGATGCCCTGCGCGCGCCACCGCTGCACAGTGCGTTCCTTCAGACCGAGGATCTCACACGCTTTCGACAACCGCGCTCCTCCCTCAAGGGCTTCCAGTATGAGGCCCAGAATCATGTCCCTTTCCTCGTGGTGGTGCTTTCGTCCCCGTCCCCCATAAGTGCTTCCAACTTTTTTTTAGCACCAGAAGAGCGGTCACCTCCGCCAGTGCCTTGTCCTTGCGCCGCAGCTCTCTCTCCAGGGTTTTGATCTTCCGGGCCTCCTTCAGGGCGGCTTTGCGCTTTTGCTTGTCCGGACCGGAAAGCGCCTCGGCGACAGCCGACCGCCACCGGTCGAGCTGGGCCTGGTGCAACCCCTCCTGCCGGAGGTACGCTCCCAGCTCTTCTCCGGTCAATTCCGCTGTGGCCAGCACCACGCGGAGCTTCTCTTCCGCCGTCCACTGACGTGGACTGCGGGCTCGGTGGGTTCCCTGTTTCTTTTTCATGCTCTCCACAATACCCGCTCCGCGAAGCCAGCGCGATAACGTCGACTGGGAAATCCCCATTTCCCGAGAGAGCGCCGTCGCCGAGATCCCCTCCGCTCCGGCCATCCGTTCGATCATGCGCGATTTGAAACCTGCCGTGTATTCCGCCAAGCCGGAACCTCCCATGCCCCCGATTTGGATGAAAAAATCGCCCCCCATGGGGGGCGTCCCGCCTGAGAGGCGGGACCGGCCGAGCCCTGCCAGGACTCCGTCCTGCCAGGGGCCCCTCGGCCGTCAGACCACGCGACAACTCCTGACACAGGGGGGACCCTTGCGCGCGCGTTGCCGCGGTGCCCGGATCCGATCGCATCTTCTCCAACTTGCCGATCCCCTCGCGACGCATTAGGTGTTCACACCATGCAGTTTCCATTTCCTCTCCATGCTCGATGGAGTGAGACGTCCGGGGCATTCATCTTCCCCCATGGGTCGATCGACGGCGGAAGATCTTACAGGTCGGGTAGCAGGCGGGATTTCAGTCGAGGTCGACCGCCGCGAAGTCGTATTTCTTCATCTTGTAGTGGAGGAGCTGCGGTGAGATGCCGAGGATGCGGGCCGTTGCCTTCGCCTTTCCCTTCGCCTCGATGAGCGCCTCGCGGATCCACTCTTGCTCGAGCGAATCGAGGGCGTCTTGCAGGTTGTTCTCCTGCTCCTGGAAGGAGAGCTGCCCGGGGCGGCGGAGGAACCGGGAAGCCTTGCCGTTGTGCAGGATCCGCTCCGACAGGTCGGACGGCTGGATCGACGCCCCCGCCGGGAGGATCGCCACGAGGCGGCGGATTTCGTTCTGCAGCTCCCGGACGTTCCCGGGCCACGAGTAGAGCTTCAACCGGCGCATCGTCTCCGCACTCACTCCGGGGGCGCTCTTCCCCTCCGCCGACGCGTAGAGCGAGAGGAAGTGTTCCGCCAGAAGCGGCACGTCTTCGCGACGGTCGCGCAGCGGGGGGATGATGAGGGTGACCACGTTCAGCCGGTAGTAGAGATCCTCGCGGAAATTGTCCCGCTCGATCTCCATTTCAAGGTTGCGATGGGTCGCCGCGATGATGCGGATGTCGACCTCCCGGTCGCGGGCCTCGCCGACCCGTTTCAGCCGCTTCTCCTCGATGACGCGAAGAAGTCGGAGCTGCACCGTCGGGCTGAGATCGCCCACTTCGTCGAGAAAGAGCGTACCGCCGTCGGCCTTTTCGACGAGCCCCTGTTTCGATGTGAACGCCCCGGTGAACGCCCCGCGCACATGCCCGAAAAGCTCGCTTTCGATCAGTGTCTCCGGGAACTCGGCGCAGTGCACCTGGACGAACGAGCCGGTGCGCGCGCGGTCCCCCAGGTCGTGAAGAAGATGTGCGAAAAGCCCCTTGCCCGTTCCCGTCTCGCCGCGCATCAGAACGCTGGCGCTCGAATTGCGGAGGAAAGCGATCCGGTCGATCAGATCGCGCATCGCGCTGTTGCGCGTCACCACGCGCGGGAAGACGCCGTCCCCTTCACCCTGCACGGGAGGAGGGATGCGGCGGAGTAGACGGGCGCTGCACGCGGCGAACTCCGCCGCCTCCTGCTCGGTGAACGGTTTCGAGCCGAGAGCGCGCTCCATGTAGACCACACCTTCCGAATCGAATCCCTGATAGGCGACGAAAGGACCGTAGCACTCGCTCCCCTCGCCCGTGAGATCCCCGGCGGAGACGATCAGCTCCTTGTCGGGGGAAAAGGCGAGCCGCTCCAGGGCGGGGAGCGCGTCTCCGGTGCAACAGCCGAGTGTGCGCGGCCCTTCGAGCGAACGGCGAAGATAGAGAAACGCCTTCTTCGCCGACAGCCGGCGGGAGAGAGATCGAAGGAGGCGGTCGGCGTGCGAGTCATCGTTCCCGTTGCCGCCACGAGCGATCGGCTCGGGATCGGTATTCGTGGCGCGCCGTGCGATCTCTGTTTCGAACTCGGTTCGAAGGGAGGCGATCTTCTCCATCATCTTGTCGGCACGCCCGCCGTCGCCGTTTCGGTTCCTGCGGAGGGGACGAAGAGCGATCTCCGCCTCGTGGAGCATGCCGAGACTATCGTGCGGCTCGAGTACACCTTCGCCCAGTTCCACCGTCTCGATGAGCAGCTCCGCCTGGCGCTCCGAAAGTTCCAGTTCGCCGAACGTGGCGGCCGCGGCACAAAGATCATCCACTCCCTCGAGCCTCGTCGCGCGCCCCTTCCGCGGGGCGCCGACCTTCAGCCGGCCGAGCGCCGCCCGCGAGAGAGCCTCCTCGTATCGCGCGCCCATGCCCCCCATGATCTCGATGCTTTTCTTCAAGGCGGCTTCCGCCGACTGAACACGGCCGTTCGTGGCGACGATCAGCCGCGCCTTGACGCGATAGAGGATCGCTTCCTCGCGCTTGTCGCCGATCTCAAGAGCGATTTCGAGAGCCTGCTCCAATTCCGCGCGTGCCTCGGTGTACTCGCCCCGGTCGATATGCCAGTCGGCGATCCGACGACCGAGTTCGGTGGTCATCAGCGTTCGCGGAGCGATGCGCTCGGATATTTCCATTCCTTTTCGATAATACTCTCCGGCCTCGTCGGTCTTGCCGAGTGCTCTTTCCAGGTCACCGAGAAACTCGTATGCAAGGGCTTCTTCGCGAGGGAGCTCATGCTTAATGGCAGATTGGAGGGCCGTGGAGAGATATTCTTGAGCTTGAGAATAGTCAAGCATATAGGTTAACGTTCGGCCGATAGCTAACCCGCTGCTCGCTTGTAAAACATAGTTTGACGCAGCTTCTGACTGCTTCAGGCATTTTCGAGAATGAACTAGAGATCTCTTGAAGTCACCTTGCCAAAAAGCCAAGATCCCGGCAGTGTTAAAAAGGTTCTTGCGCTCGTCTGGAGACATATCCCTACTCAGATCAAGGGCTTGTTCGATGTAGCTATTTGCCGAATTAAGATCGCCAACATTCTTATATGCGATCGATATATTATTGAGAGCCCAAACATGTAGAACGGTATTCGAGTGTAAGTTCGCAACAGAGCTAACAAGTGCAAAAACTTCAAGAGCCTCTTGGTTTCTTGCCATGCGAAGATAAGCCGTTCCTAGTCCCAGTAATGGAGAAAGTGCCTCATCAGAAACGGATCTCCGACATCCGGTAAGGAGGAGAGGTCCCATCTTGGAGGCTAACTTATACTTACCTTGGTAGTTAAGAATTCGAAACCGAAGATCAAGGCTAGAGTAGAAATACGAAGTAGGTACACGTGGGTCGTCTAGGTCGAATCGATCCAAAAGAGTTAGAGCTTCGTTCAGTCTGCCGACTCCTGCTAGGCACCATGCGCGGATCAGGTGACTAGGGTTATTCAAGCGAATCGGTGCATCGTTCACGAGATCTTAATTCGAATTCGGTCCGCTTGATCGCCGGAAGCCATTAAGAAATGTCTCGAACTCGTCACGAGATATTCCAAGGCGAGTTCCAATAACGTCGATTCTATGGGGAACCAACCGCGCTCCTCTAAGTTTTTCCCAAGTAACAGCCATGCTTACCCTCTATAGGAGAATATCCAAAATCCGGAATACCAATCCGATTGATTGGGAGACTGAGTCGTCAACCTGCACCTCAGAAGCCTGATGTTCCCCGTCAGTGAGAGGAAATGGGTGATCCGGATCGTCATCTCCTGGCATTTGAACCTCAAGGAGCTGCAGCGGCCGCGGAAATGCGCCGACCGTCGCCGGCAGGGCGGCGAGGGTGAAAATACAGAGTGCCAGGGTGATCGCGAGAAATGGAAGGAGGGAGTTCGAAAGGTTTCGGATCTGTTTCATTTCGTGACTCCTATCGGGCGGAAATTTTTTTTCGGGGCAACGCTTTGGTGCGGTCGAAGTTACTATAGCACCCCGTTTTCTTTTCCGACAAGTCCATTCTTCGTTAGCCGATCATCGACGCCCCTTTTCCGCCCCTCCACACATCCCATTCATCGGGGGCCCGGTTCAGATTTTACGTAACGCAACAAGCGAAAAGGGGTTATCGGCCCCTAACGTGCAAGTGCCCATCGCCGACATGAGCCGGTTTTCACGCCGCCCAACCGATAGAGCGGCGAAGTAAAAATTTTTTTCTTTGCAACGGGACGGGAATAAAGAAGTTAGGTTTTTAGGTGTGAGAGCGGCCGCTTCCCGAGACGTGAGGTGGAACACCGAAGGCTTTGGAGCCATTCCCAGACGATCGGGGGATTCGGGCACGATAGTTTGTCCTGTCTCGGGCCAGCCGGCCGGTCTTCCACGAAAACAATGCCTCGCGCGGAATCCGTATCCGACGCAGCAACTCTAGCACACCGCCTTTGCGATGTCAACAGTCGATGTGAAGTTCGCGCACAGATTTTTCAAGAAACTTTCGGCCGCCGCGAGTGAAGGAGGGGCAGACGCGATGGACGAAATCCTTGGGCGGTTTTGGAGCGGTGATGCGCATCTTATCGTTCGAAAACCGTGCCCGGGGGAATCGGTCATTCTTCGCCGGTGGCTCCGGTCGGCTTGTGGAACACGCCGAGATGGCAGATCCGGTCATCATAGAAGAGGCCGCCGCCGATGTGGGTCTCCATCTCCACGGCGAGTTGGCCCGGCCAGGCGCTCGCCCCTTCGGCGGGGACGGTACTGACGCTGAGCGCTTCGAGGAAATCGGTCGCCGTCCTGCGGAGCGCCTTTCGCGGTTTCGGCGTCGGTCGCTCGGAGTTCCCGGCCCGGCCGGGACGGCGGGCGGCTCGGACACGGCCTGCATGCGCGAAGTTCCCGGTCGCTTCCGTTTCCCGGCGGATCACGCTCTCGAGGAAGTAGCTCTCCGAGAGTCTCGGCCATAGAGTGGCGAGCGTTTCGGGTGCATCGAACAGCTCGGCGCCGAGAATCCGGTCGCCCCGAGCGGCAAGGAATCCGATGGCCCCCTCTTCGAGGTCGAACGCCCGGCGGTAGCCTTCGAGGCGTTCGGTCGCTTTTGCGTAGCCGTCGGGGAGCGAACAGGTGGGTGAGTCGGCGCCCACGCCGGCGAGCGAGGCGTCCACCTGGCGCCACACTTCGCCCTGGTCGCTTCGGGCCGTCCCGTTGGAGCGCATCGATGCGTGAACCGAGGCGGCTTTCACCGACCGAAGGCTCGGCGCAGCGAAGTAGCTCGTGCGGAACCGGTCTCCGCGGTCGCCCCATCGCCCCTGCTCGACGCACGACACCGGTACGATGAACTCGGTGCACGGCTCGACGATCACCGTGATGTTGATCACCCGATTCTGCTTCCCGCCCATGATGATTTCCCCCTCGGGGATCAGGATCGGGCGCGTTCCGCGGTTCACCACCTTCAGTTCGCCTACACGCCCCTCCGCCGAAATCTCGGTGACGGCGGCGGTTTCTTCCCTGAGGGCGTCGGCGAGGAGATCGTAGTCCGGTCGGTGTCCTCGTTTTCCGAAGAGGGGGAAGAGGGTCAACCCGTCGAAGAAGGCGGCTTTTCCCACGCGAAGGGAGCGGATCGTCTCGCGGATCCGCGCTTTCTCCTCGGTGCGACGGCGAACCGAAAGTTCTTCGGCGCGTACTTCGAAGAGCTTCAGCACGAGATAGGTATCGGGGAGCGCGTCGCGGCCAAGGCTTTTCGTAAGGCGTCGCGCCACTCCGGTGACTGCGCGGCGCGATCTCCACGCGGCCGACCGCTCGTACGCCGCGAGCACCGTCTCGTGAAGCGCTTGCGCCTCGGTGGCGCACCGATCGGACGACGAGAGCATGCCGCTCCCCTTTCGGGTGAGGTGGAGGTCGAGCACGATGGGGGCGTCGTATCGGCCGGGGGCGGCGTCCTTCGGAACGTGGCCGGCGATCTTGAGCTTCCCGCCGTCGAGGAGAGGCGCGATCCAGCGCGCCTCCCGCCGGGGCAGGTGACCGACCGGCGCGAAGTCGTCGTTCTCCACGCGGATCGCGTTCGCATCATGTTCGTTATCGTATTCTCTTTCGAAGTGAACGATCTCTCCCGGGCGAACGGAAACGTCGCAGTATTGCGTCCCCACGATGGTGGTGCGGATTCCGCCGAGGTAGCGGTCGCCCGCGCGGGAGGTGGTCACCGGCGCGCGGGCCGGGCGCTTCTTTCGCGTCGTCTTCTTCCGGGTCTTCATCGGCGGATCCCCCAGGCGTCGAGCGCCAGCTGCAGCGTACGCGGCGGTGTTTCCCGCCTGTGGAGGTCGAGGAGCCGCGGGGCGAGAATCGCCGCGTACTCTTCGATCGACCACCGCGCGGTGATGATGAGCGGCGGGCCGTCGTCGTCGCCGCAGCGCCGCGGGAAGCGCCGTTCGACGTCGATCACCGCCGAGTGAGAAGCCCGTTCCGGGATGGCGGCGAGTGCCGCGACGATCCCGCCGAAGTCGTACTCGGGTGCGTCCTCGAGCCAGTCGACGAGGAAGTCGATCTGCGCCGCGAGGGCGTATCCGGACCACGCCTCCATCAGCATGGAGCGTCCGGCGGGGGCGAGCCTCCATCGCTCCTCGCGGATGAGCGGGAGGATGCGCCTGTCACCGAGGAGGAGGAGACCGCCGAGGATGCCGGCGCGGGCGTGTCCGGCGGAGAAAGTATCGGCGAAGGCGAGAAGCGTGCGCGGGCCGGTCAACGGATCTCCGTCCGCCATGGGCACGAGGAGCGTCGCTTCGAGCGCCGCCGTGTGGATCACCTGCCGCGCCGGGTCGGCGAGAATGAACGGGAGGAGCGAGAGCGCCGAGCCCTCGCCCGCCTCCGCCGCTTCCGCCACGCGAATCACCGTCCGGACGCGCCGGTCGAGGCCGGCGGTGCGCACGAACTCCTCGTACCGCCCCGCGAAGATTTCCTCCGCCCCGCCGCGCGTCTCCCACCCGAAGCCGAGACACGCTTCGACGATCGCGTCGGCCGAGTCGCGCCCACCATCGTCTTCGTCGCTCACGGTGCTCCACAGGCTCATCTGTCGCGCGGGGAGTGCGCCCCCCGACGGCGAGGCGGCATCGAATAGACCGGGACCGAAGTGAAGGTCGTTTATCAATTCCATCTCTCCCCTTGCGTGCCGGCGTGGTGCCGCTGGCGAAGTGAGTGTCGCAGGATCGCGGTTCAGGCCGTTCCCACTGCAAGGGGGATGCCGGTTTCGCCCGAAAGGGGGAGGAGATATGGAAGTGGAGGGCTATCTTGTTCGATTCACATGGAATAGAGAATAGCGGGCCGGGGGGTGCCTGTCGAACAGAGGGTGGAACGAGGACGGCGCGAGGATGTACTACAAATAATTTTGTAGAAAAGATGAATTTTATTCTCTTTCCCCTTCGCCACCGCCGGGACGCAGGCCGATCCGGATCGTCCCCTGGGGGAGGTCCTCGATGGTGATACCGGGAAGGTCGGCCTTTCCCTTCTCGTCAACCGGGAATTCGAGATCCCGGTGAGGAAAGGCGACCCGGATGTCCGCGTCGGTACCGGGAAGGTCGCCGATGATGTAGGCGCGGTAGCCGTCACCTTCCTGCACATTTCGGAAGCGGACCACGAGTCTGCCATCGGCCGATCGAAGAACCGGTAGAGAATCGGGGGCGGAGCGCTTGGGTCTGGCTGCGAGCGCGTACGAGGCGTCGTTCTCTTCGGGAGCGTCCTCATAAAGGGAGATCACCCTCTCGCCCTCGCCGGCGGTATCCGGCCCGATTTGCCGGTGCCTCCGGGAAACGGCGTCTACGATCTTCCGGATCGCCGCCGGATCATCCCCGCCGGGAGATGCGGCCGCATCCGCTTCGCGCGCACAGTCGATCTCCTCCGCGGTGATCTGTTCGCGTGCGCACTCCGCCAGCCGTTCTCGGCAATCGTCGCAATCGGCGGCGTGATCGAGAAGCGCTTGGTGCGCCCCGTGGCTCGCTTTTCCGGTCGATACCAGGAGGATCTCGAAGTCTGTCAGATGTTCGCTCATGATTCCCTGAGTCTCCGGTCGCGCCTCTTTGTCGCATCTCCTTCTATTATTATGTACGAAGTGAACCTCGATACCGCGTCCTCGAATCGATACGCTGTGCCGGCGGAGGTGTTGTGCCGGCCGGTCATTCGGATGCCCCCCCCGCGGAACGATTCTTCGTGTGCTCGGAGTTCGCCCCGCGGTGGGCGGGTCGCGCATCGCCGCCCGCCGAGCCTGGATCCGCCCAACCTCCTTCGAGGAGCGTCGCGAGCTTCCGGCGTGCCCGGAAATGGAGCGCCGATACCCCTCCGTCCGAAAGCCCCATGATCCGCGCGATCTCCTTCGTCTTGAGTCCGTCGAGCATCAACCGGACAGCGAGTCGCTCGCGATCGGGGAGTTCCTCCACCGCGTCGTGGACGGCGCCGGCGGCGAGGAGCTTCTCCACGCACGGCGGTTCGACGAGACGATCGACCAGTTCTTCGAGAGCGATCGTCCGTCCGCGCGCCTTCGCGTGCCGGCCGCGGCTCCAGTCGATCGAAAGGTTCACGGCGATCACGCGCAGGTAGGAGAGGAGCGGTACGTTGCGCTCCGGGTCGAAGGCGCGAAGGCGGCGGCAGCCGTTTTCCACGAGGCGGAGAAAAACGTCCTGGGCGAGATCGCGGGCGATTTCCACGTCGCCGATGCGGCGGTGAAGCACGCCGATGATCATGGGGCGTGATGCGGAGACGAGCGTTTCCCACGCGAGACGGTCGCCGTCGATACAGCCGCGGACGATGAGATTCCAGTCGGTGGCGGCGGGAAGTGTCAACGCGAAGTCTCCCCGTCACTCTTCCAGTCGAGTCGTATCGTGTCGGTCGTTCGGGCCATGCGGATCCACTTCTCCATCACTTCGGCGGACGCGAAATCGATATCGGTCAGCCCTTCCGAGAGCCAGTAGCGCGCTCTTTCGGCGAGTGGCGCGTTGGCGTAGATCCCTACCGCCTCGCCCCGCGGATTGACGGTCAAGATGTAGTCGGATGTGTTCCTGGCTCCTATGAGAACATTGATATCGACCTCTGTATTATACCATCCGTCGTGCGCGGGGAGGAACGACAATTCCCGCTTGACCCCGAGATTCGGCCGGCCTTCCACCTCGGAAAGACCGGGGATCATCGGGATGATCATGTGGAAATCGCACGGCTGCGCTTCCGGGTTCCATGAAGAGGCGGATTCACCAGCGGCGCTGTTGGACACGGGTGCGCCTTCCTCGTGGAACGGTTCGAGCTGATCGGCATGAAGGGAGATCAGGCTCAGACCGTTGCTCGCGTTGTGAATTCCCTCGATGATGATTTCGGGGACACCGTCGGCGTCGAGATCGCGTATGGTGAGGTATTCGAGATGCCCCATATGAAAGAGCACCCCGCGCGGGCGGCCGTCACCGCCGAAAAGCCAGAGGAACGTGGGCGACCACGGCTGGAGGCTTCCGATGACGAGCACTTAGGAGCGGCCGTCGCCGTCCACGTCGCCCGCGCACCCCGTTTTCACCGAAAGAGTCCCTTCGACATCGTCGCCCCACGGATCGTAAGGGAGACCCGTGGACGTGAGCACGTACGTCCAGAGCGGCTTCTCTCCTTCCAGGTCGAAGGCGATCACTTTACCGGGGCTCGGGTCGCGCGTTCCCCAGCTGCATCCGTAGACGAGGTACACCTTGCCCGGCCCGCCAACATCGAGGTCGGGAACGATCTGGGTGAACGCCACCTGGGCGCTCTCGTGGATCACGATCGGACGCTCCAGACCGGGCACATCGACTTTGATCGTATAGAGCTCGTCGAGTAGTTCCACCTGCGCTTTCGCCCACTCCGGGGCGGGGTGCCACCATGTGTAGAAGTGAACGCCGGCAAGTTCCGCCAGCCAGGGGGCGGCATAGATGATGCCGAGGAGCGCGGCCGCGACGGTGACGCGCCGGAAGGCGCGCCGGAACGGACGCAACTTGAGGAAGCGGACGAGTTCGGGGGGAAAGCTCCACGGCTTGAAAAGAGTTTCATGATCGAAGATTTCCGCGACGTGTCCGACTTCGATGATTTTCATGGCGAGGTTGTCGCTCTGCAGGATCTTTGCGGCGGCGATTCCCTGGCCGCGTGGGAGGACGAACGTCCTTCGCCCCGCGAAGAACGCGGCGCGAAGTTTCGCCCTGAGCGTGACGGAATCGACGGGCTTCACTTCACCCGACGGTTCGACGCGGCCGGTCCAGGCGACACCGGGGAGTATACGTCGGGGAGCGCGTCCCTTGAGTGCGCCGGAATAAACACACGCGGCGGCTGCGGCGAGAGCGAGGCCCGCCGAGTCGCCCACCACGGGGATCACCTTCTCGGGGAGGGAGAAGTCGAAGGCGACGGCGGACAACGGCTCCGTGCTTCTACGGAGTCCGCGGGAGCGCGACGTTACCGCCTCCTTCGCCGCGAGAAGGGCGTCGGCGGTGACATCGTGGAGCGAACGGAGATCGCCTACCGCCTCCTCGACGTTGCCGTTGTTCCATCGGAATTTGGGGCGCCTCCAGCGGGCCGCGCGCGGGATCGCGGTGATCTCCACGATCGAGCCGGCGGCGTGGATCCCGCCTCCCTGCGCGAGCGTGGGAGGGAGTTCCCGCACCAGCGGAACGACGACATGGATCTGGGCGGGAGAATGCCCGGCGGGCCCGCTCGTGATCGGTGTGCCGGCATCGAGCGCCGCGGGAGCGACGGCTTCCGGTGGAAGCAGACCGGCGGACGAGAGCGCTTCGAATGCCGCGTCCGCGAGGCGGAGCACCTCCGGATCCCTCAGATCGCCGTCGATTTCGTGGAGCGCCGCGTCAAAAGCGGGCGCCAGCTCTTCGAGATAGTACTTCCCCCCGCGCAGATCCGACGGAATCTCTTCGATGAAGCGCGAGATCGCGAGGAGCCGCGCGCCGGAAGCCGATCGGCTCCGCAGGAAACGCGTAAGCTCCTCGTAGCTTCGCTCCAGGAATCTCAGGTCATCCATGAGAAAGCGCTCCGGCGGTAAGCGGCCCGGTAAGAAAATAAGCGGGGAGCGCCGGCGACATCCGCTCCCGGGTCAATAGTTTAGAGTGGGAGGAGGTGTGGGGCAAGGGGAATATGGGGGAGGGGTCTTCTCACGACCCCACAATCTGATGCGGGCGGGGCCGCGCTGTTGTACAATCTTCGTATGGGCCGTGCTGAGCCCGCCGCCGCGGGCCGAAAGTCGCCGCGGGCCCGAAGCGATCACCCTGGAGGTTCGACGATGTCGCGACGAAAGAAGATCCGCCCCGGCGAGAAGGTGCCGGTCCACATCACAGGGCGGGAAAAGAAGCTGCTCGACGAGCTCCTCCTGCTCGACGATGAATATGTGAAGCGCTTCAGAAAAGTCGACAAGGGCGGCGATTTCGTCGGCGAGTTCACCCTCGGTGACCTGGATGACTTCCTCGGCTGGATTGCGGCGGAAGCGAACCATGCGGAGAATCCCCGCAAGGAGAAGAAGCTCGACGACCTATACGGCAAGATCGCCCACATCGAGCGTCTTTACGATGACCGACTTTGGAACGGCGACAAACTGCTTCCGGACGATCCCGTGAGAGCGGTGTTGGCCGGCATCTTCGACCCGGTGACCGCCGAAGCTTTGTCGAAGAAAACGAAGGCGATGATACGAAAAGCGGCGAAGTCGAAGAAGAAGCCGAAAGAGAAGAGACCGACTTTCTGGAGCACCGACTTGGGACATTTTCTCGATGAAAACGGGGAGGTCCATCCTCTCCCGGCGTCGACGGCGAAACTCGTCGAGTACTTCGGGTCGATTGTCGCCTACACGGTGAGTCTCTTTTCACCCGGCGACGAATTGCCGCCCGTGCGCTGCCGCCGCCGGCCGAACCGGAAAGCGTGCCGTGCGATGATCCAGGCGATTCCCCTTCCGCCCGACGGGTTGGAGATCCAGTGGGCGTGCCCGGTCTGCCGGGATGCGGGGTTGATCAAGGGGTGGCGCGGTACCCCATGGGAGAAGCGCGGCCTCGCGGGCCGACCGGTAACCGAGGAAGCCGAGAAGGACGGTGCCGGCGGTGGACCGAGCACGGGAGCGGGCACTCGGGTGAGGACGGGCGCGGCGGAGAGGAAGCCGACGTTCAGCGCCACCGCCATGAAGCGGTGGGAGAGCATCGATCCGTCGCTGCGCATGCGGATCTTGAACAACGTTTTCTGCAGCCGTTGCGGAAAGAACGCGTCGATGGAGCTTCTCGGCGGACGGATGCAGCGAAAGAAGCTGGTGCTGAAGGGACGCTGCGTCCGCTGTGGGAGGCCGGTGACACGTATTGTCGAGAGCGAGTGACGAGCGGGCGTGAGCCGGCCGTACCGCGATCACCCTTCGATGACTTCTCCCAAGCGATCGATCTCCGCGAGCAGGCTCTCGACGAAAGTGGTCGAATCGGGATCCTGAACAGCGCCTCCCAGTTCACCGACCTGGGCATTCGCCTCGACGTACTCGCCGAGCGCGAAATGGGATTGGGCCAGGATCAGTCGGAGGTCCTTCCAGTCGAGATCCGTGTCATGCGTGAACGCATAGGCGGAATCGATCGCCAGCGCCGCGCCGGCGGAGGCGATCGCGGCACCATAGTCGACCGGATCCAGATCGCGCAGCAAAATCGCTTTTCCCGCGTGCGGGTCGGCGCCGGTGAACCCGTCTGCCAGCGCTCTGTCGAAGCTCTCCACCGCGTCGGGAAGGTTGCCGAGCATCATGTCCGCCCAGCCGAGCCCGTTGCGGGCGGCGCTGCTTGTGGAGTCTTCGGCAACGGCCTGCTCGAAGTCGGATTTCGCGCCCACGAAGTCCCCGGCTTCGAACGCGGACCATCCTTGATCGACAAGTGTGGGGTTCTGGCCCGGACCGGTAGCTGAACCGGAGCCTCCGCACCCTCCCAAAGCGACCACCACGCACATGGCGCAGACGAGTCCGATCCATTTTCTCCCTCTCATCGGACGAGCACCACCTTTCGTGTAGCCTCGCCGTGGGAAGTTTCGAGGCGGAGGAAATAGACTCCCGACGCAAGAGCCCGGCCGCTGCCGGTCGTCGCGTTCCACGGCAACCGGTGAACTCCCGCGGGGACGATTTCATCGATCAGTTGGGCCGCCCGGCGCCCGAGCGCGTCGTAAACGGTGAGACGCACGTGCTGGCTGGTCTGCAACTCGTATTGGATCATGGTCGAAGGATTGAACGGATTGGGATAGTTGGGATCGAGCCGCAGAAAGCGAGCATCGGCGGTTCGTCCCGCGCCGGTCGATCCGATGCGAAGCTCGAACCTGCCGGGCTTCTCGACGGTTGCCCGTACCACTTCGTCAATCGGATCGACAACCGAGGGACGCCGTCCGACGCCCACATGCTGGATATATAGTTGCGACAGCTCCGTGCCGGGGGGGAGGGCGAAGTCGCTGTAGCGGAACTCGACGGTGATCGCGCTTTGCTCCGCCAGGTTCGATGCGCCGACCGTATAGGCCGCCGGCGAGTCACCCGCCGCGCTGTCCGACACGACTGGCGCCGGGAACTTTTCCTTTGGCGATGGCGGTAGCGATCGGGGGTCGGTCGATGGAATGATCACGATAATGCCGTCTTTGGCGACGTCGCCGGCGGAGAGGAGAAACCTGAATCGGTGATCGCCGCTCCACAGGTCGACAGGCTCTCCCCGCTTCGCGAAGAGCGCCGCCACCGATGTGGACGCGCAATCGGAGCTATCCGCCGGGCTTGTCGCGCACACTTCGATCGGCAGCGTGGCGCTCCCGGTGATCTCGTAGTCGCCCTTCCACAGATTCACCGCGCTGTCAGCGAGTGCCATCGGCACGTCCTCACCACCGACCGTCAACGCGACAGACTGCGTATCCAACTCGGTGGACGCGACCATGTAGATATCAAGGAACTGACCGAGAAACGGATTGCGCAGAACGCCTAGGGTCAAGACGAGGGGCGCTATCTCCACGGCCGCGCAATGCGAGAACTCGGATGTGTTCGATTCGGCATCGGTTGCCGTCGCCGTGACGAAGTCACCGGCCGGTTTGCCGTCAAGGGGGAGTGTCACCTGGAACGTGGGCGCGCCGCCGGTGTACGTCAGATCGAAGGAGCCGAGATAGGTTCTCTTCCCTCTCCGAAGTCAGATGAATCGCACGTGTCGTTTCCAAAGAGCTCGATCGTGTAGGTCGCCTCCGCGAAGCCGGTGAGCGTCCCTTCGATTTCCAGTAGATCGCCGCCTAGAACGGCGCTGTTCAAGGTCGGATAATTCTGAAGATCGTTCGGTCCCGTGTCCGCGTCGCCGTCGTCGTTCGACGTAACACCCTCGACCGTCTCGCTCCCTCCCACGAGGTTGATCCCGAGACGGCCGTTCGAACGGATCGAATTCCGGGAAATCGAGTTCGCCAGGCCGGCGGAAAGATGCACGCCGTCGCTGTCGTTGTAGACGATCACATTCGCCATGCCGGCTTCTCTGCTGCCGATCCGGTTGTGGTCGCCGTCACTCACCAACAGACCGTGCCCCCCGTTCCCGAGGTCCGCCGTTCCCCCGACATCCGTTCCTATGTAGTTGAGTTCGACAACATGCGTTCCGCTTCCGCCGAGGACGATGCCGTTCCCGCCGAACCGGTTGATCGCGAAACCGCGAACGGTCACGTCGCTTCCTGAAAGTGTAAGCCCGTCGGATGTGCCCGCGTCGCTCCCGTCGATCTCGACCACCGGCGTGCCACCGAACCCGATCTGCGTAGTGGCATCCACTTCGGCCTGCCCCGCGACGGCGGGCAGCCCGGCCGCCGGGGAAATCGTGAAAGGCGATTCACCGGGGACATCGAAGATCACCTTCTGGAATCCCCCTTGCGCGTTCACCTCCTCGATCGCCGCGCGGAGCGTGCACTCCACCTGAGCCTCCGAGTTGACGCCGCCGGTGCTGCAATTCCCGTCGCCCGGATGGATGTCACCGGCGTCGCCTGTCGAATTGACGATCACCACACCGCCGCCATCCTCCACGGGAATGCAGTTGCTGAACTCGGACGTGTTCCCCCTGTTGTCTGTGGCCGTCGAGGTGATCTGCTTGATCCTCATCAAGGCCCCCTGGGGTCTACCCCGATGACGGGGTAGACTGGTGGTGTCCATCTTCCACTCAACCCAGGAGGTATTAATTATGCGATTCTACACCGGACAACACAAGCACTACTGCGGAGTCGATCTCC
>JAJRWB010000065.1 GCA_024276995.1 Candidatus Eiseniibacteriota bacterium | reverse complement strand
TGTGGATCAACAAGCCGACGGCGGTGACCGTCGAGGAATCGAAGAGCGAGAAGAAGGAGGAGATGGCAACCAACTCGGAGGAGCTAGTCGTCGTACAGTAAACTCATGTCAAAGGTGTCTCAAAGTTGTTGACATGTTCCGGCGAGCGGTACATCCCTCTGTTCGATTCTCCAGAGGAGTTTCTCGACTACCTCGATGAAACGGAGGTGGAGTTCGTGGTCGTCGACCGCGGCGTGTGGCACTGGGGAGAGTTCCTGCACCGCTGGTTCAGGTACGACAATGAGCGGGGGATCGCTGTCGAACAACTTCCGCCCGGCTGGATCGAGGCGTTTCGCGATCCGAACGACCCGATCGACTACGTCGTGATCGGACGTGAGCGCTGATCGACTCTTCCGGAAAATAATGAGCGCCGATTTCCTTTCTCCCATCTAGGAAAGCAGGCGTTCCCATGCCGAATGATCGTGAAGTCGAGTCTTTCCGCCTTGCCCTGGATGTCGCCGATGAACGAACGCGTACCGATGCCGATCGCCGCCTCCCTCGCCGCCGCTTTCGCACCGCGTACAGTTTCTGCGTCACCGCCGGCGGCGTCCGGGCGGACTACCACCATCCCGAGGATGAAGAGAATGAACGGGACTACACATTCGATCCGGTGTGGCGTGCGAAAACCGTCCGGGACGAGGACGACTACTGGGTGTGCATCCCGAAAGACGAGACGGGCCGGGCGTCCCGCTTCGGTGAGCTGAAGGGGCTCGACGCGATCCGTCCGTCGCGCCGGATCGAAATGAAGCCGCACTTCGCCGGCGATGGAACGGTGAGCTTGCGGCAGGAGTTCGGCAACGAGGGATCGACCGCCGGTTTTTCCTTCACCGGCGTGCACCGCGACTTCAACGTACTCTCGTTCCGGAGCAACGTCGTCCTCCGATGGGAGTGGAATCCTGGCAGCGAGATCTTCCTCGTATGGCAGCAGAACCGCTCCGGTTTCGAGCCGAACGGTGCCGCCGTAGGAGGAGGAGATCTTCTCGATTCGTTTCGCGCGGGGGGCGATGACTTCTTCGCCTTCAAGATGACATGGTGGCTGCCGTACCGGTAGACGCCCGGCCGGACACCCCGGGGAGGACGAAGGCGGCCCGCCTCGCTTCCCACTTCCCGCCGGTGGTGAGCAACACCCCGGCGGTGATCGCACCGACACGCGATTCGAAAAGAGGAAGGTGGACGAGCCGCCGGCGGATCCTCAGCCGACTACCCTGTGGCCCTGATCGGTCCGCTGACTGTTCTACCGCTCGAGGTACGGCGAGGTTCCGAAAAAATCGCCTCCTCCGGGCGCCGGTGTGAACACCGAGGATCCGCACGCCCGTCCCCGCGAGAAGGACTCCGGCCGTCATTCCGGCCGACAGGAGGGAACTTTCCGAATCATGCCATCATCTTCGCCGCTTCCTCGGCGAGAATCTTCGCGCCGTCGCGTATCTTTTCGGGCGGCGCCGCGGAGAAGTTGATCCGAAGAGTGTTCTCCCGTTCGACGTCGACGAAGAACGATCCTCCCGGAACGAAAGCGACATTCCGATCGAGACACTTCTCGAGGAGCGTCCTCGCCGAAAGACCGGCCGGCAGCTCCGCCCAGAGGAAGAGCCCGCCCGCAGGGCGGGTATAGCGGATCCCGCGGGGGAGGAACTCCTCGAAGGCGGCGAGCATGGCGTCTCTCCGCTCGCGATAGACGTCGATCAGCTTCGCGATATCGTCGTCGAGGTTATAGCGATCGAGGTAGGCCGCCACCTGCCTTTGCGCAAGGGTGGACGAATGGAGGTCGGTCCCCTGCTTGATCAGGACGTACTTCTCGACGAGCGACTTGCGCGCCACGAGCCAAGCGACCCGAAGGCCGGGGCAGAAGATCTTGGAAAACGTACCGAGGTGGATCACCATGCCGGCGCGGTCGAGCGACAGGAGCGACGGGAGCGGATTCCCTTCGTAGCGCAGCTCGCTGTAAGGCGCATCCTCCACCACCATCACATTGGCGCGTGCCGCCGCGTCGAGAAGGATGCGACGCCTTTCGACCGACCAGGAGCGCCCCGAGGGATTCTGAAAATCGGGAACCACATAGATCAGCTTCACGCGGTCGCCGAAGCGGTCGAGAAGCCTCTCGAGATCGGCGGGGATCATCCCGTTATCATCGGTATCGACACCGACCAGCTTCGGGCGGAAAACACGAAACGCCCCGATGGCGCCGATGTAGGTCGGACTCTCGCAGAGCACCACATCCTCTTCGTCGAGAAAGAGCTTTCCCGTCATGTCGAGACCCTGCTGCGACCCGCTCGTGATGAGCACCGTCTCCGGCGTGACCGATGTGCCGTGGGCGGCGTTCAGCCGCCGGGCGATCGATTCCCGGAGCGGGAGGTGCCCCTCGGTGGTCGAATACTGGAGCGCGGCGCGTCCGTCGCGGTCGAGCACTTCGCCGGTGATCGCCTTCAGCCGGTCAACGGGAAAGAACTCGGGCGCCGGCAATCCTCCGGCGAAGGAGATCACTCCGGGGCGGTTCGTGATCTTCAGCAGTTCCCGTATCTCGGAAGCCTTCAGATCCTCCATCCTGGCCGCGACACGGGGCTCGGGGTTCATCGTCTTCTTCTCTTTATCGAGCATTGCCTCTCCTTTCCTCCGGGGTCGGTCGAGGTGGATACCCCATAAATATAGCAGAAGAGACGCGCGAACTGAATGCCCCGCATCGGGACATCCTGGAGGGCATGTGTCGAAAATACGTTGGTGCCGTCTTTCTTTCCCGGAAGAGATGTGCTATTCTGAGGGATTACACGTGAAGACGAGGTTGGAAGTATTGTTTCATCACCGATCCCGATCGCTCACAGGCCGTATTGGGCGCCAGGTGGCGCCCCCGATCCGGGAGCGGGGGCGCGCGTACCATAGAAACGGCGCCGTGAAGATCCTCTCGGGAGACGAGGAGATCGTGCGTGCCGCCGTCCGCGGGCGGCGGTCGTACGAAGTGCTCGTTCGCGTCGATCTCGGCGACCGCGCCCTTACCTGCTCGTGCACCTGCCCGTATTTCACCGGAAACGGAAGAACGTGCAAACATATCTGGGCGACCCTTCTCGAAGCGGAACAGCGCCGGCTTCTCGGCAACGCGCGCCGGCTCGACGAAAGGCCGGTCTCCCCTTTCCCCGATGATCTGTCCGTCGACGAGGACGGCGGCGACGGGCGCGACGATCTCGACGGGGCCGCCGTGGAGCCGACATGGGAGGAGCGGATCGCCGATGTTTCTCACGCCGCCGGCGCCGACCGAAGTGCTCCGCCGCCCGGCCCCGCACCGGAACGCGAGGTGCTCTACGTGATCGATGTTCCCTCCACGCTCAAGGGGGGCGGCCTTTCCGTGGAAGCGGGTTTCCGACAGAGAAAAAAGGACGGCCGGTGGAGCAAACTGAAGGCGAGACGCTGGACCCACGCCGAGGCGAACGCCCTGGCCGATCACGCCGACCGGCGGATCGTGTCTCTTCTCATCGGCGGACAGGACCGACCGGCGGTCGATCCATACGGCGGTTACGTTCCGCCCGCGGCGCGTCTCTTCCATCTTCCGCCCGCGGCGCAGCGCCTCCTCGTCCGGCAGATGTGCGCCACGAAGCGCTGCATGCTTCGCACGGGCGCCGGGAAGGATGATTTCACTCCTCTCCGTTTCGAGGAGGGTGATCCGTGGCGCTTCCACCTCGCCCTGGTCCGCGAAGAAAAAACCGATACCTATTCCCTTCGCGGAACGCTCCGCCGCGGAAACAGCATCATTCCCCTTTCCGAGCCGGCGCTTCTCACGTCGGGCGGAATCGTGGTGATCGGCGATGTGGTCGCGCCCCTCGAGATCGCCCGCGAAGAGGCTTTTCTCTGGATCTCCCTTCTCCGCCGCCATCCCGAGATGACCGTTCCAGCGGCGGACGCGCAGCGATTCCTCGAGAAACTGCTCGCCCTGCCGGGAGTGCCGCGGCTCGATCTGCCGAAGGAACTGCGTTATCGCGAGATGGCCATTCCACCCCGCCCGTCTCTCCTGGTCAGCGACCCGCTGCCCGGCGCGTATGCGCCACTGCTCACCGCGCGGCTCGTCTTCGATTACGACGGCATCGCCATCGACGCGGGCACCCCCGGCGACGGCGTCTACCGCCCCAACGACAGAAGGCTCCTTCGCCGCGATCCCCGAAAAGAACTCGCCGCCCACAGGCGCCTCCTCGACCTCGGCCTTACCCCGCACCCGGCGCGCCGCGAGGCGTCCGACCCGCATTACGAACTCCCGGCCCGGCGGCTCTCGCTCGTGGTGGGCGAACTGACGAAAGAGGAGTGGCGCGTCGAAGTGGACGGCAAACAGTTCCGCCGTGCCTCTTCTTTCGAGATGAACGTGAAAAGCGAAATCGACTGGTTCGAGCTTCACGGCAGCATCGATTTCGACGGACAGACCGCGCCGCTGCCCGAACTCCTCCGCGCGATGAAGCGGGGCGAGAAGACGGTGCGTCTCGGCGACGGCACCTTCGGCATCCTGCCCGAGGAGTGGCTCGCCCGTTTCGGTACGCTCACCCTTTTCGGCGAATCTTCAAAAGGGGACGAACTGGTGCGGTACAAGCCGACACAGGTCGCCCTTCTCAACGCCCTTCTCGCGGTGATGCCCGAGGTGAAGACGGACCGCCTCTTCCGAAAGGCGCGGGCGAAGATCGAGCGATTCGACGGCATCAAGGCGAGAAAGGAGCCCGCTTCCTTTCGCGGAACGCTGCGCGACTACCAGCGCGACGGCCTCGGGTGGCTTCATTTTCTGCGCGGATTCGGTTTCGGCGGCTGTCTGGCGGACGACATGGGACTCGGCAAGACGGTGCAGGTACTCGCGCTGCTCGAAGACCGCCGGCGAAAGCGGCGCGCGGGCGCCAAAGCGGGCGGTGGGCGCGTTCCCCCGTCGCTTGTGGTCGTCCCCCGGTCGCTCGTTTTCAACTGGCGCCAGGAGGCGGAGCGGTTCACGCCGAAGCTTCGCGTTCTCGACCACACCGGCATCGACCGGTTCGGTCGCGACATGAAGGAGCGGAAGAAACGCTCGATCGCTCACTTCGAGAAGTACGACCTCATCCTCACGACGTACGGAACATTGCGGCGGGACGCCCCGCTCCTGCGCGATTTCCGCTTCGACTACGCCGTGCTCGACGAGGCGCAGGCGGTGAAGAACGCGTCCACCGCCACGGCGAAGGCGGCGCGTCTCCTGTGCGCCGACAACCGGCTCGCCCTGAGCGGAACGCCGATCGAGAACCATCTCGGCGAGCTTTGGAGCCTTTTCGAGTATCTCAATCCGGGGATGCTCGGCTCGGGGAAAGCAGGGTCGCTCATCAGCGCCGCGGGGACGGCTTCCCGCGAAGTGGATGAAACGACGCGCACCCTCCTCGGTCGCGCGCTGCGCCCGTACATCCTGCGACGGACGAAGGAACAGGTCGCGTCCGACCTTCCGAAGCGCCTCGAACAGACGATCTACTGCACCCTCGAAACGAAGCAGCGCCGCCTCTACGACGAACTGCGCGACCACTACCGCGCCCTTCTGCTCGAGCGGATCGACTCCCACGGTCTGAACAAGTCGAAGATCCAGGTGCTCGAGGCGCTGCTCAGACTTCGCCAGGCAGCGTGCCATCCGCGGCTCGTTCACGGCGATGACGGCGACTGGCCGAGCGCGAAACTCGACATGCTCCTCCCCCGGCTCACCGAGGTGATCGAGGAAGGGCACAAGGCGCTCGTCTTCTCCCAGTTCGTCAGCATGCTCCGCATCGTCCGGGAAGAACTCGACCGCCAAAAGATCACGTATGAATATCTCGACGGCCAGACGAGAAAACGCCGTCCCCGGATCGAGCGATTTCAGAACGATCCCGACTGCCGCCTCTTCCTGATCAGTCTGAAGGCGGGAGGCCTGGGACTCAACCTGACCGCCGCCGACTACGTTTTCCTCCTCGATCCGTGGTGGAATCCCGCGGTCGAAGCGCAGGCGATCGATCGCGCACACCGGATCGGCCAGACGCGCGCCGTGTTCGCCTACCGGCTGATCGCCAAGGACACGGTGGAGGAGAAGGTGCTCGAACTGCAGAACGTGAAGCGCGATCTCGCCGACGCGATCATCAACGCCGACAACAGCGTGATCCGGAACCTGACGCGCGAGGATCTCGAAACGCTGCTCGAATAAGAAGCGGCATCCCGCCACCGGAAATTAAAGAGGCCACACCAGTAGAATCATCGGGAGTCCCACGAGAACGACGACGATCTCGAGGGGAAGCCCCATGCGCCAGTAATCGCCGAACCGGTAGCCGCCGGGCCCCATGATGATCGTGTTGTTCTTGTGGCCGATCGGCGTGAGAAAGGCGCACGACGCGGAGACCGCCACCGCCATGAGGAAGGCATCGGGGTTGGCGCCGAGACGGCCGGCGAGATCGACGCCGATCGGCGCGGCGATCAGCACGGTGGCAACGTTATTCAGCACGTCGGAAAGACTCATGGTGACGAGCATCAGGACGGCGAGAACCGCTGCGGTGGGAAGACCGGCCGTGGCATTCGCGATTCCCCGGGCCACCAGCGCGGTGCCGCCGCTCGATGCGAGCGCCGCCCCGAGGGGGATCATCGAGCCGAGAAGGACGATCACCGGCCACTCGATCGCCTCGTACACCTGTGAAAGGGGGACGATCCCGAGGCCGATGTACGCAACCACCACGGCGGCGAGGGCGAGGGGAAGATAGAGAAGCCCGGTGCTCGCCGCGAGAATCGCCCCGGCGAAGAGACCGACGGCGAGGTATGCCTTGCTTCGTCGCGTGATTCCGATGCCCCGCTCCGCGAGGGGAAGGCAGCCGAGCCAGCGCACCACGTCGCCGAGGCGATCCTCGGGGCCGAAGAGAAGGAGGATGTCGCCGGGGAGGATCGTCGCCTTGCGAACGCGCTCGCGAATCCGCTTTCCCCGGCGCGAGATGCCGAGAAGCGTTACCCCCTGGCGGTAGAGGAGCCGCACGCCGAGCGCCGAACGGCCGGCGATGCGCGCCCCCTCGGGGACGACCACCTCGATCAGTTCCTCCACTTCCGACCCGATTCCCCCGTCCTCTTTCGCACCGCCATATTCGAAACCGGCCGCGCCGGCGAAGCCGTCGATCGCCTCGGGGCTCCCCTCGACCACGACGAGGTCGTTTTCGCGGATCTCCTCGCGGCGCGCCCTGCCGCGAAGGCGTTTGCCGCCGCGCACGAGGCCGAGAAGGTGGACATCGTTCTCTTCGGCGAGCGAATCGAGATCGCCGAGCGGCTTTCCCACCGCCTCGGACGATTCGAGGACTTTCACCTCGGCGATGTACCCCTCGAGATCCTCCAGCTCTTTCGTCGAATCGCGGCGGCTCCGATCGACCGGGATGAGCCGCCAGCCGATGAACGCCACGAAGAGCACCCCTGCGAGGGCGACGATCACGCCGACGGGAAAGAAGTCGAACATGCCGTACGGAGCGCCGAGGGCGCCTTCGCGGAAGGTGGCGATCACGATGTTCGGCGGCGTTCCGATGAGGGTGATCATGCCGCCGAGGATCGACGCGAACGAAAGGGGCATCAGCGTGAGAGCGGGGCTCCGCTTCGCGCGGCGCGCCGCCTGCAGGTCGATCGGCATGAGGAGCGCGAGGGCGGCGACGTTGTTCATGATGCCCGACAGCGCCGCGGCGACGGTCGCCATGATCCCGACATGGGCGCCGACGCTCCGCTTCGGATCGATCACGCGCCGGGCGAGCATCTCGATGGCGCCCGAGCGCGAAAGGCCGCGGCTGACGATGAGGACGAGCGCGATGATCACCACCGCGGGATGTCCGAAGCCGGAAAAGACATCATGCTTCGGGATGACACCGGTGAGAAGCGCGACGACGAGCGCGGTGAACGCCACCAGGTCGTACCGGAACCTCCCCCACAGGAGGAAGACGAACACGCCGATGATGATGGCGAAGAGAACGGCCTGGTCGGCTGTCATCGAGTTTCTCCCCGGTGCGGCATCCTTCGCGCCGAGTATACCTTATTCCTGTTTCAGAAGAAGAGCTTCAGCGAAACCGCGATCAAGATGACGCCGACGATCACGCTGAAACGCCGCTCCGAAAGGCGGAAGAACGCGCGGTTTCCGAAAAAGAGGCCCGCCGCCTGCCCGGGGAGTGAAAGGGCGACATAGAAAAGAACATGGCGGTCGACGAGGCCGGCGATCGAGAAACTGATCACCCGGGTGAGCGCGGCGACGACGAAAACCGTGATCAGGATGCCGCGAAATGCCTCTTTCCGGTAGCGGCGGCCGAGGTGCCAGAGGATCGGCGGGCCGCTGATGCCGAACATGCCGCCGAGAAGCCCGCCGAGCGAGGACCATGCGATGTCCTGGCGATCGCATCGTTCCGGCAGGTCGGCGCGAAGTGATTCGGTGCCGCTGCGGGCGCGGAAGAACGTGAACCAAAGGGCGATCGAAAGGATCGCGACAGCGAAGATCGGACGGAAATCCCCGGGTGGGATCGAGCGGAGAATGAAGGCGCCGAGAATCGTCCCGACAACAAGCGCCGCCGCCAGACCGACGAGAAACCGGGGGGCCTTCTTCGCGCCGCCGCGAAAGAGAACAGCGCCGGCGAGAAAGTCGAGAATCGAGCTCGTGGCGATCACGGCGTGGGGCGGGATGAAGAGCGAGCCGAAGGCGATCACGACGATCGCCGGGCCGAAACCGGTCATCGCCTTGAGATAGAACGCGGCGAACGCGATCATCGGGAGAGCGAGGAGGTGCCAGTCGTGCAAGGTGGTGCGTCTCCTTGTGGCGCAACCGGAGGGGATCAATCCCGGGCAACGGAAAAGCTCACATGAAAGGTGCAATTATACTCCGGACACCATACCTCGTCCGCCGACATGTCGAGACGATAACTTCCTTCCTCCTTACGGATCGTCCCTTCGTAAGTTCCGTTCCTCCTTCGGAGCTGACCGCCGCACTCGACGTCAAAGGTTCTCCGAATCTGAATATAATAGTTCGATGCGATTGTACCGTTCCACGTCGAGTACGCGGCCGGTTCACTCTGCCGCCACCAGATCTCCCCGCTCTCATTCACCCAGCAGTCAAACACAACGGACGAAGTGTCGACCCGGCTCCCCGAAAGAGTGCATGCACCGGTGGCCGTAGTGATCTGGATACCCTTCCACGTGCCGGCGAGTTCCGCCGGATCCGGGGCATTCGATTCGACCCCCTCCGGGGCGACCGGGGCCTCACCCGGGCAGCCCGCGAGGAAAAGGGGGATCACTGCGAGAAGAGCGGCGCCGCCGATCGCCCGTTCAGAAACCATTCGTCACCTCCTGAACAGTAGATACAGGAAGTCTATCTGATTCGTGAGGGACGATGCAAGAGAGAATCGGAGATAACCACCGAACCGAACCGGCCATACCGTTCGAGGAAGGCGACTTCATCGAAGCCTTCCCCCACCGGATTCCATTGCCCTGAACGGCCGGGGCGCGTATTGTGAATGTCTATTCCGCCATACACGGAGGTCGCCCCATGTCCAAGCCGCTTCATCTTCTGACCGTATGGAATCCGTCGTACTCGTCCGATGCGATGGAGAGCCACCTCAATCTGCTGCTCGACCAGGCGAGGGCGAGAAGGGCCGGGAAGGTGAACGACGGGAAAATTCGCGTCTGGTGGGGCAAGATCCATTCGAAAAGAAGGAAAGAGCCGCTTCCCCACCTCGGGGAGATCCTCGAGATCCGGTCGCAGATCACCGCGGGAACGGAAACGCACCTGTACCTCACCGATTATCGATCGCTCTACGTCGCCTGGATGAAGGAGATCACCGAAAGAAACATCGTCGACGACGCGTCCGAAAAAGAGTATGTACCGAAGTATTACAGAGACGGCGATTACGACTACGACTGCTGGTTCCGTCTCGCCGATATCAGGCGACTCGTCACGGATGACAACCCCCAGGTGATCGAGGAACTGCGTGGGCTGATGAACAAGCGTTACGACGAAGAGCCTGTTTCCCTGTATGGCGGCATGGTCGACCTCCCGCTCATCGTTTTTCGCGATCGCGAGCGGCTCTGGTTCGAAAGCCGACAGGCGTTTACAGGGGGGAAACTCTGGGCGGAATATGACGCGGCGCTCCTCGGTGAGACGGCGAAGATGGCGAAGGAGCTGCGGGACAACCTGATGGGCAAAGAGAACTGGTACGCCCTCGAGGTGTCGAGCCGCAACTTCCTCGCCTCCGGTGAGGCGGTTTTCCGGAGCCGTCGGGACGACCCCCGTTTCGACTTCTCGCCGGTGATCGTCGAGTACTGCAAGGCGGTGGAAATCGAACTGAACGACCTTTTCTTCACGAATTTCCAGAAGCGTCTATCCCGTTTTCCCGCTAAGGATCGGATCACGAGTGTGAACAACCAGGAGATCGATCTCGTAACGTGTACGCGACACTTCACCGTGGGCCAGATCCAGGTATTCCTGAAGCATGACAGGCGATTCATCGACTTCGTTCGAAAGGCGCTCAAGACCGACGACGGTTGGATCCTTGGAAAGCTTCCCGGCGAGTTGGAGAACCTGAAGGACTTCCGGAACCCGGCGGCTCACAGAACGGAATGCAGCCGGGACCGTGTGGAAGAAATCCGAAACCGTCTCCTCGGCATCGGCCGCCACGGTCTGATCGACAGGATCGTCGCCGCGAAACGGCGGGAAGAAGAAAGGCCTTAAGAAGGCGGTCGCTCATTCATGCACGCTTCGCCCCGGGGAGTAGCGTGCCCAGGATAATCGCCGCCACGACCAGGTTGACAAGGGTGCCACGGTCACCGGGACGCCCATACAGTACGTACCCGTTGATCGCACCGCCGATTACGAAGATAACTGTGGAGAAGATGCCGATCAGGCGGAAGGGACGACTTCCGCGGAGGACTCCGACGGCGGCGGCGGCGAGAATCGTCCCGATCAGGACAAGGGAGATTCCGACCAGCGTGACCGCCGGTCCGGACGAATGGATGTTCGGATCCGCCGCGCCCCCCTCGACGAGGAGGACGAGCCCGCCCGCCGCGCGTGCCAGGCCGAGAAGAAGCATCAGCACTCCCCCCGCGATCCGCAGTCTCTTTCTGCCCATGGTCACCCGCCTTTCCACCCGATCGAATTCGAGCCGTTGCCGTGCGATATCATACCCCCCAATGGGCCATACTCTCTCTGCGGGCGAAAAGTTTCATTCAAGGCACTCGTCCCTTGTCCCGCCCCGTTATTTCATGTATGATGCGGTCGATTTCGCATTCGATTTCGCATTCGATTCGGAGATCCGATCGGTCGCCCGCCGCGGATGAGGAGTGCTCTTGCCGTCCATGACGCACTTGGAGATCGGTCTCGCGCGCGACGGTGCGTCGCGCGACACGGCGCCGTCGTGGAACGTCGTGCGGGGCGGGGCGATGGCGCTCCTCTCGTGGCTCGAGACGCAGCTCGGCCTGCAGCGGCTCTTGCCGGGTCACACCGAACGCGCCTTGGCCTTCGCGGCGCTCCTCGACGGCACGGGCGGATCGTCGTACTCGGAAAGCTTCGCCACCGACCGGTGGGCGACGGCGATGCGGCTTCTTTCGCTTCGCGACGAACTGCTCATGGCGGGTTGGGACGGGCGAGCGGCGGCGGGTCTCCCTCGACTCGTGAACGACCTGGCGGCGGCGGAAGAGCGGGCGCGGAACGAATCGAGCGGCGAAGCGAACGGGGACGCGGCGGCCATTCGGTGCGGAGCCGCCGAACGGATCGGCGACGTTCTCGCCGCACTCGACGCCGGACAGCTTCTCCCCGACCACCGATGCGAGTTGGAAGAGACGGTCGACCTCTGGCCCGCGCGGTGGCGGCCGCTCCTCGAGCGGTTGCACCTCGCGCCCGTGCCGGCGTCGCCCGTGCCGCCGGACGCGCACCACGCCGGCACGGGCGGCGGCAAGAGCCTCCCACCGCTCTCTCATCTCACCGCCACGAGCGTCCAGGAGGCGTGCGACTTTCTCGCCGCCATCCTCACCACCGCCTGCTCCACCGCGCACGCCGCCGACCGCGCCATCCTTTCGGAAACCGCCATCCTCTGCGAGGACCCGGAAATCGCTCTCCGACTCGACGGTACGTTCGCCCGCCGCGGCGTTCCGACGATGGGCGCCTCCCTCCAGAGCAGCGCCCTCCCCCTCTTCCAGGTTCTCCCCCTCACCCTCCAACTCTGCCGCGAACCGGTCGATCCTCAGATCCTTCTCGATTTCGTCTCCCTCCCGGTCGGGCCGATTCCGAAGCGTGCCGGACTCGCGCTCGCCGACGCCCTCGGCGACCAGCCGGGCATGGGGAGCTACGCCTGGGAGCGGGCCCGCGAAGAGCTGGTATCGGAGACGAATGATCCCGGCGGAAAGACGGCCGCTCGGCTCGCCGAGTGGCTCGATCTGAATCGCGTCGCCCAGGGCGAACCGCTCCCCGCGCCGCTCGTGATCGAGCGGTGCGCGAAAGTGACCCGGTGGGCGATCGGTCGCGCCGCGATGCTCGAAGGGAACGAAACGCGCGATGCCGCCGATCGCCGGCTCGCCGCCACGTTCCACGCCCTCGCCGGACAGGCGGCCACCCTCTCGAAACTGGTCGAAGGTCATGGAGAAGGGACGATCACCGAGCCGCAGCTCGCCAGGCTCCTTCACGCCGCGCAGGAAGACGGGATCACCTACCGGCCGCACATCGAAGCGGCGACCGGACCGCTCCTCGCCGGCGGCCTCGCCGACATCACCCACCCGGTGGCGCGCCTCATCTGGCTCGGCACCGGCACGGGCGATCCCCCCTCCTCCCCCTGGACCGCCCTCGATCTCGAGCGGCTCCGCTCGAACGGTGTCGACATCGACGACGGAAGCCGCGCCCTTCGCGCACTCCGCGCCGCCGAACGCTCCGGCCTCGGCCGGGTGGGCACGCACATCCTGGCGATCACCCTCCCCGGCGACGACGAGAGCCGTCCCCATCCGCTCTGGCTCGAGACGGTCGAAGCGCACCGCGCGGCACGCGGCGGGAAGCCCCCCCCGCCGACGGCGATCGAAGAGCTGATCCGCGCCGACCGCCGGGAGGCGATCTCCCCCTGGACGTTCATCACCGATACGTTCGCCATTGAACCGCCGCAGCCGGCGCGCGTCCGGTGGAACGTCGATCGTTCCCTCCTCGGCGACCGCACATCGAGTTCGGCAAGCTCCCTCACCATGCGACTCAGCTGTCCGCTGCAATGGGTGCTGAACTACAGGGCGCGGCTCAGGCCGAGCGCCATCGCCGGCCTTCCGGGGAGCTTTCAGCTGAAAGGAACATTCTGCCACAGGATTCTGGAGGAAGTGTTTGGCGGCGGGGGTGAACTCCCCACGGAGCGCCGGGCGCGTGCCGCCGTGAAGGAACGGTTCGAGACGCGACTCCCCCGCGACGCCGCCCCCCTCGCCCAGCCGACCGCGCGGGGAGAGAGCCTCGCGATGAAGAAGGAACTGATCGACTCCGCCGCACTCCTCGTGAAGACGCTTCGCGCCGGTGGCTACCGCGTCGCCGCCATGGAAGCGCATGTGCACGGCGAAATCGCGGGCCGAAAGCTCATCGGCTTCATCGACTGCCTCGCCCGCCGGCCCGACGGCGGCGAAGCGGTGATCGATTTCAAATACGCCGGGCGCAAGTACCGTTCCCTTCTCGCCGAAGGTCGCGCCGTGCAGCTCGCCACATACGCCGCCGCCCGCGCACAGGAAGCGGGCGTCGAATCGGTGGCCGTGGCGTATCTCATCCTTTGCGACAGCCGGCTCCACACACCCGAAGGAAGTCCTCTCGCCGGCAGCCGCCGCGGCGACATCGTCGGCGGCGCGCCGGGAATCGAATCGGTGTGGAACGATTTCGTCGCCGCCATCGAGGCGGCCGACGGCTGGCTCGCCGGCGACGAGCCGATCGTGGCGCGTCCCCTTCAAGATCCGGAAGCGTGGCCGGAAGGATGCGAACTGGTGATCCGGGAAAAGGAAGCGGACCGTGCCTGCACCTACTGCCCCTACGACATCCTCTGCGGAAGGAGCGGACTCGAATGAGTGCGCCGGGAAAAGGGAAGGGCCGGCGGGAGGCGGGCGACCTCACGGTGATCGGCGCGGGAGCGGGGTCGGGCAAGACGTACCGGGTCTGCCTCGAGATCGCCGACCGCGTGGCGGCCGGACTCGATCCGGCGCGCGTGCTCGCCACCACGTTCACGCGAAAGGCGGCGGCCGAGCTGAAAGGGCGCATCCAGGAGCGCCTCCTTTCGGAAGAAAAACTCGCCGCCGAAGAGCGGATCGCCAGGGCGGAACGGCTCGAGCTGGCGCTCATCGGCACGGTCCACTCGGTGGGACATCAGCTTCTCCGCCGCTACGCCCTCGACCTCGGCCTCTCCCCCGAACTCGAAGTTCTCGAAGAGGAGAACCAGGAACGCCATCTGAATCGGCTCCTCGCCGAAAGCGATCCGGAGAAGTGGGATGAACTGATTGAAATCGCGCGCCGCCTCTCCCACGACAATCCGCACGAAACGGCGCTCGAACTCCTCCAGGCGAAACGGACGAACGCGATCGGCGCGGAGCCGTTCCGCGAGCAGATGCGTGAGAGCGCCGACCGGCTCTGTCGAATCCTCGCGCCCGAAGACGTCCCGCTCGAAAAGATCACCATGGAAGACCTCTTCGACGAGGCGAAGCGGGCGGCCGGCGCCCTGGAGTCATTCACCAGCGACAAGACGAAGCTCACCGCCGGCGCGATCGAGAAGGCCTCGATCCTCGCGCGGCGCCGGACCGGCCGGTGGAGCGATTTCCTCACCGCCGCCACGATGGCGGCCGGCAAGCGATCGGGCGCCGACGGCGCCCTCGAGCCGCTCCGCGAAATAGGCCGCTCCGTGCGGCGCGCGGCGGCGCTCCACGCCGACATCCGCCGCTTCTGTGAACTTCTCGCCGAAAGGACGATCGAACTGGAAGATGTGTACGGCCGGTACAAATCGGAGCGCGCCCTCCTCGACTTCACCGACCTCGAAGTCCGTTTTCTCGAGCTTCTCCTCCGGGAAGATCTCGAAGAGAGTCTTCGCGCCGAACTGGCGTTCGTCGTGGTCGACGAGTTTCAGGACACCAACCCGATCCAGCTCGCCCTTTTCCTCGAACTGCGCCGCCTCGCCGGCGAGTCGGTCTGGGTGGGCGACGCGAAGCAGGCGATCTACGGGTTCCGCGGGACCGACGCCGAGCTGATGTCCGCCGCGTGGAGCCAGGTGCCGGGCGAGGTGCGACGCACGCTGCCGAAAAACTACAGGAGCCGCGCCGACCTGGTGCGCGTGGCGAACGAAATCTTCGCCCCCGTGTTCGGCGACGACGCGCGGCTCGAACCGGTGCGAAAGGAAGCGCCGCGATCTGTCGAACGGTGGCGCCTCCTTTCGGCGAAGCGGGGAAACAAGGAGAACGACGCGCGCGCGATCGCCCTGGGGATTCGTGATCTCACCGAAGAGGGCGTCGCGGCACGGGAGATCGCCGTCCTGGCGCGGACCCACGAAAGCGCCTCCTGCGTGGCCGACGCTCTCGGCGAACTCGGCATTCCCGCCCTGCTCGGCAGGCCGGGCCTCCTTTACACGCGGGAGGGCGCCCTCGTCCTCGCCGCGCTGCGACTCGTCGCCGACCGGCGGGACAGCCTCGCCGCCGCGACGATCCTTCACATCTCAGGCGATCCGCGGGTCGAAACTCCCGCGTGGCTCGAAGAGAGGCTTCGCGAAACACGGGACTCGAAGAAGAGCGTCGGGGGCGATCGCACCATGCCCTGGCCGGACGATCCCCTCTTCGATGCTCTGAGCACGATGGATCACAACGGCGTCGAACCGTACGCCGTGATGTCGATGGTGATCGAAACGCTCGGCGTCGCGGAACTCCTCCCGAAGTGGGGCGAGCCGGCGAAGCGTTCGGCGAATCTCGACGCCCTCGTCGACATGGCCGCCGACTACCAGTCGACGGAACAGCAAAGAGGGGGCGCCGCGACGCTCACCGGGCTGATCACGTTCCTCGAAAACGCTGCGGGCAAGGGAGAAGACGAAAGAGGCGCCGCGGCGGGCGTCGACGCGGTGACGATCTCCACCTACCATGGCGCCAAGGGGCTCGAGTGGCCCGTGGTGATCCTCACCGACCTCGACAAGGAGCGGCCACCCGACCTCTGGCACCCGTCGGTGAGCGGCGGGAATGCGGGTGAAGGGCGGCCGCTCGAAGGACGTACGCTTCGATTCTGGCCGTGGCCCTTCGGCTCGACCCGAAGAGGTCCGCGCACCGGGAGCGACCTGGAAAAAGACGTGTTCACCACGCCCGAGGGGGTGCGCGCCGCCCGGCTCGATGATGAGGAGAAGAAGCGGCTCCTATACGTCGGCTTCACGAGGGCGAAAGAGAAGGTGGTGCTCGCCCACCGGCCGGGAAAGCATCGGTGGCTCGACCGGCTCGGGAGCGTGGGGAAGTTGCTCGGTGAAGGAGACGCCGCCGGCGACGGCGAGGAACGGGAGATCGCCGGCTGCGCCACCACGATGCAGGTGCGATCGTACGAACCGGAGGAAGAAGTCTGCGCCTCCCCCGCGGCGGGGAAAGCGCGCTGGCTGAAGTCGCCCGCGAAGGTCACCACGCAGGGAACGGGACGGGCGAAGGATCATGCCGGCGAGAAGGCCCCGCCGCCCGGGCGGTGGTACAGTCCGAGCTCCGCCGAGCCGGTGCTGGATGCGAAAGAGGCAGCGCGACGCATGACCGTCGAGAAACTCCCCGGCGAGAACCCCTTCCCGAAACGTGTGGAAACCGACCGCCCCGAGATGCTCGGAAACGCCTTCCACGCCTACTTCGCCGCGCTGCCGTCGATGCGGCGGCTCGAGCGGGGAGCGAAGGCGGCGGTGGCCGCGAGGTGTCTCGCCGGGTTCGGCGTCGAGGACGTTGTCGATCCCGAAGCGGTCGTCGCGGCCGGCGAACGGCTCGAAGCGTGGATCGAGAGCACCTGCCCCGGCGCGACGTGGCACGTCGAGGTGCCCGTCACCGGCCCGCGCGACGCGGGCGGGAACTGGGGAGGCTTTATCGACCTGCTGCTCGAGCTGCCGGACGGGAAGATGCTGGTGGTCGATCACAAGACGGTGACCGGACCCGACGCGCGGGAGCCGGCCGCCCTCCTCGCGAAGTACTCCGGGCAGCTTGCGGCGTACCGGAGTGTAATCGGTAAGACACAGGGAATCGAGTCGAGAGTCGTGCTGCACCATCCATGCGCCGGTCTAATCATGGCGGTCTTTCCCCCTAGAACTGGTCCAATCGCAGAGTTAGGATCCTGCCAAACAGACCAGCAGGAGGACGACCGATGCGAGGAAAACGATTCACAGAAGAACAGATCATCCGCGTGCTGAAGGAAGGCGAAGCAGGCGCCAAGCCAGGCGAGCTCTGCCGCCGCCACGGGATCACGGAGCAGACGTATTATCGGTGGCGCCGGAAGTACGGCGGCCTCGAGGTGAGCGAAGCGAAGCGACTCAAGGCGCTCGAGGAAGAGAACCGGCGATTGAAGGGCCTGTTAGCCGATCAGCTCCTGGACAACCAGGCGTTGAAGGTGATGCTGGAGACAGCAAAAAACCTCTAAGGCCGTCGGACAGAAGGGAGCTCGTCCGTGCGGCCCGATCCCGGCTCCGGATCAGTGAGCGGCAGTCTTGTGCCTTGATCGATTTGAACCGGTCTTCTTGTCGATACGAGAGCCGGAAGCGAGAGGATGGTCCATTGCGGGAACGGTTGAAGGAACTGGCGATCGAGCGGCGTCGCTACGGCAGTCCGCGGCTGACGGTACTGCTTCACCGGGAGGGACTCACGGACAATCACAAGCGGATCGAGCGGATCTATCGGGAGGAGGGCCTTCAAGTGCTCAGGCGGCGTCGGAAGCGGACTTGTCGGTCGTCCCGGGTTCGGAAGATCGATGTACCGACCCGGCCGAACGAACGGTGGTCCATGGATTTTGTTCGGGATGGTCTTGCCGGCGGCCGAAGGCTTCGTTGCCTGACGATTCTTGATGACTTCACCCGTGAGTGTCTTCACATCGAAGTCGCTCCATCCATCGGCGGCGACTGCGTGGGTCGCGTCTTGAGCTACCTGGCCTGGTCTCGGGGGTTGCCGGAGGAGATTGTTGTCGACAATGGACCTGAGTTCACAAGCCTGGCGATGGATCTGTGGGCACATAAGAACAAGGTGTCGCTCCACTTCATTGATCCGGGAAAGCCGAACCAGAATGCCTTCATCGAGAGCTTCAACCGGAGCTTTCGGGATGAGTGCCTGAACGAGAACTGGTTTACCAATCTGCTTGATGCCAAGACGAAGATCGAAGCTTGGGGGCTGGACTACAACGGCTTTCGCCCACACAGTTCACTCGGGGATCAGACCCCGGAGGAGTTCGCTACCCAGTGAAACGGACAGGAATTTCTAGCTTTCGGATTGGGCTAAAGAATGGGGAAAGACCGATCCCGCACAACGGTCATGCGATGGTATCGGGCGTGGGAGGAATCAGGATCGGAAGGTCTTCGCCTGGCACCTCGACGCGGGCGTCCTCGAAAAATGGTCGCCTCGCAGCAGAAGACAGTCGAGGCGGCTCTGTTGGAGGG
>JAJRWB010000005.1 GCA_024276995.1 Candidatus Eiseniibacteriota bacterium | reverse complement strand
GTAATCTCCTGGCCGGGCGTCCACAGCTCGCTCGCCACATCCACCATGGTCGAATCTTCCACGCAGAACGTGCAGTTGAACGAGTAAAGGCCGGTGCTCGCCGCCTCCCAGAAGACCTGGATCGATACCGGATCGCCGGCGGATGCTCCGACGACGTTCATGTCTGAAGAGCCATCGCAGAGGGTGTCGGCATTCGAATCGAATCCGATTATCACGGAGGCTTGCGCCGAAACCCCGCCCGCGGCCATGAGAAGAAGAGCGAACGAGAAACCACCCGCCATCGCGATCCGCAAAACCGTGTTACGCCTATTTCCCATCGAGATTTTCTCCTTGTTATTCGCCTTCCGGAAAGACCATGAGCTTTGCCGCTACTATAGGAAGAGGCTCTCTCAACTGTCAACGGGAAATTGCGAACGGACCGGAGAAAAGAAAAAGGCGATCCGGTCGAAACCGGATCGCCCTATCAAACAAAGCAGAAACTCTTCTGCGACAGTCGTATTCGACTACCGGAAGAGGTCCTTCACCGCGCCCCAGTTGGTCTGCTCGGTGGCAGACGAACCGATCTGAACGCTTCCGCCGACGAAGTCGCTGAACGCACCACTCAGGAACTGGTCGTTGAACCAGCCGGAGTTGGCGAGATCGATCGTGAGGTCGTCGAGCGAAGCATCGACGGCCGCATGATACGTGGCGGTTCCGTGCAGGAACGGCATCGCGAGGGGCGAGCCGAACGTGAAGTCAGTCGCCTGGATCAGGACGCAAGGAGGCGTCACGACCGGGGGCGTGTTCGTCCACGGGGTGTTGTACGCATAGCCCTGGAACTCGAGCGAGCCGTCCAGGTTGCAGATCGTGAAGTTCGCCGAGAAGAGCATTCCCGTGCCGTTGATGTACACATCGACATTGATGTAATCGCTAACGGCGGCCGGAACGACATCGGGACCGTTGCCCGGAGTACCATCGAGGTCCAGCTCGATCGTCTGAGCGGCAACAAAGCCCGCGAAAATTGCGCAAAGGAACGCAACAGCAAGAGCTTTTTTCATTCCAAAAACTCCTTCCAAACAGGTTTAGAACTCGAATCTCACCTGACTATTCGCGCCGGCTTCCGTTCTGGGGACCCAGTCCATCGCTTCAGCCATTCCCCGCACGCTTCGAAGAGCTTCCCGACTTCCGAAACGCCCGGAGGCACGATACCTTAACGGTCATGTGAGATTGTATCAGGGACGGATTAGAAAGTCAACCGAAAAATGGAACTTTCCTCTCCTTTTTTTCCCCTGTAACTCACTTCGTTACAATACGTTAAAGAGCATTCCCCTTCCGTCCTTCCCCCGGACGGCCACCGGACTCCCCAGAATTGCGAATCCATTCACACTGTGATCGTCCAGCCGGATTGGAGACAAGGAACGGCTCCTTACCGGAACTCGAGGCGGGCCGTAGCCGGCCCGCCCCCTCGACAAGGCGGATGCCTTGCCCGATGGTGGTAGCCTTTTTTCTCCCGCTCACCCCCTTTCCTCGTTTGACTCTTCTGTTTCCATTATACAGGATATCGTCCCTCCCCGTCAATCCGTTAACCGGGAATGAAAACCGGCCCCTCCTGCAGGAGGGGCAGGTTGTTCGTTTCTCAAGACCTCGGCGGCGATCCGCCGCTACGCCTTTGCTCCCTATCTACGGAAGGAGCGGACCGCTGCACGAGGGCGTACCCACGTTCGAGAGGGTCACGCCGCCCGACGGGCAGGCATACGCGCCTGAGAGCGCCGGCAGGTAGACGAAGGTGTCGAAGAAGTTGACCCCGTTCGCAGAGCTGCAGCCGGCCAGGTCGCCCGTGTAGCCTGTCCCCGAGCTGAGCTGGGGCAGGTACTTGAACGTGTCGAAGAAGTTGGTGCCGCCGTTGCCGTTGAAGTCGGTCGACTTCACGCAGACCGTGTCGGACACGGAAGCGAGCTCCACTTCCGGAATCGCGCACTCGGCGGTGATGGTGTAATTCAGCGCGAGCGCGCCGGCACCGCCACCGGTGATGGTGAAGCTCGCCGCACCGTTCGCATTGGTCACGGCGGTCATCGTACCGGTGCCGCAGAGAATCCCGCCCACGCCGGTGAGCGACGGATCGGGAGTGAAGTCGGCGGTCATGTCGAGGCGCACCGAGCAGGTGTCCACCGGGTTGTCCAGGCAGTCATGGACCGTAACGTCGATCTTCAGATAGCCGGCGGCGCCCGGACCGTCCCAGATCACGTCCGTGGTCGAACAGACTTTGATCTGAACAGCCGAGAGAGTAGCCGTCGAGTAAGCCGCGCACGGCAGTCCGGCCGATGCCAGACCGGTGAGTCCGGCGACTGCGATGGCGACGATGCCGAGAACCAGACCTTTCTTCATTGCTTTCATTACCTCCTGCAGGATGTCCAATCGTGAAGAACGTCGAAACTGTTACCGATTGGCGGGACTCTCATCTTGATCTATGTGGGAGAAGAGCCCCCGGTCTATTCAAAACCACCTCGGAACACGGTAAACACTGAATCAATCGCTACTACCCCGGCACCTCCTTTCGCAGACACAAAGGCATAATACCAGTTATCGGCAGCGGGAGAACTCAATCGCATTCGTGGCAGCAAGCACCACTATACCAGATTCGGTGGATACCGTCAACCGCAAACCCCATCTCCCCGTGGAGCACACGGACGGAAATCCGCCCTTCTACCTTTCGGCAAGAATCTTACCAGAACGGGAGGGCGAAGTCAACCGAATTGTCCGGTTAAGTCCATGAAAAACAGGGGATTCTGAAAGCAGGTTCCATGGTCGCGAGTTGCGCCCGCAGGTGTGGGCGAAACAGGGATCGAACCTGTGACCTCCTGCGTGTAAGGCAGGCGCTCTAACCGGCTGAGCTATCCGCCCCGGATGTAATTATTTACAATGATTTACTTTAGCGCAATTGCGAGCGGAATCAGGACGCAGTAACCCGCCACGAGGAGAATCGGTGCGAGGGTGATCGAGCCGCGGCTCAACGTGAGAAAACCCACCAGAATCACGAAGATCCCCGCAGTGAAGAGGAGGTAATTCTTTTTCGTGAAGGGGATCGAGTTCTCCCCACCGCCGGATCGCCCGGCTTTCTTCTTCTGCCTGATCACCTGTTTCGCCATCATCTCCTCCGGCGGGATGACCCGCCCCACGGACCGGGATGATTAAACCGCCATCCCTTCCGGACTGTCAAGGGGATTTGGTAACGGCGCGCACTCTCTCCCGGGCGCGCCGGTGCTCCCGGTTGGAACGGGAGAAGATATGCCGCCCCCCATCCCGGGCGGCCACGAAGTAGAGGTCCCGGCACGGCTCGAGCGGATGGAGCGCAGCCTCGATCGACGCCCCCCCGGGGGAGCAGATCGGCCCGGGAGGGAGACCGGGGACGACGTAAGTGTTGTACGGAGAGTCGATCCGGAGGTGGCGGCTGTAAAGCTTTCTCCGGCTTCCCCTGGCGTATTGCACCGTCGGGTCGGCCTGCAGTTTCCAGCCGAGACGCAGGCGGTTGTGGAATACGGCCGAAATGCGGGCGCGCTCCTCGTCGAGCACCGCTTCCGCCTCGATGATCGACGCCAGGGTGATCACCTGGCGTGGTGTGAGGCCGAGTTCGCGCCCCCGCGCCTCCTCGTCGGGACCGAAAACGGCATGAAACCGTTCCGTCATCGCTTCGAGCGCCTCCCGGGCGGTGACGCCCTTGGGAAAGCGATAGGTATCGGGGAAGAGGTAGCCTTCCAGCGTGGGGCCGGGCACGTGGAGGGAGGCGACGAAACTGCTGTCTTTACATAGAGTTACGACCTCCGCGCTGTCCAGGTCGAGTGTGCGTGCCATGATCGAGGCCGTTTCGACGACCCACAGCCCTTCGGGCACGGTGAGCTTCACCACCACATTCGGACCTTGCCGGAGTTGATCGAGGAGCGCCGCCGGTGAGGCCGCCCGCGAGATGGAGTACCACCCCGCGCCGACCTTCCGGTCGATTCCCGTCCACCGCGCGGAGAGACGGAAGATCCAGCGTGAACGGAGGAGCCCGGCGGCTTCGAGGGAATCGCACACGTCGTCGAACCGGGCGCCCGCGGGGACGCGGAAATCGACATCTCTCTCCGCCCCGGCGCCGTGCGCGTGGAACCCCTGCCAGGCGAGCGCGCCGAGGGCGAGAAGAACGAGGAGCGCCGCGACGGCGAGAAGAGCGGCCTGGCGGGTGTTCATCGCTCTCCTCGCTGCCGGTCGAGCCACCCTTGAAGGATCAGCACCGCGGCGATCCGATCGACATCCTCCTTCTTCCCCTTCCGGCGGCGGAGGCGCGGCGGTTTCTCCCCCTTGCGCGTCTCCCTCCCCGTACCGTATCGGATCGTCCTTTCCGCCTCCACCGAGGAGAGCCTCTCATCCCACGTTTTCACCTCGACAGTCGTCACCTCCTCGAGACGCGCGGCGAAACGGAGCACCGCGCCGGCACTCTCTCCGATCGATCCGTCCATCTGTTTCGGCAGGCCGATCACCACGAGAGTCGCCTCCCGTTCCTCCACGAGGCGGGCGATTTCGCGGGCGAGGCGTTCCGTGTCGGAACCGTCGAGCACCGCGGAGGGAAACGCCACTTTCCGGTCGGGATCGCTCAGTGCCACACCGACGCGCTTGCCGCCGAAATCGATGCCGATCACCGCGCCGCCGTTCACGCCAGATCCTTCCGCCGGAAGAGGAAAGAGGCGATTCCCCCGAGGAGGAGGCACCAGACCGCCGCCACGGGGATCGCCTGGTAGTCGAGCCGGGGGAAGACCGTCGCCCCGGTGGCGACATCGATCCCGACGCTTTGAACATTCGCCGCGGGCGGAAAGAAGCGGACGAGCAGCCTCAGGAACGTCGCCGCGCCGCCGGCGGGGGCCCCCGCCAGGTAAGGTTCGAACATCGGGTACCACCATGACGCCCCACCGGCGCTCCCCCCCGTGTCGAAGAGATACGACTCGACGATATCGAGGGAGAGAAGCCCGCTCGCCGCCCAGAGGAGAAGGCCGGTCAGCTCTCCCCAGCCGCGACCGAGAAGGAGGCGGAGGGAGAGGACCGCTTCGCCGAGGAGGATCTGTCCGAGAAGGAGGATCACGCCCCCGGCAAGGAGGTTTCCGTGCACCGCCCCGAGGCGCCATCTCATCGCGCCGGCAAGGAGCGCGAGAAAGACGGCCCAGATGGCGGCGAGGAGGAGGATCAGCCCGATGCCGCGTCCGAGGAGGAAGCGTCCCCGCCCGAGCGGGGCTGTGAGGTCGAACGTGGCGCCCCCCCTGTCGGCGTCGGAAAGGAGAATCCCCACACCCCGCAGGGCGACGAAGAGCATGAGGAAGAAATTCAGGCAACGCAGCGCGAAGCCGATGACGAGGCGACCGCGCGCACCGTCGTCGAGGGACGACACGACGCCGTTCACCGCCACCACCCCTTCCATGGCGAGACCGCCCGCCACGAGCCACCCGAGGAGGAAAGGACCGCACCGGTGACGATCGGCCCCTTCCCCCGGCGGAAGGCGACCCACACCGCCCGGATCGACGCCGTCACGAGAGAAGACTCCCGATGGCGTCCCGGAGCGAAGCGGGACGGAAGGTGGAGCGCGCGACGGCGTATCCCCCCTCCTCCAGGCGGCCGGCGACCGCCTCCCCTTCGGCGCGGGTCGCCACGAACACCCTCAACCGCCTCGCAGGCGTGTTGAGAAGAAACGTTCGTCCCGCGGCGAACGACGCCGCATCCTCCGGAAGGCGCTCGAGGGTGAGTTCCACGAGGAACGGCTCGGGAAGAAACGACGCGGGCGGCGCGGAGCGCACGAGCTTTCCGCCGTCGATCACGCCGACACGGTCGCACACCCTCTCCACGTCGGAAAGGATGTGGGAAGAGAAGAAAATCGTCGCCCCCTTCCCCTTTCCCTCGAGAAGGATCTCCTCCACCAAGTCCCTCCCCTCGACGTCGAGATCGGCGGTCGGCTCGTCGAGGAGCCAGATCGATGGGGATACGGCGAGAAGAAGGGCCAGCGCGGCGCGCCGGCGCATCCCCTTCGAAAGGGAATCGGCCCGCGCGGGGGCGTGGCGGTGAAGTCCCACCCGCTCGAGAGCGGGGGCGATCCGCTCCTCCCCTCGTCCCCTGAGCGCCACTTGGTGGGTAAGCCATTCGTCGAGACGCACACCGGCGGCGAAGCGGATCTCCTCGGGAAGATAAACCACGCGCCGGCGCGATTCGGGGCGTGAGACGACGATCCCGTCGAGGAGCGCCTCTCCGTCG
The DNA here is from genome assembly GCA_024276995.1 of Candidatus Eiseniibacteriota bacterium. Taxonomy (GTDB): domain Bacteria; phylum Orphanbacterota; class Orphanbacteria; order Orphanbacterales; family Orphanbacteraceae; genus JAJRWB01. The sequence goes on along the minus strand of JAJRWB010000005.1, from coordinate 29,770 downwards.
TCCGGCCGGACGAGGCCGGTCACGATCCGGAGGGCCGTCGTTTTCCCGGCGCCGTTCGGGCCGAGAAAACCGAACAGCTCTCCCCGCCCGACGGAGACGGTGAGACCGTCGAGGGCGCGCCGGGCGCCGAAGCGTTTCGACACCGACCGCCATTCGATCGCCTGAGCGTTACCGTTCATCTTTCTCCCCGACCGCCTTGAGCGCGATGAGAGTGAAATCATCGGTGAAGCCGTCCCCGCGGGCGAATTCCTCCACACCGCTCCGTACCGCGTCGACGATCCGCCGTGCCGAGGCGTGCCGGTTGCGGCGGAGGAGTTCGACGAGCCTCTCCTCGCCGAAAAGATCGTCGTTATCGCCCGCCGCCGGCTCCTCGGTCACCCCGTCGGTGTAAAGGACGAGGAGATCTCCTTCGGCGAGGGTGATCGTCGTTTCGTCGTAAGGGGAGTTGGGCACCATGCCGATGAGAAGCCCCCCCTCGTCGAGGAAACGCGCCGACCCGTCGGCGCCGAGAAGGATGGGATAATTATGCCCCCCGTTGGCGTAGCGGAAAAGCCTCCTTTCCGCATCATAGATACCGAAGAAGAAGGTGGCGAACTTCTCCGTCGAGGTGGAACTGCAGAGAATCCCGTTCAGCCGGCTCATCATGTCGCCCGCCGAGACGATTTCGTCGATGCGCGCATGAAGCGCCGCATGAAGCATCGACATGAGAAGCGCGGCGGGCACCCCCTTGCCCGACACATCGCCGATGGCGACGCCGAGAGTCCGCCCCCCCGTGTCGGTCACGTCGAAGTAGTCCCCCCCCACCTGGCGGCTCGGGATGCTGAGCGCCGCCACGTCGACGCCGGCGCACTCCGGAAGCTCCGGCGAGAGGATCGCCTGCTGGATCGACCGCGCCATGGCGATTTCCTCGTCCACCACTTTCCGCGCCACCGCCTCCTCGTGGAGGCGTGCGTTCCGGGCGGCGATCGCCACCTGGGTGGCGAGAATCGACAGGAGGGTCACTTCCTCGCTGTTGAAGCGAGCGCCGGTCACCTTCGGGCCGAAGGCGAGAAAGCCGGCGCACTCCTCCTCGTCGGGAAGCTGGACGGGAACAATCAACCTGGCGCCGAGCCGCTCCACCAACCGGCGCGCCTGTTCCCGGCCGCCGGCGGCGTCGATTTCACCGATGAGCGATTCGGCCAGTTCGGGCTCGCTGCTCCTGGCGACCACCCTTGCGAGAGGGTGGTCGGCGTCGATCGACTCACCGGCGTCCTCACCGTCGCCCCGCACGGTGAAGCTCCCACCGCCGCGGTCGCGCAGAACGAGGCACGCGCGCTCCACGGCGAGGGCGTCCCGAAGGGTGCCCACCACGGTATCGCTCAACGTCGGCAGGTCGAGAAGGGCGGTCATCTCCCTGCCGAGACGGCGCATCACATTGCGCGGCGCCACCCGGTCTCCGGCGAGGAGACGGTCGGTGTTCTCCTCGAGGCGGCCGAGGAGCGGATGGAAGAAGACGATCGCCAACAGAACGAAGAGCGTCTGGAAGAGGGGAAGATCGACGCCGGCGGCGGCGGCGAGGAGCGCATCGAGCTGCCGCGCCGTAAGAAAGTAGGTGATGACCAAGATGCCCGACGCCCCGGAGAGAAGGATCGCCCGGCGGACGACGGTACCGACGTCGAGAAAACTCCGGCTCACGATGGCGAAGGCGATCGCCCCCGTGCCGAGGAGGAGAGCCACCGAGATCAGCACGGCGCGGATCACCTCAGGCACGGTGTAGGCGAACACTTTCGGAAGGGGCACCGAGAGGGTGTAGATCGCCACGCACGATCCGAGTCCGAAGAGGATCACCGAGAGCTGCCGCCGGATCTTGGGACGGGTCATGGCACTGTAGCTCCGGCCGAGGATGACGATCGCGGCGATGCTGAACACCACGTCCACGAAGGAGAAGAATCTCATGTGGAACCGCGTGAGTCCCTCCACGGCGAGAGAACCGAGGGTGGAGACCACCGCGAAGCTCCGTTCGATCACTCCGTGTCCGCCGCCTCCCCTCGGGATCCATGCGGCGACGTCCCCTCCGTACAGCCCGAGGAAGAGTACGAGGACGAGATGAAAGGCGTACGGAGAGAAGAGAAGGAGGGCGAAACGGGAGTATTTCCGAAGCACCTTCTTCTCCACGGGGAAGGCGAGGGAAAAGAGGAGGAGCGAGGGGAAGAACATCTCCCAGATCACGGAAAAGGCGCTCGAAATGTCCCGTCCCGGCACCGGCCTGCCGGGGCCGTAAAGGGCCAGGAGGGCGCGGACACCTCCCATGAGAGGGCCGAAACCGCCGAAGAACATCATCGTGGAAGTGATTCGGTTCAGCCGGTTTCCCGGGTTTTCACGCAGCACGAGCACGCCGAGGAGGAAGACGGCGCCTCCGCACGCGAGGTAGAGCGAGGCCCCCAGGAGATTCAGACTCATTCCGCTCCCGTTCCCGCCGAATCGTCCTTCCTACCCGGCCGCCCGTCTCGTGCCGCCCAGGTTCTTGACCAGGTGGACGGTGGTGCCGCGGGACGGCGTGAACCGGAAATCGACTTCATCCATAAAGGATCTCAGGATGAAAATCCCGCGTCCCCTTTCCCGAAGAAGGTTCTCCGGCTGAACGGGGTCGGCCACGGCATCCGGATCGAAACCCTCCCCCTCGTCGGTGACGAACACTTCGATCTTTGTCCTGTCGAAGAGGAAGTGAAGAGTCACGAGCTTTCCGGGATCCTCGCCGTTCCCATGCTCGATGGCGTTGGTGCACGCCTCGATCACCGACGTGGTAAGAAGATCCCCGGCGGTCTCGTCCGCGCCGATCCGGCCACAGATATCCTCGACCACCCCGTTGACCAGCGAGAGGTAGTCCATGGAGCTGGGAATAGTGAGGTCCAGCGTTTCGCTCTCACTTCCCATCATCGATCACCCGTTCCGGAAGCTCGCGACCGCCTCGTCCACGGTCTTGAATGTTTCGAACACCGTGGTGAGCTTAGTGATCATCAGGATCGATTCGATGCGGCTCGCCACGGCGGCGAGTTTCATCACCCCCCCGGCGTTCTTCGCTGAAGTGTATCCCGAGATCAGGATACCGAGGCCGGTGGAATTGACCCAGCTCAGCTTCTCGAGATCGGCGACGATCGCCGTGCGACCGGCTCCGATCAGTTCCTTGATCGTGTCCCCGAAAACGACGGCATCCGGCCCGCCCATCAGCTTTCCGGACAGCTCGAGGACAGTTACGTCTTCCTCATCGCGGCGTTTGAGATTCACGGCTGCCCTCCTTGGCTTCGTGCAACGCACCTCGTGGCGCCCCGGACATCGCCGTGGCGCCGCTGAGAAAAGATTACCCGAGCCGGTCGGTCGATGCCAGAGGAATCGAGCGGCCGGGCCGGTTCTACGCCCCGTCTCCGCCGGCGAGATCGGCGCGGAGAAACTCGATCAGCGCCTCCATATCGGTGGGGATTTCCGACCGGAAGGCGAGTTTTTTTCCCGTGGCGGGGTGGATGAAGCCGAGCGCGGCGGCGTGAAGCGCCTGTCTCGACAGGAGGCCGAGCGCTCTCCGGGCGCTCAACCTCCGCTGGGGGGCGATTCCTCCGAGCATCTTCTCCCGCCCCCCGTACGCCTCGTCGCCGAACACCGGGTGGTTCAGACTGCTGAAATGCACGCGGATCTGGTGGGTTCTCCCGGTGTCGAGGGCGACGTCGACGAGCGACGCGAATCGGTACGCCTCGCGCAACTCGAAGCGCGTGCGCGCGCTCTTTCCGCCCGGCGTGACCGCCATGAGCGTTCGGTCCCGCCGGGAACGTCCGATCGGGCCGTCGACGACGCCCCGATCGTCGATGCTTCCCCACACGACGGCGACGTAGCGGCGGCTCACCTCCCGCCGGCGGATCGCCTCGCCGAGGCGCGCGAGACTCTCCCTCGTCTTCGCCACGACGAGAAGGCCGCTCGTATCCCTGTCGAGGCGATGGACGATACCGGGGCGCTCGGTCCCGCCCCCTTGCCCCGGGAGCGATCCGTGGTGGAGGAGGGCGTTCACCAGCGTCCCGCCCGGCACGCCCGTTCCCGGATGCACCACCAGTCCGGCGGGCTTGTTCACCACGATAAGATGTTCGTCCTCGTAGCGGATGTCGAGATCGATCGGTTCCGCTTCGAGGGACGACGGTTCGACGGGAGGGATTTCGACGGTGATCCGGTCGGTCGCGCGCAGGCGGGTTCCGGGGCGCGTCTTCTTGCCGTTCACGAGGACTTTTCCCTCGCGGATCAGCTTCGCGCCGAAGGTGCGCGATAGGACGACACCGCTCCCGGCGAGGAAGAGATCGAGCCTTTGCCCTTCCCCCTCGGCGGGGACGGTGATCTTCCTTCTCTCCTCTCCTGCCGGCGGCGTGGTCATTCGGACCTCAACACGGGAGAGTTCAACGCTTTCGACTGTCTTCCTTTTCCTTGCACGGGAGACAGAGGCGGGCGTGGGGAACCACCTCCAACCGGGCGTGGCTGATCTCCCCCGCACACGTTTCGCACACGCCGTATTCGCCCCTGTGAACCCTCTCGAGAGCCTGGTCGATATGGTAGAGCAACCGGGTGTCCCTCGAGGCGAGGTGGAATGTCTTTTCCCTCTCGTTGGCGTCGGTGCCCGCGTCGGCCATGTGAAACGAGTACGCCGACAGATCACCCGACGATTCTCGCTGCTGATTCGATGTCGTCTCCTCGAGGCGTTCCATATCCCGGACGAGCCTTTCCCGCTCCGAGAGAAGCCTCTCCTCGAAATGCTTCAGGTCCTTCTTATCCAACGTCCCCTCTTTTCCCGCCCGGCGCTCCGGGCACACGGCTCAACCTCCCCCGCCCTCGATGCGGGCGATGCCTATCTCGGCGGCCTCACCGTTCAGGTTCCACTTCTTCACCGCCTCGCCCGCCGCCTCACCGGCGTGAAGAGAGACGGCCAGCGTCTCCTCGCGGATCTGGGCGGCGAATCTCTCGATGGCTCCGCGGAGCCTCTCGCCGCTTTCGCAGGTTACCCGGATCCGGTCCGCCACGTCAAATCCGGCTTCCTTGCGCATGAACTGGATCTTGTTGATCATCTCCCGGGCGAAGCCTTCCTCGATCAGGTCCTCGTCGAGCGCGGTGTTCAGGAAAACGGCGAGTCTCTCCCCCCGCTCGAACTCCCACGGCGCCTGTGCCCTCTCCTCGATCTCCATCTGTTCCGCCTCGAGGAGCACCTCGTCGCCGTCCACTGTCACCGAGGCGCTCCCGGTGTCGCGGATCCGCCGGATCGTGTCACCGTCGAGTTCGCGAATCGCCGCGGCCACACGGTTCGCCTTCTTCCCGAAAACCGGCCCGATCTTCGGGAAGAGAGGCTTCGCGTCGAGGCCGATCCACTCCGCGCCGGTGTCGACGAACTCGATCTCCCTGGCGTTCAGCTCCTCGCGGATCACTTCTTTCAAAGACCGAAGCCCCTCTCGACCCTCCTTCTCGGGAAGGGCCACCACGATACGGCTCACCGGCTGGCGCGTCTTCAGCGAGACGCGCATCCGGATCGCCCTGCCCAGGTTCACCGCCTCGCGGGCGAGTTCCATCGACTCCTCGAGGGAACGATCGACGAGGGCGTCGTCCGCCACGGGGAACGACGCGAGGTGCACCGAGTCGGGAGCATCGTCGAAGACGGGGACCACCAGCCCCCTGTAAAGCTCCTCCGCCGCGAACGGGACGAAGGGTGCGGAGAGCTTCGACACGGTGACGAGGATCTCGTAGAGCGTTTCGAAGGCGGCGCGCTTGACCTTATCCATGTCGCTCTTCCAGAAGCGGCGGCGGCTCCGCCGCACGTACCAGTTGCTTACATCGTCGAGCACCAACTCCTGTATCGCCCTGGCGGCACGGTTCAGGTCGTAACTCTCGAGACTCCGGCGCACCACGGTGATGGTGGAGTGGAGCCGGGAGAGCACCCAGCGATCCATCTCGTTCCGCCCTGCCGTTCCGCGCGGGCGCTCTTCCGGTACGAAACCGTCGAGCATGGCGTAGAGGGAGAAGAAGGAGTGCGTGTTGCGAAGGGTATCGAGAAAGCGGTGGCCCACGTCGCGCATCGTCTCGAGGCTGAAGCGGCGGGGAAGGTAGAGGGGCGACGGCCAGAGGAGATACCATCGGAGCACGTCGGCACCGTACTCGTCGAGCACCTTCCACGGATCGACGACGTTCCCCTTCGACTTCGACATCTTCTTCCCCTCTTCGTCGAGGATATGGCCGAGGGCGTAACACGCCTGGAAGCTGCTTTGTCCCGATACGTGGGTCGAAACGGCGAGAAGCGAATAGAACCAGCCCCGCGTCTGGTCGATTCCCTCGGCGATGATCCTCGCCGGGAACTGGCTCTCGAACCGCCCATCCTTCTCGAAGGGGTAGTGGTATTGGGCGTAAGGCATGCAGCCGGAGTCGAACCAGACGTCGATCACCTCCGGAACGCGGCGCAGGACGCCGCCGCACGAGGAGCACTCGAAAGTGATCCCGTCGATCCACGGCCGGTGGAGATCGATCGGTTCGGGAAGATCGCCCGCGCGGCGCCGAAGCTCTTCCACGCCGCCGATACAGTCGTCGGCGCCGCACCGCTCGCACCGCCATACGTTAAGCGGTGTTACCCAGAAGCGATCCCGTGAAATCGCCCAGTCGACGTTGTTCTCGAGCCACCTGCCGAGGCGATTCGCGCCGACCTCCGCCGGATACCACGCGATCTTCGCGTTCTCCTCGATCATCCGCTCCCTCATTTCGGTGGTCCGGATGAACCAGCTCTCGCGGGCATAGTAGAGGAGCGGCGAGGAACAGCGCCAACAGTGGGGATAGCTGTGTTTGACCTTCTCCATGCGAAAGAGGAGGCCCTTCTCCTCCAGGCTCTCCACGATGAACGGATCGGCGTCCTTGACGAACTTTCCCGCCCACGGCGTGACGGCGTCGACGAAGTTCCCTTCCCCGTCGACAAGATGGATCACCGGGAGGCCCTCCTTCCTCCCTGCGCGGTAGTCGTCCTCCCCGTAGGCGGGGGCGATATGCACGATTCCCGTCCCTTCCGAGAGGGAGACGAAATCGGCGGCGATCACGCGCCACGCGCCGTCGTCTTCCGGGGCGAAGGGGAAAAGCCTTTCGTACCGCTCCCCCACGAGATCGCTCCCCCGGAAACGGCGAAGCGGCTTTGGGGGCTCCTCGAAGAGGTGCTCGAGCCTCGCCTCGGCGAGGATCAGCCGCTCGCCGCTTTGCTCCACTTCCACATACGTCTCGTCCGGTGCCACGGCGATCGCCGCGTTCGACGGAAGAGTCCACGGCGTTGTGGTCCAGACGAGAAAGCTCGCATTCCCGCCGCCCGTCCGGCGGAAGCGGACGGTCACCGAGGGATCGCTCACCTCGGCGTAACCCTGGGCCACCTCGTGGCTCGACAACGGCGTGCCGCACCTCGGACAGTAGGGGATCACCTTGTGTCCCTGGTAGACGAGACCGGCGTCCCAGAAACTCTTCATCACGGCCCAGACCGACTCGATATATTCATTTACACAGGTAATATATGGGTCTTTCATGTCGACCCAAAAACCGATCCGGTCGGACATGCGTTCCCACTCCTCGGCGAAGCGGAAGATCCGGGCGCGGCACTGTTCATTGAACGGGCCGATGCCGTACTCTTCGATCTCCCCCTTGTGCTTCATGCCGAGGGCCTTCTCCACCTCCAGTTCCACCGGGAGACCGTGGGTATCCCATCCCCCTTTCCGCACCACCCGGAAACCGTTCATCGTCCAGTAGCGGCAGATCAGATCCTTCACGACGCGGCAGGCGGCGTGGTGGATTCCCGGGTGGGCGTTCGCCGTGGGGGGGCCTTCGTAGAAGACGAAATCGCCGCGCCCCTTCCCCTCGAGGCTCCGCTCGAAGACGCGGCTTTCCTGCCAGAAGCGGAGGATCTCTTCTTCCCGCTTCGGAGCCGGGGACTTCCCGGGCGAGCGGAATGGCGAGGCGTTCTTCATATTCGCGTTTCCCTGTTGATTCATATTCGTGAATCCGGCCGAACGCCGGCGATCAGGAGGGATTGTCTGTCGGCGCCGCCGAAGGGATCGAGTCGGCGGCCACGATGTCGACCACCGGGGGAACGTCACCGCCGCCGGGAGCGCCCTCCGTTTCCCCGGCCGCATCGGGCTCGAACCGCTTCTTCTCTTCCCCCTCATCGATCCTGGAGTCGCGCTCGAACAAATCGTTCTGGATCTCCTCGAGGCGGCGGATATTCTCGGCGTCTTCGAACTCGATCTGCTTGAGATCAAGCATCTTGAGTTGCGTCTCCACGAGGAGCCGGAAGCGGGTGAGATAGTCGCGGCGCTGTTTCGCCATTTCGCTCAGATCGTTCTGCACTCCCTCGAGAATCCCCCGGGCGGACTCCACAGCCCGCTGCGCCCTGTGCTGCGCGTCCTTCAGCGTGTGCTCCACTTCCTGGTCGGCGTTCATCTTCGTCTCCCGCGCCACCTTCTCGGCGGTGACGAGGGCGTTCCGGAGCGCCTCCTCGATCTTCCTGTAGTTCTCCACCTGCACTTCCATCGAAGCGATCTGCTCCTCGAGACCCCGGTTCTTCTGGAGCAACTCCTCCACCTGGGAGGCGATCAGCTCGAGAAACGCGTTCACCTCGTGTTCGTCGAAGCCGCGCAGCACCTTGCGGAACATCTGCTTTCGAATATCGAGCGGCGTGATCTTCACCGTGATCCCCCTCGTGCCGGCCGGAGTTGGTATTGACGATTCAGAATAGCCGATCGGCCCCGTCGATCCAAGCAAAAAGGGGTTGTGGCGGGGCGGGCGGCGCCTTTACATCAGCAAGCCGCGGATCGCGTTCTTTACGAAGCTCAGGAGGAAGAAAAGGAGGATCGGCGACAGGTCGAACCCGGCGATCGGCGGAATCAGGCCCCGGAAGATCGCGAGCACCGGCTCGGTCGTGTCGTAGATGAAGCGGGTCAGCGCCCCGCCGGTGTAGTAGCCGACACGGATCCAGGAAAAGAGGATCCTCACGATCACAATCGTGGTGAAGAGCGATACGCCGGCGTAGAGGAGCGCGCCGAGGGCGGCGACGGGCCTTCCGCCGAGAAGTCCGGCGAGGAAGCCGAGCACGCCGATCAGCAGGTCATCGACGATGGCGAGGTAGAAATAGCCCGCCATGAGAACGAGGAAGATGGCGAGCACCACCGCCACGGCGGGGGAGGTCCCCGGCGGGAGCATCGACTCGATCGGCAATACGATCGGGTCGGTAAACCGGTTCAGCCGCGTCATCGGCGAACCGCTCGGATAGCGTCCCCTCGGCGGGCTGAACAGACGGATCACCAGGATGATGACGAGCGCCACCGAGAGGTACTGCACCGCCGTGTGAAGAAGGGGCCTTAGAATCGCGAATCCTTCCATCTCTTACTCAACTCCCTCCGGGGGCGCTCAAGAACGGTCGCCGAAGATGGCGCTGCCGATCCGGACGATGTGGGCGCCTTCCTCGACGGCGATTTCGAAATCCCCCGACATTCCCATGGAGAGGCGGTTCATCTCCGCGCCCCGTGGAGGTTCGTCGCGAAGTCGGTCGAAGAGCCGGCGCGTTTCGCGAAAGGCGAGGCGCACCGCCTCTTCGTCCGGCGTGAGCGGCCCGATGGTCATCAATCCTTCCACCCGGATCCCCGGAAGGAGCGCCGCGCGCTCGATCAGCGCACCGGCCTCCTTCGGAGAAACGCCCGCCTTGCTCGTTTCTCCGCTCGAGTTCACCTCGACGAGAACCGGCATCACCTTCCCCACCGCCACAGCCCGTTTCGAGATCTCCTCGGCGAGTTCGATACGATCGACCGATTCGATCCAGTCGAAAAGCTCCACCGCGCGGGAGACCTTGTTCCTCTGGAGCCGGCCGATTAGATGTTTCTCCACATCGCCGCGAAGCCCGGGCCACTTGGCGCGGGCCTCCTGGACACGGTTCTCGCCGATGGCCCCGACGCCGGCGGAGATCGCCTCGTTCACCCTTCCGGAAGGCACCGTCTTGGTAACCGCCACCAGGAGGATATCGTCACGCGAGCGACCGGCACGCGCCGCCGCCGCCGCGATCCGATCGTTCACGACGGCCAGGTTCCGCGCAATGGCACTCATCTTCATCTCCCCCGAGGCGAACGGAGGCAGATTAGCACCCCGCGGCGGGGAGGGGCAACGGAATTGCGGCGGCGAGGGCGGAGAAAAGCGAACCTTTCCCGGTCCGGGGGGTGACTTTTCTGCACACCGTCGACTATGCTGAACGGAGAAACGGAGCGTCCATGATTGAAACCGTCGAAAGTGGAATCGCTGTTCCCCGCGCCTACCAGGTCCATCCTCTCCTCGACCCGAATCTTCCAAGCCACCAGCCAGCCGTGGCGAAGATGTGGATCACCGCGTACCGGAGGATCCGCGAGGATCGCGACGCGGCGAAATATCTCGTGCGGGCGTACTCCCTCGACCCGGGCGGCCCGGACGAGACGCTGCGCACGCTGGAAAGCTACTGCCACGACGCCGACTACTACCTCGACGACCTCCTTCGCCTCGTGCCCGAACGGATCGCGAAGCTCCTCGAAGTGACGCCTGCCACGAGGGAGAACTGCGACATCCGGAAGCTCTTCGTCGCGAGTTTCGAGGAAGACGACGCACGGCGGCGCTACGAGGCGCAGCGGAAACTCTATCTCGCGAAGCTCCTTTTCGATGTCGACCATTGCCGCTCGGTGCGCGACGCGGTACGCCACAAGGAGTTCTTCGAGAAGCTGCTCGACAAGGTTCTCTGGGCGGACGCCGAGAACGGCGAAGAAGTCGAGGTCTGTTGCCTGATGAACCGGGACGAGGACGGCGTCGAGCATCTCGATGTCGGCGTGCCCCGGAGCGAGGCGTCCCGTTGCTGGCGGTACCGGGTCAGGCGGATCCCGGGCCGGGACGGGCGACCGCCGATCCGGATCTTCCACTCACGCACGCGGTTCAAGAAGGACGCCACCCCCACACCCGACCGGGAAACACGCACCGGCTTTTGGCGGCTCAACGAATCGCCCCGCTGGCCCGGTATCGGACGTCGGAGCGGCTCGATCGTGAGCAAGATGATCCGACGAGGAATCGACGATCCGAGGATGATCCAGGATCTCATCGGCGCGATGTTCATCGTCGGGAGCCGCGACGACGCGTACGCCCTCGAGAGGCGGTTGATCCATGCCCTGGGAGGACCGTTCCGGTGGCGCGACCGTGTGGACACGCTGAGCGGAGAGCACGACCGCGCGCGACTCGGCTCGCAATCCTCGAGCGAATTTCGCGTGCTGAAGCAGATCGTCGACATTCTCATCGAGGATCCTTCGAACGCCACGCCGTACATGTTTTCGGTGGAGATCCAGATCTACCCGGTGGACGACTACCTTCGTACCCTCTACGATTCCCATTTCGCGAGCCACACTTCGTACAAGCGGCGGCAGTTCCTCCGGGAACTGCTCCCCCTCCTCTTCCCGGCGAAAGTGTACGGCGAGGAGATCAACTTGATCACGTCGCTGGCGAGCGAAAACGGACGGCTCGAGTTCGACTGACGACGGATCAACGCGCCCGGTCCGCCTTACCCTTTCCCTTCAGCAGATCGTTCATGACGGCGGCGAGTGTTTCGCTCGTGATCGGTTTTATGAGAAACGCGCCGATGCCGAGTCTTTCCGCCTCCGTACGATCGACCGAATCGCTGTACCCGGTGCACAGAACCACCGGCAACTCCGGGCGGATCTTTCTCACCTCGTTCGCCACATCGACGCCGCTCATGCCGGGCATCGTCTGATCGGTGATCACGATGTCGAACGCCTCCGGGTCGCTCCGGAAACGCTCGATCGCCTTCTTCGCCGACGTGAACGGCTCCACCACGTAACCGCGCCCCTCGAGGATGGTTTTCGCCCATTTCGTGATCTGCTCCATGTCGTCGAGGAAAAGGACACGACCACTTCCCTTCCCGACCACCGGCAAGGTTCGCCCGTCGTCGAGCCCGGTCGGCTCCTCGTCGGTGAGCGGGATGCGCACGGTGAACTCGCTCCCCGCGCCCGGTTCGCTCTTCACCGAAATCGAGCCGCCGCACTCGCGCATGATGCCGTGCACCGTGGGAAGCCCGAGACCTGACCCGGTCCCCCCCTCGCGTTTCGAATAGTACGGTTCGAAGATCCGCTCGAGCACCGAGGGGGTCATTCCCTCGCCGGTATCGCCGATGGTGAGCACGCCGATCATTCCGGCGGCTTCACCCGGCGCCCGGGCGGTCTCGCCGGTATCCTCCTCGACACGAAACGCGACGGTCAGCACTCCCCCCTTCTCCCGCATCGCGTGGAGCGCGTTGGTGCACAGGTTCATCACCACCTGGTGAAGCTGCGTCGCGTCGAGGGCGAGGCGGTGGTCGCCGGCGGCGATCCGCGTTCGCAGCTCCACCGTGGCGGGAACCGATCCTTCGATCAGACCGAGAACCTCCTCGAGGACGGGGGCCGGCTCGCACGCCCCTCGAAGCCGTTCCGTGCCGCGGCTGAACCGAACGATGCGCGCCACGAGGTCGGACGCCCGGAGGATCGCCTTTCTCGCCTCGGAAAGCGAGTGGAACGGCGGACTCTCCTCGCCGAGATCGCCCATGGCGAGATCGGTGTACCCGAGGATCACATAGAGAAGATTGTTGAAATCGTGGGCGATCCCCCCCGCGAGGGTGCCCACCGCCTCCATCTTCTGGGAATGGCGGAGCCTCTTCTCGAGTTCGCACTGTTCGGTCATATCCCTTGCGATGCCGAGAACACCCACCGGCTTACCGCTTTCATCGCGGAGATAGCTCGACGACATCCGCGTGGGAAACGTCTCCCCCCCTTTCCGGACATGTCCCACGTCGTTCACCGCGAACTTCCCCTCCCGGAGCTGCCTGAAAACGGGGAGCACATCATTTTTCATCTGTTCCGGCGTGTGAAAAATACTGAAGTTCTTCCCGATCAGCTCTTCCTTCGTCCAACCGTGCATCGCCGCCCATGCACGGTTCACCGAGGTGACCGTCCCGTCGAGATCGATGGTGGCGAAACCGTCGAACGTCTCGTCGAGCGCCCTGCGAAGCTGCCGGAGGGTGGCCATCGTCTCATCGAGTTCGGTCATATCCCGGATAATGGTGAGCATGCACGGTTCGCCGTCGATGTCGATCCGCCGGGCCGAAGCGAGGGTGTTGAAGATGTGGCCGTCGTCGTGACAGACACGGACCCTGAGATTCGTGAAGCTCCCCTCGTCGCGCAGCTTCTGCACCACTTTCCTGCGATCTTCCGCATCGGGCCAGACATTCAGTTCGAGGGTGGTTTTTCCGATCGCTTTCCCCGGCTCCCAACCGAATGTCGCGCACAGCGACGGACTGCAGTCGATGATCCTTCCGTCGGAGAGCCGGGAGATCAACGCCCCGTCGGGAGTGACGGCGAACGCCTTGGAGAATTTCTCCTCGCTCCGCCTGAGTTCCTCCTTCGACCGCACCCGGTCGGTGACATCGAGAACCGCGCCGATCAGGATCCGGGGAGTACCGTCGTCCGCCGCCTTCCAGACACTCGGCGGCGTCGCCTCCACCCACCGGATCTCTCCGTCGGGGCGAACGACACGAAAGGCGAATCGACCGCCCGGCTTTCCGGAGGAAGCTTTGCCCGCCGCGTCGAGAACTTTCCCCCGGTCTTCGCGGTGGACCCTCTCCTCGACGATCCGACGGAGGGTCAGCGATTCGTCCCTTTTCCCGGCGAGGCCGAGAATCCGCCGGAACTCGGGGGTCATCCGGAACGCGCCGTCCGTCACGTTCCACTCCCATCCGCCCACGTGGGCGAGCTTCTCCGCGGCGGCGAGGCTCGCCGTGAGACCTTCTCCACCGGCGTGATCTTCCCGGGCGGTGGAGAACCGTTCCTCGAGGGCGGCGATTCGCGCCCGAAGACGAAGAACGGTATCATCGGCGCCGGCGATCGGTTCTTTATCCATCGGATCGATTCCTTTATATCCATTCGATTGTACCCCCGGCGGGTCGCTTCCACAACACCGATTCGCGGTGCGACCGATCCCTTTCCAATGCCGGGCGGGGGTGCCCTTCGTCGTCGCATGTAACCTTCCGCCCCGCCGCGGGGTCCATCGTTTTCAGAGAGGACGGCCGGTGCCGGGAAGGTCGGGGGGACCCGAACGGCGCCACACGGTTCGTCCTCTCGTTATACCCACTCCGCCACGGCCGCCGGAACGCGTCGGCCGGGCGAGGGTGCGCGCTTTCGGCCGGGATTTTTCGTGGAATCGAGGTTAGTATCGCCGTCATGCGCGGGTATGGAAAGCCGGTTTCTCCGGGAGCCCGGCGCCGTGGACGGCGCGCTTCACGGGCGGCGACGGCGATCGCTCTTTTTCTCGTCCTTCTCGGCGCCGGATGCACCGGCTCAAGCGGAAGAAAACCGAACATCATCTTGATCTCGGTCGACACCCTCCGGCCCGACCATCTAGGCTGTTACGGTTACGATCGGCCGACGAGCCCGGCGATCGACGCCCTCGCCTCCCGGGGGGTGCGCTTCGAGAACGTGTTCTCCCCCGCGTCGTGGACGATCCCGGCACACATGTCGATCATGACGTCGGAATACCCCCACGTGCACGGCGTCGACGCGCCCGACAGGAAGCTCGATCCGCAGGCCGCCACCCTCGCCGGGGCGCTTTCGAAAGAGGGCTACCGCACGGCGGCGTTCATCACCTGGTTCTACCTTTCCTGGAGGCTCGGCTTCGATATCGGGTTCGACGAATACAACGAGTACCTCCCGAAGAAGCGCGACACGAGCCTCAACGTAAGAGCGGACGTGCCGGTCGACCGTGCGGTCGAGTGGATCGACCGCAACGGCGACGACGCCCCCTTCTTTCTCTTCCTCCATCTCTTCGATCCCCATGTCGATTACGATCCGCCGTCGCCGTACGACACGCTCTTCGGCGCGTCCTACGACGGCGACTTCGACGGTTCGTATGAATCGATCCGTCCATACATCAAGGGACTCCGCGACACGACGGCGACGATCGCGCCGGCGGACCGGCGGCGCGCGATCGACCTGTATGACGGCGAGATCCGCTACGTCGACGACCAAGTGGGACGTCTCGTGGACGCCCTCGCGAAACGACGGCTCGACGAAAAAACGATCCTCGTATTCACCGCCGACCACGGCGAAGAGTTCGCGGAACACGGGTCGATGGAAGGCCACGGGTGGACCCTTTACGACGAAGTGATCCGCGTGCCTCTCATCATCGCGCGCCCCGGCGCTGATCCGGCGGTGGTGTCGCACGTCGCTTCTCTCGTCGACGTGGCGCCGACGATCCTCGATCTCGCCGGCGTTCCCCTTCCCGAAACGTTCGAAGGCCGTGCCCTCTTCGAGACAGAGGAAGGAGGAGGCGGCGACACGGTCGTTTTCGGCGAGATCCGCCGGTTCAACTTCCGCTGGTACGCCAGGAGCGCGACGTGGAAACTGATCCTCACGTCGGGCCCGGAGAAGAACGTGAAAGGTGTACCGGTGAAGCGGGGCGTGGAACTGTACGACGTCGCCTCCAACCCGGGGGAGACGGTGAACCTCTTTTCACCCGAATCGCCCGCCGGGGAGGATCTTTTGATGAAGCTCTACGATTTCGCCCGGCGGGGAAACTGGGCGGGCGCACCGGTCGGGGGGAACGCGACGTTCAGCGAGGAGGAGAAGGAGAAGCTCCGCGCCGCCGGGTACGTCGACTGATCAACTCCTCAAGGTCCACCGGAGCTTGACGACGATCTGGTCGCTCACCGGCAACAGCGCCAGGCGGTCTTCCCTTCCCACCGGGTGCTCCCAGCCGTGGTTCCAGACGATGTAAAGGTCGTTCCCCGGCCGGACCGTCCAGCGCAGGCGGCTGTTGATCCCCAGGTTGCGCGATTCCGAGTCGTACTGGACATAGTTCGACACGATGAAATCGGGGGTGATCGCCTCCGCCAACTTGAGCTGCCAGAGCCGCTGGATGAAGTCCCCCTCGGGGAGACGGCCGTCGTCGTTCTCCGCCTCGACTTCGACCTGGAGATGGCCGTGGAACGCGGTCACCGTGGCGAAGCTCTCCCACTGGGTGAGCGAACCGGTGTAGAAGTCGCCGAACCAGACGGTCGAGCCGATGCGCCACGGCCTGTGCCGGGAGCTTTGCGCCTCGACGCGATAGCGGGTGAAACGGTATTCGCCCGGGGGAATCTCCACGCCGGCGGCGATCTCGAACGGCTCGTCGAGTCGTTCGAACTGGGGCGCCGCGTTCGCCTCGATATGTTCGCCCGACTCGGTCTGGGCGTTGAACGGGGCGGTGAACACCCGCCACGACTCGGCCCGCCCTTCCAGATCCTCGACATAGGAAAGATACGTCTCGAAATAGAACTGCCTCGCCCAGCGGAGGAACCTTCCATCGGGGCGCGGTTGGTAGGCACCGCCCCCCTGGTACCAGCGTGTTCCCGGTCGTGGGAGGAAGCCGAGCGCCGGATCGAGTCCGTCGCCGAATTCCTTGTAGATCACGAAGAGATCCCACAGATCGTTCGGGTAATCGAGTTTCATACCCCATCCGGCGCGCCGTCCTTCCGGCGTCTCTCCGCCGGTCCACGCGGCCCAACCGCCGATGGCCAGATTCCTGTTCCCGCGGAAGCTCGACGTCTGCCAGAGCGCATCCACACCGACGAGCGTGTTTTGGTGGACGCCGTCGGGATCGCCCTCGGTGGAGATGGCGCCGACGGTGAGACGGTCGGTGACGTCGCACGTCACCCGTCCGGCGAAGAGGTTGGCGTCTTCCGTGGCCGCGCTCTTTCCCGTGACCGCGTCGAGTGCCGCCACGCTCCATCTTCCCGCCGTCGAGAGCCCCTTGATCCCGGCGAGAAGGGGGACCTGGCGACCTCCCCACAACCCGATCCGGCGCGAGAAGAACGGAATGAAGTCCACGCCGAGCCCCGAGCCGAAGGAGAAGAGGTTCGACCCTTCGACGAAGAAAGAGCGCTTTTCCGGAAAAAAGAGGGGGAACCGCGTGAGATTCACCTGCCGCGTATCCACTTCCGTTTCGGCGAAGTCGCTGTTGACGGTCAGCATGGCGGTGAGATCGGATGTCCGGTTATACAGGATATCGAGCCCGCCGTCGCCTTGGATGGAGGAGTGGGCGATTTCGAAGTCGGCATCGCGCCGCGCAAGGCCGTACGGGCTGATGCTCAATCCGTTCCCCTGGCGCAGGCCGCCGACCCCTTCGAGCCGTCCCGCGACGCTCAGGTCGACCAGCCGGGCGTCGAGCGTGGTTCCCGCCCATCGAAGAGTCATCCGCTCCCGTGCGATCCGCCTCTCGACGTTGAAGCCCCAGGCGGACACACCGGGCGTGAAGCGGAGCGTCCTCGCGGGGATGCGGATCTCGGCGGTCCAGCCGTCGGATGTGCGCCGGGTTCGCGCGTCCCAGATCCCGTCCCAATCGTCGGAAACATCCGTCGGCCCCGAGATCAGCCCGTCGAGCCGCGCGCCGGCGGCGTTAACCTCGAAGAAGTAGCCTCGACGCCGATCGCCGAAAGTATCGAGCACGAGGGTCACCCTCTGGTCTCCGAAGAGGTTGCCGTCACGCTGCATCGTGTGAATCGCGATTCGCGACGGCTCGGGGTCGCGGCAAATCACACCGACGTAAAGGTTCTGATCGTCGACGATCAGCAAGACCCGGGTCGTGTACGGCACGACCTCTCCGGGACAAGGATCCTGCTGCGTGAGATCATCGATCATCCCGGCGCGGCGCCACACGCTTTCGTCGAGCGCCCCGTCGAGCTGGATCGAGCCCTCCAGGGGGGCCGCCCTCACGACGGGCGGCTCTTCCGCCGCCGCGAACCGGACCTGCACGATCGATCCGATCATCCATGCGATCCGAGCAAATACCACGAACCAAGCCGCTGCCGTTCCCGGGCGCCTCCGTGTATGCCGCATGATCACGGTCCTTCCCCTTTCTCCGAAAGCTCGCTCTTCGTGCCGGGGACCGTGTTCTTCGGACATCGCGTGCAACGCCGGCCGCGAAACGGCTACAATCCGAGCCGCCTCGCCACGTCCTCGTAGTCCGGGTCTTCCGCATAGAGTTTCTCGAGCTCGCCGCGCGAGCGTCCCTTCCGACCGAGTTCCTCGTAGACGAGCGCCCGTTCGTAGCGGATCGCCTTGAGCAGTGCGCCGGAGCGGTCTTTCCTTCTGCGGAGGGCGGCGGTCAGCACGTCGCGGGCGGCCGTCGGGAGGGCGAGACGACGGAGAGCCCTTCCCTTGTAAAGCATGAGCGTCGCATGAAGGGCCGTCTCGTTTGTCACGCCTCCGCAAAGCCGCACGACTTTTTGCGCGGCGGCCTTTCGATCGGTTTTCCCCTCGAGGAGCACCTCCGCGAGAGAGAGCTTCACCACCACGTCGTCCGGCTCGAGCCGGCGGAGCTTTTCGAGAGAGGCCGCCGCGTCGCGCCGGCGATCGAGCCGCTGGTACGCCTCGACCAATCCGAGGAGCACGCCGCGAAGATCGGGCCCCACGGTGGCGGCGATTTCACCGGTAATCGGCAGCGTCATCATGGCGGAAACGCCGTATTTCGAAAAACAGCCGCCGAGGCGATCGTGCATCTTCGCCGCCGCGGCGAGATACTTCGCCCCTTCTTCCGCGCGACCTTTCCTGAGGGCGAGAAAGCCGGCGAGATACGCCCCGTCGGCGAGATGGACCGCCTTCTCCAGATGAGCGAGCGCTACATCTTCGTGGCCGAGAAAAAGCTCGCGACACCCGTCGACGAGCGCTTTCTCATCGTCCGATGTGACGAGTCGCTTGAAGAATCCGAGGGTAAGGCGGTCCACGCCCTCGCCGGAATCGATCGCGGGCGTCCGGGAAGGAGCGACTCTTCGCCGTCGCCCCTTCCCGGGCGAAAGGGTCTGCGTATAGAAGATCCCCGTACCCGGAAGGCCGACCGTCGCCCGCCCCCCGCGCGACCCGACGGTGAACTTCGCGCCCCGCGGCCCGAACGAGAACGATCCGCCCGACTTGCTCAGGTTGAGCGTCACGCCGGGTGCGATCCGGATTCTTCGCCAGAAACGGAAGCTCATTTCAATCCACTCCAAGCAAGCGGAGCACTTGATCCTTGAAACGACTCTCTCTTCGCGGTGCTCTTCGTCCCGTAAAGAGAGACGAACGCCGCCCTTCGAGATGATTATGGCACATGCGGGGCGAAAGGGAGGAAAGATCGGCGCCGGCGATAGGCCCGCGGCCGGAGGGATAAGCAGGGCCGGCGAGTGATCGGCCTTCGAAAACTGGTGGAGGCGGCGGGAATCGAACCCGCGTCCGAGAGCATTTCCAGAGAGGAGTCTACGTGCGTAGCCTGGTCATTTTATTGTCGTCCTCGCCGCGCTCCGACCGGCAGGGATCGCGGCAGGATCTATCCCTAAAGTTTCGCCTCTCTCCCCGGGAATGGAATCGAGGCTATCCCGTGATTGCGTCGCCCGGTACCCCCCCACGGGCAGGAGAGGAGCGGACGGGTTGCCTTAGTTAGGCAGCCAGTGCCAAATTGGTGTTGGCATTTGTGTTTTGCCACCGGTATTTACGAGGTCGGAGACATCCTCGGCACGCGGCCTTTCCTTACTCTGCACCCGTCGAATCCATTCGCCCCCCTTGACGAACAGGACGCGCTGGGGCGCGACCGTACTTCCTATCTATCAATATCGTCCAGAAAGACGAAATCGGCAAGGTGGTGGGCCCTGAAGGAATCGAACCTTCAACCTCCTGATTAAGAGTCAGCTGCTCTGCCAATTGAGCTAAGGGCCCGGCGATTCATCTATGCAGACCGGAGAAGTTAGCATCGCCGGGCGGCACTGTCAAGGAAAACGCCCGCCCAACGCGATCGCTTCCGCCCGGGAACGGAGCGCCGCCGCCTCTTCTTCCCTTCCCTGGGCGGCGCGCACGTCGGCCAGGTGGCCGAGTGCTTCTCTCTTCGAAAACGACTCCTCTTCCCGGAAGAGGGGAATCGCCTCCTCGAAGGCGGCGGCGGCGGCGGCGAGGTCGCCCCGGCAAAAGAGAACCCGCCCGAGGCTGTCGAGGTAGAAGCGGCGCCGAGCGGGGTCGAGGGCGAGCGCCCCGCGCACCAGCTCCTCGGCGCGGTCGAGGTCGCCCCCCGATTCGGCGTAAAGGAAACCGAGGGCGTTTCGCGTCGCCGCGGAATTGCTATTCCGCCGAAACGCCTCCTCGAAGGCGGCGGCGCTCTCCTTCACCTTTCCCTGCCGGTAGAGGGCATCGCCCACGAGATAGTGATAGTGCCACGTGGCGTCGGCACGAACGCCGAAGCTGTTCCACCCTGTGAGCGCGCCGGCCGCCAGGGCGACGGCGATCGGTGCGAGAAGCCGGCGGCGCGGTGCCCGCCGGAGGGAGGCGATCTCGACGACGCCGGCGGCGGCGGAGACGGCGAGGAAAGGGAGCAGGGCGAGACGGAAACGGCCGACCACGAAGAAGAGAAGGGGCGGCGCGGCGGCGGCGAGCGCGTAGAGCGCCACGAGCCTCCCCGCGCGGCCCGTCACGAGTCGTCGCGTGCCGAGAGCGGCGAGCACGAAAAGGATGGCAAACCGGAAGGGGAGGTATCGCAGGGGGGCGCTTCTTTCCGCGATAGCGTAGAAATCGATGTTGTCCGAGATCTCGTGGCTGTTGCAAAGATAGAAGAGTCGGCGCGCCGTAAGCGCCGCCCAGCCGGCCGGATCGGTCGCGATCCAGCGAAACGCCCGGCGGAACCAGTACCGGGAGATCGCCGACGGCGTGAGGGCTCGCCCTGCTTCTCGCGAGGCGATCGCCGAAGCCGCGCGCCGCGCCTCCCCCGGCTCGTCGGGAAGATCGATCGCCCGCGCGCTCCGCCCGTCGGCGCCTTCGTGGTTTCCGAGATAGAAGTTGAGCCCGCCGTTCGACGAGATGAGCACGCGATCCCCTCCCGCCGCGTTGTGAATCGTCGCCGGCGCGATCGCCACGAGCGTCCCGGCGAGGAGCGCGAAGGCGAAGCGGGGAGCGCGCCGGAGGCGGATCAGCAGCAGCGGTACGAAGAGGAGGATCGTCGGCCGCCCGAGCGCCGAGAAGCCGAGAAGCGAGCCGGCGACGCCGTAGGGGAATGGTTTTCTTCCCTCTTCGGCGGCGATCAGCGCGCGAAGCGCCGCAAGGTCGAGCACGAGCGCCGTCGAGGCGGGGAGGAGTTCGGCGCCGTAGAAAACCGCCGGCGCGAAGAGGGCGGTGAAAAGACCGGCGGCGAGGGCGCCCCATCTTCCCGTCACGGGCCGCGCGATCTGCGCGGCGAGTGGCGCGGCCAGCGCCGAGAAGAGGCCGAGCGCCGTTCGCGCCGCTCCGGGGCTCTCGCCGAAGAGACGGATCGCAATCGCGAGGATCCATGAAAGGAGCGGCGGGCGGTAGAAAACCGCCTCCC
Organism: Candidatus Eiseniibacteriota bacterium; assembly: GCA_024276995.1. Lineage (GTDB taxonomy): Bacteria > Orphanbacterota > Orphanbacteria > Orphanbacterales > Orphanbacteraceae > JAJRWB01. The sequence continues at coordinate 8,362 of JAJRWB010000005.1, read as the reverse complement.
CACCGCCGCCACGGGCGAGTTGGACGGCGTGATCCCAGAAAACGCGCGCATCGACTTGCGGAAAACCGAAGAGGGGGTCGTCCCGAATGGTCACCAGGTAAACCACCCGGGCAAGGAGGGCGACGGCGAGAATCGCCACGTCGTCCGTCATGAGAATGGGCTTCTTTCGCAAGCGCGACCCTCCACGCGGCAACAACGGCAACAGTACCAGACGATCACGCCCGTTGACACCCCCCATCGCCCCCCGTACAGTTGTGGTTCCATCTGAACAAGGAGAAGCTCTTGGAGCGTTTCATATCCCTTTTCGGCGTGGCTTTCATCGTCGGCATCGCGTGGCTCCTGTCGAACAACCGGCGGAAGATCAACTGGAGGCTCGTCGCCGGCGGACTTTCCCTTCAGTGGATCTTCGCTCTCATCATCCTGCGCACCGCCCCCGGCGAGGCGATGTTCGCCTTCGCCCGCGTGGCGGTGGCGAAACTGCTCAGCTTCACCGACAACGGCGCGTCGTTCCTCTTCGGCAATCTCTACCGCGGCGTGCCCGGGGTGGTGGAGGCGATCGGCGGCCCGGGGCCGTTCGGTATCATCGATCTCTCCACGGGAGACGCGGTCCCCATCGGAACGATCTTCGCGTTTCATATCCTCACGACGATCATCTTCTTCTCATCGCTCATGTCGGTGCTCTACCACCTCGGCGTCATGCAGAGGATCGTCCGCCTCTTCGCGTGGATCATGGAGAAGACCCTCGGCACGAGCGGGGCGGAGACGCTCTCCGCGTCGGCGAACATCTTCGTCGGCCAGACGGAAGCGCCTCTCGTGATCCGGCCTTACATCTCGCAGATGACCCAGTCGGAGCTGATGGTGGTCATGGTGGGGGGCTTCGCCACCGTGGCAGGCGGCGTGATGGCGGCGTATGTCCGCTTCGGCATCGACGCCGGGAATCTTCTCGCCGCGTCGGTGATGTCCGCGCCGGCGGCGCTCGTACTCGCCAAGATCATGATCCCCGAGATCGGCACGCCGGTCACCGCGGGGGGCGCGAAGCTCGCCATCGAGAAGACGTCGATCAACGTGATCGATGCAGCCGCCGACGGCGCGGCGCAGGGGCTCAAGCTCGCCCTCAACGTGGGCGCCATGCTCCTCGCGTTCATCGCCCTCGTCGCCATGTTCGATTTCTTCCTCGGCTTCGCCCACACGAGCGTGAAGGAGATTCTCGGATACATCTTCTCCCCCATGGCGTGGGCGATCGGCGTTCCGAAGGAGGACATGTTCATCGTGGGGGGCATGCTCGGCACCAAGATCTCGATCAACGAGTTCATCGCCTACCTCGAGCTGGGGGAGCTTCGCGAGACGCTCCACCCGCGGTCGGTGGTGATCGCCACATACGCGCTGTGCGGCTTCGCCAACCTCGGATCGATCGGGATCCAGATCGGCGGCATCGGCGGCATCGCTCCAGAACGGCGGGGCGACCTCGCGCGGATCGGCCTGAAGGCGATGTTCGCGGGCGCGATGGCTTCGTGGATGACCGCGGCGATCGCGGGGACGCTGATCCGATGAAACCCTCCGCGGCGATTCTGGCGCTCCTTCTCCTCGCGCCGCGCTTCGCCGTCGCGTCGCCCCACCTCGTCTTCGATCCTCTCGTGACCGACCTGGGGATCATCGAGGGGGACCGTGTGGTGCCGTACTCCCTTTCCCTGCGGAACGAAGGGGACGAAACGCTCAGGATCACCCACGTGTCGACCACGTGCGGCTGCACGGTGGCGGTTCTTCCCGACAGCACGATCACCCCCGGCGGCGCCGTCCCGTTGAAGGGATCGCTCGATACGCGCAAGATGGAAGGGGAGATCCGAAAGAGCATCTTCATCATCAACAACGACCCGGGGCGCGAGCGCGCCGTGCTCATTCTCCACGGCTTCGTGGTGCGCACGGTAAGCCACTCGCCGACGGCGCTCTTCTTTTCCAACGCACGGCTGAACCGGAGCCTGACGAAAAGTATTACAATCCGATCGGGGAGCGGTGTTCCCCTCGAGATCACGGGGGTAAGTTCGGCGACCGGGCTCTTCCGGTTCGACGTGACGCCCCTCGAAGAGAAAGATGATTACCGGATCGACGCGGTGCTCCTCCCTTCGGAGGAGAGAAGGACGATTCGCGACACGATACGGATCGCCACGACGATCGAAGGATACGAAGAGATCGACGTCCCGGTGCTCGGGCAGATTCGATAGACGAGAAACGCGACAGGAGACGAAACGGCATGGTCGAAACGAACGACGACCGCGAGAAGATCCGTCTGACGAGCTACGCCGCCAAGGCGGGGTGAGCGGCGAAGCATCCGCGCGCCTTCCTGAGGGAAGTGCTCGGCGGATTGCCCGGCCCGTCGGGCCGGAACGTGATCGTGGCGGGGAACACGTCGGACGACGCCGGCGTGGTGCGCCTGAGCGACGACGTGGCGCTCATCCTGACCACCGACTTCTTCACGCCGATCGTGGATGATCCGTTCACCTTCGGGCGGATCGCCGCGGCGAACTCGCTCAGCGATGTGTACGCCATGGGAGGGACGCCCTTCTCGGCGCTCAACATCGTCGGCTTCCCCGAAAAGACGCTTCCCGGCGAGGTCCTCGCCCGGATCCTGAAGGGAGGCGCGGCGGTGGCGGCGGAGGCGGGGATCGACATCGTCGGCGGCCACACGCTCAAGAGCGAAGAGCCGATCTACGGGCTCGCCGTGACCGGCACGGTCCACCCCGACCGGGTGCTCGGCAACGCGCTCGCCGCGGCGGGCGATCGGCTCGTGCTGACGAAACCGATCGGGAGCGGCCTGGTGACCACCGCGTTCAAACAGGGGAAAGACAGCGAAGGGGCGATCGACGAGGCGATCGAGACGATGGCCGCCCTCAACCGGGGCGCGTGCGAGGCGATGATCGCCTCCGGCGCACGCGCCGCCACCGATGTCACCGGCTTCGGACTCCTCGGCCACCTGATGAATCTCCTCGAGGCGAGCGGCGTGTCGGCGGAAATCGACTGGAAGAAGGTGCCGCTGCTGAAAGGGGCGATGAAGTATCTCGATGACGGCTGCATCTGCGGCGGAAGCCGGACGAACTGGAACGATCTGAAAGGGTCGGTCGATTCGACCGGCACGGAGGAGAAGATCGGTATTCTCCTCTCCGACGCCCAGACATCGGGGGGACTGCTCGTGGCGATTCCCCCCGAACAGGAAGAAGCGTTCCACGAAGAGCTCCGCCGGCGCGGTGTAAGGCGTGCCGCAACGATCGGCACGGTGACCGGAGGCACGCCGTCTCGGATCACGCTGGCGTGACGCTTACGATCCGAGAAGGGTGGACGCGCCGAGAGCGCCGGGCGCGCAGGTGATTCCCCCGCCGGGATGGGAGGAGGAACCGCAGAGGTAAAGCCCCCCGAGAGGCGTGGCGTAACGGGCGCACGACACGTCGGGACGCATGAAGAGAAGCTGGTCGAGACCATGCTCCCCGTGAAAGAGATGCCCCCCCGCCGTGCCGTATTCCTCTTCCAGGTCGAGCGGCGTGAGCACCTGCCGAGCGACGATCCTCGACTCGATGTCGGGCATGGCCGCGGCGAGCCGCTTCACCACGCGGTCTCCGAGTTCCTCCCTTCGCGCGTCCTTCCAGCCGCCGTCGAGAGCGTACGGCACGCCGTAGGCGAGCACCGACATCACGTGATGCCCTTCCGGCGCGAGGGCGGGGTCGGCGAACGAGGGGATCGTCACGTCGAGATAGGGCGCCGGCGGTATTTCGCCGTATTTCACACTGTTGAACGCCCTTTCGATTTCGTCGAGATCCGACGCGAAACGGGCATGGGCGATCGTATCCGACTCCTTCCCTGCGAAACGGGGCCTTCCCGAAAGGGCGATATGGATCTTTGCCGCCGTTCCCCGCGCGCGCCACGCGCCGATCTTCTCCGCGAAGTCGACGGGAAGAGTGGTCGACCGGATCAGCCGAAGGAACGTGGTGACCGGATCGCACGACTACGCGACGGCATCGGCCTCGATCCTCTCGTCGCCCGCCACCGTCACGCCGTTCACCGCGCCGGCGGAGAAACGGATCTCCTCCACGGGGGACGAGAGCCTGATCTTTACGCCCGCCGCGCGGCACGCTTTCTCGAGAGCGCCGACGAGCGCCGCGCCCCCTCCCTTCACTTGCGCTCCGGCCACAGCCTCGTGAAAGAGGAGCGCCGCCGCCGATCCGGGCGATCGCGGGCCGAGGTACGACCCGTCGTGGGCCGGACCCGCCACGAGGGCCTTCACCGCGGGCGAGACGAAGCATTCGTCCATCCAGTCGGACACCGGCATCGGGACGATGCGGAGAAACCCGGTCATCCCCTCGCCGCCGAGAAGGCGCGCCTTGAGGCCGAGCCGCAGAAGGTGCGCGAAGTCGCCGGTGGATGACGGGTTGATCGTCGGGGGAGATTCGTTGAGAAGCGGTTCGAGCACGCGGCGGAAGCGAACGATCGTTTCCCGGTATCGCGCATACCCTTCGACGTCGCCGGGCGAGACGCGGCGCAGTTCGTCCGCGGCGTCTTCCGGATCGCGGTGAAGCAAGAGACCGCCCCCCTCCTCCTCCGGACAGAAAACGGCGCTCTCTTCCTTCCCCGCCCGCTCGAGTCCGTGTTTCCCGAGGGCGAGCTTCTCCACCACCCAATCTCTCACCCCTGAAGTATCGTGGAGAATACCGGGCGCGCTGTATCCTTCGTGGAAACACACCGCGCCGGCGAGCCCCCCGATCGAATCGCGCCGCTCGAGGAGGAGAACTTTCCGTCCCGCCTTGGCGAGAAGCGCCGCCGCCGTAAGGCCGTTGTGCCCCGCGCCGATCACGATGACGTCGTACTTCGACATCACACGCCCCCCGCCTTCATCAGCTCCCGCGCGGCGAGCATGCCCGAAGCCCCCATGATCCCCCCGCCCGGGTGGGTGCCCGACGCGCACATCCACAGGTGTCTCACCGGCGTCCGGTAACGGGCCATCTTCGCCGTCGGCCTCAGGAAGAAAAGCTGCTCGAGACTCAGCTCGCCGTGAAAGATGTTCCCTTCGGTGAGGCCGTACTCCTGCTCCATCTCCCAGGGGGTGATCACCTGCATGTGAAGGATCGAATCACGGATCTTCGGACAGTACTCTTCGAGCGTCGAGAGGACCGCCTCGCCGAAAGCGTCCTTCCTCAACGGCCACTGTTCGGGGCCTTCCTTGATATGGTAGGGCGCGTACTGGACGAAGATCGACATCACGTGCTTCCCGGGGGGCGCCACCGTCGGATCGGAGAGCGACGGGATGACGATGTTCATGTACGGCCGGCTCGAGAAATCGCCCTCCTTCGCCTCGTCGTACGCCTTCTCGAGGTAGCGCACATTCGGGGCGATGGCGATGTCGCCGTAGAGGTGCGGCCCGGTCCCGGGCCGGCAGGTGAAATCGGGCACTGCGTCGAGGGCGAGGTTCACCTTCCCCGAGCTGCCCCGGTAGGTATAGTTGCCGATCGCCGTGATCGTCTCGTCGTCGAGATGCTCCTTCCCCACGAGTCCGAAGAATGTCCGCCGCGGATCGACGGCGGAGACGACCGCCTTCGCCCGGAACTCGTCGCCGTTTTCCAGCACCACCCCTTCCGCCGCGTCGCCGCCGAGGAGCACCTTCGCCACGGGCGCATCGGTCCGGATCTCGGCGCCCGCCGCCTCGGCGCTCCGTGCGATGGCGAGACTGACGCCGCCGGTGCCCCCTTTCGAAAAACCCCACGACCGGAAGACGCCGTCGATTTCGCCCATGTAGTGGTGAAGGAGCACGTATGCCGTCCCCGGTGAACGCACACCGAGGAAAGTGCCGATGATCCCGCTCACCGACATGACCCCTTTCAGCTCGTCCGACTCGAACCACATGTCGAGGAAATCGGCGGCGCTCATGGTAAGCATTTTATATTTCAACCGCTGGAGGTCTGGGCCGAGTTCGGTGAAGCTTTTTCCCAGCTTTCCAAGGCGCGCGAGTTCACGCGGATCGAAGGAGGTCGGGTCGGGAGGCGCCATGTCGAGGAGCGGCTTGACAAAGCGGCTCATGTGCACCATCAGCTTGCCGAACTCGGGGAGCACTTCGGCGTCGCGGGCGCTGAATTTCGAAATCTCCCGACGCGTCCTCTCCCAATCCCCCCACCTCGTGAGGGATCGGCCGTCGGGCAAAGGGAGGAACGAGGCGTCGAGAGGAAGAATCTCGAGACCGTATTTCGGCAGCTCGAGGTCACGAATGATTTGAGGCCTCAAGAGACTCACGACATACGAGAGCACGGAGAAGCGGAAACCGGGATAGATCTCTTCGGTGACCGCCGCGCCGCCGAGGACGCGGCGTTTCTCGAGGACGAGCACCTTCCTCCCCGCGCGGGCGAGATAGGCGGCGCACACCAGGCCGTTGTGGCCTCCGCCGACGATGATCGCGTCGTAGCGTTTCGCCATCAGCTCCGTTTCCTTTCGGGATCGAAGAACGGCTTCTTCACCACCACGGCGCGCACCTTCCTGCGGGCGAACTCGATGGTCTGTTCGATGAGGAGCGGCGTGCCCGTCGCGGCGAAAGCGCTCTCCACCGTGGCGAGGGCGAGGTTCTTCTTGAGGATCGGGGACCAGACACCGCTCGTCGCCCGCCCGACCTGGACATCGCCCGAATAGACGGGGATCGGGTCGCGCCAGCCGTGGCACGGCACCGACGGGGGAAGACCCTCTTCGTCGAAGAGCCGCTCGAGGTCGTCCCAGTCGATCTCGAGCCCGACGAGGGCGCGCGCGGCGCCGCGCTTCTTCTCGGCACGGAGCGCCGCGCTTCCTATGAACGGCTCTCGCCCGAGCTGCACCGACCAGCCGAGACCGATCTCGAAGGGTGTCGATTTCTGCGACTCGAGGAGGCAGCTCTTCGCGGAGAAGTAGTCGATGCCGTGGAGGATGAAACCCGCTTCGATGCGAGTCACGTCCATCGCGTCGAGACCGCACGGTTCGATGCCGTGGATCTTCCCGGCGGAGAAAATCGCGTCGTAGAGCGCCAGGGCGTGATCGTTCTTCGTCCAGATCTCGTAGCCGAGATCGCCGGTATAGCCGGTGCGGGTCACTTCCACCGGAATGCCGCACACTTTCGTCTTCATGGCGCCGAAATAACGGAGCGAGCCGATATCGGGGTCGGTGAGCGGCGCGAGAATCTTCCGCGCCGACGGTCCCTGCAACGCGAGCACGGCGATCCGATCGGTGCTCTCCTCGATCGTCACATCGAAACCTCGCGCGGCGTTCTGAAACCAGCGAAGCGCGGGCGAATTCGAGGTCACGCGGAAGTGATCTTCCGCCCACCGGGTCACCGTCCCGTCGTCGAGCACCTTCCCCTTTCCGTCACACCAGCAGCAGTACGTCACCCGCCCCGTCTTCAGCTTCACGATGTTCCGCACCATCACGTGCGAGAGGAACCGGCCGGCGTCGGCGCCGGTTACCTCATACTTCATCAGCGGCGTTACGTCGATCAGCCCGGCGGTCTGGCGAAACGCCTGGTACTCCCTGTCGAAAGGAGTGCCGTATGCACATACGGCGTAGTATCCCCCCCAATCCTTGTAGAGGAGGCTCGTGCAGAGCTTCGACGTGCGCGGATGGAACGGTGTCGGTAACGGCATACGGTTTCCACTCCGATTGAGAAGTTCGGCAAACAGGCATCATCGTATCGCAGAGCGAGGGGGAATGGGAAGCGAATTGGGGAGGAGAAGGAGACGCGGAGTCGGATGAAATCCGAAACACGGATGAATCGGAATTCATCCGACGACTCTCCCTTCAAGCCTGCCGGCAAAACCGTTCGCGGCGACCAGGGGCTTCGCCCCCAGGGACGTTACGATTCAGAACAGAGAACACAGCACAGCAGAATCCAGAAGCAATTCTACTGACTGCGGGCAACCCGGAACCCGGTGAGGCTGCTCGCGTAGCTCGGGTAGTCGTAGTACCGGTCCGCCGAGCGGAGGTCGTACACGCCGCCGCTGCCCCACGAGCCGCCGCGCAGCACCCGAGACGAGCCGGAGACCGGACCGGGTGGATCGGTTTCCGCCACCGTGCCCAGAGAGCACGTCCACCAGTCGTTGCACCACTCCCAGACGTTTCCCGCCATGTCATACAGGTGGAGCCCCGCCGGGGCCGCGGGATAGCTCCCGACAGCAGACGTCCGCGGGTAGGGTCCCGTAAGACAATCCCAGTAGTTCGCCAGACTGCAGGCAGGCGCCGTGTTCCCCCACGGGTAGATCCGTTCGTCGTTGTACTGCCCCGCGTATTCCCATTCCGCGTCCGTCGGAAGACGAAATCCGGAAGCTGTGTACGGGTTTCCACCGTTGCACGTCCACGTCGAGTGATCGTACGC
>JAJRWB010000064.1 GCA_024276995.1 Candidatus Eiseniibacteriota bacterium | reverse complement strand
GCGGTCTCCTACCTGCCGGTCTCACCGACGATCACCGTCGATATTTCAGACGTCATCGAGACGAAGCTCGAAGCGATCCGCGCCCACCATTCCCAGGTCGGCGGCGCATTCGAGGGAGGCGACATCCTCTCAAACGGAATGGACGACCTGATCGAACAGGTCCGCTTCCGGTGCCGCGCATACGGCTCCGCCGTTCAAGTCGCGAGCGGCGAACCGTTCCTCTCCCGGGAACCTCTGCGGATCGACGATATCACGACGATCACCGGACGCTCGATATGAGCGGACGGATGAACTCGTTTGCCGCGAGCGATCTAGAAATCGGATGCGATGGTAAGGAACCGCCTGGGACTGCCGATGTTTCTTTGAAAATCGGTCTGCTGCCCGTAGTCCCATCGGAGAATGAAGAAACCCAGGTTCACCCGGGCGCCGAAACCGTAAGCGAAACCGTACGCATTGGAGAAGTTTCCGTTGATGTCCGGCTCGAGATCCTTCAAAGGGAACACGTCGTTCACCCCCCCGTTCCACGCGGCGGCCCCGTCGAGGAAAAGGACACCGCCGATTCCCCGGAGCACAAGGGGGAGGGGCCAGCCGAAACGGAGCTCATCGATGAAGGGGTAACGGAATTCGAGATTCGTCACCGCGAGGCGGATGCCGCGCAGTTCACCCCAGTCGGCGCCGCGGAAGGTGAACGGGCCCCCGATGCGAAAGAACTGGTTATCCCTCCCGTGGCTCGCGCCGACGATCATGCGCGACGCGAAGCTGTAGCGGTGTCGGATGTTCCAATAGTTACGGACATCGGCGATGCCGGTGGTGTATGAAACGTCCCCCGCGGCGAATTCGAGCGAATAGCGCGACCGGCTTCCGTTGATCGGGCCGGTCGGTCCGTAAAGAACGTTATCGGTCACCAAGGCCACGAATGGAAGGGCGAAATACTCCGTCGTCCCCGCGTCCACTTGCTCGACACCGTAGAACGACTGCTGGAACACGCGACTCGATATCGACTGCCCCCGGATCCCCGCCTCGAATCGTTTGAACGTCGAGAACGGATAGATACCGCGAAGTTCGACCCCGCGGTAGACCTGGCTCTGGTAATCGGGGCTGCTGCTCGCCGAGTAGATGTAGAAGTCGTTCCTGTATTGGAAGATGGTGGCTGCATAGTTGAGCCGCTTTTTCAGGTTGGCATACGAAAGAAAGATATCGGCATCCGCGAGGGAGCCGTAGATCCCGGCGGAAAAGCTGATGTTATGGTTTCCGAGAACATCGCTGAACGAAATCGCGCTTTGTCCCGCGAACCCGATGTTCGACGCGAACCCCGCGCCGCCGAAGAGGAAGTCCTGGGAGAATTTCAGTTTATAGCGCTCGAACTCGAAGTCCGATGAATCGGGCAGGGCATAGCCGTCGGCGCCCGCCGATTTCGCGGCCGATGAATCATCCACGGGTCGCTCCCCGTCCGGGAAAAGCCCCCTCAGGTCGATGAGCCGCGAGCCGGGATTCTTCGCCGACGGCACCGGACGCTCCACATTCGCCACCGGCACGGCGGCGGCCACCGCCAGGGGAGTGGCGCCGGCATGCCCTCCGACCGGTTCGTCGAAATCGTGCGCCCGGGGGCCTCCGGGCGGCTGTTCGGGCATCGTCTTCCCGGCGACCACGGGCGGCGAAGAAGAAAGCGGGCTTTCCGGCCGCTTCTCTTCCTCCTCGACCTCTCCCCCCACGGGCACATTTTTTAGTCGTAAAGGATCGTCGAGTACGTACAGATCCCACCCGCCCCTGGAGAAAGCGGAGAAGACGAGCACTTTGCCGTCCCTCGACCAGCTGAAAGGCGGGGCTTCGGGGATGATGCCGGTCACTCCGGTCAGTATGTTGGTGAGCCTGAAAACTCGGCCGTCCTCGAGCTGAATATCGTAGAGATTGGAAACCCCGGTCCTGTCGGAGACGAAAATGATGTCCTTCCCGTCGGGCGACCACTGGGGCGCAATGTTCTTCCCCTCCATCCCTCCGAGCACCTCGATCGTACGGGACGCCAAGTCTAAGATCGCGATCTTGTAGTTACCGAAACGGAGTGTTTTGAAATCCGTATCGGGACCGCGGTCGGTGGTGAAGGCGATGGTCCGCCCGTCGGGCGACCACTGCGGATCGCGGCACGTGAACCGATCGTCGGTCAGCCGCTCGAGATCGGAGCCGTCGGCGGAGCAGGTGAAAAGGTTCGATCGCCCTCCTTCGAGGGCGACGAAAACGAGCCTCTTCCCGTCGGGCGCCCACGAGGGGGACACCACGGCGTCGAAGCCGAACGTCAGCCGCCGCACGATCTTTCTTTTTTCAATGCTGTAGATATAAATCGCGTCCTCGGCGCCGATTTTCGCCGGGAAGGCGATGAACCTCTCGTCGGGAGACCAGGAAATCGACGTGTTGAAGAAACGGAGCGATTCAAAATCACCGGTCCGCTCTCCCTCCACCAGTTTCGCGTCGATTTTCCCGCTTCCCGTCTCGGCGAGATAGATATCGGAGTACATGCTCCTGTCGGAGATGAAACAGACCCTCTCCCCCGACGGGGAAACGGCGGGGACCAGGTTCAACGAAGAGAGATCCTCGCCGCTCCTCGTGATCCGCCGCGCGAAACGGGAAGGCTTCGAATAGTCGGCGATCTGCGGCAGGTAAGTGCGCCGCACCTCCTCGAGCCATTCGTCCGAGAATTTCTCGAGTGAAAGGCCGAGCACCGATTTGAAGGCGGGATCGATTCCTCCCACCCGCGGCGCCGCGCGCAGGATCTCGCCGATCTTCTCATCGCCGTACTTTCCGCCGAGAAAGTCGAATATCGACTGGCCGAAGCGGTAGACGCGGATATCGCCCACCCGGCCGAGTATCGGCACGGAAACGAGGTACCCTTGGAGCGCCGCGTCGCGCAGCCACATGCTCGTGTGCACGTCCACCTTTCCGAGGGAGAGATACTCGGCCATCCCCTCCATGAACCAAAGGGGCGGCGAAAACCCAAGGGTGTTCGCCAGAACGCTGCCCGACGAACCGAAAAGGATCTCCACCTGGAAGGCGTGGACCATTTCGTGAGTGAGCACGTGCTCCAGCTCGCTGTACGAACCGGTGAACGGGAGAAAGACCCTCCTCTTGATGAACTCCGTCACACCGCCGGTCCCTTCGCCGATCAACCCCCTGCTGATGTTGGTCTGCTGGAAATCGGAGTGAGACGCGTAGAGGATCAGCGGGATCAATCGCTGCATCCTGTAGCCGAGCACCTTGGAGAGTTTCTGGTACGACCGCTCCGCCATGCGCGCCGCATCGAGAGCCACCGTCTTTTCCGTCTCATAATAATAGACTTCGAAATGCTCCGTTCGGATCACGTTCCAGTCGAAATCCTTGTAGTGCACCTTGTTCTTGCCGAAATACTGGGCGTGGGAAGGCGAAGGGAGGGAAAAAACCAGGAGAGCCAGGAAGAGCGCCCTCATTTTCCATCGGTCCATAGATCCGTTCCTCGGGGGGGAGACGGGGCCGGGTGACGCGCTCCGGACCCGCCGTGCCTTGAGTGGAATTATACCCACCTCAGGGGGAAGCCGCAAATCCGCTTCCCCCACGGTCGCCACGCCCTTCCCCGAGATTCGGCCTATTCGATATAACTTTTACGCCTTTTCCAAGGCTCTTGGCCGCTCACACCGATGACGATCCTGTAGAAACTCTCCTCCAGACCGTTTACGGCGCGATCGCCGAGGCGGCCGTATTCGAAGGCGAAATCGAGTCGCCCCCTTCTCCTCCCGAGTACGAAGCCGGAACCGGCGGTCAGCGACCAGCTGTCGATCCGGCGGCCGTCCATGTCGCGATAACCGAGAGGGGAGTTTCTGTAGCCGAAGCGGAGCGGCAGGGCGCGAAGACCCTTCCGGCCGACTCCGGCATACTCGGCGCCCACGGCGAACTCGTCCACGTCGCGGTAGCCTCCCGCCGGCGACAAGACGTGGTTCACATCGCCCCAGCGGTAGCGGATCCACTCGGCCGCCGCGGTGAAGCGCGGGAACGGCGTGACGACGGCCGAGGCGGCATAGCGCTCCGGGTAGTCGAAGAGGAGCTTCTCCCGGGAAACGCTCCCGTCGGCGAGTTTTCTCTCCTTGTGGCCCTCGAGCTTGGCAGACGATACCCATCCGAGAGAAACCGATCCGAATCGTCCGGCCGGAACGAAGATGCCGAAGGAAACGCCCGTCGCCGAACCGCCCAGTTCGAGTCGCTCCTCCGAGTCCTCCACGTCGGGATCGTTGAAGTCGAGATCGAACTTCTCGGTCACATTCCCGAAATAGCTGTCGAGCCGGAATCCGACGCGAACGCCCCTGAAGAGGGAAGCGGCCACCACTCCGGGCACACGGAAGATCGAACCGCTTCGTTCGAAAAGGCGCGTGTACTCCGGCACCTCTCCCGACGCGGGGACGACGCCCGAGTTGGTCCGCACCGTGCTCACGTCCTGTTCCAGGTTGTAGCCGAACCCGACGGAGACCCTCCGTCCCAGGGGGATGAGAAAGGCGAAGAAGGGGAATGTATTCGCGTTGTAAGAGAACTCCCCTTCGCCGTCCGTCACCTTCCTCCGATCGGAGGAGTAAAGGAGAGAGTACGACACCTGTTTCATGCCCGCCCCGATCGCCGGGTTGACGAGGGAGACGCGGAGCGAATCGTCGAGGCCCCACGAGAGTCCCCCCATCCCCCATCCCCTCGCGTTCGCCTGCACGCTCCCGACCCCCAGTGCGCCGGCGCCGAACTGGGAGTCCGCGGCGGCCGCACCGGCGGCGGTGAAAAGGGCGGCCACGATGATCACGAGCCTGTTCATCTACCGCTTCTCTCCTTCGAAGCCGGGGCGTGGAGGGGTGAAGAGCACGTCGAGCCTCGGCCTCAGGGAATCGGTCGGCGCGTCGGCGGAAACGATCGAGACGTAGCGCCGCCATCCGCTGTTCTGGGTCGCGCGAAGAAGAATACGGGGAGCGAAAACCTTGTCCGCCACCCACGACGCGACGAACGACGTCATATCGAGGGTGATCACGGCGGAACTCTCCGCCGCGGCGTACGCGCCCGACGCGGCGATCACGGCGTCGATGGCGATCGAATCGGTGGTGATCGAGTCGTTGAGCACGGTGTGGACCTCGAAGTCGATGAAGTCCCCTTCGTCGAGCCGCGCGCCGGAAAGAGAGAGGATCAGTTTCGCCCGGTTCACCGTGGCGGTGCGAATCTTCTCGGGGAGGGAAAGCTGGAACATCGCCTGGTTTGTCAGACTCTCCCTCATGCCCACGAGAAGGGTGTCCGACGGCTCGTTGTCCGCGGCGTAATCGCTTTCCTTCGATTTCGTTCCGTCGAAGCGGTCCGCCACGGGATCGATCCGGGCGGTATCGACGGTTGCGGAATCGTTGTACACCAGTTCGAGAACGATCGGCCTGGCGGTGCTGTCCGTGTCCTCGTGGGCCGCCACGCGGAGGAAGCTGCCGTCGTCGTCGACCATGGAGATCTGAAGCCCCCGGTTGCTCCCCGCGGAATCGGCCCATGTGCGCACCCAGTCGATATCGATCGGAATGAGGCCGCCCGGTGTCAGCGGCGTCGTGTATCCCCCGGTCAGCACCGCGAAGGCGCTGTCCGCCGGCACCCCCTCGGTCCAGTCCTCCGAAATCCGTTCGATCCGGATCTCGCTCGACCCTTCGAAAAGCACCGGTTCGATTCGGATTCCCGCCGATACGAACGAGTCGGGTACGGCGGGAAAATCATCCCACCGAACCGCGGCGGTGAAGAAGAACTTCCGGTTCCGCCCAATGAGGAGATCCTCCTGTCTCCCCCCCTGGACGATCGCCTCGAACCATGTGTCGCTCCGCACCGGGAAGAAGACGGTATCCACCGGAGTCGACCAGTCCCTGTCGATGATGAAATCGGCGCCCACCATGGTGTCGCTGTTGTCGGTTCCGCACGACATTAGGAGAAGTGGGAGAAGCCGCAGGATATGAGTTCGCATATTCATATTAGATTATCCCGCCACCGAGGGCGGCGCCGATCATAAGGCAGCGCCACCGGGCGGTCAAGGAAGTGCGCGGTTGTTTCCGCTCCACACGGGCGCGCCGATCGTGTATGAAAAGGGGGAGGAGTGAACACTGCGATGAATCGACCCGAAATGCGCCCGGTTCGAAGAGACGCCCCGGCGTTGCTGATTTTCGCCCTGTCGGCGCTTTTCCTCTTCGTGACGGTGCGCACGGGACCGGAAGGGGGGGATTCGGCGGAGTTGATCGCCTCCGCGTGGTCTCTCGGCATCGCGCACGCCACCGGCTACCCCCTCTACGTCTGCCTCGGACGGATCGCCCTCCTCCTCCACGCCGATCCGAACGACGCACCGCTCGTGATGAACGGCCTGTCGGCGCTTTTCGGCGCCGCCGCCATCACGCTTTTCGCTTTCGCCCTGCGCGAGGCGACGGGAACGCTCCTCCCCGGCGCGCTCGCCGTGGCGGCGCTCGCAGCGGCGCGCCCCTTCTGGTACGTCGCCACCTTCGCAGAAGTGTACACGCTCCACCTCTTCCTCCTGGCGACGACGTTCTTTCTTCTCTTCCGATGGCGCCGTACGGGAGACCGCCGCATGATCTTCTTGGCGGTGTACGTCGCGGCGATGAACGGCGCCCACCATGGAGGCGCGCTCCTCTTCGCGCCCGGCTACGCACTCTTCCTCCTCACGGCGAGGAAGAAGCTCCCCCCCCCGACCACCCTCCTCGCCTCGCTCGTGCTCGTCCCGATCGCGTTCTCCGTCTACGCCTACCTCCCGCTGCGCCACGGGTGCGCCCCCCCGGTGGATGCGTTCGACGACATCGACCGAAAAGTGGAATGGGGGCTGATCGACCGCGAAACGGCGGGCGACACATTCGCGCAACGGTTTCTCTACAAGATCGAAGGGAGCGGGCCGCGGCGAAAACTGAGCTGGTTCGGCGAGGCGGCCGCAAGGAACGGCCCCGTCTTCCCCCGCTACTTCCGCGACTCCGTGGGAGTCCTCTTTCTCGGCCTCGGCGCGGCCGGCCTGCTGCGCGCCCTGATCGCCGGACCGCGAGGCCCGGGGTTCCTTCTACTTTACTGTTTCTTCGTAAACACTCTTTTCTGTCTGAATTTCCTCTCGCTGGACATCGACGATTTTCTCGTCCCGTCCCTTTTCTTCATCAGTGCGGGTACGGCGTTTCTCCTCGAGGACGTCCGCCGTCTCATCGGCCTTGCCACACGCGGCCGGAGGGCCGCGGGCACCCTCGTTCTTCTCGTGCTTTTCACGGTGAACAGCGCGGACGTGGTTCGGAGAAACCGCACGAATAAAGGATACCGCCACATTCCCGGCACCATGGAGAAAGAGCGGGAGCTGATCAACGCGCCGCTCCCCGAAAACGCCCGCATCCTCCTGCCCTGGGGACGAGCCGCGGCGCTCCGCTACCTCCAGGTGGTGGAAGGGATCCGCCCCGACATCGAGTTCCACCCGATGGGGAGGAAAAACTACCTGAAGGTGGCGGAAGAGATCGCCGGGGAGACACCCCTTTTTGTCGAAAACGTCGACGGTCCGACCCGCCGGCGCTTCCAGGTGACCGCGAGATGGGGACTCTTCGAACTCCGGAGGATCGACCAGGGGGATTCGCGTTGACCGGACCGGCAAGTCCATGATAGTCTACAAGATACGGTTTCCGTCGTACATCGGCCCCGTGTGGAAGAGGGAAGGATATTGAATCGAATTCCGACCGCCCGCGCGGGAGTGCGCGCCCCGCTCGTTCCGCTGATCTTCCTGCTTTTCCTCACCGGATGCGCCCGCATCGCTCCGGCCGAGCCGTGGAACGTGCTCCTGATCACCATCGACACCCTCCGGGCGGACTACCTCGGCTGCTACGGCGGAAACAGGGCGCTCACGCCGAATCTCGACCGGCTCGCCGCGGAGGGAACTCTCTTCACCGACGCCTATACCGCCATGCCGATCACCCTCCCTTCGCACACGTCGATCATGACCGGTCTATACCCCCGCCACCATGGCGTGCTCAGCCACGCGTACACACTGGGCCAGAAATTCCGCACCGCCGCTCAGATCTTTCGCGACGCCGGTTACCAGACGATCGCTTTCATCTCGAGTCACGTACTCGACCCTCGTTACGGCCTGAGCCGCGGGTTCGATTTCTATTGGAAACGATACGACTACGATGCGAAGCGGGCAGAGGCGATCCGCCAAGAGAGCGGTTTCGATATCCTCACCGAGGCGGTGGAGAACTGGTCCGACCGGGGGGCGACACAGCCTTACTTCGCATGGATCCACTGGTTCCATCCGCATAAGCCGTACGATCCGCCGCCGCCGTGGCGCGCTCTATACGACAAGCGTGAAGACCGGAGCGTCAACGCCGATGTGGCGACTTTCGAAAAGCTCTGGTTCGGGGAGATCGATCTTCCCCAAGAGACGATCGACCGGTTCCGCGACCTCTACGCGGGTGAAGTGACCTACACCGACCAGCAGGTGGGAATCGCCCTCGCCCACCTGCGAAAGGCGGGGCTGCTCGATCACACCATCGTGGTGGTCATCGCCGACCACGGGGAGATGCTCTACGAACACGACCGCTACTTCGGCCACGACGTGATGCTCTACGATCCGTCGATCCGGGTCCCGTTCCTGATCTGGGCGCCCGGCCTCGTCCCCGCCGGAACGATGGTGTCCGCCACCGCGAGGAGCGTCGATATCCTTCCCACAATCCTGGAACTCGCGGGTCTTCCCCCCGTGGCCGGTGCGATCGACGGCCGTTCGCTGGTCGAGGCGATCGAAGGGGAATCGATCGGCGACGTTCCGGTGTTCGCCGAACTCTTCCCGCCGAAGGAGAACTGGAAGTGCGAACCCCGCCACGCGGTCCGCGCCGGCGGATGGAAGCTGATTCGCGAAGACGGTGTGGAGGGGGGCGCCCTCTTCCACGTCGATGCCGATCCGGGAGAGACGGAGAATCTATTCGGCCGCGGCGGCGCGAAGCGCGACGAGATGGAGACACTCTTGAAAGCCCAGATGGACGTAGGCGTTTCGACAGAGAAACCGCGTCTTTCGCCGGCCGAGGAAAGACGCCTGCGCGCCCTCGGCTACCTCGGAGGAAACGACCGATGAGCCGTCTCGACAAGCCGCGAATCTCCTTCTTCTTCCCGGCGTGCAACGAAGAAGAGACGGTGGAGGAACTCGCCCTGCGCGCCGACCGTGTGCTGCGCGACGCGGCGTCGGACTACGAGGTGATCATCGTGGATGACGGCTCCACCGACAGAACCGCCGAGATCGCCGACCGCCTCGCCGCCGAAAACCGGCGGATCCGCGTGGTACACCATCCGAAGAACCGGGGATACGGCACCGCGCTGAGGAGCGGCTTCGCGGCGGCGAAACTCGACCTCGTGTTCTACACCGACGGCGATCTCCAGTTCGACGTGGCCGAACTGCCGCGACTGATCCCGCTGATCCGGGACGCCGACATCGTGTCGGCCTACAAGGAGCGCCGCATGGATTCGTGGGAGAGGAAGGTGGTGTCGTGGGTGTACAACACGTCGCTTCGCCTCTTCTTCGATCTTCCCTATCGCGACGTGAATTGCGGGTTCAAGCTGTACAGGCGCGAAGTGTTCGATGCGATTACGCTGAAGTCGACACGCGGCCTGATCGATGCCGAGGTGCTCCTCAAGGCGAGGAAGGCTGGGTTCCGAATCGTCCAGACCGGCGTGACCCACTTCAGGCGGCGCGAGGGGGGAAGTCGCTACCGGATCCGTGAAATCGTGATGACCATTGTGCAGATGTTCGATCTTTGGAGGGACCTCCACCGCTCATGAGCCGTTCCGGGTCACCCGGCGCCGGTCGTTCGAAACGGGACGTCGCGGCCGCCTTCTTCCTCCTCGCGGTGACATTCCTCTTCTTCCGAACCGTTCTCGTAGGAGAGGACGCTCTCGTTACGGCGAACATGTCGAGGTGGCTGCCGTGGAGAACCGCGGCGACGGCGGGCGATCTCGAGCGACGTACGTTTCGAGACGATTCCGCGATGACCTACTACCCGCGCCGGATTTTCTCCGACGGCGAACTCGCGGCGGGGCGGATCCCCCATTGGAATCGTTTCATTCTCTGCGGCACCCCCCATCTCGCCGATTTCCAGTCCGCCGTGTTCCACCCTCTCAACCTTCTCCTTCATTTCGTTCCGCCGAAGAGGGCGACCGCCCTGTTCGTGGTGATCCATCTCTTCCTTGGAAGTCTCTTCCTCTATCTCTTTCTCAGACACCTTCGCGCCGGGAGGGTGGCGGCACTCATCGGGGCGGTATCTTTCCTCTTCAACGCCTACTTCGCCACCTACATCGGCCACCCGGTTCACATCTCCACGGGATGCTACGCCCCTCTCATCCTCCTTCTCGTGTCGAAGAGGATGGCGGGGGAGCGCACGATCCTCCTCCCCGTCGCGGTGGCGCTCATGATTCTCGGCGGCTTCCCGCAGACGGCGATCTACATCTTCCTCATCGCCGGAGCGTGGGCGCTCTTCCTCTGGTGGCGGGCAAAGCGGGGCGCGAAGGGGAAGGCCTCCGCGCGTCTCACCGCCACGGCACTCCTCATCGCCGCCGGCATCGGCCTTACGCTCTTCCAACTCCTCCCCACCGCCGAGTTCGGCTCCCTCTCGGACCGGAAGGCGGCGGATCTTTCCGAAATCCTGGAGAGGCATCAGCCCGATATCCTCTCGGCGATCCGGATCGCGCTTCCCGACTTCTACGGCAACCCGGTGTCCGAGAACTTCTGGCTCCGCGCGATCGACGGACCGCGCCCTCACCCGAGCGACCTCGGGTTCATCGGCTACGGCGGGATCGTTCCGCTCATTCTCGCCATCGCGGCGCTTCTCTTCCGCCGGCGGCGGGAGGTTTTCTTCTTCGGCGCCCTCGCGGCGGCCACCCTCCTCCTCACCTTCTCGCCGCAGGCGTATTCGCTCTACTACACCCTCTTCCCGTTCGTCCGTTTTTCCACCGAGCTGCACAGACTCCAGTTTCCCTTCCTCCTCGCCCTGGCGGTGCTCGCCGGTCTCGGCTTCCAGGAGATCATCGACCGGAGCCTCTCGCCGAGTCGCCGGCGCGCGCCGGCGATCCTCCTTTTCGTTATCCTCGGGGCACTTCCCCTGACGGCGGCCCTCGTCCGATGGGAAGGACCGCGATTCCTCGATTTCGCCGCCGCGAGGATGACGCGCGAGAACGGCGCGACGATCGAAGCGAATCGATCCGTTTCCCCGGCGGCCGCCGCCTTTCTTGCCGGCGACCACGACGGGTGGCTCCGTTCGGAAAAGCCGGGGCTCGAACGGTTTCTCCTTTTCGGCGGCGCCGGCGTGATCGCCCTTCTCGTTCTTCTCCACGGCGTGACCGGCACCGCCCGAACGCGCATCGCCGCGGGGGCGATCCTTCTCGTCGCCACGACGGACGGGTGGACTTTCGCGCGCCTCTATCACACGCCGCAGCGATCGGAGACGATCTTCGCCCCCCACCCCCTTCTCGACCAACTCGCCTCCGGCGGCGATCCGTTCCGCGTGGCAAGATTGACGCGACAGTATTTCCTCCCGCCGAACACCGGTCTTCCCTACGGAATCGAGGACGTGGCCGGCGTGAACGCCCTGATGCCCGGAGCGTACGGACGTATCTTCGAGGCGATCGACCCGTCGCTCTTCCCCGATGGCCGGAGGATCACACCGTTCTCCGACCCGTCGGTGCTCTCCCTCCCCCTGTGGAACCTTCTGGGCGTCCGGTATCTTCTCGTCGGTCCCCAATTCGACCCGGACGCCGCTGCTGCGGCGGGGAACGGTTCGTCCCCCCTCCCTCGGTGGACGGTGACGCGCCGCGGAGGAAAGCCCCCGTTTTCTTCGTACGCCATCCTGGAAAACCGCGCCGTTCTCCCGCGGGCGTTCCTTTCTCATACGTATGAAGTGATTCCGGACGAAAGGGAGATCCTCGACCGGATCGTCTCTCCCCGGTTCTCCCCGGCCGGGCCGATCCTCCTCGAAAAGGCGCCTCCCTTTCCCTCCGGACGCGAGGCGACCCTCGAAGGGGACCGATGCGAGCTCGTGCCCGCCGGAAGCCAGGAAGTGGTGGTACGCACGTCATCCACCGCGCCGGCGCTCCTCTTCCTGAGCGAAAACGACTACCCTGGGTGGGAAGCGCTGATCGACGGGAGGCGGACACCGATCACGCGGGCGGACTATGCGTTCCGTGCGGTCCCCCTCGAGGCGGGGGAACACGAAGTGCGCTTCCGCTACCGCGCCGCGCCCTTTCGGAGGGGAGCGGTTCTCTCCGCGCTGGTGCTCGCGATCTATCTCGCGTGGATGATCGGAATCGTGCGGGTGGGCGGGGCGATCAGGCGGTCTCGACGGCGACCCACTTCGAAAGAGTCTCTTTCAGCACTTCACGGCTGATCGGCTTCGTCAGGTAGTCGTCCATACCGGCGGTGACGCAGATCTCGCGGTCCCCCTTCATCGCGTGGGCGGTCAGCGCGATCACCGGTACGTGTCCTCCGCTTTCCGCTTCGAGAAGCCTGATCTCCTTCGTCGCCCCGAGGCCGTCCTTTTCGGGCATCTGCACATCCATCAGGATGAGGTCGATGCGGTTCTCGCGGAAGGCGGCCACCGCCTCGACGCCGTCACGGGCGACCACCACGTCGTAGCCGAGCCGTGCAAGCATCTTCTCGGCGACCTTCCGGTTCACCGGGTTGTCCTCCGCCAGGAGGACGGTGAGTCGCGATTCCCCCTCTCCATTCGCTTCCCGCGAGGGGGCGGGCGCCGGGGACACTCCGGCGCCGGCATCGCCGTCGGCGCGGGGGGAAGCGTCCGCCGGCACGGGGATACATTCCCTCTCCGCCACCCGGAGGGGAATCGTCACGAAGAACGAAGTGCCCTCTCCCGGTTCGCTCTTCACCGAAATCCGTCCCTCCATCAGCGCGACGAGCCGCACGGAGATCGAAAGGCCGAGACCGGTGCCGCCGAACTCCCGGGTGGTCGTTCCGTCCGCCTGGCGGAAAGGCTCGAAAATCACCTTCTTCTGTTCGTCGGTGATCCCGATCCCCGTGTCCCGGACTTCCATGTAAAGGGTGATTCGATCGCCCCCCCTGGCGCCGAGGCGGACGATGAGGCGCACGTCCCCTTCCCGGGTGAACTTGACGGCGTTTCGGATCAGGTTCACGAGCACCTGGCGGATCCTTCCGGGATCGCCCACCAGACGGTCGGGAACATTCGACGCCACATCGACATGAAGACCGATTCCCTTCTTCTTCGCCCCGAGAAGGAGGGGACGAATCAATTCCTTCAGCAGTTTCCGGCAGGAGAATTCCTGCTCCACCAGTTCGATTTTTCCTACATCGATTTTCGAGAAGTCCAGCACATCGTTGATGATTCGAAGAAGCGAATTTGCCGAGGTTTCCACGTCACGAAGGTATTCCCGCTGCTCGGCGGTGAGTTCCGTTTCGAGGGCGAGGTTCGTCATGCCGATGATGCCGTTCATCGGCGTGCGGATTTCGTGGCTCATGTTGGCGAGGAATTCACCGCGATAGCGGTTCGCCTCGACGAGTTCGTTGTGGGCCTGTTCGAGGTCGTCCGCCCGCTGGCGAAGGAGATAGGAGTTTCGCAGCCCCTCCCAGTACGATCGATGAAAGTGCGACCCGAGCATGAACTGGAAGACGCTGTAGATGAAGGCGAGCAGGGCGACACCGAGATCTTCGTTGCCGTGTATGGCGAGGATGATCATCAGCGGACCGAGGATCACCGCGAGATAGAGACGGTAGAGGGAGCGGGCCGCCGCGAGGGAACTCATCGCCGCGGTGGCGATCCCCAGGGTGGGGAGGATCGTCATCAAGAAAGGGATTCCGAGCCCGTAGTGAAGCTGAACCGCCATGGCCACACCACCCCAGATGGCGGCGGGGATCAGGATGAGGATGTCGAACATCAGCCTCCATCTCCGGGGATTCTCCGGATAGTCGGCTTTGAAATGCCGGATGTGGGCGTTGCGCAGGAAGGCGAACAGGAGCAGGACGGCGATGAAGAAACCGCTCTGTCGCGGATAGTCCCCCCCGATGCCGGAAAGGAGCGCCACCACGGCGGCCACCACCGGATAGGCGAAGCCACCCATGAGCGACCGAGCGGCGAGTTCTCTGTCCGCGATCGGCGTGAGCTCGGCGATCCTCTCCCGCGCCGGTCTTCCCTTCGTTTCGACTGCGGCCATACTCCAGCACCCTTCGGCGATAAGGCGAAGTCTCTCTCCCCAGTTATCGGAGGGGGCGCGGACTCCCTTTAAGGGAATCCCCGAAGACCGCCGGAGGGGCGTGAAAGGCTCCTCGAAGCGAATCGCGGTTGACAGGCGATAGGGGGCGCTCTATGATTTCTTATTCTGATCGATCCGTGCCGGCGTAGCTCAGTTGGTTAGAGCAGCGGAATCATAATCCGCGTGTCCGGGGTTCGAGTCCCTGCGCCGGCACCCATCTACTCCGGGGAACTCTCCCGGCCGCCGGGTGGATCTGTTGAGTCTTATCGAGCAAATGCTCCGCACCGTCCGGGAGCGACGCCTCTTCGATCGTGGTGATTCGATCCTCCTCTCCCTCTCCGGCGGCATCGATTCCACGGCGATGGCCCACCTCTTTCACGAGATCCGGGACGAATGGAAGCTGCGTATCGCGGCGCTCCATGTCGACCATCGCCTCCGGGGAGGCGAGTCGGACGGCGACCGGCGTTTCGTGGAGCATCTCTGTCGCTCCCTCGGCATCCCCCTTTCGGTTCGCGAAGGGAGCCCCACACCCCGCGGTAGGGGAAGTTCCGTCCAGGCGAACGCGCGGACGATTCGCTACGCCTTCCTCGAAGAGGAGCGGGCCGCTTCCCGGATCGACCGGATCGCCACGGCGCACCAAAGAGATGACCGCGTGGAAACGGTGCTCCTCAATCTCTTCCGCGGAAGCGGCGCCCGCGGACTGGGAGGCATCCCGTACCGGCGCGATGCTGTGATCCGCCCGCTTCTCGACATCCGCCGCCACGAACTACTCGGTTTTCTCGAAGCGAACGGCCATCCGTTCCGCACCGACCGCACCAACAAGGAGACGACGTACGACAGGAACAGGATCCGGCTCGAGATCATTCCTTTCGTGGAGAAAGTTCTTGGACGGCCGGTGACCGGCCCGATCGGCCGAACGGCGGAGGTGGCGGCGGAAATCGATCGATTCGTCGCCTCCCTGGCGCACGACTGGCTCGCGCGGCACGGCTCTCCCGGAGGGGAAAAGGGGGAAGGATGGGAAGAGGCGCGGTTATCGATCCCGGCGGAAGAGCTCGCACGCCTGCCCTTGGCGCCGGCGCGGGAGGTGGTGCGCATCGCCGTCGATTCGGTGGCCGGCTCGCTCACCGGGATAACCCTCGAAACGGTCGATCGCGTGATCGCCCTTTGTCGCCCCGGGCGGAGGGGGACGATCAGGCTCACCGGGAACTTCGAGTCACGCCGGACGGGAGCGCTCCTCACTTTCGGCGGCCCCGGGGAGGACGCGATTCCTTTCGAGTTTCCGCTTCCCCTTCCCGGAAGCGTGCGGCTCGATCGAGGCAGGGTGGTGAGAATCGGGAAAACTTCCAGGCCCTCCACCTTTCCCCCGGCCGGCGGGGCTCGGATCGTCATCGACGGTGATCGGCTGGCGCCTCCCCTCACGGTTCGATCCCGCCGCGACGGGGACCGACTCCGCCCTCTCGGGGCGCCGGGATCGCGTAAGGTCCACGATCTTCTCGTCGATCGGAAGATCGACACCGCCGAGAGAGACCGACTGCCGCTCGTCGTCGACCGTGAGGGAATCGTATGGG
>JAJRWB010000063.1 GCA_024276995.1 Candidatus Eiseniibacteriota bacterium | reverse complement strand
ATCTTCGATTACATCGAATGCTTCTACAACACGATTCGGATTCATTCGTCGCTCGGATATGTCAGCCCCGTGGAGTTCGAGAAAACGCATGCCGCCAGGGAGGTGGCGTAAACAGGTGTCCACACTTCCGGAGGAAGATCATTCAATCGGTACCCGGGGATATTCGAGATCCAGGCAACCCCGCTCGAAAGCTCAAACAACGAAGAGGTGGAGAAGATGATCTGGGAGGAACTCGACGGACTCCAGACCGAGAAAGTGACTCCTGAACGACTCGATGAGATCCGAAGCGCCCTTCGCAAGGACTACTACTACAGCCTGGAAACCAACAGTGCCCTGGCGGATGTGCTGCTCGATGCCCAGGCTGTTTATCACGACTGGCGACACACCTACCAACGGTTCGAAGCGTACGAGGGCATCACTCCGGAGGAGATCACTGAACTGGCGGCCGGGATTTTCCAGCGGCAAAAAACCTCCGTCGTTTTCCTCGAACCGGAGGAGAAACCGGAGGGTAGTCATGAGTAGATGTGCGTCCCTTCTTTTCCTGGTCCTGATCCACTTTCCGGGCGAGGCCGGTGCCGAGACGGCGCGTCATCCGGATGAACTCAGCTACACTCCTGTTCAGTTCGACATGGCCACGGCCGAGCGCGACACGCTCGAGTCGGGGATTCCCGTCCTCCTCTTCCAGAACAACAGCCTGCCGCTCCTTAACATCTCCATTGTTTTCAGGATGGGGCTGCGCTATCTGCCCGTGGAATCGTTCGCGGCTTCCAGGCTCCTGGGCGAAGTCTGGAGGGATGGCGGGACGGAGAAGATGTCGCCGGACTCGCTGGATGAGCGTCTCGCGAGGAAGAATATCCAAATCTCGACC
Organism: Candidatus Eiseniibacteriota bacterium; assembly: GCA_024276995.1. Taxonomy (GTDB): domain Bacteria; phylum Orphanbacterota; class Orphanbacteria; order Orphanbacterales; family Orphanbacteraceae; genus JAJRWB01. The sequence continues at coordinate 25,836 of JAJRWB010000063.1, read as the reverse complement.
TCGTCGGGAAATACTTTCGGGCGCGTTTCCGTCAGTATGGTCAGCGAGGATCTCCGCGAGGGCCTCCAGCTTTGGAGCGACGTATTGCTGCACCCCGCCTTCGAGGAGGATCGTCTCGAACGGGCCAGGGGACGGCGCATTAAAGCACTTCAGAGCATCAACAACAGACCGGGCAGTATTGCCGATCACCGTTTCTCCCTCCTTATTTCGGGCCGGGATAACCCCAGGAATTACCTGGAGTCCAAAGCCGAAATCGAGGCCGTCACCCCGGAAGCGTTGCGCGAACTCTACTCGAAGTTTGTTCATCCGAAGAACGCCTTGATCGGCATAAGCGGCGATTTTCAGCCAGGGCAGATCCTGCCTCTTCTCAATGAAGTTCTGTCCGGCTGGGATCACGATCCACAATTCGAACTGCCCGTGAAGAACGACTGGACGCCGAAACCCGAACCGGGAGTGTACATTCTGCCGGGTGAATACGCGCAAAGCCAGATTCGCGTCGGCCGGAAAGTATTCAATCTGAACCGGCGTTCTCCGGACTACGCGGCGGCACGGATTCAGAACTATGCAGTGGGGTACGGCAGGGTGTATTTCCGCGCGCGTCAGGAAGGCCTCTCTTATGGATTCGCCCTCCTGCTCAGCGTGAATGATGAAGACGCAACGTTAGGGACTCTTGGATCTTCCCGGCCGGAAGTCACGGTTCCCCTGATCGATATCGCGCTCGAGGAAGTGGGGGGAGCAAAAACCAATCCCCTCAGCGAGAAAGAGATCGAACCTGCTCGAAACTACTTCATCGGCGACTTGATCCGGATGAATGAGCGGCCGGTCGCAATCGTCAATCAGGTTCTGGACGATCTGATCAACGGCCGGTCCCAGGATAGTCGCGAACAGTACTTCGAAGCATTGAAAGGCGCCTCACTGGAAGAGATACGCCGCTGTGGTGAAGAATACAATCATCTGGATGACTCGCTGGTGGTCCTGGTGGTCGGGGATCCGTCGAAGTTGGACACACCCCTGGATAGCCTGGGCCTGGGTCCCGTGATCGAGCTGAAACCGATCCAGTTCGGCGAATAAACTACGGCGTCGCTCCCGGGTCGATCACTCCCGCATCGCGTCCGACAACCGCTTCAATCGAGATTTCTCTCGATCTCCTCGAACGTGTGAAGCGGGGCGTCTTCGCTGATCCCCTCGCACTCTTCGGCGGCGGCTTCCCAGTTCTTTTTTGACTTCAGGTTTTCCGCCCAGAAGGGGAAGGTGCGGCACTGTTTCGGCCGAACGTCGTAGATCATGCACCGCCGGCCGAAGAGAAAGACGCAGTCGCCTGTCGATCGATCTTCGAGGAGAGCGTATTTCGAGTTCCCCACGCGGCGTAGATAGCGCTTGCCGAAGTCGTCGATTTCGAGACCGAGATCTTTCGCGATTCCCGCGATCTCGTCGTCGCTCACCCAGACATATCCTTCCGAACCGGTGCAGCATCCGCCGCACCCGGTGCATTCGAAGCGGAGCCCTTCACGGTACCAGGGGAGGAAGTCGGATGCGTCCGCGCCGTTCTTGTTCATGCTGCGGTCCGGCTCTTTCTGAGGATCGCAATGTTTCCCCCGATCCGTACTCCGGCGAGGCCGAGCAGGATGAGCACGACCTTGTACCACACCGGCTGCGAATCGGGCATGGTAGCCACCGATGCGATGCCGAGAACGAGAACGAAAATCGCCAGGGCGACGACGTGTTTTTCCTCTTCCGAATCGGCGATCGACGCGGTGACGAAGCCTCCGGCGCCGGCGAAGAGAAAATCCGCCGCCAGCAGGAGGACAACCCACGGTGCAGTGGGAAAGGAATCGACTTCCGGGAAGACGTATGGAAAGTGGCGCGCGATCAGGGCGAGCAGCACGGCGGTGAGGGCGGACATCGCCACGTAGCCGAGAAGCACCGCGGCAACGCTTCTGACCAGCGTCGATCCCTTTGCGCGGGGCGGGACCGGCTCAACCTCCACCTTCGCCCTCCATCTCGCGGCGCGCTTCCAGTTTCGCGTCGATCATCTGCTTATGACTCAGCCGAAGCAGTTTCGCTACCTTTCGGACGACATACTCCTCGTGCGCGTCGAGCGCGCCGTCGGCAAAGACGACACGCCAGACGAGGCGAAGAATATCGAGCTTCTCGGGAATCGAATAATTCTCGTTGATCCGGTTCGTGAACTCCCAGATATCGAGGCTGCCGTCGAGACGACGCTGCGCCTCCCGGGTGAGGCCGGCGGCGTCTTCATCGCTCAGTGCGAAGCGCTCCTTCAGGATCGACACGATTCTCTCGCGTTCGTCGTCGCTGAACTGTCCATCGGCGCCTGCCATTTCGAGGAAGAGCGCGCACGTGGCGATCCGGGTATCATGCCCCGCTACGCCGCCGCCCGTTTTTCCCGGTCGGTTTTCAGCATCTACCTCACGGCCGAAGAATTTTCCAAGCAGATCCATTCGTCACTCCTCGAGGGGATACATCGTCGGGGGGCGATCCGCGCCTGCCCCGCATCCGGTCCGTCTACCTTAACAGGATGTCCCGCCGGGAGGAAAGACGGTAATCGCGGCAATGGCGGGAGGCCGGACGGCTGCCCGCCCGGCCTCGATCGCACCGCGACGCGCGTGTCGTGATGTTCGTTCTAGAAGACCCGGCCGAGAAGACCGAGCGCGAAGCGGGCGACATTCCGCATCGGGTTGAAGATCGCGCCGGCGAAGCCGCCGAAGAGGCCGCGCTCCATCCCCACCATCCCGCCAAGCCGGCCGAGAAGACCGAACGGCTTCGTCAAGAATCGGGCGGCTCCCGAAAGTCCGCGGAAGAGTTTCCCGGCGAGGGAGATCGGGATGTTGAACATCTTCGAAAGGATCGACTTCTGAATATTCCAGATCTTCGATGCCACTGACCGGAATGTGTCGAACACACGGCTGACCACGTTCTTCAGGCCGCTGAAGATCCGCTTCGGGAAGGAGATAGCTCTCTTGAAGATACTGAAAGCGCCGCGCGTCACATTCGCGAGGACTTTGCCGATACCGCCGGTCACTTTCTTGAATACGCCGGTCACGGTGTGGATCACTTTGCCCGCCACGCGGCCTACGCCGCGGGCGACATTCTTGACCACACGGCCGACACCGCCCACCACTTTCCTGAAACCGCGGCTGACCGATCGTGTAATTCTCCTGAACGACTTGCGGAGTTTCTTGAAGAAGAACTCCACTTTCACATTTTTGCCGTCGATATTCAGTTCGCCGTGATCGTTTTCGCTCCTGATCGAAGCGACCTCAGCCTTCGAGAGCCTCTCACCGCTCAGCACGCGGCGGAACATTTCGCCCTCATCGCCGGGCGTGTCCTTCGTGTTGATCTTCGCATCGATGTGGTGCCCCGCTTCCTCTGTGAATGTCTGCGCGGCGAGAACCGGATTATTTCTCAGGTCGCCGGCGATGTAGATCTTCCCTTCGCTCTTCGCGTACGCGCCGTTCGCCCCCTGGAGCGTCGCGCGGTCGACGAACCTGATCTCGGGCAACCAGCTGTAGTCGCCGGCAACCGCGGCGCGGCGCATCTTCTCAGCACGTCCCGTGTCGTAGTTTTTTCCGAAGATCTTCTTCGTGAAGGCGTGAAAACCTTTCTTGTCGGCTGCGAGCTTCCCGAATTTCCGGGCGAAGCGATTTCGGATCTCCGTTTTCAGGTCGTTGTCCGGATTGACATACGCCACTGACGTCTGAACGCGCTGCTTCGGCTGCGCCGCGGGCGCCGACGTGTGCGTCTGATTCTGCGGGGTGACAATGTTCCGGGGGGCGGCGTTTCCGTTTCCGATGGCGATGGACATTTTTCTGACTCCTTCCGATCTGGTAAGGCCGATGGCCGATCTGTGATTGATACCCCCTTATCCGCTGAAAGAGAGAATACGTTGCGTGATTTGTTTCCCGTTTTTTCCCGCAACCGGCGGGCGGCTCGTGGTGATAAGTGGAACGCGGCCGGCGCGCGAGGCCGCCTGGAGATGACACGGGAAAGGGGGGCGCACCGGCGCGAGCCGGGATTCCGCCGCGCCGGGAAGCGGCCGTACCACCATGCCGCCCACCGGCCGCCGGGGCTCAGGGGAACGATTCGATCGCAGGCGGTGCGCGACCGTCGCGACTGTTCGAATCGGAAACCGAGGCTCCGGCCTCCTTCCCGCTCCTGGAATCGATCCCCACGATTCGGCGGGAAACAGCCTTTTCTTGCCGTATTCGGGAGAATTGCCGAAACGGAGCCGCGGTGGCGGCATATTCGGCTAAAGCCACTCGACCGATCGGTCGATTATCGTAATGGAGGCATCTACCTGTCGTGCCGGTCTGCCGGGATGAAGTGGGAGTGGTTGTGATGACATATGGAAAACCGGTTTCAGCAACACTGTTTCTAAAGAGCCTGGCCCTCGGGCTTCTCCTCGTCTCCTTTCCTCTCGGGTGCGGTGAGGACGGTCCTTCCTCGGTGACCGGTCCCGAACCGGTCGCCGCGCCGGCCGCGGCGAAAGGCCCGGCGGCCCTGCACGAAGTGCCCGCCGCCGGCGGAATCCGCGTCTTCTCGCGGAGGAGTCCCTTCTTCGCGGCCACGGGGCCGCTCACGGTGGAGAGCTTCGAGAGTCTTCCATGGAACGGTTCGAGCTGCGGCGACGGCGCGCTCCCGCTGGACAACCCTCTCCTTGTCGGAGACCTGGTGGTTCGCGACCGCGACTGTCTCAGGAGCTTTCTCTGCCCGAGCCCGTTCTGCGACACGACGAACATCGTCTTACATCTCGGGTCGCGCGGGCGGATCGATTTCCCGCCCGGTACGGGGGGCGTTCTCCTCGTACTCGAAGGGATGACGAATGAACGTTTCTCTCTCGTCGTGATCGACGGCGCGGGTCATAGGCTGGCCGTGCACAGCTGTTCGGTTCAAGAAGAGCAGAAAGTCCTCGGCTTCACGTCGCCCGACGGCATCGCGAGGGTCCGAATGCTCGGCACCGAAAGCGGCGGGCCGGTGGTGATCGGAAGCGTGGCGTACGAAGGTGTCGGCGAGATTGCCGCCGGGGAAAATATGACGGAATATCGTCTTCGTTGAGTGCCGGACGTCCGTTGCCTGCCGGGGAGCGCCTTTCTTCCTGCCTTTTTTCGCAACTTCTCCTTCAAGAGCCGGGATAAGAGAGTCGTAGGCAGTCGGGAGGCAGCGAGCCTTCCTCGACCCAAGGCTTTCGAAACGCAAGGAGAAGGAAAATGAGCATCGACCCTGGAGCGAACTCGATCGGCACGCAGGTGAATCGTTACCTCGACTCCCTCGGACTTCCCGACACGTTCGGTGACAAGATCGGCGCTCTCGTCGACCTGAACCGCGGCGACTTGGCGGGTTTCCAGAGAAATCTCTTCGATCTGAACAGCGGTCTTTCGACCACCCTTCTCGACCGGCTCACCGGGGCGCGCGGGCGCAGCGGTTTCGGCCGGGCCGGCGTCCTCCGCCGCGCCCCGGGCGGAGTTCACCTGCACCGCTGGTCTCGCACGTATGTGACGCGGACCCGTGTGGGGCGACAGGCGCACGTGGGCCATCGTTACGATACCGGCTATCGTTCCCTCTTCGGTGGGCGGATCACCGGGCGGATCACCGGGCGGATGTATCGCGGTTCGTTCCGCAGGCCGATCCGTCTCGGCCGGAGCGGCTACCTCTATCGGGGAAAGATGTACAAGAATCTCAGCGCGATCCGCGCCGACTTGGCCGACGGCCGCGCCGACGGCGTCGCGACGCGGCGGCACACGGTGAGCGGCTACCGTCTTCACCGGCATACGCAATTCCGGCTCGCCGGGCTGATCGGGCGCAGCTTCACCCCTGGGTGGAATCCACTGCCATCGATCTCGAAGCTCTTCGGCGCCGGCGGACCGGCGGGACTCGGCGGCGCGCAGGGCGCGACCGGCGCATCGGGCGCCGGCTCCACGCAGAGCGTGCTCTCGAATCCGAACCTCAGCCTCGAGGATAAGCTGATGCTCCTGATGGCGAAGCTCTCGAAGCACATGGATAAGCAGATCGAGGATAAGATGAAGCAGATCGAAAATGCCATGCAGAAGAAGAGCGGCAAGGGCGGCGGCGGGATCTTCGGCAAACTCGGCGGGCTGTTCAAGACCGCCGGAGCGGCGATCGGCACGGCGTTCGGCGGGCCGCTCGGAGGCATGGTGGGGAGCGCGGTGGGCGGAGCGGTCGGAAGTGCCGCGAGCGGCGCCACGGGCGGTGCCGGCAAGGGAGGCAAGAAGCCGAACCTGCAACTCATCCAAAGCCAGCTTCAATCGCTCATGCAGAAGCGCCAGCAGATGTTCCAGACGATGCAGAACATCATGAAGTCGCTCCACGACACGAGCATGGCGGCCGTACGGAATCTGAAAGCATAAAACGAATCGGAATCGAAAAGACGGTCACCGGCCCGGGGAGGAAATGCTTCCCGGGCCGCTTTCTTGCGTACAGATCCGCCGGGCGACCATCGCCGGCTCATTCCGCGAGGCCAAGACCGCTACGGCCGATCAGTCGTTTCTCTTGAGCAGCGCGATCCACGCGGGTGATTCGGGGGGCCACGGCACGTCCGGTCCCCAGTTGCATTCGCTGTATGTCGGATACTGGCTCACAAGTCCCGCCAAGTGATAGTTCGCGTCTTTGTACGCGCCGAACCAGTCGAGGATCTCGGTGCGCGAATCGGGCGTGATGCCCCAGGAGTAGACGTTTCGAACGTAAATGAGAACCGCCGGGCGCGCCGCTTCGATCTCCCGGATCATTTCCATCTGCATCTCGAGGGCGAAGGGGTGTTTCTCCATCATGGGGTACATGTAGATGTAGCCGGTGGCGGCGGGCCTCTTGGAATAGAAGTAGATCTGTGGTTCCGATCCGATGACGGCGATCGGCTCGCCGGGTGCCGTGAGCCTGTCGATTTCCGCGGCGATCTCCACCGATTCGATAAAGGGATTGAGTCCGAAAACGCGGCGGCAAACCTGCTCGGGGGTGAGGCGAAAGAGAAAATCCCTCTGGGCGAAGATCGTGAGAAGAAGGGCGATGACGGCGATTCCGCCGGCCGTCGCCGCGGCAAGGGAGGCGACGGGGCGGCCCGTCCGGCGCTGGAGGGCTCTGAAAAGCGCCTCCACGGCTCCGCCCGACACGATGGTCGCGGCCGGCAGGAGAAGGATGAAGTAATGGGGACGGAAGTAGAGGCCGGGCGCCGTCGCCGCAAGCGACGCGGCGGCAAACCAGAAGAGAGTACCCGCCCTGCGCCCCGGCCAGGCGCGAAGAAGGAGAAGCGCGGTCCCGGCGATCACTTCGACCCAGAGAATCGGCGCGGCGCGGAAGAGAAAGCCGAAAGCCTTCGAGAAACGGCCCGGACCTTCCGAGAGTGGGACCTGCGATACGTAGCGGGAGGCATACTCCACCGTCCAGTGCCAGAAGTTGCCGAACGCGCCCGCGGCAGCGAAGATCGCGCAGACCGTACCGTACACTCCAAGAACGGCGGCCGAGAAGACGAGCACATCGATCGTCCTGCGGCGTAGGAGGGCCGTGCCCGCACCGTGGTTTTCTATGGATGGGCCGGTCGGCTCTTCACCCGGTCGCCCCCTCGCGAGGAGCCACGCGCCGAGCACGACGAACGCGACGGCATGCTGTTTGACGATGAAAGCGCAGCCGAGAAGGACGCCGGCGGCGAGAATCGTTCTCTTCCTGTTCGACTCGACCGCCGCCGTCAGGACGAGAAGACCGGGCAGGGCGAAGAGGAGAACGAAGTGCTCGGCGTTGGCGAACATCCCTTGCACGGCGGGACTGATCGAGAGCAGGGCGAAGTTCGCCGCTCCCGCGAGCGCCGCCAACGAGGAGAGAAAACGGCGCCCAAGAAGATAGACGAAGAGCACGGTGAGCGCATTGGCGAAAAGCAGCCCGAGGTGAATGCCGCGGGCCGTTTCGCCGAAAAGTTTGAGGATCACGGCATAAACGGCATAGATCCCGGGAAGTTTCATGTTGTATAAATCGACGTAGGGCGTGCCTTCGTGGAGGATCATTCTTCCGGCGCACGCGTACTCCCCTTCATCCCGCTCGAGAGGGACGTCGAGCAGGCGGTAGCGCGCCGCGCCGGCGAGAACGATCACCAACGCGAGTGCGGCGAGGGGAACGAGAAGAGAGATCCGTTTTCGGGAGATCGGATTCAACAAGGCGACCCTTTCGAATTGCACCCGCCGGACTGCTCGGGAGAGGTTGCGGCCGGCATCGTCATTGTAGCATCGGACCGCGCCCTCTCCCCGGTTTTCCATCGCCGCCGTTGTGGTACACTCGCCGGAAAGCGGCGCGATCGATCGCCGCCGGTGAAGAACCGTTCCCGACGGGAAAGATGAGGAGAGCGGCATTGGGATTTTCCCGCCTCACGGCTCGCTGGATCGTTTTCGACATCCTCCTCATTCTTGCGCTCCTCGATATCGTCTCCCTTCCCGTGCTCTCGAGAATCAGGGGGCGCGCCTACAGCCGGCAGACGATCGTCGAATCTCTCGACACGCCGGTCGCCGTGGAGCGCACCGCCGCCGGAAAGACCGATGCCCCCGAGTGGGTGCTCGACTATGTGCTTCATCCCTTCCTCGGTTACGTCCGGAACCGCGACGCGAAGGCGCACGTCTTCAACGACCGACCGATCGATATTCCGGTCAACGAATACGGTTTTTTCGGGCCCGCCCCTCCGTTCGATCGATCACCCGGCCGGGTCACGGTCGTTCTCACCGGCGGCTCGGCGGCGCTCGATCTCTATTTCCGCTGCGCCGCCGTTCTGAGTGATCTTCTCGCAGAGGCGCCCCCCTTCGAGGGGAAGAAAGTGGAGATCGTTTCTCTCGCTCTCGGCGGGATGAAGGAACCGCAACAGCTCATGGCGCTCTCCTGGTTTCTCTCCCTCGGGGCGGCGATCGACATCGTGATCAACTTGGACGGCTTCAACGAAATCGCACTCCCTTTCGCTGAGAATGTACCCTTCGGCGTCGCCGCTTCGTTCCCCCGCAGCTGGAGATCGTACGCCGCGAAGGGGTTCGATCCGAAAACGACGACGCTCTTCGGCGAGATCGAGTCGCGCCGGGCGAAGGTGGAGCGGTGGCGACGGCGCATCTCGGCGAATTCGATCGTTCGGCGGAGCGGAATCGTTCTTGCCCTGTGGCGTGCGTGGAGCGACGGGGAGACGGCGCGGATCGCGGCGGCGGAGGTGGAGATCCGCGAACGATTCCGCGACGATCGGGCCGTGTCGTTCCAGGAGTCGGGGCCGCCCCCGGGCGATCCTTCCCCGGCCGACCTCTTCCGTTCGTCGGCCGATCTCTGGAAGCGGTCGTCGGAGCAGATCGCCAACCTCTGCCGCGCTAACGACATCGCCTACTTTCACTTCCTCCAGCCGAACCAGTACGTTTCGGGATCGAAAAAGCTCACCGACTGGGAGAAGCGCCATGCCGTGGCGGCGCCGACATACCCGCATGTCCGCGCCGTGCGGGAGGCGTATCCGCTCCTCCAGGCCGCGGGGAAGGAATTGAGAAGCGAGGGAGTCGCCTTCTTCGACTTGACACCTCTTTTCAGCAGCGAGAAGGAGACGATCTACGAGGATCAATGCTGTCACTATAATTAAGAAGGGAACCGTATCTTGGCGGAGAGGATCGCTTCCGACGTGGCGGTCGGTCTTTCCGATCGGGGCCCAGAAAGATAACCCCTGTAAAATCGGTTGGTTAGGCCTTCCTCCCTCCGAAACATCGTTCCGAACTGTTTTTTTCGCAACTTCTCTTCCAAAAGCCGGGATAAGAAGGTCGTAAGCAGTCAGGAGGCACGAAGCCTCCATCGACCCAAGGCTTTTGAAACGTAAGGAGAAGGAAAAATGAACATCAACGCAGGCGCCAACTCGATCGGCACGCAGGTGAACCGTTACCTCGACTCTCTCGGGCTGCCCGACTCGTTCGGCGACAAGATCGGCGCCCTTATCGACCTGAACCGGGGCGACCTGGCGGGCTTCCAGCGGAATCTCTTCGATCTGAACAGCGGTCTTTCGACCGCGCTTCTCGACCGGCTCACCGGCGCCCGGGGGCGGCGCGGTTTTGGTCGGGCCAGCGTCCTCCGCCGCGCTCCGGGCGGGGTTCACCTGCACCGGTGGTCGCACACCTACGTGACGCGGACGCGCGTGGGTCGCCAGGCGCACGTGGGCCAGACGTACGACACGGGCCGGCGGTTCCTCTTCGGGATGCACATCCGCGGGCGGATCAGCGGGCGGATGTACCGCGGGTCGTTCCGCAGGCCGATCCGACTCGGCCGGAGCGGCTACCTCTACCGCGGGAAGCTGTACAAGAACTTCAACGCGATCCGTGCCGACCTGGCCGACGGCCGTGCCGACGGGATTGCGACGCGGCGGCACACGGTGAGCGGCTATCGCCTTCACCGGCACCCCCACTTCCAGCTCGCCGGGTTGATCGGGCGGAGCTTCACCCCGGGATGGAATCCTATGAAGGCGATTGCCGGCCTGTTCGGCGGCCTGACGGGGCTCGGTGGTGTGCAGGGCGGCTCGGGCGTAGGGGGAGCTTCCGGTGCATCGGGGGCGGGCTCTTCGCAGAGCGTGCTCTCCAACCCGAATCTCTCTCTCGAGGACAAGCTGATGCTTCTCATGGCGAAGCTCTCGAAGCACATGGACAAGCAGATCGAGGAGAAGATGAAGCAGATCGAAAGCGCCATGCAGAAGAAGAGCGGCAAGAGCGGTGGCGGAATCTTCGGCTCGATCGGTAAGATCTTCAGCTCCGTGCCGATTCTCGGCAGCCTGTTCGGTGGCGGGAAGAGTGGTGGCGCCGGCGGCAAGAAGCCGAACCTGCAGCTCCTCCAGAGCCAGCTGCAGTCGCTCATGCAGAAACGCCAGCAGATGTTCCAGACGATGCAGAACATCATGAAGTCGCTCCACGACACGAGCATGGCGGCCGTGCGAAACCTGAAGGCGTAACTCGCGCGGTTTCAATCGGTTGAGTCTTGGCCCGGGGAATAAATCGCCCCGGGCCGTTTCGTATCTCCCCTCGTACCCGGTCGGGAAGGGGGGCGCTCCCGGGTAACGCGGGAGGCGTTATCGGTCGATACGCGTTGAAGAGGGGTGCGGAAGCGGTCTTGGGTGCGCGACGTTCTTGCTTGAGACGGGACAAACATGTATACTGTAACAGGATGATATACAGGAAGTTCCGCCCGGCCCGACTTCCGTGTTCGTGCTAAAATGAGAGCAATCTGACGGCATTGGAGGTGAAGTGCGAGAATCGGCCGCCGCTGTTAGCTGAGTAACAGGTTGTCTACTCCGGTTTGGCGGCGGACGGTGGCCGGTCGGTGCCATCCGCGCCGGGTCGCTTCCCGCGCCGATCTCCTCGCTTCATCCCCCCGTCCGACCGTTGCGAGAAAGCTTGAAACCTGCCTGGTTCGTATGACCGGAAGGGATGCCGGAAAAATGAGGAACTTCAAGACAGCCTTTGCGACCGCACTTCTCCTTCTCCTGCCGGCGACCCCGTTCGGGATGTACGCGGCGGCGGCGAACCAGGCACCTATCGTCGCGGCGGGCGCGACAGTGATCACGCCGTCGAACGTGAATCGTGTCGGAACGGAGACGGCGACGCTGTCGGCTGATTTCACCGATGCCGATGCGCCGGGCGTCGCTGCGTTTACAGTAACATTCAAGGTGCGTGAACCGGACAACGCCACCGAAGTGATTCTAGTGAACACCCTCGGCGACGGCCAAGGCGGCCTCACGATCACGGACAATACGGGCGGCTCGTATACGGCGAGTTACACGTGGGATCCGGGCGCGTCGCAGGCGCTCGGCCTCTATGATCTCTATTTCGAAGTTTCCGACACACTCGATACGGCGATCGACGATTTCGCGAACAACCCGGATGAACTCGAACTGATCGAACAGAATGCGCCGGTCGTGATCGCCGGGACGATGGGCGCCGACGTGTCGCCCGTGAACCGTTACGGTGCGAATAGCACCGTTTTGTCGGCCGCCTTCTCGGATACCGATGATCCGGGGATAGGCGCATTCACCGTGACGCTGAAGGTTCGCGAGCCGGACAACACCACGGAAGTGGTTCTCGTGAACGCTCTCGGCGACGGCCAGGGGGGCCTTTCCGTCACATCCCAGGGGGGCGGCAACTACACCGCTTCGTACACATGGGATCCGGGTGCGTCGCAGACGCTCGGCCTCTACGACCTCTACTTCGATGTGTCCGACGGAATGGACAGAGCCGTGGACGGCTACGCGAACAACACCGACGAACTCGAAGTGAACGAATTGCTCCCCCCCACGGCGCCCACAGTCGCCGCCGGCGCCGCCCGCGTGTCCATCTCTCCGGTGAATCGCCAGGGAAGCGACGCCACCGTCCTTTCCGCCAGGTTCCATGATGATAATATCCCCGCGGCATCCTCCTTTCTCGTGACGTTCAAGGTGAGAGAGCCTGACGACGCCACCGAGGTGATCCTTGTGAACGCGCTCTCCGATGGTACGGGCGGTCTCACCGTTACCGATCTGGGCGGAGGTGATTACGAGGCGAGCTACTCGTGGGATCCCGCGGTCACCCAGGCTATCGGCTTCTATGATCTCTATTTCGAAGTGGACGACAACACCGGAATGGCCGCCGCCGTGGACGGCTACGTCGACAATGCCGACGCTTTGTTGATCGAGGATGTGATCAGCAATCAACCTCCCGCATTCACCGCGGGCGCGACGGCCGTCTCGCCCGTTTCGATCGAGCGGGGGGGCGCCGTAACCACGGCATTCAGCATTTCCTTCACCGATGCCGACCAGCCGCCGCCGGCGGTTTTCAAGGTGACCTTCCGGTCGCGGGCACCGTACAACCAGGGAGTGTACACCGTTGCGGACGGTCTGAGCGACGGCGTGGGTGGAATGTCGATCACCGGCAGCGCCGGTTCGTACACGGCGAGCATCGATTGGGATCCGCCGGCCGACGCTCCAGTCGGCCTTTACGACCTATACGCAGAAGTGAGTGACACGCTCGACGCGACGACCGATCCTTTCGACAACAATGCCGACGAGCTGACCATCACGAATGCCGGAGAAAACGCCCGGCCCGTGGTGGCGTGGGACGCCGTTTTCGCAAACCCCGCCGGAGTCGAAAGGGTGGGCGCGAATTCCACCACGTTGAGCGCCACGTTTTACGATGCCGATATTCCGGGGACCGCGGCGTTCAACGTGACGTTCAAGCTGCGCGAACCGGACGATATTTCCGAGCTCGTTCTCGCCGCCAACGCCGGGAACGGCCAGTCGGGAGTGACCATCAGCGACGACGGCGGAGGAAACTACACGGCGAGCATCTTGTGGGATCCGCCCGATGCGCAGCAGACCGGTTTCTACGATCTCTATTTCTCGGTGCGCGAAGGGGTCGACTCCACGGCGGATGACTTCTCGAACAACCTCGACGAACTCCAAGTGTACGACCGGCTGAGCAACAATGCGCCCACCGTCATCGCCGGTACGACGGCCGCGCTTCCGAGCAACGTCAACACCACCGGCTCGGAATTTACGATGCTGAGCGCCTCGTTCAGTGACGCCGACATCCCGGGAAGCGGATCGTTCACCATCACGTTCAAGGTGCGTGAGCCGGGGGGCGGGGAAGTGATCGTGGCGAACGGTGCGAAGCACGGAGAGCAGGGACTTCGCGTCGTGAACGAGGGAGGAACGAACTACAGGGCCACGGTGCTCTGGAATCCTCCGGGCGGCTCGGTCATGGGAAGTTACGATCTCTATTTCTCCGTCGACGACAACGCCGGCGGTTCGGTTGTCGATGATTACGCCGCGAACCTGGACGAGTTGACCCTCGTGAGCCAGGTGATCGCCGGCGACGGGTATCTACTTCGGCGGACCCACGATGCGAGCGGGTGCGGCGGACCGAACTCGGCGTGCCACAACCTGCAGGATCACCAGGGCCAGGACTGCCTCACGTGTCACACGAGTCACGAAACGACGAACATCTATCTTATAAAGGAGACGATCAGTACGCCGAACTCGGGGGATAAGCCGGTGGTGTTCAAGACCCTCGGCATCGGAGATCCGTACAACGATCCCGATCCGGTGCCGGGCGATCCCACGTCGGGGGTGATGGCGGACGGCTCGGACGGCGTCTTCACCGGTGTGTGCGAGGTATGTCACACATCGACGAACCACCACAGGAATGACGGATCGCAACTTCCGGACAGCCACAACGATGCGTTGATGTGCACCGACTGCCACCTCCACACCGAAGGGTTCAAGGGAGGCGAGTCGAGCGGCGGGATGAACTGTTCCTGTCACAGCGAGATCTTCACCGCCATGAGCACCGGGACATCGTACCATCACACTCTCACCACCGACGCGCCCGATTACGGTGCGGCGTCGTGCCTCTGGTGTCATGTGGATCATGATATCTTCCGCCCCGACCTCAACCCGGGGATCGGTGCGCGAGGGAGCAACCTGAGATCTGAATACGGCAACACGCCGGTGCAAGGAGACGCCACGGTACTGGCGAACTCCGATTATTCCTCCTCGGGCGCGGGGGGCGTCTGCATATCATGTCACAACGCCAACTGCCTGGCATGCCACAGCATTCACGTTCCGGCGAAGAGCGCGTCGCCCAATGCGTTCAACCATGAATGGATCGTAAAGACCGAGTACGACGCCGCCACGACGACGCATAATTACGGTGTGCCGACCACGTTCAGCAGTGACGGCTCTGTGTTCCAGGCGAATTGCGTCAAGTGCCATAACGACAACATGACCCGGTCGTACCAGAATTCGACGAACGCCTTCAGCCTCCATGACTCGCCTTACGACAATATCCTTTCCGCCCTTGGAATCGGTGTGCCGAACGATCCGATGGAAGAGGATTTCTGCTACGAGTGTCACGATGCCGGGACGAATCCGAACTCGGGGTCGAACCTCGATTACTACGGTGTCCAGGCGATGAGCGCGGCCGCGATGGCGGTGAAAACGGCGTTCACCTATTCGTCCACCCATCCGATTACGGCGACGAGGGGGGTGCACAACGCCGGGGAGAACGCTTCCTCGATGCCCCGGCATGTCGAGTGCGCCGATTGCCATGATCCCCACGGAGCGATCGCTCTCGATCCTCCGTCGCCGGCGCTGAAAGGGGCGCTCTACGGTGTAGACGGCATCAACATTAACGGTACCGCCGTCGATGCGGTCACCTACTCGTACGAAGTCTGCTTCAAGTGCCACGGCGACAACCACGGCAGCACCGCCTACGTGCAGCGGCTGTGGGTCAATCTGAACACGAGGGATGAATTCCAACCGACGTCACAGTCGTATCACCCCGTGGCGGCCGCCGGCACGAACCCGAACAGTCCGTCGCTCATCCCGCCGCTGACCGAGTCGAGCATCATCACATGCGAGGATTGCCACTCCAGCGATGCGGGCGCGGCCGACGGTCCGCACGGATCGCAGTATACGCCGATTCTGAAGATGAAGTATGTCCTTCAGGACTCGACACAGGAATCAGCGGCCAATTACGCCCTTTGCTATTCGTGTCATGATCGGAATTCGATTCTCGGCAACAACAGTTTCAGGAAGCACAGCAAGCATATCGTCGGGGAAGACGCCGCATGCTCGGTATGCCACGATTCGCACGGCGTGGGAACGACGACGAACGGCGACGGCACGCACCTGATCAACTTCAATACCAACTCATGCAGACCGTCGAATTCGGGGCGACTCGAATTCATCGACAACGGCAACTTCAAGGGCCGCTGCTACGTGAAGTGCCACGGGAAGAACCACGACCCGAAGAGCTACTAGCCGGGAGTCGGATCCGAAGCCGGTGCATGGCGCGCGAGCCATATTGCCGCCCATATCATTGATGCAAGAAGAAGGGGCGTGGTTCCGTGGGGGGGCTTTCCCCGCTCAGCTTGCCGGCGGTGCCGTCGGCCGGCGCTTCTCGTTGGGGTCCCACGGCGGGAAGAGGCGCGTGAGGACGTACAGGATGATGAGCGGCAGGACGAGGAGGGCGATCGTCATGAACAGCCCTTCGAGTCCGAAGAGTTGCATCTTATAGACGGTGAGTCCCCGCAGACTCTTCGAGAAAAGCTGCCCGCCGATCACCACGTTCCACCGTGTGCTGAAAATACCGACCTGCACGAGAAGCGCGGAGATGAAGTAAAGCATCCGGCGAAGTTCGTTCGGGAGCTTTCCGAAACGCGCCATGGCGATGGCCGTCATCGGAACGAGCGTTCCGAGGAGAATCTGGGAGATGATGAGGCTGACGAAAAGCCGGTTCGTGATCATCTGCGACAGGATGGCGATCGACTCTTCCGATTCGTAAAGCCTCTGCGTGAAGTCGAGCAGTTCGAGAGAGAAATCGACGAGCATGGCATAGAAGAGGAACTCGCCCAGCTTGTTCAGACAGAGCATGTTCATCGCCTTCCAGCGGAACATGGTGGTCACCATGTAGACGAGGAGCATGAGCGCGATACCCGATACGATCGCCGAGAAAAGGAAGACGATCGGCATGAGGACGCTGCTCCACCAAGGATTCGCCTTGACCGACCCGAAGATGAACCCGACATATCCGTGCAGCAGGAACGCCGACGGGATGCCGATAATGGTGATCGTCCGGCCGATCTTGTCGTCGAAGGCGAGCGCCTTTTCCGACAGGTCGGTGGCGCCGAGGGTGAGTGCCGTATAGAAATACTTGAGCGGCCCCGTCTTTTCCCGCGACCAGGTGACGATGTCCTTTCGGTAATCGAACCAGATCTCCAGGAGGAGGACGGCGAGGAGATACCAGGCGTAAACGAATCCGAACATCGCCATGGCGGACTTCGTGTGCGGCGTGAGGAACATCTCGAGCGCCCGCTCCGGATGGCCGAGGTGCAGCACGAGCGGAAGCGGGGCGATGAGCAGGAACGCGAGCGCCGACAGAAGCGAAAGCCGGTACACCGGTTGGAGAACCTTCACGTTGAACACACGTTCGAGGGAGGCGAGGATGAAGGCGCCCGCCACAAGCCCGGTGAGATACGGATAAACCACGATCATGATGCTCCAGTGGAGCTCGTACTCGTTCGGATAGATATAGCCGGTGATCTTCGGCAGCTCACTGGTCAGAATCTGTAAGAGGGAAATAAACAATCTAACGCACCTCTCCATCGGCGCCGGCATACATGACCCGCGGCTTGGTGTTGAGCGAAGGCTTCAACACGGTGAGATCGTGGAAACGCTCGAAACGGCGGATCGGGCTGCTCTGGCTTCCGGTTTCCCCGAACACGCGCGCCTGGGTGGGACACACCTCGACGCATGCCGGGAGGAGTCCCTTGCGGATCCGGTGATAGCAGAACGTGCACTTGTCGGCGACTTTCTTTTCCGGATGGAGGTAGCGGGCGCCGTACGGGCACGCCTGGATACAGTAGCGGCAACCGACGCAGTACGTCTGGTCGATGAGCACCACCCCGTCGGGGGAGATGAACGTCGCTCCCACGGGGCAGACTTGAACGCACGGCGCATTCTTGCAATGGTTGCACAGCTTCGGGACGAAGAATGAGCGAAGAACGCTCTCTTCACCCTTCGTCTCGGGGAATCCGTCGATTCCACCGTTGGGGCTGTCGACGATCGCCTCGCGGTCCTCGGTGATCTGGTAGCGTTCGATCCACGTGCGGAAGAACATCGGTTCCCGGGGAACATGGTTCTCGTTCTTGCAGGCGTTGGCGCACCTTCCGCACCCGATGCATTTGTGGATATCGATTCCCATGGCATACTCGTGCTCTTCCGGCTTGTAATCGTCCTCCGGCGAGGCGAGCAGCTTCTTCGGATCGATCGCCATGAAGAGGAGCGCCCAGCGGGGCAGCTTCTTTCCAACGGTTTCGAGGAACTCCCGCCGCTTCATTTTCGGCGCTTCGTACGTCACTTGCCTGCCTCCGGGGAATGGGGGTAGTGACATTCCCAACACATATAGCGCTGTCCATGTTCGGCGAGATCGATCCGCGGGATTTCGCGGGGACTGTCGGCGCCGCGGGCGTGGCACTCTCCGCAGAACTCGCGGGTCGAGGGTTTCTTCGGACGTGCCGAACGCGGCGCGCTCAAGTGCTCCGGCGGCACTTCATGGCAGCGCGTGCATTCGAGCGATGCGTGGTGCGACACCGCCTTCACGTTGGCGATTTCCCTATGGCACGCGCTGCACTTCTCCGGCGTGTGCGGAGGTTCGGGCGTGTGGGGCTCGTGGCATCTCAGGCACGGCTTCCCGGGATTGTGCTGATCCGGGATGATCTGGGGGAAGCCGGTCGGCCGCGCAGCGTTGTAACCGTGGCAGAGGGTGCAGAAGTCGCGCGATCGCGGGATCTCGGGGAGCACTTCGTCGGGCGCCTCGGCGTGGTCCGCCGCCGGCCCGTGGCACACTTCGCACGAAAGGCTCCTGTGGTTCGACTGCGCCTTCTCGTCGGCCACGTCGTCATGGCAGTCGTAGCAGACCTGGTAGCCGGCGTAAGAGATGTCGTGCGCCGCGTTTTCGTCGATCGACCGGGCACGGTAGTGGCCGAGCTCGCCGAACGATTCAGGAACGAAGAGAATCCGCCCCGTGACGAACACCGCGATGATCACCGCGAAGATCAGTACAATGGGCAGAATTTGTTGTGGTACGCCTCGGTATCGCAATTTTTAATGCACCTGGTTATCTATTCCGTCCGACTAACAAGGTAACCAAGGGGGGGGCGGTCGTCAAGAAAAGATTAGGGGGCGGTCAACTTTTTCGGGAAGGGGCGATGGAGGGACACCGGAGAGGTTCTCCCCCATTTTCGTTGCTTCCCCTTCCCCCGGTGGGCTACACTCGCCCCGCAATGGGAGCTGGCCTCACCACATTCATCGCCGATGTGAAGGCGGGTAAGATCGACACGCTCGTCACCCGCTACAGCGACGTCATGCTCGCCGCTTTCATCATGTCGATCGTGGCGATGATGTTGATCCCGCTGCCCACCCCTCTTCTCGATGTCCTCCTCACCGTGAACATCACCGTGGCGGTCACGCTCCTGCTCGTGTGTATCTATATTATGGACGCCACGCGGATCGCGGCGTTCCCGACGATCCTGCTGATCACCACCCTCTTCCGGCTCGGCCTCAACGTCTCGACCACCCGCCTCATCCTCCTCCAGGCGAACGCCGGGGAAGTGGTGAAGGCGTTCGGAGCGTTCGTCGCCGGGGGGAATCTCGTGGTGGGACTCGTGATCTTCCTCATCTTGACGCTCATCCAGTTCCTGGTGATCACCAAGGGCGCCGAGCGCGTGGCGGAGGTGTCGGCGCGCTTCACCCTCGACGCCCTTCCGGGAAAGCAGATGTCGATCGACGCCGATTTTCGCGCCGGGCTGTTCGACGTTCACGAGGCGCGGCGGCGGCGTGGGAACCTGCAGCGCGAGTCGCAGCTTTACGGCGCCATGGACGGGGCGATGAAGTTCGTCAAGGGGGACGCCATCGCCGGGATCATCATCACGCTGATCAACATCATCGGCGGGCTCGCCATCGGGATCCTACAACGCGGCATGGAAGCGTCTACCGCGATCCAGACCTACTCGATCCTCACCATCGGTGACGGCCTGGTGAGCCAGATCCCGGCGCTCCTCATCTCGGTATCCGCGGGGATCGTGGTGACGCGGGTCGCTTCCGAAGAGGCGGAAACCCATCTCGGCAAGGATATCGTCACCCAAGTGATGGCGCAGCCGAAGGCGATCGCCATCGGCTCGGTGCTCCTCGTTCTCCTTGGCATCGTGCCGGGGCTGCCGACGTTCCCCTTCTTTCTGCTGTCGGCGGTGCTCGGCATCACGTCGTACGGCCTCTTTCGGACGAGAAGGATCGAGGCCGCCGCGGAGGCGCTCGAGGAAGAGGAGGAAGAGGCGGCCGCCGGCGAGGCGAAGTTCAGCCTCACCGTGCCGATCCTGATGCAGGTGAGCGAGGGACTCACCGAGCTGATCGACAGGGACGGCGAAGGAGGAAAACAGCTGGCGAAACTCGTCCCGGAGCTGCGCGACTCGCTTTACTACGATCTCGGCGTTCTCTTCCCGCCGATCCAGGTGCAGGGAAACCAGCCGCTCGGCGAGAACCGTTTCGCCATCTTTTTGAAAGAAGTGCCGATCCACTCCGACACGATTCCCGATGACCGGATGATGGTGAACGAGACGCCCGAGAATCTCGCCATCTTCCAGATCGACGCCGAACCGGCGGAGAATCCGGGCACCGGAAAGCCGGCGGCGTGGATTCCCGCCGAATCGGTCGAACTCGTCGAGAAGGCGGGGATGAAGGTAATCACCCACCCCGAGCTGCTCACCCTCCACCTCGCCGGATTCCTCAAGCAGTACGCCCACGAGTTCGTCGGGCTGCAGGATGTGCGTTTCATGCTCGACCAGCTCGCCAGGACCCATCCGAGCCTCGTGGAGGAAGTCGTCCCCAAGGTGGTGAACCTTTTCCAGCTCACCGAAGTGCTCCAGCGGCTCGTGCGCGAGGAGGTGTCGATTCGCGACTTCCAGGGGATCCTCGAGGCGGTGAGTGAGTGGGGCCGGATGGAGAGCGACCCGCTGCAGCTCACCGAGCTCGTGCGAAGCTCCCTCGCCCGCCAGATCTGTTTCAAGTACGCCCGATCCGACGGGAAGCTGATCGTCTACCAGGTGGAGCCCGAGATCCAGCAGGCGATCACCGAGTCGGTGCGCCACACGCCGACCGGAAGCTACCTCGGTCTTTCGCCCGACATGCAGGACGAAATCCTCGCCGCGATCCGCGCCCAGCTCGGCGACCGCCCGCCCACCGCCCAGACCCCCGTCGTTCTCACCGAACCCGACGTGCGCCCCTACTTCCGCCGCCTCGTGGAAGTCGAGTTCTCCGAAGCGGCGGTGATCTCCACGCGCGAACTCTCCCCCGAAGTGATGCCCCAACCGATGGGCCTGATCTCGATTACCGGGCAGGACCTCTACGGCGGCTACGAGCCCGAGCCCGAGGGAGGCGCGGAGGAGGCGGCGGGGTAGGATGGGCTGTGGGCCGGGGGGGCCTTGATGAGGATCAGGCCGTTGCGCCCGACATTCTTCCGCCGCTCTTCGGAATGCAGGCGAATTCAAGTGTTGGCCGGGTTTTCGTCCTGATGAACCCGAATCCGAACTGGAGGACTTCCGGCGTGCATGGAAGCCGTATTCGAATAATCAAAGGAGTCCTCCTTCTCGTGTTGGTCGTGACGGGGCACGCTTACGCCGACACCGCCGAACTCTACGCCGAGAGCTTCGACATCGTTTGGAAGACAATCCACGAGCGCTTCTTCGATCCCCTTTTTCACGGTGTCGACTGGACAGAGAGCCGCGAACGTTACAGGGCGCAGGTTGTCGAAGCCGAGGATGACGAGCAATTCTATGTTCTCATGAACAGCATGCTCTTCGAGTTGGGTGTCTCGCACTTGGGAGTCGTGCAAACCCATGATCCCAGGCAGCTGGGCGAAGCCGCTATCTTTGGGGAAGGGACGGTCGGGATCGACGTCCGGCTTGTGGGGGGAAGGCTTTTCATCACAGCGGTCGAGGAAGGATCCGCCGCGGCGGAAGCGGGCTTGGAAATTGGAAACGAAATCCTCCGTCTCAACGGGCGAACCGTGGAAGAGATCGCATCCGAGGCTGTCGAGTTTCCGACACCGCCGTTCACCGAGCGAACCGTCATCTGGCGCTATCGCGGGCGAGCCTGCATCGACGACATCTACTTCGATCCGGTCGAACGGCCTTACTTGGGTCGGTTGGTTATTCTGGTGGATGGCGCCAGGGCGTCGTCCAGCGAGGAGTTCTCCGGGGGTCTGCAAGCGATGGGGCGGGCGACCATCGTGGGCGAGCGCACGCCGGGACGCGTCCTCGTGATGGATGTCACCGTCCTCCCGCTCGGAGCCTACTTCATCTTTCCCATCGCCGAGACGATGACATCCACGAGTGTCGTGCTGGAGCATCGCGGCGTGATACCGGATGTCGAGTCGCTGTTTACGATGGAAAGCCTGAAGACCGGACGTGATGTGCAGCTCGACGCCGCACTTGCGGTCCCGAGGGGCGACGGAATAGCTGAGCGTAAATGATTCGGTCGTGGTGGGCGGTTCGCAAGGTCAAAGGCGGCCGTACAAAAAGGAGACGAGATGGAGGGCGAAAAATACTCCGTAAGCAAAGCGTTTCGAACATTCCGCGAGGAAGCGCCGGACCATGCGGAAGCCTGGATGAAATTGGTGCAGGACCTATCAAATGCAAGTGCCTTGGATCCCAAGACGCACAGTATCGCCTACTTGTCGGTTCTGGCGGTTTTGAATAGGACCAACGGGATTCCATTTCATGTGAAAGCGGCAAGAGAAGCGGGTGCGTCGAGAGATGAAATCATTAGTGCCGTCTTGGTCGGCCTCCCACCCGCGGGACATGTTGTCACGGAAGTTTTGCCGGCTGCCGTTGAGGCCTATGACAATGAATAGTAGCAACGAGACGAGGGGTCTGATGCCGGTACACGAGAGGAGTAGTCGATGCGTTTCGTGCATTTCTACTTCATGGGGGACGACCCGGGAACGGTCCGCGAGAGCGTCTCCGATCATGTTGAATACTGGAAGGGATTGAACGCCCGGGACTTTCAGGGTGGCCCGTTTCAAGATCGAAGCGGTGGACTCATCCTGTTCTCGGCGGAAAGCCCGGAAGAAGCCGCCGCCATGGTGGAGAACGATCCATTCTTCAAGCGGGGACTGCTGGCGGAATCGCATCTGAAGGAGTGGTTGGTGCAGGCCGCTCCGTAGGGCCGGAGGGCGCGTGCCGAGGAGATCGAGATGAGATTCTGCACGGTGATCAACTGTATGGATGGGCGGGTACAGATACCCGTGATCGACTATCTGCGACGGCGTTTCGACGTGGATTCTGTCGATTCCGTTACGGAACCGGGTCCGAATCTGATCCTGGCGGAACACAGGAATCATGATCTTGTTGAATCGATACTCCGGCGCGTTACGATGTCGATCGATAACCATTTTTCGGTTGCGGTGGCGATTGTCGGGCATTTTGACTGTGCGGGAAATCCGGCATCGAGGGAAGAACAGCTCGGGCATCTACGCGATGCCGTTCTGATGCTCCGGCGGCGTGTCGAATTGCCGATCATCGCGCTATGGGTTGACGAAAGGTGGCGTGTGATCGAGATTCCGGTCGACTGAGCGGGCGCACTTCACGACGACGACCGGCACGCCCGTTCGCCCGGCGTTCACGGGAAGCGGATTCGCGGGATGAGAAGGGCTCGGTGCAATGGCGAAACAGCGACAAGAGACATTGGGACTGAAGGAACTGGTCGCCATGGGTGTGGGGGGCATGGTGGGGGGCGGAATCTTTTCGGTCCTCGGCCTATCCGTGGGTCTCGCCGGTCATGCGGCGCCGATCGCCTTCGCACTTGGCGGCGCCATCGCCATGCTGACCGGATGGAGCTACATCAGGCTCGGGTTGTCGTTCCATTCGGACGGAGGAAGCTTTACCTACCTGGAGCACGCCTTTGCCCGGCCGAATATTGCGGGGATCGGTGGATGGCTGTTGCTGGCCGGATATGTGGGCACCCTCGGTCTTTATGGATACACGTTCGGTGTCTACGGAAGCGCCATACTCAGTGATGCCGGCGCGAGTTCGATCATGCCTCACCTGCTCTCAACGGGAGTGCTCCTCGCGTTTCTCGGCGTGAATCTTTACGGCGTCAAGGCCTCGGGCGAATCCGAGGATGTCCTGGTGTTGATCAAGGTTCTGATCTTGTCGTTGTTTGCCGTTGCGGGGCTCTTTTTTGTGCGATCGGATCATCTGCTTCCGGTATTCAATACCGGTGGGATGGGCGTGCTGATGGGCGCGGCCCTGATCTTCGTCGCCTACGAGGGCTTCGAGCTTATTCCCAACGCGATCAACGAAATGAGGGATCCCGGGCTTCTGGGACGAGGAATCATGATTTCCATCCTCATCACGTTCGTTATCTATATTCTGGTTTCCCTCGTGGCCGTCGGCAATCTGTCGCCCAATGAGATCAGTCGCTACAAGGAGTACGCCCTGGCGGTGGCGGCCAGGCCCTTCCTGGGGCGCGCGGGATTCCTCCTGATCGGCCTGGGTGCGCTGCTCTCCACCGCCTCGGCCATTAACGCGACGCTGTTCAGCACCGCCCGGCTCGGCCTGGCGATGTCGCAGGAAAAGGCGTTGCCGAAAGTCTTCTCCCACAAGGAACGGACGAACGATATCCCCTATGTGAGCCTGATCACAATCACACTCGTTGCGGTGCTCTTCGTGAACACGATGAATCTCACCATCATATCTTCATTCGCCAGCTCGATCTTTCTTCTGGTATTCGCGTCGATCAACTTTTCCGCATTCAAACTGCGCCGAAAGATCGGCATCCACCCGATGCCGCCGCTGCTCGCATCGGTGGTCTGCTTCGCTTCATGGATCGTGCTGGTCGCTTATCTATGCAGAACAGATATGCGTGGGCTGATTTGGATTCTCGGCGCGTATGCGGCCGTTGTCTCGGCGGAACTTCTCTTCGGCGAAAGAAGACTGGTTTTGCGCAAGACGTAGAATCGTGACCCGTACAGGCGCGGATGGCGACGCGCAAGCCGAATGAGGCGGCGGGCGAAGCATGCACGCTTGGCGGGAGAAGACGGAGGTTTTCAATGGGGTTCGTGATCGCACGATTCCTTTTCTGGACTCCGAGGATCCTGGGCCTTCTGTTCGCCCTCTTCCTGGGCGCTTTTGCCCTCGATGCCTTCCAGGGGGGCGGTGGAGCGTTCAGGGCGATCGGCACATTCTTGATTCACCTCATTCCGACGTACACGGTGATCGCGGCGCTCATGATCTCGTGGCGTCGCGAATGGATCGGAGCGGTTCTTTTCACCGGGTTTGCGCTTTTTTATCTCTTCCGGACATGGGGACGGTTTCCCTGGCCCGTGCACGTGGCGATTTCCGGGCCGCTCTTTCTCATGGGAATCCTCTTCGCGCTGAGCCGACTCTTTTCCGGTCGAATGGGGGCGCGGGAATGACGCTCCAGGATCGTCTTGACCCGACGCGGCGGCGGCCATAGAGTCGGGGGCGCCTTGAGGGCCGCGCCGGGCGCGCGGAGGGAATTCTCGTGCGCGATTTTCTCGACATTTCGAAGGCGCTCTCCGACCCGAGCCGCGTGCGAGTCCTCCTCGCCCTCAAGGATCGGGAGCTGTGCGCCTGCCAGATCATCGAGCTTCTCGGTCTGGCGGCGTCGACCGTGTCGAAACACATGACGATCCTCCGCCAGGCCGATCTTGTCGAGAGCCGCAAGGAAGGGCGCTGGGCGTGGTACCGGCGTGCGGGCCGCGACGCACCGAAGGAATCACGCGCGGCGCTACGCTGGCTCGACCGGTCGCTCGGTACGGGCCGCGACGCGGCGAAGGACGCCCGGCGGCTCGAGAAGATCCTGAATAGGCCCCTCGAAGACCTCTGCCGCAGCGACGGCCGAGACTGAATCGCCCGCCCCGGTTCCGTTCGATCCCTCCCGGTCTTTTGAATCTTGACGCAAGCTTCCCGGCCCGTATAATTAGCCTCAATTCTCCAATAATCAGGCGGCTTTTTCCAGCCGTTTGCTGATTTGGGAGAAGAGTTTTTCGGTGAGGGGATTCTTCTGGAGCCGGAGAACGGCGGTTCCCCGAGGTCGGAGGATCTGACCCGCCCGGCGGACGATTTCGAACCGGAGAGTCTGCGCGCTCTTGAGGACATGGAGAGCGGTTCGTTTCTGGGCTCGAGATCGTTGAGGAACTCCTGTCTCGATCTGGAAGTTGGTCAGGAGGTTGTGGGCGAGAACGACGATTTGTTGCCAGGCTCTGTTCGCGCCGTAGT
>JAJRWB010000004.1 GCA_024276995.1 Candidatus Eiseniibacteriota bacterium | reverse complement strand
GACCGTTGTGCGGGATACCTCAACCTGCCGCGCTACTTCCGCCTGAGAATAACCACTCACAAAAAGCCGACCCGCACGTCGCCGCCGTCGTTGCAGATCTCCTCGTGCCGCCTTCGATGTAAGAGAAATCGTCATGCTTTGAATATAGCACGTTCGATCCGAATCGTCAACTATTTATGCGAGACTCTCTAGCCTGGAAGACCGGGGGGGCACGTCGGAGAAGCCCGCACCGCTCTCGTTGCGGAAAAGGGCGATACGGGAGTTGTTCGAAGAAATCGCCACGTCGGGATCGCCGTCGTTGTCGTAATCGCCCCATTTCGAAACGAGCCAGTTCGCGGGAAACGGGATCGGCGGGGCGGCTCCGTCGGAGAAGTTTCCGAAACCGTCGTTCACAAAGAGCCGGTTTGGGTGCAAATTATTCGTTACATGAATATCGAGATCGCCGTCGCCGTCGAAATCGACCCAGGAACATCCGCGACTGTCTACCGGGTTTTGAAGCACCGTATCCGCCACTTCCCGGAACGCCTCCGCCACTGAGACGCCGAATGTACCCGTCCCCCCGTTGAAGTTGACCACGCCGAAACCCTGGAACCCCCCGGGACCGGCGAAGAATGTCTCGCAGATGCCGGCGCCAGGCGCAGGAAGCCCCATGGCCTGCACCGACACGGAATTGGGCGGACCGATGTAGTCATTGGCGAAAAGCAACCCCAGGGGGGCCGCGTCGCCCGTCGTGGTGATCACCGCATTGTACGGCACGAGGGTGTCGAGGTAGATATCCCAGACTTCGATCACGTCGTTCGAATCGGTGGGGACGTAGACGGGTGTGTCTCCCAGAACGAGAAGATCCACTCCGGCGTCCCATTCGAGCGTCGCCCCGCTCGTGTCGGTCGATTCCGGATAGGTTTCGGCATAATATGTTCCGAGTGGAAGGCCTCCCGAGTTGAAATTGAGCACAGTGATTGAGATGGAGCGGCCCTGGTAAGTGAATCCATATCCTCCCCCCACCGGATTGCTGAAGCAGTTCGGCCACTGTGCCCCCGACCCGTTTGGATAGGCGAAATTCCACCAGCTCGTTCCCGGAATATCGGTGCGCGTGGCGATCGCGGTCCAGTAGCTTGCCGTCTGCTGGAATGAGAAGTGATGGAACCCCCTCGGCAGATGAACGGGAACGGCGCTCGTCAGCGGCGCCGGCGAAAGGCAGGTGCCGACTTCGAGGTTGTAGTCGGCATTCCCCCCGTTCTCGTTGATCACCGCAATGCCGCAGTATCCCGTCTGCAAGGGAGTGAACCAATCGTACCAGAGCGTGTCGAGAAGCGCGCCGCTCCTCCCGTCTTCGTACAACCCGCCTGTCGAGTTGCTCCATACGAGGTAGCGCAGCTGCGCGTCTCCCGTCCAGCTGAGGGAGATGCCGTAATCGAGTCCCCCCTGGAGATAGACGTCCCAGATCTCCAGCACGTCACCGGGACCGGTGGATCGGATCACGGCGCCGCCGTTCACCTGGAGGATGTCGGTTCCGCTGTCCCACTCGATAAGGGCGCTTCCCGCGCCCGACGACCGGATCGCCTTGATGTAGCGGGCGGCGGGGGTGGCGGAGTTGAAATCGGCGACCACCACGTCGACTCCCGAGAATCGATACGATCCCGCCGCCAGCGTGTCGACGCACTGCGGTGCGGTTCCCAGGGCGTGGCACATCTCGAGATCCCAGTCATCCCCCGGCTCGGAACGGATGCCCACGGCGGTCCAGAAAACGTGAGACTGATTGGCGATGAAGTAATCGGGGTTCGCGATCGCCGTGTCGGAGATCCCGCTGACGAGACCGGTGTAGCTGCACGCGAGTCCCCCCCTTACCATCCCATCCGACGGGAGAGAGAGGATCGGCCCGCCTTTCTCCGCGCCCCGGCGACCGTTCGCGGCGGCGCGCGGAGGAAAGAATATCGCCCCCTCCGGCTCCTCCTTCACGACAATCGCTTTTTCGACGCCGAAGGCGGTCCCGGCGGCGGTTACGATGAGGAGGAAGAACGGAACGACGAGGGAAATTCGTATCGCTTTTCTCATGATCGGATTCCTTCGAAAAGAGTGGGGGCGGACGGCGGACATTCGCGAAGAAGATGAGTTTCCGGATGACCGCAATCGAACCGCATGCCGGGGCTCCCAGGGCGATCGACTCCCGGCCGGTGCAGGGCAGGACCGGGTAGGACCGCTCCGTTGCGACGAGACGTATTATTGAGCGGCTTTGATTATATCAGATATCAGTAATAATATCAACAGGTAACAAGCAGTGCGGATTCCAATATGAATCCCGACTGGAGAACGTCTTGCGGCGTTGCCTCCCCCCCCTTACTCCCCGCAGGCTACGGCGAAGATCACCACCGGCCGGCGCTTTCCCCCTTCGCTGGTGAGCACCACGCGGTTCTTCTCCCGCTTCAGCTCCATCGGTTCATCGCTGAAGAAGGGGAAGTAGTTCGCGGGGAGGCTGACGTTCACCTCGTGGGCGGTCTGGTAAAGAAACGTCAGCTTCGCCGTGTCCTCGAAGTACGAGTTCGCGTCGGTCATCACAGCCACGACGCGAAACCGGAAACGGCCGTCCTTCGGCACCGGGGAGGGGTAGTGGACGACGAATTTCGGCTTCCCCTCCTTCTTCTCGTTGATCGGTTCATACCGGAGTGACTGTCCCCCCTTTTCCGGTTTGACGCTCACGATCCGGATATCGAAGTCGTACGGGAGGATCTCCATCGACTCGCTCCCCTCGGAGCCATCGGCGAAGGTGTACGTTACCGTCCACGAGTGATCCGCCGGGTTTCCGAGATCGACGTGAACCACGGCGGGCGCCGCCGCCGGGAGAAGAAGGAGAAGGAGCACCGAAAACACCCGCAGCGGGCCACCCCCGTCCCGATTCCGTCCGGTCATGCTATTTCCCTTTCAGGCGGACGGCGGTGCCGTACGCCACGATCTCGGAGGCCCTTTCCATCAGCTCGGCGGTGGTGAACCGCACCATCACCACGGCGTCGGCGCCGAGTTTCTTCGCCTCGGCGGCCATCCGGTCGAGAGCCTGCTCGCGCGACTCGGCGATCATCTTGGTGTAGCCGCTCAACTCTCCGCCCACGAGATTCTTCATCTTCGCGAGAATATCGACGCCCACATGCCGCGCGCGCACCGTGTTTCCCCGGACGAGGCCGAGGGTCTCGGCGATTTCCGCTCCCGCCACATTTTCCGTGGTTGCGATGATCATCTCTTCACCTCCCTGTATGGATCGCTCTTCCAGGCGAAATATCTCTGGCGTGCCACGGAGACGAAGAGGATAGCGAGACCGACGACAACACCGAAGATGGCGAACCTCACGACGAGAGGGACCGTCGGGTCCGCCAAGAGTTCCCGCAAGGCATGAAACATCCCCCACGAAATCGTGATTATCGCACCGACGGAAAGAAGGATCCAGCCGAGAAAGCGCTCGACCCTGTTGTAGATTCCTCCCCAGTACCGATCCCATTCCTGGTCCTCGAGATCGGCCATCCGGATCCGTCCGGTCATCTTCTTCACCCTCCTCAGCTTCTCCAGTTCCGCGGCGCACCGCGCGCACTCCGCCACGTGTTTTTCGAACTCGCTCTTCTCGCCGCGTGTCATTTCGTCATCGATGTACGCCATCGATTTCAGCGGGAAGTCGCCGCACTTCATGATCGGTCTCCCCCGGGACGTTCCTGCTAGAGCAGGATCTCCCTCAGTTTCTGCCTGGCATTGTAGAGTCTCGACATCACCGTTCCGATCGGAATATCGAGTATCTCCGCAATCTCCCTGTATCGATGCTCCTGGAGATCCTTCAGAACGATGATCTCCCGGCTCGGCGCATCGAGTTCCCCCAGGGCGCTCCATACGCGCACGATCTCGTCGTTCCTCTCGGCGAGGAGATCGGCGCGGAATCTCTCGCCGGCGGGAAACTCTCTGCCCCCCTCGCGCATCTCCTCGATAGAGCCGACCCATCTCGCGCTCCTCCTGCTCAGCGCGGTGGAGCAGAGGTTCCTCAGGATCCGGAAGAACCACGGGGCGAATTCCCGGGTCGGATCGAACCGCCCGATCGCCCGGAAGGCCCTTACGAAGGCCTCCTGCGAGAGGTCATACGCTTCCTCCCGGTTCCCTACGAGCCCCAGGGCGGTGAAATACGCGTTCCGGCGGTAGGCGAGCACAATCGGCCCGAACGCCTCGCGATCCCCCTTCCGGCACCGCTCGATGTACTCTCTTTCCTCGCGCACATCCATCACGACTCCGCCGGTTCCTTTCGTTCCTTCAACACACCATACTCCCCGCGGAGGGAATTATTCACCTTCCCGGCCGATGGCGCCCTTTACACCACGGAGAGGTTGGCATAACATCCGTTACGAAACAATGTTCAGGAAAACACCTCACAATCAAGGATGGCGCCGCTTCTACGACGGCATCGTGAAGGACGAGCGTTACCAGCGCGAAATCGATGCGAAAAAGCACGGCCCGTACAGCACGTACAGGCAGATCTTCATTCGCGCCGACAGGATCGTGAAACGCTTCCCCCGCCACGTCAGCCCGATCCGGATCGGCACGAGCGCCGGCGGGGAGCCGATCTGGATCTTTCGGGTGACGACGAACCCCGAGATCGACGAGGGACTCCCCCGCTTCCTCGTCACGTCGGTGATCCACGCGCAGGAGTTCATCAGCGCGGAGATCAACCTCTCCCTTTTCGAGCGGTTCACGAACAACATGCGCCAGAACAAGAGTCTCTGGAAGCGGGAGGTCTGTTTCCTGCCGATCCTCAACCCGGACGGCTTTCTCCGTGTCGAGCGCGACCTCGCGGCGGGACGGAAGCATTTCTCCCGGACGAACCGGAACGGCGTCGATCTCAACAGGAATTTCAGCGCCTTCTTTTCGAAACGCTACCTCCTCCACCGCCTCTTCCCGCGGATCTGGTATCCCGGGTACCGGCCCTTCAGCGAACCGGAAACCGCGGCGTACCGCGAGTTTCTCCTGGAGAACCGCTTCGACTACGCCCTGTCGCTCCACTCGTTCGGCGGGTGGTTCTTCTACCCATACGGCGGTTCGAAACGGAAGCCCCGCGACGAGAAGTGGTTCCGCGAGGTCTGTTCCGAAATGATCGACAGGCAGCCGCTCTATGGCTACCGGATGAGACAGCTCGGCAGATTCCTCCCGTTCTTCCGGGCACGGGGAACGGAAACGGATTATCTTTACGAGACGTTCGGAACGCGGTCGGTGCTGATCGAAATCGGCAGGAGGAATCTCGGCATGCTCCACCCGAAGGTGCTGCTCAACCCCTTCCATTGGTTCAACCCGCGGGATCCCGAAACGGAAGTGAAGAACCTGATCGAGCCGCTCTTCTACTTCCTCTCGCTTCCGGGCAACCGTCCCGCGCGGTGAAGAGGGCGGCGTGGACGAGAAGCTTGGGCGGATACGCCGGCAGCAGGCGGCGGCGCCGGGAATCATGATGGCGAAGAAGAAGATTTCCGACAAGCCCTCCTCGACCGGAGAGGATCGCGAAAGCGTGGTCATCCGGTTCGCCGGCGACTCGGGCGACGGGATGCAGCTCACCGGAAGGCAGTTCTCGAACACCTCCGCCATCGCTGGGAACGACATCAGCACGCTCCCCGATTTTCCCGCCGAGATCCGCGCCCCCGCCGGGTCGATCCCGGGGGTGAGCGCGTACCAGATCCATTTCAGCAGCGTCGATATCCTGACCCCCGGGGATGAGCCGGAAGTACTCGTGGCGATGAATCCGGCGGCGCTGAAGTCGAACCTGCACGACCTGAAACCGGACGGACGGGTGATCGTCAACACCGACGCCTTCACCGGGGCGAACCTCAAGAAGGCGAATTACGAAGCGAGCCCTCTCGACGACGGCACGCTCGCGTCGTTTCAGGTGATCGCCATTCCGATCGCCACGCTGAACGCGAAGGCACTCGAAGGGATCGATCTTCCAAGAAAAGAGGCGGACCGCTCAAAAAACCTCTGGGCCCTCGGCCTCCTCTACTGGCTCTACGACCGCCCCCTCGAGCCGACGCTTCGCTGGCTCGAAAGGAAATTCGCCGGTAACGATATTCTCATCGAGGCGAACCGGACGGCGCTGCTCGCCGGCTACGCCTACGCCGAGGCGAGCGAGATTTTCACCACCCATTTCAGGGTCCGCGAGGCGCTGATCGCCCCGGGTCGCTACCGGAAGATCACGGGGAACGAAGCGCTCGTACTCGGTTGCGTGGCGGCGGGCATCCTCGCGAAGACGCAGGTGATCTATGCGAGCTACCCGATCACCCCGGCGTCGGAGATTCTCCACGGACTTTCGACCTACCGCCGCCTCGGCGTGAGGACGGTGCAGGCGGAAGACGAGATCGCCGCCATGGGGATGGTGGTCGGCGCCGCGTTCGGCGGCGGTCTCGCCGTCACCGGCACGAGCGGCCCCGGTCTCGCCCTCAAGGCGGAGGCGATCAACCTCGCGGTGATGGCCGAACTGCCGTGCGTGATCATCAACGTGCAGCGCGCCGGGCCGAGCACCGGCATGCCGACGAAGACGGAGCAGGGCGACTTGCTCCAGGCGGTCTTCGGCAGGAACGGCGAGTCGCCCGTCGCGGTGCTCGCCCAGTCGACGCCGTCCGACGGTTTCGACGTGGTCCTCGAGGCGTTCCGCACCGCCGTGCGCCACATGGTCCCGGTGATCATCCTGTCCGACGGCTACCTCGGAAACGGCGCCGAGCCGTGGAAGATCCCCGACATCGAATCGCTCGAGCCGATCGACATGTTCCACCCGGAGGGCGGCGGGAAACCGTTCCACCCGTATGAGCGCGCCGCCGATACCCTCGCCCGGCCGTGGGCGATCCCCGGCACCGCCGGCCTGGAGCACCGGATCGGCGGACTCGAGAAGGAGGATGTCACCGGGGACGTGAGCTACGACCCGGCGAATCACCAGCGGATGACCGATCTTCGCCGGGAGAAACTGAAGAAGATCGCCGACTTCTACCCCCCCGTCGAAGTCGACGGCGACGGCGAGGGCGACCTTCTCGTCCTTTCCTGGGGGAGTACTTTCGGAGCGGTGCGCACGGCTGTCGGAAAGTGCCGTGGCGAGGGCCGATCCGTCTCCCACGTCCACCTCCGCCACGTTCACCCCTTCCCGAACGATCTGGGCGAAATCATCGGCCGCTTCGGTCGCGTTCTCATACCGGAGCTGAACGGCGGCCAGCTTCTCTTCCTGATCCGCTCGGCGTATCTCGTCGGCGCGGAAGGGTTGAACAAGGTGGAAGGCCGGCCGTTCATGGTGGCGGAAGTGGCCTCGAGGATAAGGGAGATGACATGAGGCGAACCCGATGATCGACAGGTCGAAAAACAGGGCAACGCCGACACGCAAGGATTTCCAGTCGAACCAGGAGGTCCGCTGGTGTCCCGCGTGCGGCGACTACTCGATCCTGTCGCAGGTGCAAAAGATCGTCCCCACCCTCGGCATCGAGAAGGAGAAGTTCGTCTTCGTCTCGGGCATCGGCTGCTCGAGCCGCTTCCCGTACTACATGAACACCTACGGCTTCCACACGATCCACGGGAGGGCGCCCACCATCGCCACGGGGCTGAAGGTCGCCAACCCCGATCTTTCGGTCTGGGTGATCACCGGCGACGGCGACGCGCTGAGCATCGGCGGGAATCACCTGATCCACGCGCTTCGCCGGAACATGGACATCAAGATCCTCCTGTTCAACAACCGGATCTACGGCCTGACGAAGGGGCAGTATTCCCCCACGTCGGAACAGGGGAAGAAGACGAAATCGACGCCGGCCGGCTCCCCCGACTACCCGGTGCACCCTGTCTCCCTCGCCCTCGCCGCCGAGGCGACCTTCGTCGCCCGCGCCATCGATACCGACACGAAACATCTCGCCGGGGTGATCGAGCGGGCTGCGCGCCACAGGGGGAGCGCCTTCATCGAAATCTTTCAGAACTGCAACATCTTCAACGACGGCGCGTTCGACGAATTCAAGGCGCGCGATGTGCGCGACGAGCGTGTGGTCCGCCTCGAACAGGGAAAACCGGTCCGTTTCGGTAAGGAGGGCGGGCGGGGAATCCGCCTGAGGAACTGCACCCTCGAGGCGGTCTCTTCCGGTCCGGGGGAGGAGCCTCCGGACTGCATCGTCCACGATGAAAAGAGCCGATCATTCATCGCCTACATGCTCGCCCGCATGGAGTACCCCGAGTTTCCCGTTGCGATCGGCGTCTTCAGAGATCTCGAGAAGCCGACGTACGGCGAACTTCTCGATGAACAGGGCGATTTTCGCATCGCCGGCGACACGGCGGAAGCGCTCCGCTCGCTCCTTCACACGGGCGAAACATGGGTCGTGGGAAACGAGTGAAGCGCCCGGTACCCGCGCGGCGTTTCATGTGAAATGGAAAACGGATGACATACGACAAGACATTCAAGAAGCAGCTCTTCGATCTCGATCCCGAGGAGACCGATGAGTGGATCGAATCGCTCGACCGGGTGCTCGAATCGGAGGGTGCCGCGCGGGCGAAGTTCCTGATCCGCAAGGTGCTCAAACGGGCGCGCATGGTCGGGCTTCCGATGGCGCTCATCCAGACGCCTTACGTGAACACCATCTCCCCCGAGCAGGAACCGGAATTCCCGGGCGACGAGGCGATGGAGAAGCGGATCCGGCGGATCATCCGGTGGAACGCCATGGCGATGGTGTCGAGGGCGAACCGGCTCTTCCCGGGGCTCGGCGGGCACCTTTCCACGTACGCCTCGGCCGCGTCGCTCTACGAGGTCGGCTTCAACCACTTCTTCCGCGGGAAGGACGGAGACGGTCCGGGAGACCAGGTCTACATCCAGGGACACGCCGCGCCGGGCATCTACGCGCGGGCGTACCTCGAGGGGCGGCTTACCGAAAGCGAGCTGAAGAATTTCCGCCGCGAGACCGCGGGGGGCGGCCTCCCCTCGTACTGCCACCCGAGGCGGCTTCCCGATTTCTGGGAGTTCCCCACGGTGAGCATGGGGCTCGGCCCGATCAACGCGATCTACCAGGCACGGTTCAACCGTTACCTGCACAACCGCGGTCTCGTCGACACGGAGAAGAGCCGCGTCTGGGCTTTCCTCGGCGACGGCGAAATGGACGAAGTCGAAGCGCGCGGGGCGCTCCACGTGGCGGCGAACGAAGGTCTCGACAACCTGACGTTCGTGGTGAACTGCAACCTGCAGCGCCTCGACGGTCCGGTGCGGGGAAACGGCAAGATCATCCAGGAGCTGGAGGCGCTCTACCGCGGGTGCGGCTGGAACGTGATCAAGGTGATCCACGGCCGGGAGTGGGACGAGCTTCTCAGGAACGACAAGAACGGCCTTCTCGTCGACAGGCTGAACAGCGTGGTCGACGGCTGGTGGCAACGCTACAGCACGGAGAAACCTTCTTTTACGAGAAAACATTTCTGGGGCGATTCTCCCGAGCTTCTCGCCATGGTGGAACATCTGAGCGACGACCAGATCTGGCACTTGAGCCGCGGGGGACACGACTACAGGAAGGTGTACGCCGCTTTCAAGCTCGCCTCGGAGTACCGCGAAGCGCCGACGGCGATCCTGGTGAAGACGGTGAAGGGATGGGCCCTCGGTTCCGGTTTCGAAGGGAAGAACGCCACCCACCAGATGAAGAAGCTCGATGCCGCCCAGATGAAGGCTTTCCGTGACAAGCTGGAACTGCCGATCCGCGACGCCGATCTCGAAGGATACCCGCCGTTCTATCACCCCGGCGAGAAGAGCGACGAAGTGGAATACCTCCGCGCCAGGCGAAGTGAACTCGGCGGCGCCGTGCCGGTGAGGACCCGGAAGGCGGAGAGACTCGCCCTTCCGGGCGCGGACCTCTACGAAGAGTTCGCCGCGGGGACGAAGGCGGGACAGGAAGCGTCCACCACGATGGTTCTCGTTCGGATCCTCCGGAAGCTCATCCGTCACGACGGGGTCGGCAAGCATATCGTGCCGATCATTCCCGACGAGGGACGCACCTTCGGCATGGAAGGGCTGTTCAACGAGCTGGGGATCTACGCCCCGAAGGGGCAGCTCTACGAGCCGGTCGATCACAACCTGGTGCTTCGCTACAAGGAGGCGAAGGACGGGCAGATCCTCGAGGAGGGGCTCACTGAAGCGGGGTCGATGGGAAGTTTCACGGCGGCGGGGACTTCGTATGCCACCCACGGGATCCACATGATTCCTTTCTATATCTTCTACTCGATGTTCGGCTTCCAGCGAACGGGCGACCTGATGTGGGCGTTCGGCGATTCGTGCGGCCGCGGTTTTCTCATCGGCGCCACCGCCGGGCGGACGACGCTCATGGGAGAAGGGCTCCAGCACGACGACGGCCAGAGTCATATCCTGGCGAGCACGCTGCCGAATATCCGCGCGTACGATCCCGCCTTCGCCTACGAACTCGCGGCGATCGTACGCGACGGAATGGAGCGGATGTACGACCGCGAAGAGGAAGTGTTCTATTACATCACCTGCTACAACGAGAACTACGCCATGCCCCCCGCGCCGGAAGGGGTCGGCGAGGGGATCGTGAAGGGGATGTATCTTCTCCGCGAGCCGGGCGTCGCGAAGGGGATCCCCGTGCAGCTCGCCGGGAGCGGGTCGATCCTCCGTGAAGTGCTCCGCGCGGCAAGCCTTCTCGAGCAGTCGCACGGCGTCGCCGCCACCGTCTGGAGCGTCCCCGGGTGGCTCCAGCTTCGCGCCGACGGACTGGAGACGGAGCGGTGGAACCGCCTCCACCCCGAAAGCGAGCCGCGAACGCCTTTCGTCACGTCGCTCCTCGAAGGGCGCAAGGGGCCGTTCGTCGCCGCCACCGATTTCATGAAGGCCCTCCCCGACATGATCGCCCGGTTGGTGCCGTGCGACGGTTTCGTCCCCCTCGGCACCGACGGGTTCGGCATGAGCGACACCCGCGAGTCGCTGCGCGCCCATTTCGAGGTGGACGCGGCGCACATCGCCGCGGCGGCGCTCGCCGAACTGGCCAGGCTCGGCGAGATCGACCCGGCGCACGCACGCCGCGCGGCCGACGATCTCGGCATCGACCCGGAGCGGTCCGACCCGGCACGCGGCTGATCTCCCCCCCGACCGCTCGTCCGATCGATTTGACCGCGCCCGCCGGCGTGACTACCTTTCTTTTATGGCCTTCTGCCATACATTCAAATAACAAGAACCAAGGAGTTTCCGACATGTCTCACCAGCTGCCCGCACTTCCCTTCGCTCCCGACGCCCTCGAGCCGTACATCGACGCCCGTACCATGGAGATCCACCACGGGAAGCACCACAACGCCTACGTCACGAACCTGAACAAGGCCCTCGAAGGAGACGCCGCCCTCCAGGGGAAGAGCCTCGACGAGCTGATCACGTCGGTGGACACCGTTCCCGAGGCGATCCGCACGGCGGTGAGGAACAACGGCGGCGGACACTGGAACCACTCCCTCTTCTGGTCGATCCTCAAAAGTGGCGGCGGCGATCCGGTGGGCAAGGTGGCGGCGGCGATCCACAGCACATTCGGCGGCTTCGCCCCGTTCCAGGACGAGTTCACGAAGGCCGCCATCACCCGCTTCGGGAGCGGATGGGCGTGGCTCAGCGTCGGCGATAACGGCGATCTCACCGTCACCTCCACACCGAACCAGGACAATCCCCTCATGGCGGGGCTCAAGCCGATCCTCGGCCTCGACGTGTGGGAGCACGCCTACTACCTGAACTACCAGAACCGACGGGCCGACTACGTTTCGGGGTGGTGGAACGTGGTGAACTGGGAAGAAGTGAACCGCCGCTACGAAGACGCGACACGGTAGTTCGCTCCTGAACACCGCACGCCGCGGGCCGTTCCGCCGATCTTTGCGGGCGGGACGGCCCCTGCGGAATCCTCCCTTCCACCCGGTCGCGACCCCGCATTCCCTTCGACTCTTCTGGACGGTTGCGGGCGGGTTCGCCTATCCTCTTCCTCCGTCCCGCCGTTCCATGGCCGAGGAAAGGACCGCACCCGATGGAATCCCGCCTAAGGCATTCCGGAAAATCGACTCTGTGGCTCGGTCCGGTCTCCCTCGTCGCCTCGCTTCTCCTCGCGCTGCCGCTCGTGCGCACGCTCTGGACGATTCCATACGTCCCCCTCCAAGACTATCCCTCCCACCTCATGCGGATCCGGATCCTCACCGCCTATCACGATGACGCTTTCCGGTTCGCCCGCTATTTCGTGCCGAACCTGGGGCTCGCACCGAACCAACTCTCCGACCTTCTTATTCTTCTTTTCTCGCGCTTCCTCGATATCGACGCCGCGACGAGGCTCTTTTTCACGACGTACTTTTTTGCCCTTCCCGCGGCTTTCTATTTCTACCTCTCCCGAACGGCGCCGCGCAAAACTTGCTTCGTCCCGATCGCGTCGATCCTTACGATGAATCACTTCGCCCTCATGGCGAACGAGAATTTCCTTTCGAGTATCCCGCTCCTTCTCCTCTTCCTCGGAACACGCCGGGCGAACCGGAATAGAACGCTCACCCGGTCGTCGCTGATCGATTCCCTCCTGTGCACCGCGCTCTACTTCGCCCATATGCTCACCTTCGCTTGCGCGGCGCTCCTCGTAACGGTAACGGTGCTCTTCCGAGAGAGAAGCGCCAAGACGCTCTTCACAAACCTGTTGCCATTCGCCCCGGGAATACTCCTCTTCGGAGCATGGCTCCTCTTTCTCCACGTTTCAGGCAACGTCTCCCGCTCGCAGATCATCCTTCTCCAGCCGTTCGACTCCCTCCAGGAGAAGGCGCAAGGACTTCTGCTCGGAATCTCCCCCGGACTCGTCGATCCTTTCACGCCGCCCCTTTTTCCCGCCTATTTCCTCGTCGTGCTCGGCGGCCTTGCCGCGGCGGCGGCGAAGACACTCAGACAAGGCGCCGCGCCGCTCTTTCCCGGTGCGGCGCTCCTCGCGGTTCTTGCACTCCTTCTTCCCCGATGGCTGATCATCTACGATCCGGGTCAAAGGATCGCGCTTCTCGTGCTCCTCCTGTTGCCCGTGTTTCTTCCGGCGGGATCGAGATTCCGTTTCGCGGCCGCCGCCGTACTGATCGCCCTCGCCGTACCGCTGAGAAGCGCGGAAACGAGATACCTCCGCTCGAACGGCGCCGGACTGGCGGATGTCGTCCGGCCC
The DNA here is from genome assembly GCA_024276995.1 of Candidatus Eiseniibacteriota bacterium. GTDB lineage: Bacteria > Orphanbacterota > Orphanbacteria > Orphanbacterales > Orphanbacteraceae > JAJRWB01. Next base: position 3,260 of record JAJRWB010000004.1, on the reverse strand, counting down.
TTCGAGGAGGCGGCACCCGACGTGCCGCCCGCTCCGAGGATGCTGCCCCTGGTTCTTCCCCCGTTTGATACGCACCCGACGCTCCACCGGTCGTTCGAGTACTTCACTCTTCGCTACGGCGGGATGAACGCCCATCATCTCGCGTCGCCCGATTTCAGCGTCCGCTACCGGGAACGCCCGGCGGCGCCCGACATGTACCATCCGGAGCGGCTCGACCGGAAGACCCTCGACGGCTACGATGTGGTTGTGGTGGTGGGAATCACCGGGACGGGAGGCGCCGATCTCGGCACGTTCCTGAAACGGGCGGGGTTCTCCAACGTGTCACGCGATCCGTTCACCGCCGTGTTCGTCCGGATCAATGAGCATCGAGACCGATAGCGGAAAGGACCATCACCGCGATTCCGATGAGAAGGGAGAGGAGCGACCTCCCCCGGCTGACCCCCTCTCCATGGAGCTGCGGAAGGAGATCCGACGTGGCGATGGCGATGAACGACCCGGCGCTCACGCCGATGGCACCGCCCACCACCGCCGGATCGACTCCCTTCAGGAAGAGAAACGCGATCACCGCTCCCACCGGCGTGGCGAGTGAGAAACCGATGACATGGAGAAACGTCCTTCGCCGGGTGTATCCCGCCAGAAGAAGGATCGAGCAGAGAGAGAAGGCGGCGGGAACCTTGTGGACCGCGATGGCGGCGAACACGGGCACGGCGAGATTCGGAACGATCAGGCTCGACCCCACCGCCGCACCGTCGAGAAGGCTGTGAAAAGAGATCCCGAGGAACGCCGCGAATCCGAAGCGATGGATGCGGCAACCGACCTCCTCGCACGGATCGAGAAGGAAGAACTTTTCCAGTATGGAGATCGCGAGAAAACCGGCGAGAAGGGGGAAGCCGGCGCGATGGCCGAGGGACTCGACCGCCACCGGAATCAGGTGGAGAAACGCCGCGCCGAGAAGCACGCCCGCTCCGGCGGAAACGAGCAGTGTGAGCTGCGATTTCGACCACTTTCTCGCAAGGGGCGCCACGCCTCCCGCGAGGGAAATGGCGGCGATCAGCGCGAGGTAGGCGATGATCGAAGTCGATGTCACCGTGCGTTCCCTCTCACTCGATCAACTTGACGCCCATCGGCTTCCCGCTTGAGGACGCGTCGAACACGTAGATTTGCGCCCGGGGAAGCACCTTCTCCGCCACCTCTAGGAAGAGCCTCTCCTTCATGCCCACCGGCGCGGCGGCGTACTCGGCGGTTACCTTGGCGATCCTGTCCGCATCGCCCCGCGCCGCTTCGATACGCGCGTTCTTCGCTCCTCGTGCCGCCGCGATGAGCGCGTTCGCCTCGCCCCGGGCCCGCGGAAGGATCTCATTCGCGTAGCCGCTCGCCTCGTTGATCGCCCGCTCGCGGTCCGCCTTGGCGTTTTGCACGTCCTGGAAGGCGTCGAGCACGTCACCGGGCGGTTCGATCCTCTTCAGCGTGGCGGAGACCACCGTGATGCCGGCGTCGCAGTCGCGCAGCTTCTCCTGCGTACCGAGGCGCACCTCCTCGAGGAGGGAAGCTCGGCCCGTGGTGAGCACGTCATCAACACGGCTGTGCGCCAGGATCGATGTCACCGTCGCCTCGGCGGCGCGGCGCACGAGGAAGTGCCCATCTTCCACACCGTAGAGAAAGCGATACGGCTCGTCGATGATGTACTGGAGAATCATCTCGAGCGCGATGATATTCGTGTCCCCCGTGAGGAACTCGGTCTCCGATGGATCGGGAAGTCGTCCCTGGACCGCCTCGGCGATCCGGAAGCCGACGCTCATCTGGTACGTCGACGTGGTGCGCACCACCGTCGTTCTTCCGAAAGGCCACGGCGGCGCGAAATGGATTCCCGGCCGGGCATGTTTCTGCCACGGCCGTCCGAGGAGGATCACCACGCCCTCTTCGTCGCGGGCGACGGTGTAGATCCCCGACGCGAGCCAGATCAGCGCCGCGAGGACGAGAAACGTCCTTCCCGGGGGGACCGATTTCAAAAGCCGGATCATCGTCCCTTCCCCGGCCCGTTCATCAGCAGTTCCATCAGCTCCGAATCGCTCGGGATGACGAGTGTCATGTTGCCGTCCACGATCTTTTCGTACGATTCGAGCGTGCGGAGGAAGCGGTAGAAATCGGGATCTTTCCGAACCGCGTCTCCATAGATGCGCGCCGCCTCCGCCTCTCCTTCACCGCGGATCTCTTCCGCCTCCCGATGCGCCTTCGCGAGGATCTCGCTGCTCTCGCGATCCGCCTCGGCACGAACCTTCGTCGCCTCCTCCTCCCCCTCGCTCCGGTACCGTTTGGCGATGCGCTGCCGCTCGGCACGCATCCGCTGAAAGACCGACTCCTTGTTCTGGCTCGGAAAGGCGAGGCGCTTCAGATGGAAATCTTCGAGTCGCACGCCGTAGTCGCGGAGAATCCTTTCGCTGCTCGCGTCGAAGATCGACTTCACCACCTCGTCGAGACGAACCCGGGCGGTGTCCACCGAAACGAGAGATGAGAAGGGAACACTTCCGAGGGCGGCGCCGATCTCGGAGGAGAGCACGTCCTTGATGCGCGACTCCGCACCGGCGCGGCTGTAGACACGCTGCAGGAACTTGAGCGGATCGTCGACCTGCCAGAGCGCGTAGCCTCCGGCAACGACGTTCTTCTTATCTTCGGTCAGGTATTCCGACGGCGAGACATCGAGCACGAGAAGCCTCGCGTCGATCCGGGTGATCGATTCGAAGAGCCTCCACGGGTCGAACCGGATCCCCGGATCTGTGTGAATGGCAACCGGATTTCCGAAGCGCGTCACCACGGCGTATTCCGTGACATCCACAACGTAGAAGGCGGACACGAGATAGAGCAGAATGAGAATGCCGATACCGGAAAAGACCCACCTCTTCACGGGGCTCATCGATTTCCTTCCTTTCCGCCGGAGGGGTCAGCCGGGAATATACGCGTCTTTCCCGTCTGGAACCAGACTTCGAAATCGTCGAGCGCCGCACCGTCTGGACGCACCAGGGTTCTCATCGTGGGGAGGATCCTGTCGACGGTTTCCATGTAGAGGCGAAAGCGGGTCGTACCGGGGTTCCCCTCCGACGCCTTCCGGAGTTCGAGGAATACGGCGGCCGCCCCTTCGGCCATGGCGACGCGCTCCGCCTTCGCTCCATTCGCCTCCGCCACCACGGCCGCCGCCTTTCCACTCGCCCCCTTGACGACTCCTTCCGCATAGACATTCGCCTCATGAATCATCCTCGCCCGAT
>JAJRWB010000062.1 GCA_024276995.1 Candidatus Eiseniibacteriota bacterium | reverse complement strand
GTTGTCTTCCTGCTCTCGATCGGGCTAATCTTCCCCATGTGGCGTGTCCTCCTTCTCCCGGTTGGGAGTTTGTTTGGTTGCAAATGGAGGATACGCCGCCTTTTTGTCTCAGGTCATCCACAACTTTCGATTATAACTCTCTCGTAGAAGTAACGAAGGGCTGTGATGGCGCGGGGACAGCTCTGAATTTCATCCAGGAAGAGGAGCGTCCCTCCGGGGACAATTTTCCTGTTGGTCAAGACCTCAAATTCAGAGACGAGCAATTTCGCCTCCAGGTTGCGCTCAAAAACGCGGTGCCATTCCCGATTCCGTTCCAGATCGACCAGACGCTCTTCGGTCATTCTTCTCATTGCGGTTCCCCCGATTCTCCGCCTGATCCTGTATCCTGGAACCAGAAGCCACGTCTTCCACTCCTGCTTCCTGACCCAAAGTCTCTCCGCAACGATAGCCATCCTGGACAACTTCACTGTGACTGGAATTGGATTGCGTCCCGCCCGGCAACCGCAGCGAAACGCGTCTGTAGATTCGTCTGTCAAGATTGAAGGAATGATGAACAGATGATAGGATTAGCGGTATTGGGTAGTCAGCCGGATCCACTGTGAGAGAGGAGTTATTCTCCATGTTCAAAGGATATCGCAATCGAGTCTTTCGGCTTTCTGTTGTCGCACTCGTCGCCATCGCTTTCTGGGGTTGCGGTGGATCGAAGAATGATAATCCGGCCGGGCCGAGCGATTCGACAAGGCCCGCGAGAGTCACCACCCTCTCGGTTGACAACGTAACGGCTTCAAGCGCTCTCCTGACCTGGATCGCCATCGGCGATGACAGTCTCAGCGGCAAAGCCTCCGACTACGATATCCGTTATTCGCTTCTCCCCGATTCGTCCGCCCAATGGTGGGATTCACTCACCACGGCGATTCCCGATTCGCTCACGCCGAAGGCGCCCGGAGAGATCGAGAGCCTTTTCGTAGAAAACCTCCTTCCCGACACGACATACTATTTCTGCCTCGACGTCATGGACGATGCGGGGAACGCGTCGGGCCTGTCGAATGTCGCCGCGGCCCGTACGGCGGCCACGGTTGACACTTCTCTTCTGGCCGTTGATCTCGACAGCCTCGGCTTCGGCGGCAGCACGACCGATCTCACATTCGCCATTACCAACCCGGGAACAGGCACCCTGAGCTGGACCGCGTCGGAGACGGAAACGTGGCTCGATCTGAGTCCGGTAAGCGGAACCACAACGACCGAAGAGGATCAGGTCACCGCCACGGTCAATCGGTCGGGACTCGGCGCGGGAGAATACTCCGGAATGGTATTCGTCATCCCAGCGGCTGGAGTTCCGGAAACGCTTCTTGTAACGATGTCGGTCACGGAGAGCCCGTTCACCGCGCCCGACTCGACCCTGGTCATCCCGGAAGACGAGCCGGACGTCGTTCAGGACTACTCACCCGACGGAACGGTCACACTGAATGCCACGTCGGACTACGCCCGGTCGGTGGAGGTCGGCGACGTGATCATCGGCCAGGATGATGATCAGGCTCCCGACGGGTTTCTCCGAAAGGTCATTTCTCGAACCGATCAGGCGGGGACGGTGGTGCTCGAAACCGGGCCCGCCACGCTGGAGGAGGCCTTCGAGACAATGGAGATCTCGGAAACCCATCAGCTCCGACCCTCAGATATCAAACGAAAGTGGTTGCGCAAGGGAGCCGTGCTTCGAAAGAGCGCCGATGACATGACTTTCGCGGTCCAGCTCGATTGCGTTCTCTACGACGCCGACGGGAATGAGAACACGACGAACGACCAGATCGGTCTGGCGGGAGAATTCGATTTCACGGCGGCGATCTTTGCCGACATTAGTATCGAATGGTTCAAACTGAAGAAGTTCGAGTGCGGTCTTGCCACCACAAAGGATGTCGATCTCAATCTCGCCGCGAGCATGGAGTGGGAGTTCGCAGACGAACTCGAAATCGACCTGGCGGAGTTCCACCTCGGCGCGATCCCTCTCGGGGGGGTCGTCTGGCTCGTACCGACATTGACGATCGAAGCCCATGTGCATGGAGACCTGACGGTCACCTTCGAAACGGGGATCACCTACACGGAGGAGATGCGCAACGGGATGCTCTGGGAGGAGGGCACCTTCAGTGAAATCAAGGAGAGCACCAAGGAGTTCCAGTTCACGCCCCCCGTATTCACGGCGGCCTTCGATTTCGAAACGGGAGCATCCCTGAACGCCAGCGCCCTGCTTTACGGCGTGGCCGGACCGTATATCGCCGGGAAGGCGGGCTTCCACTTCCAGTCGGTGCTGACAGTCGACCCCTCCTCGGCGAGGCTCGATTTCGATCTGGAGGCGATATTGTATGCGGTGGTGGGAATCGAATGCGACATCCTCAATCTGGACGAAAACAAGAGTTTCGAACTCTACACCCATCCGATCGGCGAATGGGTGATCCCCCTCGGGGATCCTGCCGCTCTGGTGGTGACCCCCGATGCGCTCGACTTCGGCACTTCGGCGACCGACCTCACGTTCACCATCACGAACGGCGGTGACGGCGGGTTCAACTGGACGATCACCGATGACCGGACGTGGATCAGTGTGAATCCAACCAATGGCAACACGACCACCGAGGCTG
>JAJRWB010000061.1 GCA_024276995.1 Candidatus Eiseniibacteriota bacterium | reverse complement strand
CGATGATCACCGAACGGGAAGCGATCCGCATCGAGTCGTGGGTGAACGACGCCGTCGAAGCGGGGGCGAAACTCCTCACCGGCGGGAAGCAGAACGGCTCGTGCTACGACCCGACGGTGCTCGTCGATGTGCCCGAGGGTGCCCGCGTCGGTTGCGAAGAGGTGTTCGCTCCCGTGGTGATGCTCTACCCGTTCGACGACCTCGACGACGCGATCCGCATCGCCAACGACACGCCGTACGGCCTTCTCGCGGCGATCTTCACGACGAACATCGACGTCGCTTTCCACGCGGTGAAGGAACTCGACTGCGGCGGCGTGATGGTGAACGACTCCACCGACTACCGGGTCGATCAGATGCCCTTCGGCGGCGTGAAGCGGAGCGGCCTCGGCCGCGAGGGGCTCAAGTTCGCCCTCCAGGAGATGACCGAACCGAAAGTGGTCTGCCTCAACCTCCAGGATATCGGATGATCCGAAAGGATGTGCTCGACAAGGGGTTCGTGAAGCTCGTCGACCTCCTCGGCGGCGACGACACCGTCGTCCGGTCGGCGCGCGTCTCTTTCGGCTCGGGGAGCAAGGGAGAAGAGAAAGACAGGAAGCTGATCGCCTACCTCCTCGCCCACGGCCACGAAACCCCTTTCGAGCACGCCGTCTTCCAGTTCCACGTGAAGTGCCCGATCTTCGTCGCCCGCCAGTGGTTCCGCCACCGGTGGGCGAGCTACAACGAGATCTCGGGGCGCTACACCGTTTTCGACGACGGCGAGTTCTACGTGCCCGACCGGAAGCGGATCCGCGAGAAGGTGAACCGCCAAGGTTCGGTGGTGGCCGACGTGAGCGACGAGGAACACCGCGCCTTCGCCGAGGCGATCGAGGCGGAGTGCGCCCGGTCGGTGGCGGCGTACCGGAAGATGATCGCCGAGGGAACGGCGAAGGAACTCGCCCGGACGATCCTGCCGGTGGGGATGTATACGCAGTTCTACTGGACGGTGAACGCCCGTTCGCTGATGAACTTCATTCGATTGAGGTGCGACGAGCACGCCCAGTACGAAATGAGAGAGTACGCCGGCGTGATCCGCGACGTGTTCCGCGAAAAGATGCCGTGGACGGCGGCGGCATTCGAAAAAGGCTCCTCATCGGAAGGATAGCGCCGGCCCGGACCGGTTCTATCGCTCGTCCTCCTCCTCACCGCTCCAGTTCTCGCCGGGTGGATACTGCTCGGGCCACTTCTCCCCTTCCCGCGTCGGAACGTCTTCATTCGCCGTGCCGGGCGATTTCATGCGCGACCAGATCCTCATCACATCCCCCCGGATCGACGTCCCGCCGAAAACCAGAAGAAAGAGGATGTTTAAAATACCTAGGGCGACATAAAGAAGCGCGGGAACGAGACGACTGCGCGCGCGGCTGCGGGCATGCCTGACGGAACGCGTCGCACCGCGCGCCGGGGTGGGAGCTTCGTACAGGGCGATCCCTCCGGGCAGGAGAACAAAGGAGTCCCTGTCGCGGACATCCGTCCGCCGCCGGAAAGGTCCGGCGTGAACGAAAAGATCATAGCAGGAAGCGGTGTCACGACGCAAGACGCTTCCCGCCGTTGCGGAAAACCGGTCAGCCGTGGGACGGCGCGTAGTAAGGGTTTTTGCCGTCGGCGTGGTCGGTAGTGTCGATCACCGCGCCGATATCGGGCATCGCCTCGCGGATCATCCGCTCGATCCCTTGCTTCAGCGTGACATTCGCCATGCCGCACCCTTGGCAACCACCGCCGAGGCGGACATAGACGTTGTTGTCCTTCACGTCGAGCAATTCCACTGAACCGCCGTGCATGGCGAGTCCCGGATTCACCGTCTCTTCGAAGAGCTTCTCGATCGCTTCGCCCTTTTCCGGATCGGAGTAGGTGGCGGGGTTCGGATTGTCGAAAACGAAACCGGCGCCCTGAAGGTTCTCCACGTAATCGATAGTGGTCCCTCTGATCTTCTCGATGCTCGTGCCGTCGATGACGAGCCGAACCCCCTGGGCCTCTACGATCGTATCGTTCTCGGTCTCGGCCCCCTCGGGAACGAAGCACAATTCGTGCCTGTATCCGTTCGATGTCCTTCCGGCGATGCGCACGCGAAGAGCCGATCCGGCCTTCCCCTGCATCTCCATCACCTTCACGATCCGGTCCTTCGCCGCTTCCGTAAGGGTAATCATGGCTTTTCTCCTCCCATACCCAACAGTATAGCGCCCGTGCGATGGAATCACAACCGGTGCGGTTTGACACGCTCCGGGGAACGGAATTATAATTCATGAAGGGGAATGCCCGGTTCTCCCGATCTTGCGACCGACGTGCCGTTACACCGCCTTCCGCCGGGGGGCGGCGTTTTCAAAGGAGCCGCGCCGTGGCCGACGTGCTCATCCTGAATCCTCCCTTCGTCGATGATTTCGTGCGCTCCGCCCGGTGGGACGCACGGTCGCGCGGGAGGGTGCAGCGACATCCCGACTACATCTGCGTCGCCACCGCGGTGCAGCGCGATGCCGGGATCGATATCCGCTTCGTCGACGCGGCGGCACAGAACTGGCGGAAGGAAGATGTGAAAGCGCTCCTCGAAGACGAACGTCCCTCGTGGGTCGCCATGCACGCCTCCACGCCGGCGATCGACAACGACATCGCCTATTGCCGCCTCGCGAAGGAGACGTGCGGCGCCAAGACGGTTCTCGTGGGTCAGCATGTCACCGCCGAGCCGGCCGACACGATCGCTCGCGCGGCGGGCGCCGTCGATTTCGTCGCCCTCGGCGAATACGACTACACGCTGCGCGATCTCTTTCTCGGCAACGATCCCGCCGAAACGCCCGGCCTCTTCTTCCTCGACGATCTCGGCAACGAGGTACGCACCGGGTCGAGGCCGTTCATCGACGTGAACGATCTCCCCTTCCCGGCGTGGGAATTCATCGAGGCCGACTGGTACCACGACGGCGGCAAACTTCACCCGTTTATCACTCTCCTCTCGGGAAGGGGCTGCTTCGCCCGATGCACCTTCTGCCGCGACCCGCAGCTGATGTACGGCCATGAGAACCGCTACCGCGACCCGCGGCTCGTGGTCGACGAGATCGAGTACGACCTCTCGCTCTTTCCCGATCTTCGCGAGGTGATGATCGAAACCGACACGTTCACCGCGAACCGCGAGCACGTGGAGGGCGTCTGCCGCGAGATTCTGAAGCGGCGGCTCGATGCGAAGATCCGATGGTCGGTGAATGCGAGAAGCGATGTGAAGCCCGATCTTCTCAAGCTGATGAAACGCGCCGGCTGCCGGATGCTCATGGTGGGATACGAGTTCGGCACGCAACGAGCGCTCGACAACGTGAAGAAAGGGATGAACCTGAGGCGCGCGACCGAGTTCACCAAGAACGCCGCCGAGCTCGACTTCACGATTCACGGCTGCTTCATGATCGGCGCGCCGGGAGAGACCGAGGAGTCGGCCCGCGCCACCATCGACTTCGCCAAGTCCCTCCCCCTCGACACGGTCCAGATCTCGGGGGTGGCGGCGTACCCGGGGACGGAGATCTACCGGTGGGCGAAGGAGGAAGGATACCTCCTCCCCCGCGACTGGAAGGAATACCTCGACGAGAACCAGGAACAGGTCACCGTGCTCGACTATCCCCAGTTGCCGAAAAAGAGGATCGACGAGCTGATCGACACGGGACTTCGCGAATTCTACCTCCGCCCGAAACAGATGGCCCGCATGGCCGGCGCCGTTCGAGGCGTCGGCGACGTGAAACGAAAACTTCACGGCGTGAAGAGTTTCATCGACTACATGGGAGGAAACGCCCGCAAGAGGGGGAAGGCGAAGATCGACCGGAAAGAAGGGAAGAAGGAGTGAGCCGCTTCCTCGAATACGCCCGCTACGCGCCGAGGATCTTCCGGAAGAAAGGCGCCGATCCGCATTACATCATTCTCTTCATCACCGACGTGTGCAACGCCCACTGCGGCCACTGCCTCCTCGGCTGGGTGAAGCCGGCGACGAACGAGCTGACCGTCGACGAGTACGAAAAGATCTCGAAGAGCATGGGGGACATTCTCTTCCTCCTCCCCACCGGCGGGGAGCCGTTCCTCCGCGAAGACATTTCCGAAATCGTCCGCATCTTCTGCCGCAATAACAACGTCCGCAACGTCGGGATCCCGACGAACGGATCGCTCACCACGAAGGTGATCGAGCAGGTACGCACCATGCTCGAGGAGAACCCGGGTGTCGATTTCGCCATCGATGTCTCGATCGACGCTCTCGGGGAGGAGCACGACAAGCTCCGATCGATCCCCGGGCTCTTCGAGAAGTGCATCTGGACATTCCGGGAGCTGCAGAAACTGGAAAAGGAGTATCCCAGCTTCAACGCGAATATCGCCACCACTCTTTCTGGGTTCAACCAGGACTCGGTACTGAACACCTATCGCACGCTGCGCGACGACTACGGCGTGAAGTGCGTTAACAACCTGATCGCCCGCCGCGGCGCCCGGGCGGCGCACGCCACCGACGTGAACGGCGAGAGGTACCTCGAGTGGGTCGCCGAGCTGCGGGAGGATACCGAGACCGACCGCGACTCGGGTTATCGCTTCTATCCCGGCGCCGACGTGGTGAACGCCATGAAGAACATCCGCCAGGACGTGATCACCGAGACGGTGAAGACGAACCGCTACCAACTCCCCTGCTACGCGGCGAACCTGTCGGGCATCATCTACGCCGGAGGCGACGTCTACCCGTGCGAGATCCTCGAGGAGCCGCTCGGCAATCTCCGAGACGTGGACTACGACTTCCGGAAGATCTGGTTTTCCGAGCGCACCGAAGAGGTGCGCAAGATGATCCGCGACACGAAGTGCTACTGCACCTTCGAAAACTTCCTCACCAACTCCGTCCTCTTCACGCCGAGCATGCTGCCGAAGGTGGCGAAGGAGTGGCTGAGGTTGAAGATCCGGCGGCGGTTCGGTGCGGCGCGCGGGAATGGAAAGGCGCCGGCGGGAAGCGAACCGGCCCCGCGCTCCCCGAAACCGGAGGGAAACGGGTGCGGCGGCGCCGGGTAACACCGGTGCGGCCCTCTCATCGGATGAGCACCACCTTCCGGATCGCCTTCGTCTCTTCCGCCTCGAACCGGATGAAATAGACTCCCGAACCGCTCGCCTTGCCGGCGTTATCCCGGCCGTCCCACTCGACCTGGTGCCTTCCACCGCCCAGTTTCTTCCCCCCCACCAGCGTCCTGACGAGCCGGCCCGTCGCGTCATAGACGAGAAGGCGGGTCTTCCCCGGGCGCGGAAGATCGAAGGAGATCGTCGTGCGCGGATTGAACGGGTTGGGCACGGGAGCGCGCAGCACGGGCCGGCCGGGAACCGCCTCCCCTTCGCCGACGGAAACGATGGAGGAGATATCTTCCACGATGGTCAGATCCTGGTTCGGCGCAGGCGCGACGAGTGTCTGGCGGATGCCGCTCGGCCATCGGACGACAATCGAATCGATGGAGGTATGGCTTCCGAGACCGAAGTGGGACACCAGCGGCGGCGAACCGTACCAGGCTCCTTCGCCGCCGATATCCTTTCGCACCCGCAGCAGTCCGCCGTTCGCGTACAGATCGATCGCCGCGCCGATGCCGCACCGGTTCGAGACCACCCCGCGCAGCCTGACATTCATCCAGCCATACGGATTGCAAAGGTCGTTCCGGATATAGCGCTTCGTTCCGTTGCCGAGGGTGAGGAGCGATGTGTTGTACAGATCGAGATCGCCGTCGCCGTCGCCGTCGCCCCAGGCGCTCCCCGATGTGGAACCCAGAAGATCGAGAAAGGAAGGGCGGATCTCGTAGAACTGCCCCCCGTGGTTCTGGAACAGGTGGGCCGGCGATCCCATGTCCAGCACGAAGAGACCGAGCCATCCATTGTTGTCGAAGTCCCCCCACAGCGCGCCCCGGGTGTCGTTCGTATCGGTGAGTACGGCGGTGGTCATGTCGGCGAACACCATCCCTCCCTGGTTTTGCAGCAGCACGTTGGATTCGCCCGGGATATAATTCGAGTTCGGGAGGAAGAGATCGAGATCGCCGTCGTTGTCGTAGTCTCCCGCCACGGCGCCGTACGTATCGCCCTGGTTGTCGAGGGGCGCCGTCGTCACGTCGACGAAGGACCCGCCGTCGTTCCGGAGGAGGCGGTTTTTTTCGTACGACGTGCAGTACACATCCCGGTCCCCGGCGTCGTCGAAGTCGGCCCACGTCGCGAAAATGACCCGCACCGTGTCGAGAAGCGTTGACGGTACGGCGGTGAACGTCCCGTCGCCCCGACCCCGGAAAAGCGCCCCACCGGATCCCTTCGGTGCGAACAGGTCGAGCCGGCCGTCATTGTCGAAGTCGACCCAGTCGATGTCGTTACCGATAAAGCTAGAGAGTCTCGCATTAATAAGTGACCGTGGATCAAAAAAGGAGATCCGTTTTTTCGAGAAAGCCCAGGAGAAGGTCCTTCCTTCTGCGTGCCCGCCGCACTCCGTTTCGCACACGATACAGGATAGGCTCAAGGGTAT
>JAJRWB010000060.1 GCA_024276995.1 Candidatus Eiseniibacteriota bacterium | reverse complement strand
GCTCCGTTTGGATCGTCGGCTGCTGGGTCTTCGCCGTCGCCATGGGGCTTTCCCTTCCGGTGGCGGTATTCTTCCTTCTCATGCCCCTGGTGGAGATCGGCAGGATGGCGCCCATTTCCCTCTCCGGCATGGGGATCCGGGAGGGGATCTTCGTACTCGTGCTCGCCCTGTTCGGTATCGACTCCACCTCCGCCGTGTTCCTCTCCGTCCTGATCTACGGCATCTTCATCCTCAACGGACTGATCGGAGGCTTGGTGTATGGGGCGCGCGGATTCCAGGGTGGTCGGGACGGTCATGCTCCGTAGGAGGCGAGTCGGCGTGCGGACGACCTGCGCCGTGCTCTTCGGGGCGGCCCTCGTCCTTCGTCTCTTCTATCTCTTCGAGGCCCGGGAGAATCCCTTTTTCCAGGGACTCGGTCTCGATGCCCGCTACTACGATCTACGCGCCGGGGAGATCCTCTCCGAGGGGCTGATCGGCGACGACGCGTACTTCATGGGGCCTCTCTATCCCCACCTCCTCGCCGTCGTCTACGCCGTCGCGGGAAGAAGTCTTCTTCTGGTGCGCCTCCTCCAGGCGATCGTCTCCGCACTGGCGCCGGTGCTCGTCTACCGCCTCGGGAGGCGTTTCTTCTCCCCCGCCACGGCGCTCGTCGCCGGGCTCATCACGGCATTCCACGGGCAGTTGATCTTCTACTGCGGATCGATTCTCTACACCACCGTGGCGGTGACGCTCATCCTCTGGATCCTCGTCCGCCTCACCGAACCGTCGCCGAGGCGGACGAAGACCGATCGCTTTCTCACCGGCGTCCTCTTCGGCCTCGCCGCCGTGGGAAAGGGGAACATCGTTCTCTTTCTCCCGGTGGCGCTCGTCGTCGCTGCGCGCGGCGCTCGGCGCGGCCGCCCGTGGAACATCGCCGGGGCGACCGCGCTCCTCGCCGGATTCCTCCTCGTGGTGGCGGGTGTCACGGCGCGGAACTACGCCGCGAGCGGCGATTTCGTCCCGCTCACCTCGAACGGGGGGCTCAATTTCTATATCGGCAACGGCCCGGAATCGTCCGGTGCGTACGAGAAGCCGAAGGGCCTCGATGTGGACAACGATCCTTCCGGCCGGCGGATGCTCGAAAAGGCCCTCGGGCGATCGCTGAAGCCGACCGATGTCTCACGGATCTGGACGGCGCGGGCGCTCGAGTTCATTCGTGACGATCCGGCGGCCGAGATGAAACTGCTGCTGCGCAAGTCGCTCTTCGTTATTTCGACATTCGAAATTCCACAGATTGAAAGTTATCATTTCCAGAGACGGTACAGTCGTCTCATCGATCTCCTTTTCATCCCCTTCGGGGTGATCGCCCCCCTCGCCGCGGCGGGAATGATCGGCCGCCGCCGCGACAAAGCGCTTCCCCTCGCCGCCTTCGTCGTGGTCTATTCCTTCTCGATCGTCCTCTTCTTCGTTCTCACGCGATACCGCCTCCCTGTGGTGCCCGTGCTCATCCTTTATGCATCCTCCGCGGTGCGGCGCGCCCTCTCGGCGATGCGGCGAAGGGAGTGGCCCGTCCTGGCGAAGGGAACGGCGATAGCCCTGCCCGCCTTCTTGCTGTGCAATATCAATTTCTACTCGATCTCTCCCGACACGGGAGACGCGCAATCGCACTATCGCCTCGGCATCATCCGAAACAGCGAGGGGAAGAGGGAGGAAGCGGTCCGCGAGTACAGGAAGTCGATCGAACTCGATCCGAATTACGCGCGTTCCCGGCTCAACCTCGGCGGGCTCCTCGCGATGGGTGGCGATGTAAAGGGCGCCGAGGAGATGTTCCGCTCCGCCGTCCGTCTCGATCCCGATTATCCGAAGGCTCGCTTGAACCTCGGGACGCTCCTGTACAGGACCGGCCGCCTGTCCGAGGGAGAGGCGGAGCTTCGAAAAGCGATCCGCCTCGATCCCGCCTACGGGAAGGCGTGGCTCCACTTGGCGGCGGCGGGCATCCTTTCGGGGAACGGAGACGCCCCGGAATACGCCGGTCGCGCGGCGGCGCTCCTCGGGCCGGAAAGCGCCGAGGGGGCGCTCGCCGTGCGGCTCCGCGCACGCGCGGCGGAGATCGGGAGGCTCGAAAAGTGGCGCGCCCAACGCGCGACCGGCGCCAAGCTGCCACCGGCGTCTCGCGAGGCGGTTCTCGCCGATTTATTCCAGGACCGGGAAAACGTGGAGGGGCTCTACCGGGAGGGCGCGGCGACCGGCGATGCGGCGGCGCTCTACCTGTTCGGTGCTTATCTGATGAGGCATGAAGGATATGCCGAGGCGGAGGCGGTACTCTCCCGCGCGGTGGATGTCGGCGATGATCTTCCCGGGCTTCACTACGCGAAAGGGGTGCTCGCCATGAAGAAAGGGGATACCGCCGGCGCGTACACCGAGTTCCTTCGTGAAACGAAAAACGACCCGATGAATCTTCCGGCGTGGAAGAACGCCGCCGTTCTCGCGTCGCGCAGCGGCCTTCCGGACGAGGGAAGGCGCCTGGCGGAGGAGTATGTCAGGCGGGGGGGCGTGAAGGACGAGTCGGTGGAGGCGCTGCTCCGCTGACATGTGTTCGTCGCCGCCGGGGGAGAGTGCATCACCGGGGAATGCGGTACAGGTCGATCCCCTTTCGGGATGCCGTCTTCTCGCACATCCTGAGCGCTTCGGCGAGAACCTCGTTCGGGTGGGGCGCGAAGTTTCTCTCGAACACCCGCTGCAGCGATCGATTCACGGCGATCCAGCCGATCCCCCGACGTTTCAGATCTTCGAGAAAAGCCCGGCCGCTTCCGCGGCGGTCGGCGAGCCGGATCACCTGGGAAGCCTCGAAGAAGCTGTCGGCAAGCACCGGCCGGGGAGAGTAATAGACGCGGTTCTCCCAGACGAGAAGGATCTTCCCGCCCGGTGGGACGAGGCGGTCGACCAGGCGGAAGAACTCGTAGGACTGCACCTTCCGCGCGAGATAACCCTCCCGGCTCTCGCGCCCGATGACCACCGGCAGCGTGTCGCGCGCGACGCGCCGGATCGACGGCGCGAGCAGGAGTGCGCCCGCTACGATGATCACCGAAAGGCGGATCGATGCGGCGGCGCGCCGCCTTCGGGAAGGTCCGATCGCACCCGCACCGAGAGCGGCCGCCGCCAGGAGGAGGACGGGAGAGAGGAAGCGGAGCTGCTGGGGGCCGATCGACCACAGGAGAAAGCCCGCCGCGGCCGCCGCGAGGAGCCGGCGTACGGCACGTCCGCCCCGTACGAGCGCCACGGGAAGGAGAAGGAGGTAGAGTGGGGAGAGGACGCCGTCGAAGCGGGCATATACCGGTTGAGCGTTGAGCACGGTGTTCCAGGGAAGGAGGAGGAAGTCGACCGGTCGTCTCCCCATGCCGATCGTCATCTGCCACGTGCGCAGCTGCGAGGCGAGGGATGCGTCCCATTCGGCGCCGTTGCCCTCCGGAAAGCGGAGAGGAAAGAGCGCCGAGCCGCTGCAGATCGATGCCCGAATGAGCCAGGGGAGAACGGCCGCCGCGGAAGGGAGGAGGAAAAAGGCCCACAGCGGCAGCGACATCTTCCCCTTCTCCTCCGGACGGGCGGTGAGTACGAGGTAGAGCGGCAGCACCGGCCACGCGATCCAAAGCGCCGGTTTCACCCACAAGAGCCCGGCGGCGAACAGCCCCGCGGCGATCAGATCTCCCGGGGCGCCGCCGCGGCGGAACCGGAGGATATGGAGCGCCGAGAGGCCCAGAAAGAACGCCGCCCCGGCGTCGACGTTCCCAACGGTCCTTGGGTCGAGGAAGAGAGGTGTGGTGACGAGGAGGAAGGCCGCTCCCGCCCCGCTTCCCGGGAAGACGGTCTTCGAGATCCGCGCGGCCAGGGCGAGGTTGCCGGCGATCAGGAGGAGCCAGACGAGTCTCGCCGCTCCCTCGGCGCCGGTGAGGTACGCCGCCGCGTAGAGAAGCTCGATACCGTGGGGAACACGGGCGTACATGTTCCACGGAGAAGCGGTGAAGCCTCCCGTGGCGGCGTACTTCGCGGCAAGAGAGAAGTGGTACACCAGCGAGTCGTTCGCCGTGAGGGGCGCGAGCGCCTGGAGGGTGATCACGGTGAAGCCGGCGAAAGCGAGCGCAGAAAGGAGGAGCGGCGTCGCCTTACCGGCCCGGCCGGCCGGGCGCTCCTCCGCCGCCCCGACTTCGGTGCTGCGTGACGGAAAGAGGAGGACCGCCAGGGGAAGGAGGAGCGCCGGCGCGAGACTCACCGCGCGGAACGAGCCGGCGGCGAGAAGGAGGAACGACACCCCCATGCCGTAGAGTGCCCCGAGGCCGCATACGGTGAGCCCCCCGGCCCTGTGGATGCCGAGAAGCCGCCTCAGCGCCAGGCCGCCGGGCAGGAGGAGGGCGATCGTCGTCGCCGCGCCCGCCGCCGCCGCCGCGTGCCCTGCCCAGGGGGATTCTCCTCCCCCTCCTCCCGGGACGCCGAACAGCGGCCTCGCCGGGTGATGGATAAGAAAGAGCGTGACGATCACGGCGGAGACACCCGCCCAGGCGAGCGTCGCCGCCGTTTCCTTTTCCCGAACTTTCTCCTCCAGATATGGCCTTGACACGCCACGGCCCTTTCAGTATAGTGCTGTTGCTTTAACTTCAAGTATTGTAAGGCATACGGCTCGATCTACCGAGCCGATTTCCGATAGAAGGAGTGAAGAGTTTGTCGTCATTCTGGCGCCTCGTCCGTTCGGCCGGTCTCGCTGCCGGCGCCTCGCTCTGCGTTACCGTACTCTCTCTTTCCGGCTGCGGCGGCGACGGCGTGAACGATCTCACCTTCCAGTGTACCGACTGCGAGTTTTGGACGAAGGTAACGGATGACCGGGCGAGCTACCCGAATTATTTTCCCGATCCCTCCGACAGCGGCAGAACGATCGCCTTCAGTTCCGACCGGGGGAACGATACGAATACGGAGAATATCTGGATCATGGTGCGCGGCGGGGAGGGCGAAGAAGACGCCTACTATCAGATAACCAACGCCGACGCGGATGAATTCGATCCCGCCTGGTCCCCCACGGGGGACAGGATCGCCTTCACCCGCGCTTCGGGAGGGCGGTTCGATATCTACGTCATCGATGTCTCCGTTTTCACCGATCCGGGAGACGAGGTGAGGATCACGAGCGAGAATCCGATCCCGAATGATACCCTCTCACTCTTTTTCCGACCGACCGGCGCCTCGTGGCTCGACGACGAGGAGATCCTCTTCAGCAACGGGATCGATATTTTCGTCGTCACCCTCGACGAAGCGAATACCCCGAAAAAGCTGGATAAGGTGATCGACGACCCTTCCGACTACGTTCTCTCGAATGTGGACGATTTCATCGAGAACCAAGCGACCGCCGTGCGGACCGTCCCGGACGGGAGCGCCGACCAAATCTATTTCATCTCCGACTCGCGGGTCGCCCTCGGAGCGATCGAAGTGACCGCGTACGACGAGGATCTCGAGGAGGAGATGGCGGCGGAGATCTTCCTGGAAGGTGTCCCAACCGGTGTGAAGACGCCCAGCGTTGTGGGTGGGAGACCTCTCGGAGCCTACGTGGTGGGCGCCAAGGTGACCGATCTCGATGCCGAGCGGACCTTCTGCGATACACTGCTCACCGATGTGATCAACGTGTTCGAAAACGATACCGCCCACGTCGATCTAGGATTCTCCGACTCGCGGGGAACGATCGCGCTCATCGCCACCCCTCTCGGGGCGCACTACACGTACGACGGAAGCCTGCCCTTTCCCCTCGAGGAGGACACCACCTACCTCGACTGCATTTTTCCCGGCGTCGACCACATTCTCAAACTCGAGTCGGTGCTCATCGTTTCCACCGATACGGTCACGGGGGAACTGGTGGGGCTCACCGATTCCGCCTGCGTGAGGGTTCCCCTGCGTGATACGGTGGTCGTGCGGTTGAATGTGACCGCCCGCGATTCGGTGGGCCGGTCGGACAGCAGCTGCACGGAGTTTTCGCGCTCCCCCCGTAATCCGTTCCATGATAAGATGTTACACGTCCAACAGAGCGAGTCCCTGGTGTGGCTCTACGATGGTCTTTCGGGGGATTACTCGGTGGTCTACGGCGGGGCGGGGGAGACCCCTTCCTACCCGGCGATCAGCCCCGACAACACCCGTCTCGCAGTGGTCATCGACTTCAAACGTCTTCTGGTAATTGACGTTACGACGGGAGAGGAGTGGGAGGTCCGCCTTCCCGGAGAGCCCGGCATCAACATCTGCGAGCGCGACATAGCGTATCCCGTCTGGTCGCCCGACGGCAAACGGATCGCCGTCTCCTTGAGCCCGTGCACCGACCGGCCGTCGACCGACAACAACACTCCTGAATACCATATTTGGGAAGTAGATTACGAATCGGCCCGCGTGCCCCGCTAGAGCCTCTAACCGCCGCAATTCCAACAATCACACCTTGACATTCCGGCCGGTTTCTTGGTATAATCGCCGTCGGTATCAGTGATTTCTAGAGTAATCTGGAGCAATTCATGGATGGGACAGGCTCTCTCGTGTTTGCCGCTAACTTCCTTTAGTAACGGCGATTACGGGGTTCTGCCCCTCTTCGACGCAACCGTCTGAATGGAGGTGATCCTACCGGAATATTGTGTACGACTCGTTTTCTCAGTTGCATTGCAAATGTCCGTTCCGACTGAAAACCGGTTCGGACAAGCCTGCAGAGGCTTCATAACCGGCGCCACGCCGAATCCGCGATTTCGCGGAGGTCGCCGGGAGTGATTGCGATGTTTCGTTCGTGAGTCCATGTTCCTGTTCGTGCTTATGGAGGGCAGAAAATATGAGGAACAAGAAGCTAACCGTTCTACTCGCGGTGACACTGGCTGTCTTCTGCTTCACTGCTTTTTCGGCAATGGCGGAAGTGAAGACGGTCCCCGTCGAGAAGAAACACTCCAGCCCCGTGATCGAGGGAATGGTCGAAACGGCGGATGGTGGTGTGATCTTCACGAAGGTCGCTGCTGTGGGAGATACGAACTGGATTCGTGTCTTCAACGATCCGGGCACCGAATGTGCCCCCGGCCTTTCCAGCGATGGCGGCCAGGGCACCGAGGCCCCCGGATACGCCACGTGGTGCTGGGAGGGTGGCGGCGCGCCCGGCCTGCCGAGCGACAGCTGCTCTAACACGACGGTTTACGGCATCGGCAGCGGTCTTCCCGGCTGTTTCGACCATTACGACGTGTTCGCTGACCTCACCAACCAGTGGCATATCGACACGTTCATGGCTTTCACCGATGTCACCGATCCGCTTCCCGATTACTCCCCGTGGTGCGGTGAGTTCGGCGATACGCTGATCTGGAAGAACGACTGGGGCTATGGCCCGGCGTACAACTGGAGCCTCATCCTCAACCTCGGAAAGTCGGGTGCCGGCTTCAACGCCGCCACTGGGTTCACCATCGGCGGCATCCACATGTACGACTGCGAAATCAACTACGACTACTGTTACCTGGAGTACGCACTCTCCAACAACGAGACCACCGCGACATGGCTCGAGCTCGACCGTTTCTTCGGCACGAGTTTCGCCGACGCCGGCTGCACCGGCACGGGCGGCGCCGACTATGGCTGTGCCACGTTCGGGCCGTTCGAATACGTCGGTCCCGCGCTGGATAACTCGGCCACCGATCTCCTCGTCCGCTGGCGTTTCGCGTCCGACAACGCGTGGGACGACGAAGACGCTTCGGGCGGCGTGCATACCGACGGCGCGTGGCGCGTGGACAACATCTACGCCAAGAGCGTGACGCCGAGCACCAACTACGGTCCCGAAAACTTCGAGACGGGAACGTTCGGACCTGAATGGAGCGCTCCTTCTCTTCCGCAGGCCGAGATCGGCGGATTCTGGAGCGGCGGGAAGTGGGTTCACGGTACGCCGATCCTCACCGACTGGTGGACCCTCGACCACGACCCGGGCTACATCAACAAGGGAGCGACCTGCGAGTACTCCAACAACTGGATGTGGGCTTCCGACAATACGGCTCTCGGAGCCCAGGCGTACAAAGAAGACGCCTTCAACTTCCGTCTCGTGACGCCTGTGTTCGAGTGCGGTCCCAACACCCCGTACAACGGTACGAAGGGTGCCTGGACCGGCGTGTTCATCGAGTACGATTCGTATTTCTGCATCCCGTCGGTGGCGGGCGAAGTGGTCGATCAGCAGCTCCGCGTTTATGACCGCACCATCCAGCGGTGGGGCCAGTGGAGCGGCGATAACTACGTGAACATCGCCGGCTGCCAGTTCTGGAATATCGACCGGCGCGATGACTGGTCGAACTTCCTGAACGCCAACACCGACTCGATCCAGTTCAGCTGGAGCATTCTCGATCGTTGCGATTACAACACCGCCGGCGAGCTTCCCTGCATGGGGAACCACCGGAAGGTCGTCTACCTGATCGACAACGTGAGTGTCGGCGTCTTCTCCTCCACCACGACGCAGTGGAGTCTCGGCGGCGCGAACGTGTTTGTCGATACGTACGCGCGCGACCTCGATCTCCACTCCTCGAGCCGCGAAAACTGGGAGCTGTGGCCGGGGAACACGTGGGAGGATGAAGACTCTCTGCAGATCGAAGTCCGCGACTTCGATGGTGTCAAGGGGAACACGGTGAAGATCCACTGGCGGGTCTCCATCGACTGCGGCCAGACGTTCGACAAGGACGCCGCCAGGCCGCTCGGCAGCAAGGATCCCCTCACCGAGCCGTGGCATTCGAAGGCTCTGCACTTCTCGGTGCCGGACGATCCGATCGGCGGTCCCGGCACGAAGAACGAGTTCGCAGGCGCCTACAGGACGCGGCTGACCATCGCGGAGAACTCCGCGGCCATCGGGGGAGCCACAGTCTGGCCCGAAGGCACCGTGGTCGAATACTTCTTCTCGGCGGAAGACAGTCTGAACAATATCGACACCTTCCCGACGAGAGGCACGTATGGCCAGACCAGCATGGATCTGGTGACGGCGAACTGGGACCGGCGGGGGGACTGGCCGTTCAAGGTCGAGGTTCTTCCCTGTCCGACCAGCATCCGGCCGCTTCCCGCGGGACAGAACCAGAAGGTTCTGCTCGTGGCGAACGCGCGGCACGGCACGTATGACATCGTGGCCGATACGGACGGCAGCGGTGCGCTGACCACCGTCACGGTTCCCCGTGTCCGGCAGATCTGGGAGGAATCCCTCGATCGGCTCGGCATCGTCTACGACGAGTACGACATGTTCGGCGGCGCCATCGCGCGCGGTCAGCAGACGCCGATCTATGCGCAGCCCACCGATCCCGACGGCTACGGCGGTATTATCGACCATACGACGAACACGCGCCGTTACAACACGGTGATCTGGTTCTTCGGTCGGTACTCCGACGTTCGGACCCTTGTCGACTCCACGCAGATCGAGTTGGAAAGGTACATCGACGCCGGGGGGGCCAACTTCACGGATGGCGCGAACCTCTGGGTTGCCGGCAACGACCTCTGCGAGGATGGCGAGCTGAGCGATCCGTCGTGGGTGGATGCGAGCAGCAACCAGACCACGAACAGCGCCCACTTCTGGGAGATCACGGCGGGCCTCACCCCGGTGATCGGCGGTTGTACCGACGACACCGGCCTCAAGGGCCTTCCCGGGACGAACGCCTACACGCTCGTCGGCCAGCCGTCCACGATCTTCGCCAACATGACCGCCATGGTTGGCCTGTGGGATTGCCCGATTATCGGCGATCCCGACAATTCGATCGTGACGAGTACGGCGACGGCGTTGGTGAACTTCGGAACGGGTGGAACGAGCACGTTCCTGAAGACCCATCCTCACGTTGTCAGCAACTCGAATGTCGTGGTATCCACCACGCCGCTCGAAGTTCTCGGCAGCTTGAAGGCGAGGGACTGCTTCACCCAGACGATCCTGACCCAGTTCGGGACCGGGATTCCGAACCCGCTTGCTGACTGCACGATCAACGTGGACGTACCGAACGGCGTTCCGGGGCGGATGGTTCTCCATCAGAACACCCCCAACCCGTTCAACCCGACCACCAAGATCCGCTTCAGCCTGCCGGTCAAGTCGCATGTGGAGCTCAGGATCTTCGACGTGGCCGGACGGGAAGTCAAAACTCTCGTCAACAGCCAGCTCGAAGCCGGGGCGAATTACGAGTACAGCTGGTACGGCAAGGACGACAACGGCGCCGAGGTCGGTAGTGGTGTTTACTTCTACCGCCTGACCGCCGGTAAGGACAGCCAGACCAGGAAGATGGTTCTCATTCGCTAGCATCCGCCGGTGAATGGATGAACATCGGGCCGCCGGGGCATCAAGCCCCGGCGGCTTTTTTTCAGGGTGTGCCCGCCGGGGCAAAAGGGTCGCTCTTCCGATTCCGGCGGTTCGGTCGGGAAGGGACGATTCAGCGCTCGGCGCGGATCTTCTCGAGCATCGCTTCCGCCCTGGGATCGCCGGGGGAGTAGCGGAGGAAAAGGCGGAACTGCTCCTCGGCCTCGTCGAGACGGCCGCTGCGGAAGTAGAGAAGACCGAGATTGCCCCGCGCCGCCGGGTAGTCCGGCTTCACCGAGAGAGCTTTCAGGTAGTACGCTTCCGCCCCGGCGGCATCCCCCGCGTCGCGGGTCAGGTCCGCGAGGTTGCGAAGCGCTCTGTAGGCCGTCGAGTCGGCGGCCACCGCCGCCTCCATCGAGCGAACCGCCCCTTCCCTGTCACCGAGATGAAGGAGCGAGAGGCCGAGCATCGTATGGGCGTCTGCGTTCGACGGGTCGCGCGCGACGGCTTCGCGGAATCGATCGGCCGCTTCGCCGTACTCTTCTTTGTCGAAGTGATAGACCCCGAGGTTGTAGGCGTCCACCGCGTCGATCTCCCCCTCACCGGCGTTCTCGGCGATCCGGCGACCGAAGCTGCGCTGCTGGGATCGGACGAAATCCTCGAACTTGTCGAGTCCGGGGTCCGTGCCGTTCAGTTCCCTTCCCCTCGCGATCCAGTCGAGGCTCTCGGTGAAATCGAGTCTCCACAGGGCGATCACGGAACGGAGGAGGCATCCGTCGGCGAGGTAATTCCGTTTCAGAGCCGACCGGTCGACGCCGGGCGGGACATTCGTGAGGAACGGCGTGACCGGCGTTCTCAGGGAAAGAAGCTGTTCGAGGTTCACCGCGTTGTATCTATCGCTCCCCGTGCGGGGCACGGAAAACTCCAGGTAGGCGTTCTCGTTCGTGTTGATCGCCCCTTCCGCGGCCCACGCGCGCAGGGCGGGTCCGGCGGTGACGAAGGAGTTCAGGAATTTCCACGGATCGGACAGGCCGATCTCCTCGAGATCGGCGAGCACCTTCGTGTCGCGAAACCTCTCGAGGTACTTCGTCACGTCGATCGAGAGCGGTTCCACCGTGCCGAGAAGGAGAACATAGTGGGTCGGGACGTTCGAGAAGTACCAGACGCTTCCTTCCGGGTAGACGGAGAGAAAGGTGTTGAGCGCCGTCTTGAGGTCGTATGTGGAGATGCCGGTGATATTGAGCCAGATGACGAGCGCCCCCCCGGAGTTGATCCGTTCGCGGCACAAACGGAAGTATTCGCTCGTGTACAGGTTTGCGTTGCTCTTGTAGGCGAGATCGGTGCAGTCGGTGGCGATCACGTCGTACCGGTCGCCCGACAAGTTGAGATAGCTCTTCGCGTCATCGATGATGATCCCGTACTTGTCCGCGTATCTGCCGAGCCGGAGGAGTCCGTGGTTCGACTCCTCGAGAAAACCGGCGGCGGCCACCACGTTCGGCGCAATCTCCACGCATCTCACTTTCTTCACGTGATCGTGCAGGCAGAACGACCACGATGAACCTCCCGACCCGAAGCCGACGGTAAGGGCGCTCGCCGGATGATCGAGCACCAGGCTCGGCAGATGGGCAAGCGACTTCTGGTCGGTGAGCATGATCACGTCGGTGCCTGCAACGGGGATGCCGTCCACGTTGGCCGATTTGCTTCCGTCCGCGTGCCGGAGCACGGTAACGGTGGCGGTGCTCCCCTCGTCGTAGAAGAGGAGCCGGTCTTCCTCCTCGACGATCCTGTAGAGTTTCCCTTTCGGCGACACGAGAACGATCGCCGTGAAAAGAACGGTTGCCGGAAGCGCCGTCTTCCACGGTGATCCCTTGCCCCGGGCGGCGAAAAGGAGAATGATGCCGAGAAGGACGTTGACCGAACTGAGGAGGAGGAGACTTCCCTTCGCGCCGAGCAGGGGGATGAAAACGAACCCTGTGAGCACCGCGCCGACGATCGAGCCGACGGTGTTCGCCGAGTAGGCGGTTCCGACGCGCTTCCCCACGTCCTTCCTGTTGCGCACGTAGATCGTCGTCACCAGAGGGAGGACGGCGCCGAGGAGGAGCGTGGGGACGATCATCACCGCGAAACTCCAGGTGAAACAGAGGGCCACCCTCGCCTCCCACGACCGCTCGGTCAGGTGGATGACATGTCCCGACTTCGCGAGGAAGAAGAGGGAGAGGAGCGATGCGCAGCCGACGGCGACCTGGACGATGCCGAGCGCTTGTTCCGGACGGCGGAGGCGGTCGGCGAAGCGCGCCGCGATGAGACTTCCCGCCGAGAGACCGAAGAGGAAGGTGGTGAGCATGGTGGTGAAGGAATAGGTGTCCGAATCGAAGTAGTCGAGCATGATCAGCAGTCTCGTCCAGATCAGTTCGTAGCCGAGGGCCGCCATGCCGGAGAGGAAGTAGACGGCGAGGACGAGCTTGAGCATCGCCGGCTTTGCGGCCGATCCCCCGGTCTTCCGCGGCCTTTCCTCCGCCGCGGCGCCGGTCTTGAGAAAGCCCGCTTCCATCGATCGGGAGATCCTCCCGGAGAGGAGAAAGATGAACAGTCCCACCGCCACGCTGAGTGACGCGGCGGCGAGATTGGCGCGGCCCACGCCGAGGGCGGGAATCAGGAGGAAGCCGCCGGCGAGCGCGCCCGCCACCGCGCCGAAGGTGTTCCAGCCGTAGAGCAGGCCGACGGTCCCCCCGAATCTTTCCGCGCGGCGGGCGAAGAAACGGGCGAGCACCGGGAGGGTCCCCCCCATGAGCGTCGTCGGGGGAAGAAGGAGGAGCGCGAACACCACGAACCGGAAGGCGCTGAAAAGGAGAAACGATCCCCCGAAGAGCTGATAGGCCCATCGGAAGAGAGGAGTCATGCCGTCGATCAGGCCGGGGAGCAGGATGGCGTAGAGGCCCACACCCGCCTCCAGGAGGGCATAGATGCGGAGCACGTCCTTCCGGCGATCCGCTACCGAGCCGAGAAGACGGCTTCCCAGCGCGAGTCCGCCCATGAACGCCGCCAGGACGGTGGTCACCGCATACACTGTGTGGCCGAAAACGAGGTCGAGCTTCCTCGCCCACACGACCTGGAAAACGAGAGCGCTGAAGCCGGATAGGAAGAAACAGAAACCGATCACCGCGACGGTGGCGGCAAGCGGTTTCCGATAGTCGCCGGATGCCATGGGAGGAAGAGTAGCACACCGTTCGGCGCCTCATGAAGGGGCTTTTGGGTTGACACGAAGGAAAACCCTTTGGTATAGTCGCGCAGCGTTTGGCAAAACCGTAACCTGATACTTTTCCATTCGTTATAAAGGCGGACCTGGAAGGAAATGACCCGAAAACGCCTGGCCGATTTTGCTCTTTTTCTGCTCGTCCTGGTGACGGGAATTCTCGTCTATATCGGGTGCGAACAAACGGTCGCTCCCGAACCGGATAAGAACAAGGCGCCCGAAACGGTGATCACCGTCGGCCCGTCCGAGGAGGAGAAGACCTTCTACAGGGTGCACCTCTTCTGGAAGGGATTCGACGACGACGGCCTGATCCGCGGATTCGAATACTCCTTGGGGGATACGACCCGGCGGGACGCCGAGTGGCTCTTCACGTCGAAAACGGATTCGGAGTTCGTCTTTCCCACCGCCACCGACGAAGACCAGAGCCAAGTGGCCGATCATCTTTTCTTCATACGGGCGATCGACAACGAGGGGAAAGAAGACCGCACCCCCGCGAGTCTCGACTTCACCGCTTTTTCCACCGTCGAGCCGAGGGCGCTCCTCCTCAGTGAGGTGGCGCTCGCCATGGCGAAGGAGGGCGACAAGCTTTTCGTCGCCGGGGGGGAAAACGGACTCGATATCTACGATGTTTCGGATGTGGAGAATATCACGAGGGAGAGAACGGTTTTCACCGGAGGAGACGTCACCGATCTGGCGATCCGGGACGGTTACGCTTTTCTCGCCGACGGGTTGCAGGGAATCACCGTGCTCGATGTGCGCGATCCGGTCAATTCCGAGGTGGTCGGTTCCTTCGAGACGAGCGGGCGGCTGACCCGGACGCTCGCGCTATGGGACAACTACCTTTTCGCCGCAGACGCCACGAACGGTCTTCTTGTTCTCGACATCACCGATCCGACGGCGCCGGCGTTTTTCGCCCGGTACAGGCCCGCCTCGCGACCAACCTTCGTTTCCGTCGCCGTGGACGGGGAATACGTATACGCTGGCGTGGAGAGCCTAGGCGTTCTTTCCATTATATTCGACCCCGATTCCGACGATCTCAAGCTCATCCCCGTGTCCCATGATTCCCTCTTCCAGATCCGCCATCCGAGAGATATCCGGATCGTCGACGATCTCCTCCTGGTGGCCGCCGCCGACGACGGGTTGCGCATCGCCTCGGTGGCCGCCGATGGGTCCCTCTCCGGCCTGGGCGAACTCGAGACGGGGGGGAGCGCTCTCGCCGTCGATGTCGCCGGGGAGTACGCGTACCTCGCCGACGGCGAGAACGGTCTCGTCTCGATCGACATATCCGATCCGTCGCTTCCGGTCGAAGCGTCGCAGCTCGATTTTTCCGGTGATGTCACCGGATTGGCCCTTTCGGGGGACTCTCTTTTCCTCGGCAACAACGATAGGGGGATCGTTCTCGTCGACATCTCCTCTCCCCGGGACGTGTCGATGATCGTTCATTCGCGTCTCCGGTTCTGCGCCGAACTGATTCCCCTGGGAGGAGGCGTGTTCGACACCCTCCGGAGCCCGGCGGAGCGCGAGACACTCCTCGCCTATTCATCCGTCAAGTTCTGCTGGGAAGGGATCTCCTTGGGAGGGAAAGTGACCGGGTACCGATACAAGCTTTCCGAAGTGAACCAGGCTCCCATCGAAGTGGGACCCGACGCGGTCTCGGTGGTGTATGACAACCTGGATCCGTTCGAAACCTACACGTTCACCGTCGACACCCGGGATGAAACAGGACTTTGGAGCGCCGGGGACGCCTCCGCGAGACGGCATTTCACGGTAAATTTCGACCCCGAAACGACAATCGATTCGATCTGGTATGACCCCAACATTCCCGGAGCGGATTTTATCGATATCACAGGCCAGCAGGGGGTGCGGATCGAGGACTCGAGCACGATCTACTTCAAATGGTCGATCACCGATCTCGACGCCGAGCTTCCCGATCCCGCATTGAGGGATTCCGTGATCGGGTCGTTCTGGAGGGTGAAGGGTGCGGGCTTCTTCTCGCCCGACAGCATCGAGTCGCGCCACGTCTTCACCGGACAGGCGGGTCCCCTTCCCCCGAGCCCGCCGGGTGCTCCCTATGTCCTTGAAATCGGCGGGATCGATTCCTTCGGCCGTCGCGAGGGAAACGGCGGGAAATTCGAGTTCAAGGTGAACTTCGCTCCCAGCGTCGACATCGTGACACCCCAGCCGGGCGAGGATCTCGGCAGGACGCAGGAGATCATCGTCATCGAGATGGACGTTCGCGATCCGGACGGACCGCCCAATCTCGTGCTCCTCGATTACAAGCTCGAACTGATCACCGACGCGGGGAGAAATCGGGTGGCCATCGGTGAAGCGGTGCCCGCCGAGTCCGGCCTCAACGGCGAGGGCGTCCGCTACGGCCTCGAACTCGATCTGCTCGGATCGAGAGGGATCTTCGAATTCACAGTGACTCCCCTCGACCGGGGGGGCTCCGGGACGCCGGGAGAGACAAGGACCGTGACATTCTTCGTCACGTCTTGATCGTGGGGTAACTTCTGAAATGAAACAGATACGTTTGATCCCGGCGGCGGTATTCGTCACGATCGTGACGGCGCTGTTCCTCGCCGCGGGCTGCGATAACACCGACCTTTCGTCACCCGATACCAACATCCCCCCCCGCACGATTATTTCCGGAGGCCCCCGCCCGTTCACCAAGTCGAGCTATCTCGTCGATCTGAAATGGTTCGGCGAGGATTCGGACGGCGAAGTGGTGGCATACGAGTTCGCCTGGGACGATACGACCGACTGGGTGAAGGTGGAGAAGACCGATTCCACCTTCATCGTCAACGCCGATTCGTGCTGCACGTACGACACGCTGCAATCGACCTCGGGGAACGAAGAGATCAGCGAGAGCTTCTTCCGGTTCCACACCTTCTTCGTCCGCTCCATCGACGACCGGGGCGCGCTCGATCCGTCGCCCACCCATATCACATTCAATTCGGTCACCGTGGCGCCCGTGACCCGTTTGACCGGAGGGCCGATCGGGCTGACGAACGGCACGGGCGAGGCGGTGCGTTTCGAGTGGGAGGGGAGCGACCCCGACAGTCCGAACAACGCCGTGGTGGGCTATGAGTATTTCCATACGTTGAGCGGCCGGCTCCGCGACGAGTTCGGCTACGTGCCCAACGGCGAGGGGGGGGGCGGCGTCACGCGGGAGCTCTGGAACAGCCTCGACTGGACTCGCGTGGGCGCCGAGACGACCTTCGTGGTTCTGCGGAACCTTCAGCCGACGAACGGAGATATCCGGGGGAAGCGCCATTTCTTCTTCGTTCGTTCCATCGACGAGGCGGGCGCGGTGGAGCAGGTGCCGAGCGAAGGGGTGAACTTTGTCGAGTGGGGGGTTTTGAACAAGTCGACCGGCTCGATCATGATCCGCTCGAACGTGATGGGCATTCGTTTCTCGGGTGGCGCGGCCCCGGAAGTGGGCGAGGTGTTCGAGGGGACCGACCTGATCTTCTCGTGGGGCGCCGATCTGAGGGCGTACGGCGGGAGAGTGCAGGGTTACACCCATGCGTACGACGATTTCCGCTGGGATCCATGGGACATCAATGATACCCGGTTCCCGGTCTCGGGGGGGCTGAACGCCACGAGGGGAAGGCACTCCTTTTTCGCCAAGGTGCAGGACGATGCGGGACTCGAGATTCTGGGCGAATTCCCGTTCGAGGTGTTCGCCGGCCCCGATCCCGATCTGAGCACCGTCCTCCATTGGAACGATTTCTACGTGAGCACCGAGCCGGATTTCTACCCGGGGCCCGATGAATTCCTCGATTTCTGGGCGGATACGCTCCTCGCCAGCTTCGATCTGATCGACCAGTTCAACCCGGGGAAGGATCGCAACGTCGTCGATCCGCCGATCCGGCGGATGAGCGCCGCTTCGACGCTGATTCTCACCACCGACGACTTCGAGGGGGACACGTGGCCCTACATACAGCAGCTTCACGCCTCGAGCAATGACCCGATCTGGTCGTACGTCGATGCCGGCGGAAACCTCCTGTTACTCGGTTTTCGTCCGTCGTGGAACTTCCTTCCCGACAACAATTACATCGACACCGGGTTCGTTCCCATACCCGATCCGTGCCAGGTGTCGAGCCAGCCGATCTCGTGCGGAAGCCATATGATCTGGTACAACGCGATCGTCGCCGACTCGATCCCCCATCCGCTCTATGAATACTGCGGTGTCGAAACGACATGGCTGAACAACAGCGAGGATTTTCTCTGGAGCGCCAAGTCCCTCCTGCCGGGGTTGCCCGATCTTCTGGTGGACAGCACCCGCTCCCGGTTCCTTTCGGCCGGTGACGGCCTCGGCTAATGCGAGAGATACTCGTACCGGAGCGACAGGAACATCGTTCCGATCTACCAGTACTGCAGGGTCGCCAATCCGTACCCGTTGCAGCCGGGCGACCCGGATCCCTGCGACGACCCGTCGAATCCGGTGGGCCTCTACATCCCATCCGATGGAAAGCGGGGAAATGTGGTCTATCTCGGCATGCCGCTGTACTATTTCGATCCGGAGAGGAGCCGGAAGTTGGTTGAAGCGATACTCGTGAACCTGTTCGGAGAAGCATTCCAGTAGATGCGCTCAGCCCCGCGGGGGGGGCGACCGGGCGGGATCCGGTCGCCCGCCCGTGCCGGAAAGGGAGTAGATTCGATGATGGATCCGGTATTCCACCTCCCTCGGGAGGGCGGAGGTCGCCGGGGCGCGTGTGGCGCCGCGGGATGGCGGAGGGGTGCCCTCGTATGGGCGTTCTTCGTCTTGCAGGCGATCGTCCCCCCGGTTCTTCGCGCCCAGACGGTCGAGTGTCCGCCGATCACCGTGAAGGCGACGCCGATGGCCGGGGCGATGCTGCTCGAGTGGGATCAGCCCGACCCGTCGATCATCAGTTCTCTCGCCCTTATCGATACGAACTGGGGCGGCACGGCCCACTTCGAGTTCAGAGGCGACTATGATGGTTTTTGCGATCTCGACATGAAGTTCCGCTCCGTGAAGGAGGTGCCGGAATTCACGGGACCGTTTGTCGGCGAGCCGACCATCGATCGTGACGACCCCGTCTCCCCGAACTACTGGGGGGGAGCTCGGATCCGATCCTGAGCGGTGCGCCCGACATCTGTTCGAACGTGTCGATTCGCATCGTGGCGAGAGGAAGCGACACTCTTTACGCCGACGGGACGGCGTCGGGCGCGCCGATCGATATGAAGTGGTTCGAGGAGACCGACAGCGTCGATTTTTCCATTCCCGCCGATTTCAGGCCGGGAATCGATCAGATCTCTCTTCCCCACGGCATCCTGCTTACGTTCAGCGAGGGGAGTATCGAGGAATTCAACCCCCTCTCGACGCCGGAACTGGTGATCCGGGATCAGTTCACCGTGAACGCCATCTCCCGTCGTGTAACCATGGCGTGGGATTACATTCCTCACGGCGCCGGCGAGGGAGAGCGGGTCTCGTCGTCCGATCTGGGGGAGGAGGAACTCGTTTTCTGCGCCCCCGGCGATTGGGTCGACTTCCGGCTCGGTCTCGAGGTCCGCGTGGTGGCCGACACGGTCGTCGAGATCGGGGTCCGCCTGGATACCACGGGGATGACTCTCGACACGACGGTGGTGGACGGCGCCACGGTGATCGATACGACGTGGATCGTCGAGGAGCGCCCCGACACGGTCCGGACGATCAACGGTTTCGTCCCGGCGGCGAGCGATTCCGTCGGTGTGGTCAGCCTGCTCTACCGGAGGATCGATGGGTACCGGGTCTATCGCGCCAACATCGCGAACCCCTCGAACTTCGAGATTCTCCGTGATTTCAGCTATTGCGATTCCGCCGACGTCCCATTCCTCACCAACGATCCGATCCAGTACCTGGATGTGGAGGGGGTTCACAACGACTTCCCCTACAATTATTTCGTCGTCGCCTACGACACCCTTACCGGGAAGGACGAAGTCGATTCGGTTCTCACCGGAGATGTGATACCGAGGAGTAACGGGACGGAAGATCTGAGCAGGATTCTCGTGGTGCCGAATCCATACAAGCGGAGGGCTGCGTGGGAAGCGAGCGGTCCGAGAAGACTCCAGTTCACCCACCTCCCCCCGCAGGCGGAGATCCGGGTCTACACGGTGGGCGGTGATCTCGTTCGCCGATGGGAGCATCACGATAATCAGGGGGGGGGCAGTTCCTCCTGGGATCTGAGGAACGGCGAGGGGAATCTCGTGGTCAGCGGGGTCTATCTCTATTATGTGAAGTCTCTCGCCCCCTCCGGTGGGGAGCATGTTGGAAAATTCCTCGTGATTCAGTAACCACGGGGCTGTGCCGCCGCCTCTTTCTCCCGGCCGCCCGACCCCCTTCGACCGCGGCGGGCGTCGGGATCGCGCGCCGGAAGCGATTCCGGCCGAATTGACAGTGGAACGAGCGGTTGCTATAGTAGCCGATCGCAACGAGTTGTCGGGGTGTTCCCCGCGTATTGGGGGTCGCCCTTTCGTCCGGAAAGGAGCTCATTTCACATGAAGCGCCGTACAGGCCGCGCCCTCATCCTGACGGCGCTCCTCGCACTCCCCGCCATCGCCGAGGGGACGACCCGCTTCGTGATCCATGCGAGATTCTCGGTGCCCGAAGATCCGGCCGGCGAATACGATTCTCCTCTCACGCCGGCCAACACGATTCAGAAAGCGCTCGATGTCTCTGTTCCCGGCGACACGGTGCTCGTCGCCGGGGTGGCGTTCGAGGATTTCCTTTCATCGGGCGGGAGCTACAATGAGGGAATCTCGATCCCGAAGGGGATCGTCCTCCTCGGCGGCTGGGACCAGGCGGAGGCGATTGGCGGAGGCGATCAACGGGCGATCCAGTACGATTCTCTCTGGACCTATATCCTGCCGCCCCCCGATACGAGGGGTTGCCGATTCGAATACGATTCCACCATCGCCCGCATCGATACGCTCACCATCGATACGGTGACCACCCTCGATACGGTGTGGGCGTGGTCGGGGCCGGACAGCGGCACCGTCTTAAGGGGATTCATGATCCGTTCGGCGGTGACGAACCTCTCCGACGGCGCGGGTGCCTTCGTGAGATTCGGCTCTCCCAGGATCGACCACAACCTTTTCGTGAACAACCAGACGAACGCGGCCAGGGGGGCGGGGATTTTCGTCGGGAATGGTTCGCCCCGCATTTCCCACAACACCTTCGCATTCTGCCGCACGTCGCCCGGATCCGGCGTGGTTCACATCGCCGGCGGTTCCCCCCGGGTGATCGACAATATCTTCTACAATACCGGTCTGGGAACGGCGATCGCCTGCACCGACAGTTCCGCCCTCTCCCCGATTTCGTACAACCTCTTCTACCTGAACGGCGGCCGCGACACGCTCGGCTGCCCCGCGGACACGACGAACACCTTCGAGCGGGACCCGGTATTCTGCGACGTCGTGCAGGATGACTACAGGATGTTCGTGGAGTCGGAATTCGCCGCCGGCGCGTCCGACGGAGGGGGCTTCGGTGCGTGGGGCATCGGGTGCCGGGCCGGAGTGAAATACGTCTCGGCGGAGCTTCCGGGCGACGTCTTTCCCTACGACACGCCGGAGAACGCCGCCCGCACCATCGGCGCCGCCCTCTCGGCGGCCCGCCCCGGGGACACCGTTTTGGTGGCGAGCGCGGAATATACGGAGAACCTCATTCTTCCGGCGGGGGTGCAGCTCATCGGCGGCTATTCGATCAACTTCGCCGGCGGGCAGGTGGATGTCATCCTTCCGGGGACGATCGTGAGACCGGCGGATCCGGATGTGCCGATTGTTTCCATCGCCTCCGGGGATACCACCGGCATGGCGTTCGTCGTGCTCACCGGCGCCTCGGGGCCGGAAGGGGGCGTGGTGGAGATCGACGGTGGAGCCGCGCGGTTCGAACATATCAGCGTGATCGGAAATGAGGCGGCCGACAGCACCTCGGCGCTTCTTCACGTCTCGGGGGGAGGAACGGCCTCCTTCCGGTACTCTCTTTTCGCCGAAAACCGAAACAGCATCGTGCTCGGTTGCGACGGCAGCGGGTCGATCCGCGCCGATAGCTGCGATTTCTTCGGGAACGATTCGATCGCCGACGGGGCGTGCGCCGTATCGCTGACCCAGACATTCGATGTCGTTCCTCTCTTCTGCGACCTGGAGAATGGCGATTACCGCCTCTACAGCGAAACGAGCATCTTTTCCGCCGCGCCGGGGGGGTTGCCGATCGGTGCGCTCTCCACGGGGTGCAACTTCGTCTTCCACTATGTCGCACAGGATGCGGGCGCGGGCATCTTCCCCTATGAAACGCCGGAACACGCCACGGGCGACCTCGCCGCCGTACTCGATATCGCCGACGTCGCCGACACGATTCGGGTGGCCGGGGGCACGTACGAGGTGAACCTCACGGTGGACAAGGCGATTCTCATCCAGGGCGGGTGGACCGACACCACGTTTTCGGAACGGGATATCGATCCGGGGCGAACCGTGCTTGCAGGAGTCGTCGAAGGCGAGCCGACCGTCCGCCTCACCAGTCCGAGTCAATCCCAGAGCCCGCGGAACGGTATCATCGGGTGCGTGATCACCCATGCCGACGGGGTGAAAGGAGGCGGGATTCTCGTCGACGGAAGCGCCAGGCCGCTGATCGAGCACAACCTGGTGATCGGCAATACGATCGACCGCTCCACCGGAGGCGATGCGAGCGCCGCGGGAATCGACATGCGGGGCACCAACGGCGGGTTCGTCATCCCCACGGTGCGTTTCAACACGATTGTCGCCAACGTGGTCGAGAACGCCCCGGAGGGCGATCATTCCGGGAGCGGCGTATACGTCGAGAACGCGTCGGGAGGGGGGAAGCGGATCGAGCTGAGTTCGAATATCATCGCCTACAACACAGGAGGGTCGGGTGGATACGTCGACAACACGCGCAGCAAGGATATCTTCCTGAACGTCGGCTGGGGGAACATCGATCGGGCGGACACGGAGGAGAACTTCCTCAGCTTCGACAGGCGACAGGTCGACAAGTTCAACATCGAGGCGGATCCCGATTTCTGCGATACCACCGCCGGTGTCTACAACCTCAGCAACTGCTCTCCCGCGGCGGCCGACACGTTCAGTGCGAGCGGCGACACCGTGGCGGGCGCTTTCTCGATCTCCCCCGATTGCCAGTGCGAATATTCCAGCTTCCTCGTGAACGCCTCTTCGCAGACGGGAAGCTATCCATTCTCGTCGCTACGAACCGCCTCGGGCAGCGTGAACGCGCTCAGTCCCTACCTGAATGCCGGCGATACGGTGAAGGTCGCCACGGGAAATGTTCTTTTCGAAACGATCGAACTGGTGAACGGTGTGAAGTATCTCGGCGGGTACGACCCGGGGTCTTTCTCGAACGAAACGAGGGGCGATGAGGGGCGGTCCCGCATGGGAGGACTGAAGGAATTTCGCCTTGTCCACGGCGGGCAGGGGATCTCCGATTCCACGCTCCTCGATGGGTTCGAGTTCACCGGCGGTGTCGCCGATACGGGCGCCGTCGCCTATCTCGAGGGGAACGCGTCTCCCGTTTTCGCCAATTCCCTCTTTCTCCGGAACAGGGCCGATTCGACGGGCGTGATCATCTATGCCGCCGACGAGGCCGCGCCGATCATGTTCGACTGCATCATATACGACAACAAGCACGTCCGGAAGGAGGGTGCCCTGATCCACTTGGCGGGCGGCGGCGGCACGTTCCACGACAACACGATCTCCAACAACCAAGGAGATGGGCGGGGATTTCTCATCGAAAACTGCGCTCCGGAGATCTACAACAACGTCATCACGTTCAACGATGCCGGCATCCGGTCGGTCGGCGGTGAAGGAACCATCTTCGACCATAACAACGTGTTCCACAACGGGATCGATATGGAAATCGATTTCACCGAGGGCGAAGGGAATATCAGCCTCGAGGCACGCTACTGCAACCGCTTCGCAAGGAACTATCGGCTCTTCGATCACTCCCCTCACCTCAGGGCGGGGCGGGACGGTTCGACCATCGGAGCCCGTGAAGTGGGATGCAGCACGCCCCGCCATTTCGTCAGCGCCGACGGTTCCGACGAATACCCTTACTCCACGCCCGGTACGGCGGCCCGTTCGATTCAGGACGCCATCGACGTCGCCTCTTTCGCCGGTTTCAATGATCCCGATTCGATCGACGAGGTGCGCGTGCTCGGCGGGGTTTACGAGGAAGACATCAAGCTTCCCACCAATGTCCGGCTTCGCGGCGGCTTCCGCGAGGGTTTCAGCACCGACGACCGGGATCCCGAGGCGAATGTGACCGAACTGATCGGTTCGGGAGAAGGGCCGGTGGTGGTCATCGATTCGGCCGTCGTGGGAAGAACGCCGGTGCGGGGGACCGAGGAGGCGACCATCCTGGATGGGTTCGACATCACCGGCGGCGACTCGGACAGGGGGGGGGGGATACGGATCGGTTCCGGCGGCTCGCCGGTGGTGCGCCGGAACATGATCCACGACAACCGGGCCGTCTTCGGCGGCGGGATCTTTGCGGAGAGCGGCGCGACGCCGGTGGTGAGCACGAACCAGATCGTGCGAAACAGCGCCGAAACCGGCTCGGGTATCTACGTCGATACCGTGGCGGCGCCCACCACGGCAATCTACGAGAACAACACGTTCTTCGCGAACGAAGCGGGAAGCGATACGGGCGGGGTGTTCCACACCGACGGCGCGCTCGTCTGGTTCCAGGAGAACGTGGTCACTTACTCCGTCCGGGGGAAAGCGTATTCCACGAGGAACGAGGAACCGGCGAACATCAATCACAATCTTTTCTACGGCAACCCGGGCGGCGACTCTCTCGACCCGGCGGAGACGTCCGTTTCCACCTCGGACCTATTCCAAATCGTTTCCAACCCGGAATACTGCGATACCGCCGCCGGTGATCTGAGCGTGCTCTATGACCGCCAGGCGATTCGCGATTCGGTGAGTGTTCTGCAGGACAGCTGCGCCACGCGATGGTGGGGGGCGAAGGGGGCCGGGTGCACGCGGGAGGGCCATCGGTTCCTGGTGCGCCAGTCGGGATCGAACGACAAGCCGATCTACCCGTATGTCTGCAAGGAGAACGCCGCGAACATGATCGGCGACGCGGCGGCGCGCGTGTCGGCGGGGGACACGATCGAGGTGGCGACGAACCGTTTCCAGAACGGTGTCCGCCTGACGCACAAGGTGAACATGCGCTTCACCAAGCCGGTGGTGATCCGCGGAGGGTGGGATCTCGATTTCTCATTCGCGGCCCCCGATCCCGATTCCACCAATCTCTTCACCGTGGTCGAGCCTCTCTTGGAAGGACCGATCGTGGTGATCGAACAGGACAGCGCGGCGACGGAAAAGAACGATCCGATCATCGACAGCAACACGGTCATCGAGGGCCTCATCTTCCAGAACGGAAACAGCCACCTCGAGAACGGCGGGGCGATCCAGGTCAAGGGGGGCGCGAGTCCCACTATCCGGAAGAACCAGTTCCTCGACAACCGCACCGAGAACTGGGGCGGCGCTATTTCGATCGAGGGGGCGAAATCCCCGCGGATCTACGAGAACTACTTCGATGGGAACCGCGCCGGGCTCGGGGGCGCGATCTACCTGTTCCGCACGGAGGATCCGGTGATCCGGGGGAACGTTATTTCGCGGAACGACGCCACCACCTACGGTGGAATCCGCATGGAGGAGATCACGGGCGGCTCGGTGGACAACAACATCTTCTACCGCAACGGCGGGGGCGGCCTCTCCCTCTCGGAGCCGACGGACACGGTGGTCATCGCGAACAATTCGATCACTTCGAACGGTGGATACGGCCTATCGCTCTTCCCCGCGTTCGACGGGATCAACCTCCCCCTTCTCGAGGCGAACGACGTATGGGACAACGGCGGCGGAAACTACCTCAATCTCGAACCGGGGGACGGTGATCTTTCCGTTCCACCTCAATACTGCAGCGTGGAGCCGGAAAACGACGTGAATTCGGCGGGATTATGGGCCGCCGGTGCCGATTTCTTCCGCTACCAGGAGTGCTCTCCGTTGCTCGCTTCGGGAAGGGATGTCGCGTCCGACCTGGATGCCGTCATCGGGATCGCCCGCTCGAGCGAACCGGTGTGCCCCGATACGACGGTGCCGGGACTCACCATCGGTTTTCTCCTTCACAGCACCATGGGCGGCGTGGCGAACCTTTTCGTCGTTCCCGACGAAGCGCTCCGCCGCGATTCGATCTCCCTGACGCTGACATACGGCGATCGTGTCGACACGACGACCGGTCCGGCCGACAGCACACAGATCCCCCCGTCCGATTCGGTCGCCTTCCGCACCGTCTCGCTTCCGCTTCGAAAAATCGGCGGGAACCCGGTGACTTACACCACGGACAACGTGGTGATCGAATCGAGCGACAGCCTGATCCTCACGAGCCGCGCCGTCGATCTTTGCGGCCTCGTCGGATATGGAGAGCGAATCTTCTCGGCGGAGCGCTTCAAGACGGGGATCGGCGGAGCGCTCCGAAGCACCGACGGCCGGTTCGTGCTCGACGTTCCGTCCGGCGCTTTTCGGAAGAGCGGTGTCGTGCTGATGGAGATGCTCCCGGAGGGGAAGAGGGCGAAGGGCGATTCGGAAGATCCCGCCGTTACCGGTGCGTGCCGCGTGAACACAGAGCAGATCGATCCTTCGAGGTCTCTTTTGCTGAGCGTCGATGTGAGCCGTCTCGGCCCGAGTCGTGCCGAGTTGAACCACCTTTCGATCTACTCGCTGATCGACGGCGATTGGGTCCTCGTCGAGTCGCGTGTCGATCCCGCCCTCGAGCGGGTGAACGCCGAGATTCCCGGGAGCGGCACTTACCAGGTCCGCTCTTCCGAGGGGGTGGTGAGCCGAGATCTCGTGCCGGCGCGCTTGGTGCTCTACCCGAACATGCCCAACCCGTTCAACCCGGTGACGAAGATCATCTTCGACCTTCCCGCCAGGCGGGCCGTCGATCTGGAGGTGTTCGACGTGAGCGGCCGGCTCGTTCGGACGATACACAGGGGCGACCTTCCCGCCGGAAGGCATGCCTTCGACTGGAACGGAACGGACGACCGGGAGCGCCCGGTCGGTTCGGGCGTATATTTCTACCGCCTGAAGGCGGGGGATCGTTCGCAGACGCGGAAGATGATCCTGATAAGGTGACGCAACAATGATGAATGGACGCTTCGCCGCTGCCCTTATCCTCCTTCTTGTCGCCGCGTGCGGCAACGAAACGACCAGTCCCACCGAGGCGCCGGTGGTCACCCAGGTGAACGACGGCTGGAACCGCTTTGCCGACGGTGACTACGAGGGGGCCCTCCAGTCGTTCGAGAAGGCGATCGCAACCGATTCCAATATCGGGGACGGCTACAACGGCATCGGCTGGACGCGGTACGCGATGGCGAGGGGAGAGGAATCTCCCGATCTTACCGTGCCCCTTTCCTATTTCGACCGCGCCGTGGCCGAAGGTTTCGAAGGAGCCGGGGCGCAGGCGGGACGCTGCCTGATTCTCAACATTCTCAGCGAATACGGCCAAGCGGTGGATGCGGGAAAGCGGGTGGTCGCCATCGATCCCGCTTTCGTGCTCGAAGGGGATGGGTCGATCGAGATCCGCGATATCCACCTCGCCATGGCGCAGTCGTACATGGGACTCGGCGATTACGACAAGGCGCTCGAGCAGGCGCTCATCATCGATCCGAACCGGGACCCGATCAACCCGAACAGCGGCAATTTCGTGCAGGTGCTGATCTCCCGCCTCCAGGACCTTCAGCAGGAACTCGACTGATTCCAATCACCGCCTTGTGCGGCGCCGCGCGGACCCGTAAATTATGCGGGTGCGATATCCGGCAGGTGCAATCCAAAACAGGTAAGGAGCGACGACGAAGATGAGCAGGAGAAAAATGGTCTATTCCTTCACGGGAAGGAAGGCCGACGGCCGCGCGGGAATGAAGAACCTCCTCGGGGGGAAGGGCGCGAACCTGGCCGAGATGTGTCGTCTCGGCATTCCCGTGCCGGCCGGCTTCACGATTACCACCGAAGTGTGCAACCTCTTCAGCGCCAACGGGAGGAAGTTCCCCGGCGGGCTGAAAGGGGATGTGAGGAAGGCGATGGCGGCGGTGGAAAAGAGAATGGGCGGCCGTTTCGGCGACGTGAAGGACCCACTCCTCTTCTCCGTTCGTTCCGGGGCGCGTATCTCGATGCCCGGCATGATGGACACGGTGCTCAATATCGGGCTGAACGATCGAACCGTCGCCGGTCTCGCGGCATCGATGGGGAGCGAACGCACCGCGTGGGACTGCTACCGCCGATTCGTGCAGATGTACGGCAACGTGGTGCTCGGCGTTCCCTCCGACGCGTTCGAGGCGATTCTCGAGAAGATGAAGCTCGATGCGGGCGTGGAGAAAGATTCCGATCTTTCGCCGGCTCGGTTGAAGACGCTCGTGTCGCGTTTCAAGAAGGTCGTGTCGAAATCGACCGGAAGGCCGTTCCCGGAAAAGCCGTACGACCAGCTCTTCGGCGCCATCGGCGCGGTGTTCCTTTCGTGGAACGTGAAGCGCGCCGTCGACTACAGGCGGCTCCACAAGATCCCGGGGCACTGGGGCACGGCGGCGAACGTGCAGGCGATGGTATTCGGAAACCTGGGCGACACGAGCGCCACCGGCGTCGCGTTCACCCGTGATCCCGCCACGGGGGAAAGACGTTTCTACGGCGAATACCTCACCAACGCCCAGGGCGAGGATGTGGTCGCCGGCATCCGGACCCCCCATCCGATCAACAAAGCGGGTGGGGGAAAGGGGGGGCTCATCTCTCTCGAGGAGGAGATGCCCGCCGTCTATAGGGAACTCGAGGCGATCTACAGGAAGCTCGAGAAACATTACCGCGACATGCAGGATATCGAGTTCACCGTGCAGAAGGGGAAGCTGTGGATGCTCCAGACCCGCACGGGGAAACGGACGTCGGTCGCCGCCATCCGGATCGCCACCGACATGGTCGACGAGAGGCTGATCACGAAGGACGAGGCGGTGAGCCGCGTCGATCCGAACCAGCTCGACCAGCTTCTCCACCCGATGTTCGATCCGAAGGCGGCGCGGAAAGTGATCGCCAAGGGATTGAACGCCTCGCCGGGAGCCGCCTTCGGCAAGGTCGTCTTCTCCGCCGACGAGGCGGAGGCGGCGGTGACGCGCCACCCGTCGGAAAAGCTGATTCTCGTGCGCACCGAAACGTCGCCCGACGATATCCACGGCATGGCGGTCTCACAGGGGATTCTAACGGCGCGCGGCGGGATGACGAGCCACGCGGCGGTGGTCGCCCGGGGGATGGGGAAGTGTTGCGTCGCCGGCTGCGGCGACGTAGTGGTCCATTCGTCGAAGGGTGAGTTCGTCGTGAAAGGAGTCACCGTCCGGCGCGGCGACTATATCTCGCTCGACGGGAGCACCGGCGAGGTGATGCTCGGCAAGGTTCCCACCATCGAATCGGAAATCACGCGCGTCCTCCTCGGCGAAATGAAGCCGTCCCGGTCGGAGCTTTTCCGCCGTTACGACAGGATCATGAAATGGGCGGACGCGATCCGCTCCCTCAAGGTGCGTACCAACGCGGAGACCCCCGAGGACGCGCGCCGGGCGGTGCTCTTCGGCGCCGAGGGAATCGGCCTCGCACGGACGGAGCACATGTTCTTCGAAGGGAACCGGATCGACGCGATGCGCGAGATGATTCTCGCCGATGATCTCGCGGGGCGACGCCGGGCGCTGGCGAAACTACTTCCCATGCAAAGAAACGACTTCGTCGGCATCTTCCGCGCCATGGCGAGCCTGCCGGTGACGATCCGCACCCTCGACCCGCCGCTCCACGAATTCCTTCCCCACACGGAAAAGGAGATGAAGGACCTGTCGAAGAAGATCTCCGTTCCGGTGGCGGCGATTCGCGCGGCGGTGGAGAGGCTTCATGAGCAGAACCCGATGCTCGGGCACAGGGGATGCCGTCTCGGGATTGTTCACGAGGAGATCACCGAGATGCAGGTGAGGGCGATCTTCGAGGCGGCGTGCAAGGTGGCGAAAGAGGGAAAGAAGGTGTTCCCTGAGATCATGATTCCCCTGGTGGCCACCGAGAGGGAACTGGAACTGCAGCGCTCCGTCGTCGATCGCGTGGCGGCCGAGGTGATGAAGGCGAAGAAGACCCGCGTCCGCTATACGGTGGGCACTATGATCGAACTTCCGAGGGCGGCGCTCACCGCCGACGAGGTGGCGAAGCACGCCGATTTCTTCTCCTTCGGAACGAACGATCTGACACAGACGACATTCGGTCTCTCGCGGGACGATTCGGGCCGGTTCCTTCCCTACTACGTGCAGTCGGGCATCCTTGCGAGCGATCCTTTCCAAGTGGTCGACCGTGCGGGGGTGGGCGAGCTGATGCGTATCGGCGTGGAAAAGGGACGCTCTGTGAAGCCCGAACTGAAGGTCGGGATCTGCGGGGAACATGGCGGCGAACCGAACTCGGTGGAGTTCTGCCACCTTCTCGGCCTCGACTACGTCAGCTGTTCTCCCTTCCGCGTGCCGATCGCCCGGCTCGCCGCGGCGCACGCGGCACTCGCCGCCGCGCCGGGAGGGAAAGGGGGGACGAAGAAGGGCGCGCGCCGCACTTCAAGGGGAAAGAAGCGAACCGGGCGCTGAGGCTGAAGAAAGCTATGGAAACGATCCGCCCGCCGGCGTCGCCGGCGGGCTATTTCAAGTCGTACTGCTTGATCTTGCGGTAGAGTGTCCGCTCGCCGATGCCGAGAATCGCGGCGGCGCGCCGGCGGTTTCCTTCCGCTTCATCGAGCGCCTGGCGGATCGCCTCTTTTTCGAAATCGGCGGCGGTCCGGATCCCGGGCTTCTCTTCCTCGCTGTCGTTCACCTCGAGCACCTCGGCTTCGAAGGGGAACCTCTCCGCCGGGTGGCCTCTCACGGCGTGCCGGGCGGTCCGCTCGTCGATCTCCCGGGCGAGAACGATCTCCTTTAGCTCCGCGAGTTCCCTCCGGATGGCGAGGAGGGTCTGGTAGATCAGCTCCCTTTCGGCGTCGGGCCGCGCCGCCTGACCGGCGACCACCGGGAGGTTGAGGGAACGGGAGAACCGTTCCCCCAGGAGGGTGGAAACATGCCCGGCGTCGATCTGCTCTCCGGGGTGGAGGATCACCATCTTCTCCACCAGGTTCTTCAGCTGCCTGACGTTTCCCGGCCAGTGATACGACTTGAGTCGTTCGAGGGCATCCGGCGTGAATCGAACCGGCTCGATGGCGTGCTCTTTCGCCGCCATGCGGATGAAGAAGTCGAGCAGTTCGGGAATATCTTCCCTCCTCTCGCGCAGGGGAGGGAGATGGATGTTGATCACGTTCAACCGGTAGTAGAGGTCCTTCCGGAAGAGTCCCTTCTCCACCGCCTCTTCCAACTCGGCGTTCGTCGCGGCGATGAGCCGCACGTCCACCACGACGTCTCGCACGCCGCCCACGCGAAGAAACCTTTTCTCCTCGAGAATCCTGAGAAGCTTCGCCTGCGTCTGAACCGGCATTTCGCCGATCTCGTCGAGGAAGAGGGTTCCCCTGTCGGCGAGCTCGAAGCGCCCCGCCCTGCGCGCCGTCGCCCCGGTGAAGGCACCCTTCTCATGGCCGAACAGCTCGCTCTCGAGAACCCCCTCGGGCAGGGCGGCGCAGTTGACGGCGATGAACGGTTCACCGGCGCGGGCGCTTCGCTCGTGGATCATGCGGGAAACGACATCCTTTCCTGATCCGCTCTCGCCCGTGATGAGCACCGTCATCGTGGTGGGCGCCACCTGGTCGACGGTCTGCCGCACCCTTTCCATCGTCTCGCTTCGCCCGACGAGACCGGCGGAGCGCTCCGCTTCCTTCTTTCGCCGGCGCACGCCCGGCAGGACACGGCCGATTTCCTCGTCCGACATGCCGGAAAGATCGATCACCCGGTCGCGCGTGCCGACACCGTCCGGCTGGTCGAGCAGAAGGAGCGTTCTCGTCTGGGGGAATCGTGCGGCGAGCGATTTCAGGAAAGATCGCGGGGCGATATCCGCCGGCCGGCCCACCACGAGAAGATCCGCCCCCTCGTCTTTGAGATGCCGGAGCGCGGCCTCCCCACCGAGGAGATGGGATACGCGAAAGCCCCCGCGCCTCAAGTTGTCGATGAGGTTCCGGTTCCGCTGCGGGACTTCGCCCACGAAGACGATGTGATTCAATGAGTTCCTCCCCTGCACGGTATAGCACGGTCCCTTTCGACCGGTCAAGGGTGCGGTGTGCTCCCCTTGGTGTGTGGTTGAAGCTAACGCCTATCAAATCAACGCGTTATATTCGAAAGAAACGGTCGCCTCTCTCCTCGCCCCGAGTTATCCCTTGACAGCGCGGCGATTTCTGCTACTTTCGTGCATTGATCCCGGTCCGCCCCTCTCGAGGGGGCGCGACGGGGGCTTATTCTGTCCGGTCCACCCTGCGGGGGACCACGAAAGGGTGTGAGAAAGCGAATGACACGGGTGAAGGTGAAGGATAACGAGCCGATCGAAAAGGCGATCCGGCGCTTCAAGAAGAAGTGCGAGAAAGACGGGATCGTCCAGGACATGCGCAAGAAGGCCCGTTTCCTGAAG
The DNA here is from genome assembly GCA_024276995.1 of Candidatus Eiseniibacteriota bacterium. Lineage (GTDB taxonomy): Bacteria > Orphanbacterota > Orphanbacteria > Orphanbacterales > Orphanbacteraceae > JAJRWB01. The sequence goes on along the minus strand of JAJRWB010000060.1, from coordinate 15,137 downwards.
CCGAGCGAGCGAAAGCGTAAAAAGGCGCTCAAAGCGGAGAAGCGGCGGCGCCAGGAGGCTCAGAAGGCGAACCGATATTAGGAACTGAATAGAGGACGCAAGTTCCAAGTCGCTGGAGGATCGTGCCGATCCTCCCCGGCAAGGCCGAAGCAGCGAAAGGAGAAGATTGTGGGACTCAGGAGCCAGGAACAATCGATTCTTTTGAAAGCGACCACGAACAGCACCTTCGACATTCTGCTCCGCAAGGCGGAACAGGAGGGGCGCATCGGCGGCAAGCACCGTTGCGGTATCTGTGGCATGTCGTACCACACCCTGCCGGAGGCGAAAGTCTGCTGCGCCTCGCTCCGCAACAAGAAGTAGAGAGGTCACGATTCGAAATGCCGAAAATGAAAACACACAGAGGGATGGCGAAGCGTGTGAAGAAGACCGGCACGGGCAAGTTCCTGCGCGGTCACGCATACACGAGCCACATGTTTTCCCATAAGAGCCAGAAGCAGAAGAGAAACCTGCGGAAGCGGACCGTCGCCAGCGCGGGGGACTCGCGGCGGATCGCCCGCCTACTGCCGAACTGATCACGTTCATCTCCCCGATGGTGGGGCGGCGGACCGTCGCCCGGGTGGAAATGCCATGAAGCGGATCATCGTTGTTTGCCTGATGATGCTCCTCGCCGCGGGATCGCTCTTTGCCGAAACGAAAGAGGAGGAGGCGGCCCGCTACCTCGAAACGATGAACAACGCCATCCGCGAGGGGAACGACCCGATGCGGAACCGGATGTTCATCAAGCTCCGCTACCTCGGTGCCGTGTCGGTGCAGCCCCTTCTCGGCGATCTCGCCGACGAGGACGCCGCCGTCCGGCGCTACGCGGCGTTCACCCTCGGTTTCTTCGACGACCCGGCGGTGATCGAGCCGCTGATGAAGCTCTTTCGCGAAGATCCGTCCGTCGACGTGCGGTGCTCTTCCGCCGAAGCGCTCGGTCGGCTCGAGTGCGCCGAGGCGGTCGACATGCTCCTCGGTTCTCTCGATGACGATGACGTGAAAGTGCGCCAGTCGGTGGCGTATTCCCTCGGGTTGATCGGTGACGAGCGGGCGAAGCCGGCGCTCGAGAAGAAGAAGAGTTCCGATCCCGATGAACTGGTCCGTTTCTTCGCCGGCGATGCCATCGTCCAGATCGACCGCGCCGTGGCCCGCCGGAACCGTTCCTGACGTTGACCGGTCCGCCCATCTCCCTTTCGAAAGCGATCCGTCGGTGGTGCGGGAGCACCCTGCCCGCGATTCTTCTTCTCGTGGGAGTCCTTGCCCCGTGGCGCGCCGCCGCGGACTCGACCGCCGTCACCCCCGGCGTACCCTCCGGCGTGCTCGAAAGGCTCGAGTCGGGGAACGCCGGTCTTCTCGATCTGAGCGCCCGCTTCGTTCACACGAAGGAAGTCCCCCTCTTTGACGAGAAGATCACGTCGAAGGGGATCCTCTACTACGGGAAGCCGGACCGGTTGATCCTCCAGTACACCGAACCGGATTCGAGCCGCGTGATCATCACCGGGGGATCGATCTGGCTCTACTACCCGGGCCTCGGGCAGGCGCACCGATATGAAGTCGATCCCGAGATCGCCCTACCGGGGGTGTTCCTGGCGTTCGGTGGGTCGGGGAAGGGGGTGGAGAAGCGCTTCGCCGTGAAAAATCTTCCCCCCGGCCGCGAGGAGGGATTCATTACCGACAAGGTGGTGCTCACCCCCCTTCCGGGCACCGAGCTGGCGGAGGATGTCGAGTCGATCGAGCTGGTGATCCGCCGGGAGGCGAACCTCCCGGTGCGATGCGAGTTCCGCGAGATCTCGGGAGATCACACCGTTTTCGAATTCAGCGATTACAAACGGAACATCGGTCTCCCGCCCGGGTTCTTCGAATTCGTACCTCCCGAGGGAACGGAAGTGTTCGACGTGGAAGGGGAGTCGTGGTAGACGGGGAGAGTTCGCGGTACCGTCGCGCCCTCCGTTTCCTCGATACGCTCACCGATTGGGAGCGCCGCGTCGGACTTCGCTTCACCGACGAGATGATGCGCCTCGATCTCTTCCGCCGTTCCCTCGACTCCCTCGGCCACCCGGAGCGCCGTTTCCGCGTCGTTCTCGTGGCGGGCACGAAGGGGAAGGGCTCCACCGCTTCGATTCTCGCGCGGCTGTTGACCGAGCACGGCGTGCGGACCGGCCTGTCGACATCGCCCCATCTCGTCTCCCCCCGCGAGAGGATCGCCGTGGGCGGCGCGAATATCAGCCGCGGCGAGTTCGCCGGCGCCGTGGAGGAACTGCGCCGGCGGTTCGACTTCTTCGACGATCCGGGCCGCTCGCGCACCTGGTTCGAGGCGATCACCGCCGTCTCGTTCCTCCACTTCGCACGAAAGAGAGTCGACACGGCGGTGCTCGAGGTCGGTCTCGGCGGGAGGCTCGATGCGACGAATGTCACCGAGCCGGCGCTGTCGGTGATCACCACCATCGGGCACGACCACACCCACATCCTCGGCAGCGGGCTTCTGAAGATCGCCGGGGAGAAGGGGGCGGTCATGCGCGAAGGGGCCCACGCGGTGTTCGGACGGCAGCGGCCGCGGGTGGGCGCCTTCCTACGCCGTCGCGCCCTCGAAATCGGCGCGGTCCCTTCGCTGGCGGGCGAGCAGTACGAGGCGGTCCCGCGCGCCTCCGGCGGCGGCGCCTACAGGTTCGACTACAGCGATCGGGAGGGACGGCGATGGGAGGACCTTCCCCTCTCGCTCCTGGGCGAGCACCAGGTGGGAAATGCCGCCGCCGCCCTTCGAGCCTTCACCCTCCTCGAAGAGCGACCCGACGAAGGGGCGCTCCGGCGCGCCCTCGGTAACGTCTCCTGGCCGGCGCGTGGGGAACTCTTCCGCCTCGTCGGGGGAGACGTGCTTCTCGACGGGGCGCACAACGCCGATTCCGCCGCCGTGCTCGGCCGGCTGGTCGACGAGATCCGTCCCGGCGGCGGCCATGTCCTCCTTTTCGGCGGGTCGAAAAAGAAGAAGTTCAACGACATCTTCCGGCATCTCCTCCCCCTCGTGGTCGATGCGGTGTTCACCGAATCGTCCCACCCGCGAAGAGAAAGCGCCGTGTTGCTCGAGCGGCGCGCACGGCGGATCGCCCCGGCGATCGGCACGAAGGTGATCCCCGATGCGGCCGAAGCGCTCCGGGCGGCGCTCGGCGCGCGCGGCAAGGGTCGCCTCCTGGTGATCACCGGGTCGCTCCACCTCGCCGGCGACCTGCGCGCGGATCTTGTCGCGCGGCGGCGACGGTGATAATGTGGGGGAAGGAACGACTCTCCTCAGGAACCGATCGGACGGGGGCAATCGAATGAGCGACGAGCGAGGAAGAATCCAGGATCTGATCTACGACTGGAACGGCGCCGAAGGTCCTCACTCCTTCCTCAGGCCGGTGGAGTTCGACGACGAGACATTGCGCGACGGACTGCAGTCTCCTTCGGTGAAGGATCCGCCGATCGAGCGGAAGATCGAGCTGCTCCACCTGATGGCCCGTCTCGGCATCCAATCGGCGAACATCGGTCTGCCGGGCGCAGGGCCGCGCGCCGAGGAGGACGCCCTTCGGCTCGCGAAGGAAATCGCAAGCGCGAAACTGCCGATCCGGCCGAACTGCGCCGCCCGCACCATGGTGCGCGACATCGAACCGATCGTCCGGATTTCGCAGAAGAGCGGGATCGCGGTGGAAGCATCGACATTCATCGGGTCGAGTCCGATCCGGATCTACACCGAGAGGTGGTCTCTCGAGAAGCTGCTCGACCACACGAGGAAAGCCGTCACTTTCGCCGTGAAGGAGAATCTGCCGGTGATGTACGTCACCGAGGATACGACGCGGGCGCACCCGGACGCGTTGAAGGCGCTCTACGGAGAGGCGATCGAATGCGGTGCGTCGCGTCTTTGCATTTCGGATACGGTGGGCCATGCCGTGCCGAACGGCGTCCGCTCGCTCGTCCGCTTCGTCCGCGGCATCGTCGAAAGGAGCGGGAAGGATATCAAGATCGACTGGCACGGCCATTCCGACAGGGGGACGGCGCTTCTCAACGCCATCGAGGCGATCGAGGCGGGCGTCACGAGGGTGCACGGCACCGCCCTCGGCGTCGGGGAGAGGTGCGGCAATCTTCCGATCGATATTCTCCTGGTCAATCTGAAACTTCTCGGCTGGATCGACAACGATCTTTCGGCGCTGAACGAATACTGTCGATTGGCGTCGGCGTCGCTCGAGGTGGAGATCCCGCCGAACTACCCGGTGTTCGGGAGGGATGCTTTCCGCACCGCCACGGGCGTGCACGCCGCGGCGGTGATCAAGGCGCTCCATCGCGGGGATGTCGAGCTGGCGGACTGGGTCTACTCCGGCGTGCCGGCGGGCATGTTCGGGAGGCGGCAGAGGATCGATGTGGGACCGATGAGCGGCGCCTCCAATGTGCACTACTGGCTCGAGGCGCACGGCTTCGACGCCGACGAGCAACTCGTGGCGTCGATTCTCGAGGCGGCGAAGGCGTCGAACACCACGCTCACCGACAGGGAGATCCAGAGGATCATCGAGAGCAGGAAGGGGGGCTGATCCGACGGCCCCGCGGAGCGACAGGCGCAGGGCGCTTCTTTTCCTCATCCTCCTGCTCGGTTTCGGCGTGAGAATCGGCTGGCTCGCCGCGCTGAACGGATACGAACTGAAAGACCACCTGCAGCTCGACCCTGCGGCGTACGACGAACGGGCGGCGGCGATGGTCGGTGGCGACGACGTCCCGGCGGACCTCCCCTACTACCAGGCTCCTCTTTATTCGTGGTTCCTCGCGGCGATCTACAAAGCGGCGGGCCGCGATTTCACCGTGGTGCGCGTCGTCCAGATCATTCTCGGCGTGGCGAGCCTCTTCTTCGTCGCCCGGATCGGCTATTCCCTCTTCGACGGCAGAACCGCTCTGATCGCCGCCCTGGCGGGAGCGCTCTACGCCCCCTTCCCTTTCTATGAAACGCAGATCATGAAGACGGCGCTCGGCATCTTTCTCGTGACGGCGGGCATCGCCGCGACGATCCGGGCGCGCGGATCGTTCGGGATCCTCTTCGCGGGGATTCTTCTCGGCCTTTCGGCGCTCGTCCGGGAGAATTATCTTCTCCTCCTCCCGGCGGGGGCCGTTGCGGTCGCCTGGAGCCGTCCCGAAGGGGATCGGTCGTGGAAGAGGGCGCTTCTCCTCCTCCTCGGCGGGATCCTCGCCGTCGCTCCGGTTACGCTGCACAACCGCGCCGCCAGCGGCGAATGGATCGCCGTCACCTCCCAGGGGGGAGAGAATTTCTTCATCGGCAACAACGACCGGGCGCGCGGCGTCTACACCCCGCTTCCTTTCGTGAGGCCCGACCCCAGGTTCGAGCAGGCCGATTTCCGCGCCGAGGGGGAGCGCCGCGCGGGAAGAGCGCTCACCCCGGTGGAGCTTTCCCGCTTCTGGTACGGCGAGGCGTTCCGCTGGATCGCCTCCTCGCCCCGTGCGGCGGCGCGTCTCTGGTTCACGAAGTTCCTCCTTTTCTGGAACGACCTCGAAGTGCCGGACAACGAGAATTTCTATTACCTTCGCGACCGCTTCGGTTTCCTCCGCGCCGTGCCTCTCACTTTCGGCGTGATCGCGCCGTTCGCTCTCTTCGGCATGGTCGTTTCGATCAGGAGGTTCCGGGAACGATTTCTCCCCTACGCGGTGGTCGGTGCGGTGCTTCTCCCGCTGACGGCGTTCTATATCTTCTCCCGCTATCGTGTCGGCGCCGTGCCGTTCCTCCTCCTTTTCGCCGCCCACGGCGTGCTCGAGTTCGGCGCCATGATCGCCCGGCGGCGCACGCGGGCCGCCCTTCTTTCCGCCGCCTTTCTCGCCAGCGCGTGGGCGATGACGAACGTCTGCGAACCGATCGATTTCGATCCCCGCGCCGACGGTTACGTCACCGTCCACGTGAACCGCGCGATGCTTTTCGCCGGCGAGGGAGAGACGGAAAAGGCCCTCGACGAATACCGCATGGCGGTGGAACTCGACCCGGACAACGGTGTGATCCGGAAGAAGCGCTCGGCGCTCCTCCTTTCAATCGGGAGGGATGACGCGGCGAGGCGAGACCTCGAGCGGGCGGTGAAGCTCCTTCCCGCCGACGGGGACGTGCGGAACGACCTGGCGCTCCTTCTCCTGCGCGACGGCAACCGGCGGCGCGCCGAAGAGCTCTTGCGGGAAGCGGTGCGCGTCGACCCGGCCGCCCTCGAAGCGCGGCGCAACCTGGAGAAACTCCTCGCACGAGGAAAGGAAGGCTCGCCGTGACGATGGCCGCTCTTTTCCTGGCGCTCCCCGTCGTGATGCTCCCCGAGATGTCCCCCGGCGATATCGATTCTCTCCTTTCGTCGCCGTCGTGGGTCGAATCATCGCCGAGCGAAAGACTTCGCACGCTCGCGCTCCTGCGCACCGGAACGCCGTACGCCCTCGGCTGCCTCGGCGAGGGGAAGGGGGGCGACGTCGATCCCGATCCGATCTTCCGCCTCGACAGCACCGACTGTACCGTGCTCGTCTTGACCGACGCGGCCCTCGCCCGCTCCACCTCTCTCGCCGAGGCGAAGGAGGCGATCATCGCGATTCATTACAGGGGCGGGAAGGTCGATTACGCGAATCGCTATCACTTCACCGTCGACAGGATCCTCCATTCTCCCGGGTTCGAAGAGATCACCGCCGAGGCTGCGGGCGATTCCCTTCTCGAGGAGATCTCTCTCACTTTGAACCGCACCGCCGAAGGGACCGCCCTTCTCGACATACCGTGGGAACTCACGGTGACGGCGCGTTTCCTCCCGGCCGATCGGCTCACGCCGGAGATCGCCGAACGGCTCGGCGCTGTTTGCGGCGTCGCCTTCGTGAACCGGCGCAACGTCGCGAAGGGGTATCTCGTCTCCCACGAGGGGATCGTTTTCGACGGCGCTGTGCTGCACCACGCCTCGTCGTCGTCGGGAAAGGTCGTTTCGGTGCCTTTCCTCGAATACCTGGCCGGGGAGGGCGACACGCCGCGGTTCGATGGGGTGATTTTCTACAAGTTTCTCTGATCCGGAAGGAGTGGTGCCGAAGGGGGGACTCGAACCCCCACAGGCATACGCCCACATGACCCTGAATCATGCGCGTCTACCAATTCCGCCACTTCGGCAGCCAGGAACGGTGTGCAAATAGGAAGTGTAGGGCCGCGTCGGCAGCCGGTCAAGGAGAAGAATGGCGGAAAGAATGGCGGACGGGGCTTGGACCGGGTCCGCGCGCCGGGCGTACCGGGGCGCACCGATTTTCCTTGAGGGCGGGTCGTTATTCTGCTAGGTTGGGCGATTGCAATCGCGACCTTTCCCCGTGGAACTCTTCCGGAAAAAACTCCTTATGGACGTGAAAATCATATGCACAAATCGGAAAGCGCGACACGAATACACGATTATCGACACGGTCGAGGCGGGCCTCATTCTCACCGGGTCGGAGGTGAAATCTCTCCGGGCGGGACACGCGAATCTGAAAGAATCGTACGCCCGTATCGACGGGGGGGAGGTGTTCCTCATCGGCGCCCACATCCGCCCGTACGAGATGGCGGGACGGTTCAACCACGAGCCGACGCGGAAACGGAAACTCCTGCTCGGACGGTCCGAGATCCGGCGGCTCACGAGGCAGGTGGAGAGCAAGGGGGTCACCCTGGTGCCGTTGAAGCTCTATTTCAAGGGGAGCTGGGTGAAGCTGGAGCTGGGGCTCGCCGTGGGGAAGAAAGCGCACGATAAGCGCGCCGCCATCGCCGAGAGGGACGCGAAACGTGAGATCGACAGGGCGAGGAAGGAGATCGGCCGTGGGCGCTGAGCGGTGTGGGGCGCGGCGCGTGGCCGCCGTCTGCGCGGTCGCGTGGCTCGCTCTTGCGGTCGTGTCGGCATGGGGAGCGCCATCCATGGAGGTGCGCTTTCCCGACGGGAGGATCGAACGGTTCGACACTCGCCTGGAAGGGGCGCGAGGGGAGTATCTCACCGCGGACGACGTTTCCCTCCTCTACGGGGCGAGCAAATTTTGGCGGAGCGACCTGCTGAAGATGACCCTTCGCATCGGCGCGAGCCGAGTGAAGATCACCGTGGACAATCGAAACGTGGTGATCGACGACCGCGTGATCCATCTGCGCGAACCGGTGCTCTTCCGGGACGGCATGGTCCGCCTCCCGCTGCAGCTCGTGGTGGAGATCCTCCCCGACCTCGTGACCGGGTATGCGGTCGAATGGGACGAAGGCCGCCGCCTCCTTTCCATCGGATCGCCCGTCGTGGTTCTCGACGACGTGCGGCTCAACTCCGTTTCCGGTGGAACGGAGATGGTGATCACCCCGTCGGGGAAGTGCGACGTCTTCCCACGCGACGAGGCGGCGGGAATCGCCCTTCGTTTTCCCGGTGCCCGTCCGGGGAGATCGCCCCTCCCCCTCCCGGCGGAGGGTTCGCTCGTCGATTCGCTGGCATGGTCGGTGGAAGGAGACACCGCCGTGCTCCAAGTGACGACCGATAGCGCGATGACCGATTACAGCGTAGAGAAGGAGGGGCGGCCGGAGAGGATCGTCGTGCGGCTGTCGACGGAGAAGCTTCTTCGGCGTGGGGGGAGGGAGAAGGAGGATCTCGTCGTGCTCACCACTCCGAAAAGCGTTTCCCCACCGCGGCGCACCGTGGTGATCGACGCCGGACACGGAGGGGACGACCCCGGCTGCGCCGGTGAACAGGGTCTCGTGGAAAAGGATTACGTTCTCGCCATGGCACGGCTTCTGCGTGATCGGCTCGCGCGGGATCACGGCGTCACCGCGATTCTCACCCGTGACGGCGACCTCGATCTTTCGCTCACCGCGCGGACCGAAATTGCGAACCGCGCCGGCGCCGGCCTTTTCGTCAGCCTCCATGTGAACGGCTCTCCCGACCGGTCCCTTTCGGGCGCCGAAGTGTACGTCTATTCTCCTGGAAGAGAGGTGAAGGAAAGGGTGAACGCCGTGGTGGAGGAGGCGACGTCGCGATACGGAAGCGCTCTCGTCGGTGGCGTGATCGACCAGGATTTTCGCTTCATCCCGTGGGAAGCGGTGCAAACGTCGTATAGGGGCGCGAGCGACAAGGTGGCGGGGCGCATCGTGCGGGCGCTGAAGAGACTCGACATCGGCGTTCCCCGTGGGGTGAAGGAGGGGCCTTTCCAGGTTCTCGCCGGCGCCGACATGCCTGCGGTGCTCGTAGAAATCGGCTTCGCCACCTCGCCGGAAGACGAGGCGGTTCTCCTCGACGATCGGATGGCCCGGCGAATCGCCGGTGCGCTCGCCGGGGCAATCGGCGGCTACATCGGGAGTGGATCATGAACCGGCCGGAGCGCTTCGGCCTCGCGCGGTTCGACGCCGTTTCGCGCGGTCGTTTCGCCGCGGTTCTCCTCGCCTTCGTGCTGATCACGCCCGGGTGCCGGCCGCACCGGGAGGGTGTGGGAGAGGAGGAGGGACCGGCGGTCGAGGGGGGGGAACTCTCCCGGTCGGCTGTGCTCTACTTCGAGAGCGACGGCGGCGAACTGGCGGGCGAGCGACGGGAGATCTTTCCCGGGAACCCGTCGCGGGAAGCGTTCGCCCGCGCCCTTCTCGCCGCGCTCGCCGGCGGCTCCGAATCGTCCTCCCGCCGGGCGGTGGTGCCTCCCGCCCTCGAGACGGAAGGGATCTTCTTCGACGATATGGGCGGCCTCTTTCTCGACCTCAAGGGCGCTTCGCTGCGCAGCTGGCGTTGGGGGAGTTCATCCGAACTCGCCTTCGTCCGCGCCGTGGTGCGCACCATGGGGGGGAGTTTTCCAGACGTTTCACGTGTCACCTTCCTCATCGACGGCGAACGAGTCGAATCGATCGCCGGCCACGTGGGCGCGACCCGTCCCTTCGAGGTGGCGGAATGGCGCTAGAACGGCGACCGATCGGTGTCTTCGACTCGGGCATCGGCGGGCTCACCGTGGTCCGCGAGATTCTCCGAGAACTGCCGAACGAGGAGGTACTCTTCTTCGGCGATACCGCCCGCCTTCCCTACGGTCCGAAATCGAAGGAAACCGTTCTTCTCTTCTCGATGCAGAACACGAGCTTTCTTCTCAGCAGGAACGTCCGGTGCGTGGTGGTGGCGTGCAACACCGCGTCGTCGGTGGCGATCCCGGCGCTCCGCGCCGAGTGCGATGTTCCGGTGATCGGCGTGATCGAGCCGGGCGCCGCCGCGGCAGCGGAGGCGACGAAGAGCGGCAGCATCGGAGTGATCGGCACGCGCGGCACCGTCGCGAGCGGGGCGTACGAAAACGCGCTGCGCGCGATCGACCGGTCGATACGGGTCACCGCGGCGGCGTGCCCCCTCCTCGTGCCGCTGGCGGAGGAAGGGTGGGTCGATCGCCAAGTGACACGCGACGTGATTCGCGAGTACTTAGGGCCTCTTCTCGCGAAACCGGTGGACACGATCATCCTCGGGTGCACCCATTTCCCGGTCTTGAAAGACGCGATTCGCGCCGTGGCCGGCCCGGAAGTCGCGCTCGTGGACAACGCGGCGGCCACCACGGCCGCGCTCCGTTCGATCCTTTCCCCCGCCGCCGGGTGCGGCGGCGATTCCCCGGTTCATCACTTCGTGGTGAGCGACGTCCCCCATCGTTTCCAGGAGGAAGCGGAACTCTTTCTCGGAAGGCCGATCGGCGAAGTGGAGCGGATCAGCCCCGAGCAGGTCGAGGAGTATTACCGATCTCAATGAAAAGAAAAGACGCAAGGGCACCCGACGAGCTTCGGAAGACGGTGATCCGGAGCCGTTATCTCCGGTATGGAGAAGGGGCGGTTCTCATCGCCACCGGCCATACGAAAGTGATCTGCACCGCCACGGTGGAAGAGAAGGTCCCCCACTTCCGCCGCGAGAGCGGCGGAGGATGGGTGACCGCCGAGTACAGCATGCTTCCCCGGTCGTCCCACAAGAGGATTCCCCGCGAGACGAGGGGGGTGAAGGGAAGGACCCAGGAGATCCAGCGGCTCATCGGGAGATCGCTCCGGGCGGTGGTCGATATGAAGGCCCTCGGGCCGCGGTCGATCGTGATCGACTGCGACGTGATCCAGGCGGACGGCGGGACGCGCACCGCGTCAATTACCGGCGCCTACGTGGCGCTCCACGACGCCCTTCGTTTTCTCGAGCGGCGCGGAATGCTCCCCCAGTGGCCGCTCACCGACTCGGTATCCGCCGTGAGCGTCGGCATCGTGGAGGGGGAGGCGCGCCTCGACCTCGACTACACGGAAGACTTTGCTGCCGATGTCGACATGAACGTGGTGATGACCGGTAAGGGGCGCTACATCGAGGTGCAGGGGACGGCGGAAGGGGAGCCGTTCTCTTCCGCCGCGCTCCAGAAGATGCTGAAACTCGCCCGCAAGGGATGCGCCGAGCTGACCGCTTCGCAAGAGGCGGCTCTGGCCGCGGAGAAGGAAATGTGAGGAAGCTCTTTCTCGCCACGGGGAACAAAGACAAGATCGCCGAGATCCGCCGTATCCTCGCCGATCTGCCCTTTCGCGTCGTCACCGTCGACGATCGCCCCGGCCTTCCCGAGGTGATCGAAGACCGCGACACCCTCGAGGGGAACGCGTCGAAGAAGGCGCTCGCTCTCGCCCGCGCCACGGGGCTTCTCTCCCTCGCGGACGACACCGGCCTCATGGTGGACGCCCTCGGGGGGGCGCCGGGGGTCTTCTCATCGCGCTACGCAGGAGAGGACGCCACGTACGCCGACAACTGTGAAAAGTTGCTCCGGGAGATGGAATCCGTCCCCGACGGCGAGCGGACCGCGCACTTCGCCACGGTGGCCGCGGTCGCGTTGCCGACGGGGGTGATCGGCACGGCGGAAGGAAGGGTCGACGGCGTGATTCTCCGCCAAGCACGGGGCACCGGGGGTTTCGGCTACGATCCCCTCTTCTACCATGAACCCTCGAAGGGGACGTTCGCCGAGATTACCGCGGAGGTCAAGAACCGGGTGAGCCACAGGGCCGCCGCCATGGAGGGGGCGAAGAAAATTCTTGCCCGCCTCGTCGAAGGGAACCTAGAATAGGGACAGGGTAAGGATGAGCCGGTGGCGGGCCGGCCTTTTTTTCGCTCTCTTCACCGGGCGGATCGCCTCCTTTCCGATCGAGACGGTTCACGGGGCGTGGCGCAGTCCGGTAGCGCACCTGCTTTGGGAGCAGGGAGTCGTAGGTTCGAATCCTATCGCCCCGATTCAGGCGCCCGTGGCGCAATGGATAGCGCAACGGACTTCTAATCCGTAGGCTGGAGGTTCGAATCCTCCCGGGCGCATGCTCCCTTGTTTCGCGGTCGAACCGCTTGCCCGCCGACCGCCGCTGCCCTACAATATACGCCGTGTGGTGGGTGTAGCTCAGCTGGTAGAGCCCCAGACTGTGGATCTGGTGGTCGCGGGTTCGATCCCCGTCACTCACCCCATTCTTCCCGCCCCTTCGCCACCAATCGACCGGGAGTAGCTCCCTATGGACCGATCCGGAGAAGAACTGGTCATGAACGCCGTCTCTTTCGCCGCGGCCCGGCATGGCGCGCAGCAGCGAAAGGGGACCGATATCCCCTACATCACGCATCCCCTCGGCGTCGCCCTCCTTCTCGCCCGTCTCGGCTGCAACGACGAGATTCTCGCCGCGGCGATTCTCCACGATACGATCGAAGACACGCCGACCACCGCCGAGGAACTGCGCGCCGAATTCGGCGAGCGGGTGAGCGCTCTCGTGGAAGGGGCGTCCGAACCCGACCACCATGGGCCCTGGGAAGAGCGGAAACGCCACACCCTCGAGACGATCGGCGCCGCGCCCTACGACGTGAAACTCGTGGTCGCCGCCGACAAGCTGCACAACCTGAGCGGCATCGTGGCCGATCACGCGGCGATCGGTGAGGAGGTGTGGAGCCGCTTCAGCCGGGGCCGGGAGCAGCAGGAGTGGTACTACAGGGGACTCGCCGCCGCCCTGCGAGATGGGGAAAGAGGCGATGAACTCGATCTGCTCGTGACCGCCCTGGAACGGGAAGTGGCCCTGCTCTTCGGAGACTGAGGGGGGACTGCGCCGCTCGCTCCCTCCGCGGCTGTGCACCGGCTCCCTCCGCGGCGGCAAATGCCCGCCGGGAGGCCGCTTCGGTCACTCCCTTTCGGGAGCGACCTCGCTTCTCCGCTCGGCCGGCCCATCGCGTCCCAGGGTGGACCCGGGGCGGTCCACCCTGAACCGCGACAGGTCCAGCCGGCCGCGCTTCGAAGCCTCCCGGACAGGCGCTCGCCGCCACGGAGGGAGCTTGCCCGGCTCATCCCGATGATCCCCGGTGGGAACGCCGGGCCACCGCCGGATCCACCGGCCTCGTCTCGCTGAGCGTCCCGAGGGGAGCCACGCTACGGAGGGATCGACGGCCCTGGAAAGAGGAGATACGGGATTGGAGGGGCCGGGATGATTCCAGCGAGAACGGAAATCACTCCCGTGTCTGGGAGTTGAATGGCAGTCATCTCATGCGGGAACCTGTTGGAAATCGGGAATCTGGTTACTTGTTCGCTTTTCCGGAAATAGAATATCTGGCTAATTGTGAGCCCGGATAATCATTGCTTATTCGAGAGTACTGCGCTATACTACCGACTGGCGGGTTACCCCTCTGGAGTCGTTCAGCAAGGGAGAGGGATGTCTTATGCCTTTTTCGCCCTCTTTTCATCATTATCTTTTTGTCATGTATTGCGAGTCTCGCCGGCGGTCACGACGGGTCGTCGCCACCGGCGGGGGAAGGGAAGTCTCATGAACCGTTTCCATCGAAGAGGGTCTCTTGCGGTGATCGCCTCCCTGTTCTTCTGGGGGGCGTTTTTTTGCCCCGCGGCTTCCGCGACGAACCCCACGCTCTGTGTTTTCGCCCCCGGTGGGCCGTTCTGTTACCCGATCACCGACGTTCAGAAGCTCGACTTTCTCTCAGACACGCTCGTGGTGACGACTGCGGCATCGACCGACCGGTACGCACTGGCGACGATTCAGAAAATCGACTTTTCGGCTGTGGCGACGTCGGTCTCCTCTCCCGAGGGAATCGCTTCGCTTCCCTCGATCTTGAAGCTATTCCCGAACGAGCCGAACCCGGTGGTCTCGAAGACGAGAATCGCTTTTCGCCTTCCGGAGGCGGGCGACGTGGAACTTGCGGTGTACGCCGTCAGCGGGAGGCTCGTCAGGACATTGATCCGGGAAAAGCAGGAAGCGGGCGATCACGCGGTCGTCTGGGATGGGCGGGACGATGCCGGGCGCGAGGTATCGACGGGGGTCTATTTCTACCGGCTGACCACGCCCGGTGTGGAGGAGAGCCGGCGGATGATCCTGCTCCGATGAGGGCCGGCGAAGCAGGCAGAAGGAAACAACGACCGTGGAAAACGCGAACACGATCTTCGAGCCGGGGAGGAATCGAACGATGAGAGATCGCATATTGAGTATTCTTACCGTTCTGGCAGTTACGATTCTGGCAGTAGCGCCGGAAGGGAACTGCGGGTGGAACATGGAAGTGCACAGCGGGAGCACGAGCGCCGTCTTTCCCGTGTCGGGCATCGACAGTATTACGTTTGGCACTACCCTTGTGCCTCCGATGGTTCTCGTCTCCGCCGGCACGTTCACCATGGGGGACGGTGTGGCGAGTTGCGGCATCGATCAGCGGCAGGTGACGCTGACGCACGCTTTCTACCTCGGGCAGTACGAGATCACCAACCAGGACTACCGTGATGCGGTGCAGTGGGCGTACGACCAGGGCTATGTGACGGCGACCGCCTCGTCCGTTCTGGACAACCTTGACGGCAGCACAAAGACGCTGGTCGATCTGAGCAGCGCGTATTGCCAGATCTCCTTTTCCGGAGGGGTATTCTCTGTAGACGCGGGAAAAGAGAATCATCCGATGATCCTGGTGTCGTGGTACGGGTCTGTGGCGTACTGTGACTGGCTGAGCCTGCAGGCGGGGCTCGCGCGCGCGTACGATCACTCGACGTGGACGTGCAACGGTGGAAACCCGTACACAGCTTCCGGATTTCGTCTTCCGACGGACGCGGAATGGGAATACGCGGGGCAGTACAACGACGAACGGATCTACCCGTGGGGGAACACGGCGCCT
>JAJRWB010000003.1 GCA_024276995.1 Candidatus Eiseniibacteriota bacterium | reverse complement strand
CGGAAAATCGATCTCCGGATCGCGGACACAGAACGCCGGCGTCCAGTGCCGATGACAGTCGAGCCTGTCCGCCTTGCACTGCATCACGGCGAACATCTGCGTCGGCTTGAGATAGCCGGCGTCGACCAGGATCGAATTCAACTTTTCGATGAAATCGATAAACGCGGTGTCCCGTTCGTTTTCGGGATCGAGATTGCGGCCGTGTTCCCTGCTCAGGAAGACATCGGGCAGACCGCTGAAGGCGAGGAATTTCCGGAACCCGAAACGCTCCACGAGGAGGGGAAGGATATCCTGCGCCCGGATCCCCTCGAATCCTTCGAGGGCGCAGTTCACGTCGGGATACACCGCGTCGGTTTCCCCCGTACGGTGGTTATGCCGGTATGAATCAGGCATGATGTTCCAGAGGCCCTGGGCGATTTCGAGCGCTTCGCCCCAGCGCATATGCCCGTTCCTGCCGATCATGTCGTGGGCGACGAACACTCCCTCGTCGGCGAGGGAGTCGCGAACGGCGTCGAAGATCCGCTCGAGACCGACGAAGTGATGGAGCGCATGAGCCGCCATGACGCCGGCATATTCGTTCGACGGCTCCCACTTGTTGATGTCGCAACTCGTATGCAGGAAGAAGCCGGAAAGGCCGTGCTTCGAGATCCGTTCGATCGCCCGGTCGATCAGGTGGGGCGAAAGCTCGAGACACTCGAAAGTGAAATCATCCACGCCGTTGTCGAGAAGCCAATTAGCGATTTCCACCTCGTTTTCGCAGTCTCCCGAACCGAGAGAGACGATCGTCTTCGACGGCGTGGCGATCAGCGCGTCCGCCAGGTGACTCCCGTAGAACTCGGTAACCGAGTCGACACCCAGCACTTCATTCATCAACGGCCTGAGATGATGGTTCGACCAGTAGTGGAAGCTCTCAGGAAGATCGTGGATCTCCTCGTCGACGTACTGCTTCACCTGCTCTTCGATGCGTTCCCGGTAATCGACCGATTCCACGCCGTTCGCCCTCCCTCGTATCGATGTGCGACCGCGCGGCGAACGTCCCTCGCGGCATCCGCCCGGCGATTCGACCCCGTCGGCGTCACGGGGGTGCGATCGTCCCCGACACCGGCGCCGGTCCTTCCAAAGATCGGTCCGAAACGGCCGTTCCTTGAGAGGGATTGCGGTCTCTTCCCACCCGTTCCCCGGTCATTTCGCCGTCTTCGCTTCGAGCGCTTCGATTCTGCGCTGCTGCTCCTGCACCACCTTCGTGAGAAGCACGACCAGATCGATCGGCCGGTATCCCTTCCCGCCCGCGCCGGCGAGCAGCGCTGGAATGCTCTCTTCTTCGAAGCCGAGCTTCACGGCGGTGGCCGTTTGCTTGTTCGGGCCTTCGATGGAGGTTTTCCGATAGGTTACCGGCCGGAGACGATTCAGTGCGTCGACCGCTTCGGCCGCCGTGATTCCCGCCGAACCGCCCGCCTTCATCGGCGGAACGGGGGCAAGATCGGTGAGAACGCCGGAATAGAAAATGTCATCGTATACCTCCAAGTCATCCGCCACGAAAACGTCGCTCGCCCAGGAGAGTTGGCCGCTTGCGGGGCTCGGGTTCCCGCTCGATTCGAAGTAGCTGTAGGAATGTTTCCTCGGAGCGACGGAGGTGCCGGTGATCATGAGCGGGCCGCCCGTGGCGAGGGCGTCGGTGAGCCTAAAGTATGTCGAATCGTTTTGCCAGCGGAGGTACTCGGAACCGTTATCCATGTAGAGATAGTCGTCTCCCGTGGGGGAGTTGAAACCGACGTAGAGATTCCCCTCGAAGCGGGCATCCGAGCCGCAGTAGATCGTTCCCTTCGCTTCGAAGTCGCCCTCCATGTACAGATCCGACCAATCATTGAGCGTCCCGGTCACGGGGGACGACAGGTTGTCGTAGGAAAGATAGTTATATGGCCTGTTCGCCGGGGACTGCAATGTACTCACATGGAGCGGCTTCCGGAGCACGAGACCGGAACTCAGCTCGAAGCGGGTCGAATCGTCATTCCATTTCAAGTACTGCGCCCACGTGCTGTCGAAGAAGATGTAATCATCATCCTGGGCGGAACCGACGCCAACGGAAAGATACCATTCTCCCGTGACCATCTCGGAGAATCGGCCGCTTCCCTTCACGTCCAGTTCCACGGACGGAGACGACGTTCCGATACCGACGCGTCCCGAATCGATGTAGACGTCGTCTCCCGAGACGGTCCAGTCGCCGTCGTCGATCGACGGCAACCGGGCGGCATCGATCACTCCGGTAGTGATATCGGCGCCGTCGTGGAGATGAAGCGCGGGCGCGAAATCGGCGGCATGCGAGCCGTCGATCCTATCGGCATTCAGATTGTCGACGAGGGTGCTCGATGCGACGACGATCGGCGCCATGCCGTCGGGCCCGGTCGAGATCAGTTGGTCGGTCGACCGGATCGAGCCGTCGACATCGAGTTTCTTCCCCGGCGCCGCCGTCCCGATACCGACGTTTCCCGCCACGTGCGAGTACATGTCGTCGCCGCTGATCGTCCAGTCGGAGTCGGCGTCGGCGCCGCCGCTTGCGATCGTCGTGCTGAAGCGGATCGAGTCACCGGCCGTTTGGATTTCCATCCGGTCCCCCGCGACGAGATAAATCGTATCCTTCAGGCCGTTCACGCTCCGCACCACCTGTTGGTCGGCGATTTTCGTGCCGGCCACCGAGTCCCACACCACCGCACTCCCGTCGAAGACGAGCACTTCGCCCGCGGATGCGCCGGTCGTGTCGATCGATGAGGGCGCCACCGCACCGTGCGGCGATGAGAGAGCGTACGGCACACTCGCCAGCGGCTTCTTCGGCCCTATGGCGGCACCGTTCACCTCGACACCGATGTAATAGGAGGTGTCGAAATCGATGCCAGCGACGTCGAGCAGCGTCTCGTAGAACCCGCCGTGCACGGAGATCGAATCGTCCGCCGTCCAGATCGGCGCCAGCGTGGTGTCCGTGTAGAGAGAGAAAACGAATCGATACATTCCACTCACCGGCAGATCATCGCCGTCGGTCAGCACTCCCTGGAACTGGATCCGCTCGGGCGGGCCGGCGATGAGGGCCGGCGCGAGGAGCACGAGGAGAGAGAGTACAAACGAAATCGCGAAAAAACGCGCAACAATCCTCTTCATCCTGAAACCTCCGTCCGGAATTCCCCCGCTCCGCATGGAATAAATTATTCCGGCGAACAACGGGGAAAATCGATCTATCTTTCTCTCAATCGGCCATGGAGACAGAAACTGAAGACGGCGATCCCGGACGTGGGATCCACGCGCCGGCGAGTGGGGCGCGGGAGAACGCCGCGGCGCGCCCGCCCGACATCGCGAGATTAGCGCTCCCCTCCCCTTTCCTTCGGTTGACAACGTTCCGCCGCCGCCGCAAGTTATGGAGGACGGCGGGCGACGAAGAACTCCCGGTCGAGGAAGAGCGATGAAAGAGGGCAACCGAAAAGAGACAGACGCGGTCGCGGCGCCGCGACTCGACGCCTCGGAAGACCTAAGCGGTCTCTTCCGGCCGAAGTCGATCGCCGTGATCGGCGCGTCGAGCCGGGAAGGATCGCTCGGGGGGATGATCTTCACGAACCTCGTCCGCTTCGGCTTCAAGGGACCGGTCTTCCCGGTAAACCGGAGGGCGAAGTTCGTCCATTCCTCCCGCGCCTGGCCCTCGATCTCCGACATTCCCGATGAGATCGATCTCGCGGTGATCGCCGTGCCCCACCCATTCGTTCACGAGGCGGTGAGCGAGTGCGCCGCGCGGGGGGTACGCGCCGTGGTGGTGGTCACCGCCGGCTTCAAGGAGACGGGAGCCGCCGGGGCGGCGGAAGAAGCGCGCTTGTTCGACGTGGTGCGCGGCGCGCAGATGCGCATGGTCGGCCCGAATTGCATGGGGATCATCTCCACGAACCCAAAAGTCCGCCTCGACGCCACCTTCTCCCCCACACCGGCGAGCGAGGGGAGCGTCGCCGTCGGCACCCAGAGCGGCGCCCTCGGCGTGGTGATGCTCGACTACGCGCGGGACCTCAACATCGGCATGAGCGATTTCGTCTCCATGGGAAACAAGACCGACGTGTCGGGCAACGACCTCCTTCGCTGGTGGGAAGACGATCCACGCACCAACGTGATCCTTCTTTATCTCGAATCGTTCGGCAACCCGGGGAAGTTCAAACGCCTCGCGCGCCGGGTGAACCGGAAGAAGCCGATCGTCGCCGTGAAGAGCGGGCGGAGCCGGCGCGGACTCCAGGCGGCGAGCAGCCATACCGGGAGCCTGGCGGGCACCGATCGCGCGGTGGGCGCCCTTCTCCAGCAGACCGGCGTGATCCGCGTCGACACGGTGGACGAGCTTTTCGATATGGCCGCGTTCCTCGCCCACCAGCCGGTGCCGCGCGGACGGCGCCTCGCCATTTTGACGAACGCCGGGGGGCCGGGCATTCTCGCCACCGATGCGTGCGAGGCGTGGGGTCTCGAGATTCCCGATCTCGAGGAGGATATCCGCGAAAGACTCGCCGAGTTTTTGCCCGGCGAGGCGAGCCTGGGGAATCCGGTCGACATGATCGCCTCGGCGGGACCCGAGGAATTCGAGAGAGCGACCCGCGTGCTCCTCGCATCGAAGCGGATCGACACGCTCCTCGTGCTCGCGGTGCATCCTCCCTTCGTGCGCGACCCGGAACTGATCGGCCGCGGTATCGTCTCGGGCGCGGAAGGGGCGGACAAGCCGATTATTTCATGTCTCATGGGACGCCAGGGCGTTCCCGCGGCGCTCACGTCGCTTAAGAGGGCGAAGATCCCGTCGTACGCCTTTCCCGAATCGGCGGTGCGCGTCCTCTCGCGCGCCTGCCGGTACGGCGAGTGGCTCGAGCGGCCCGAGGGAAAGATCCGCGCTTTCCCCGATATGGATCGCGGCGCCGTCGGAAGGGCGCTCGACGAGGCGCGGGCGCGGCTCGGAGGAGACGGCGGATGGCTGAGTACCGGCGAAGTCGAGCAGGTCCTGCGAGGCGCCGGGATCGACCTTCCCGAATCACGATTCGCCGCGAACGCGGACGAAGCGAGAGGGATCGCCCGTGAAATGGGTTTTCCGCTGGTGATGAAAATCGTCGCCGACGGCGTGGAGCATAAGACCGACGTCGGCGGCGTTCGTGTCGATCTGAGGAACGAGAGTGAAATCGACAGCGCATACGCCGGAATCCGGGAGAGCCTCGTCCGTCACGAGGGCGCGGGGAAGATGCGGGGGGTGCAGCTCCAGCCGTTGATCCAGGACGGCGTGGAGGCGATCATCGGCGTGAAGAAAGACAGCGCCTACGGCCATCTGATCATGTTCGGTCTCGGCGGCGTCCACGTGGAGCTTCTGAAGGACGTGGCGTTTCGCATCGCCCCGCTGACCGACCAAGACACGATCGAGATGGTGCGCTCCGTGCGCGGCTACCCGATGCTCGAGGGGTACCGCGGCGCGCCGCGGGCGGACACGCCGGTACTCGAGGAAACGGTGCAGCGCGTATCGGCGCTTGTGGTCGACTTCCCCGATATTTCCGAAATGGATCTCAACCCGATCAAGGTCCGTCCCGAAGGGCGAGGCTGCATCACCGTGGACGCGCGGATCCTTCTCGGCGGGGTGGGAGGATGACGGCCGGCGGACGGACGAAAGCCGGCGCGCAGTGACGCGGCACGGCGCGAAGCGCGAAGGGGGTGTGCCGCGCGTTCTCCCGGTGATCCTCTTTCTCGAACTGATCTCCCTCGGCGCCACGTTTCCCGTGATCGCGTACTACGTGCGCGAGCTGGGTGGAACCGCCTTTCATGTGACATTCGCGTTCTTCCTCACGGCGGCGCCGAAGGTTTTCCTCCAACCGCTCTGGGGGGGCTTAAGCGACCGGATCGGCAGGAAGCCGGTTCTCCTCATCGCCCTGTTCGGATCGCTTCTCGCCTACGCCGGGTGGGCGCTCGCCCCGACGCTGCTGATCTTTCTCCTCACCCGGGCGTTCATGGGACTTTTCGGATCGCAGCTCACCCTCGCCACCACAATCATCGCCGACCGGCTGCCGCCGTCGCGGCGCGCTCATGGGCTCGGCATGCTCGGCGCCACGGCGGGTGGCGGTTTCATCGTCGGGCCGCTCCTCGGCGGGATCGTGGCACACGCCACCAGTTACCACGCGGTGGGATGGATGAACGTCGGAATGGAGGCGACGGCGATCGCGCTGACGATCCTCTTCCTCAAGGAGACGGCGAGGCGCGGCGGATCGACGGCGTATCATCAGAACGCCTTCGCCATGTGGCGGCGAGCCGCGGCCCATCCGGCGGCCCGGCTTCTTCTTTCATCGGTGTTCGCCACCACCGTGGGGCTCTCCGTGCTTCAAGGGACGCTCGTCGTTCTCGCCGAGGACCGGTGGGGATTCCATGTGGCGCAGACAGGCAAGGCGCTCGCCGTCTTCTTCTTCATCGGCGCGCTCGTGCAGGGCGGGGCGCTCCGGTCGCTCGTCCCCCGCTTCGGACAGCTCGCCCTCGCCCGCGCCGGCGCGCTCCTCCTCGCCCTGGGGATCGCCTTCCTCGCGCCCGACGGCCCGGTGGCCTTTCTCTGGATCGCACTCACCCTCGCGGCGATCGGAAGCTCGCTCAACACGCCGACGATGACCGCGATCCTCGCCGACCGCACCGACGAGTCGGACCAGGGGAAGGTGCAGGGCCTCAACCAGGGGATCACCGGTCTCGGCCGCTCGGCGAGCGGCTTCACCATGGGAGGGCTCTACGATCATCTCGGCGCGCCCGTTCCTTTCGGCGTATCGGCGCTCGCCGCCTTTGTCGGGTTCGCACTCCTCCTCCCGGTGGGGCGTAGGATCGGTGGGGCGAAGCTGAAGCTCGGGAAATGAAAAGAATCTCTTGATCTGTCAAGCGGATTCCCCCCGGGGCGCTGACGAAACGGCCGTGCCGGTGTAGAATCTTCTCAGGTTCATGCACGGCGAAAAGGAACGGGATGGCGATCCGCTTCGAAAAGGAACGGCTCGATACGATCCGCTCACAAGGCGCGAAGGCGTGGCCGGACGAGTGCTGCGGCTTCCTCGCCGGGCGGCGCGACGCCGCGCACCGCGTGGTCGATGTCGTCTACGCCGCCGCGAATCGCACGGAGCACCCGGGAGCGGCGGGGCGGTTTCGGATCGATCCGGAGGAAGTATGGCGGGCGATCGCGCACGCCCGGGCCGGGGGGTTCGAGATCATCGGCTTCTACCACTCTCATCCCGATCGTCCTCCGATTCCATCGGCGCGCGACGGGGCGAACGCCTGGCCCGGTTCCACTACGGTGATCATCGAGGTGAGACGGGGCGTGCCGGGCGGGATCCGTGCATGGCACCGCCCCCGCCACTCGCGCGCGCTTCATCCGGAGCTGATCGTCATCGCCGGCACTACGAAGGGGATACCTGCATGAACGGACCCCTCGAAAAGGACGAACACCTCCGCTACAGCCGTCATCTCGTGCTTCCCGAAGTCGGTATTGCGGGACAGGAGAAACTGAAAGCCGGATCGGTTCTTCTCGTCGGCGCAGGCGGGCTCGGCTCACCGCTCGCCCTTTATCTCGCGGCGGCGGGAGTCGGCCGCATCGGCATCGCCGACTTCGACAAGGTCGATCTTTCCAACCTGCAGCGCCAGGTGCTGCACGATACGTCCGCCGTCGGCCGGCGGAAGACCGAGTCGGCAAAGGAGCGGCTTGCACGGATCAACCCGCACGTGCGAATCGATACGTTCGAAGAGAGACTCACCTCCGCGAACGCCCTTTCCATCCTGAAAGGGTACGACGTGGTCGCCGACGGCACCGACAACTTCCCCACGCGCTACCTGGTGAACGACGCATGCGTGCTGCTCGACATTCCGAATGTCTACGGGAGCGTTTTCCGGTTCGAGGGCCAGGCCTCGGTATTCCACTACCGGGGCGGGCCGTGCTATCGCTGCCTCTACCCGGAACCGCCGCCGCCGGGCATGGTGCCGTCATGCGCCGAGGGGGGCGTTCTCGGCGTCCTTCCGGGTCTGATCGGCATGGTCCAGGCGACCGAAACGATCAAGATCCTCCTCGGCAAGGGCGAGACCCTTTCAGGAAGGCTTCTTCTCTACGATGCTCTCGGCATGAGCTTCCGAACGATGAAACTGAGACGCAACCGGGCGTGCTCCGTGTGCGGCGACTCGCCTGAGGTGACCGCCCTCGTCGACTACGAGGAGCTTTGCGGCGGCGGTCGGGACGATGACCCGGACAGCGGTGAAGCGCCGGGGGAATCACCGGCGCCTCCCCGTGAGATGACGGTGGGAGAGCTGAAGAATCGACTCGATTCGGGCGACCGGACATTCCTCCTCCTCGACGTGCGCGAACCGTACGAGAGAGAGATCAGCGAGCTTCCCGGTTCGACGCTGATCCCGATGAACGAGATTCCCGACCGCCTGGGCGAACTCGACGGCCATGCTGAAATCGTATGCTACTGCCGGACCGGCATCCGCTCCGCGCGCGTGGTGGAATACCTTTCCCGGCTCGGCTTTCGGAAGACGTGGAATCTCGCCGGCGGCATCAACCGGTGGGCGAGAGAGATCGACCCGAATCTTCCCGAGTACTGAATAAGGAAGCGGCGCGAACCGCCGCGAATCGGTGCGCCATTTTCGCACAATGCGACGCGCCGATCGCGCGGTACGCGCCGGCGCGCCGGCAACGGCGCGAACAATGCGCGGTTCTGTCCCCTCCGTTCCCCCTTCCGACCACGAAGGCCCATTGCTCAATTCCGGTACAGGATTTGCACGGTGACTCCCTTGCCCGACAGCCGTTCACGGGAGGAATCGATCGAATCATGGAGAGCAGGCAGTTCATCGGCATTCCCGAACTGGACGCCGTCACCGGCGGTGTCGTCGCCGGACGGTTCTATTTCATCACCGGACCATGCGGCTCGGGCAAGATGGAGCTTTCCCTTCGCTTCCTGAAAGAGGGCCTCGATCGCAAGGAACGGTGCCTTCTCATCGCTTCGGAGAAACCGGAAGACCTGCTTCTCACGGCCGAAACGTTCGGTTTCGATCCGACGGCCCATCTCGAGAGCGACCGTCTCGTGATCTACCATCCCGAAGACGGGTACGCCGACATGGTGACGGGGAACGGCGACGCCCACGGAATCGGCGATGAGATCGTCCGCCTCGCCGAGGGACGGAGCCGCGTGGTGGTGGAGTCGTTCTCGGCACTCCTCCAGTCGCGCTATCCGGTGACGGGAAACATGGGTTTCGTGACCACCCTGCTCGGCAGGCTCGACGACATGCCCGCCACGCTCCTCATGGCCGACACCGACGGCGAGGGCGATACGGTCTACCCCCGGTCGATCGTGGAACGTTACGCCTTCGGCGTGTTCGCCATCCGCGCGAGGGAGAGTGGAAGGCGGGAGGTGCTCGTACGGAAACTGCGCGGCACCCGCCTCGCGGGCCGCGTCGTTTCGATCGACGATGCGGCGCCGTGCGAGTCGCCGAACGATTCGAATAGCACGGACACGCGGCCGGTTCTTCACCTCGCGCGGGGAGAGTCGCTCGATCTCCAGGCGATCCTCGGGAACCGCTTCGAGGTGATCCCCCTTCGGTCGTCGATCGATCTGTTCACCCGGCTGATCCATCATCCGCCGGCCCTGGTGGTGCTCGATCTCGAACACGACGACTCGGAGCCCTTCGAAATCTGTTCACGACTGAAAGAGAACGGCTCGACCACGCCCGTTCTGTTCATCGGCCCGTCGAGAATGCGTTCTCTCGACAGGGTGCGCTGCTTCCGCGTCGGCGCCGACGAAGTCCTCGGGCGGGACACGCATCCCGATGAAATCCGCTTTCGCGTCGGGAAACTCCCCCAAAAGGTGCACCCGGACGGCGGCGTCGATACGAGCCTCACCGAAGGCGCCTTCATGGAGGCGTGCGCGGACCGGGGCGTCGGCCCGATCGCCACGGTTCGAACGATCCTCACCTCCGGCTCCACCGATGCACTCCCCTCGCTCAGCGCCGGCTCGATGGAGAGATTCGAAAACCTCGCGGGAGTGCTCGCCGAGACGCATATCGACGCGATCGGCTATCTCGTCCGTTTCACGCCGGTGGCGGCCGAAAAGGGGAACGGCGCGGCGGAGCGGTCCGCCCCCGCGGAAGCGGCGCGCGTCGCTCTCGAATGCCTGCGCGACGACGATCTGGTGGTCGGTGTCGCCGGCGGAGAACTCGCCGCCTTTCTCGTGGGCGCCGACGAGGCGGGCTTCGAAGCGTTTCACCGACGGCTGTGGGAGCGCGAGAAGGCCCACTTCGGCGGCGAGCCGCCCGTGCGATACCGGTACGGCACGGCGCGGTGGAGCGCCGGCTCGACCGGCTCCGACGTGCAACCGTTCCTCAAGACGCTGGTCCGGTCCTTCGCGGCATGCCCCGCGCTCGGCGCGGGGAAGCCGAAGACCGTTTCGCCGTGACCGCCCGGCCCCGGATGATCCACGCTCTCGCAACGACCACGTTCGTTCCCGTCCTCCTCGCCGCGGCGCCGCCGGCGCTCCCCTCGCTCCCTTCTCTCCCCCTCGCACACGCTTCCGCGCCGGAACTTTCCCTCACCGGCGGATACACGCTCGCCCTCGGCGAGGGCGGGACAGGTCCCACCACGGAGGACGCCCGGATGCTCCTCGGCGTCGCACGCGCCCTCTCGTGGAGCGGAAGGCTCGACGAGTCGGTCGTCGCCTACCGGCGGCTCTTCGACCTCGATCTCCTCCCCGCCGCGGCACGCGACTCCGCCGCGGTCGAACTCGCCCTCGTGCTCGGGTGGTCCGGAAAGAGTCGCGAGGGGCTCGACCTTCTCGACCGCCACCGCCTCCGGGGAAGCGCCGTTCATACGGCACGGGGCGATCTCTTCTCGTGGCTCGACGAGTTCGACAAGGCCCGCACCCAGTACGAAACGGCGCTTCTCATCGAACCGGACAACCGCGAGGCGATGGACGGCATCAAGAGGCTCGACGCGAACCCGCGGTACGCGGCGCGAATGGCGAAGGGAAGGCTCGACGCGAACCCGCGCGACCGCGACCGGTTCATCGCGTGGCTCGAATCGCTCATCACCGCCTCCGACTTCTATACCGCCTTCGAAGCGGCCGACTCGGTCCTCGGTCGCGAATTGTTCGACGATCCCGACGGGGCGATCGACGCGCTCCGGCGCGAAGCGGAAGAGGGGAACCGGAAGTGGCTCGCCGCGGAGATCGTCCGGCGGCGCGAGGCATGGGAGAAGGCGCCGGACGGGACGAAGCGCGACTCCCTCGAGGGAGAATACGCGACGGTCCTCCTATGGGCGGGAAAAGAGCGGCGCGCCTTCGACCACTTCCGCGCCCTTCTCGACAGGGACGAAACGAACGGGAACGCCCGGGAACAGATCGCCACTCTCTACCGATGGACGGGACACGGCGACTGGGCGCGCAAAGAGTCGGCCGGAACCGGATCCGCCCCCGCGGCGGGAACGATCGCCGGCGCCGAGGCGGCGCCCGCCTACCGGTACACGGGAGATTCGGAAGGATTTCGCGCCACGACGACCGAGTTCCAGGTGGCCGGAGACTTCGGTGCGGGCGGCCGCGGCCGCATCATCGCCGGGAGAACCGACTACCGCCAGAACGGCGCCGGCGAAAGGGCGGACCGGATCGCCGTGACCGCGCGGCTTCTTCTCCTCCGGGGTTTTTCGATCGACGCGGCGGGGGCGGTGCGATCGTACAACGAGGCGGGATCGTCGGCGGAATGGAGCGCGGGCGCCTCCTATCTGCATCACATCCGCTGGAAGGCGTCCACCCGCTTCGAGCGATCTGATTTCATCGACCGCGCCCTTTCGGTCGCCACGGTGACCGCCGACGGACCGCTCGGAGAGGAGGCCTGGAGCGCCGGTTTCGAATGGACGCCCGACCTGCCGCTCACCGCCCGCGCCGACGGGAGGCTCTCCCGGGTGGATGACGGCAACCGGAGCCGGGGAGGCAATCTCAACGTGTCGTTCTTCCCGTTCCGATCCACCTCCGTGCAGCTTCGCTACATGGGCAGCTACCTCTCGTACGACAACGAGTCCGATGCCTACTGGACGCCCGATCGCTACGTGAGCCACCGCGGAGGCATCCGTTTCTCCCGGTACGCTTCCCGTTACGACATCGAGGCGGAGGCGCTCGCCGGCAGAGACACGGCCGGCGCCGTCACCGGCTTCGCGACGGAGTTCTCGCTCGCCGGCTCGCTTCGTCTGCCTGCGGGGGCGAAGGCATCGTCGTCGTTCTATCACGGCAGGGTGATCCGCGCGGACGGCGATTACTGGTCCACCGGCTGGACGCTGTCGATCGGGGTCGCGCGATGAGCGCCGAAGGAAAACCGGCGGTGGTGCGGCTGGGCCGCTATTTTCTCCTGTTCGTGCTCATCGCCTTCGCCCTACTCGGAAGCTCGGGGGCGATCTATTTCGTAGTGCTCCGCACGCGCGACGCCCTTTCCGGTACGGTGGTGGAAACGCTCATCGTCTTCCTCCTCGCGTTTCTTCTGATCCTGGTGGCCCGCTACCTCCTTCTTCTCTGGTTCTCCTGGCTGCAGCAACTCGAGGAGAGGGGAACGGGCAAGGACACCGACCTCCCCTTCGTTTCGATCATCGTTCCCGCATACAACGAGGCGAAAGTGATCGATGCGTCCGTCGCCTCGCTCCTTCGCCTCCGTTACCCGGCATACGAGGTGATTATCGTGGACGACGGCTCCACCGACGAAACATTCGGTCGCGCCAGGGGGTGGGAGGGTGAGCACGGACCTTGCCGCGTTCTCGCCTTCAGCACGGCGAACAACGGGAAGGCGGCGGCGCTCAACTACGGCATCGCCCGCGCCTCCGGCGAGATCGTGGCGTGCATCGATTCCGACTCGCGCCTCGACCCGGACTCCATCGCCATGGCGGCGCGCCACTTCGCCGAGCCCCGGATCGGCGCGGTGGCGGGGAACGTGAAGGTGTCGAACCGCGGGACCCTCCTCGGGCGTCTCCAGGCGCTCGAATACATCGAGGGGCTGAACCTCGTGCGCAAGGCGCAGGCGTATTTCCGCACGGTGAACATCATTCCCGGACCGCTCGGCCTCTTCCGGCGGCACGTGCTCGATGAAGTGGGCGGCTACGAGGGGGACACGTTCGCCGAGGACTGCGACCTGACGCTCCGGATCCTCCGAGGGGGATGGCACGTCACCTACGAGCCGCTCGCCGTCGCCTGGACCGAAGCGCCCGAACGGCTCGGCGACCTCCTCCGCCAGCGCTACCGGTGGACCCGCGGGATCCTGCAGGCGCTGTGGAAACAGCGCTCCATCTTCCGTCCCCCCTGGCGCGATCTCACCGTGCCGGCGGTGACCGGCTACATGGTGTTCGAGGGAATCGTTTGGCCCGTGGTCAATCTCACCGCCAACACGATGCTGATCTATGTCGGCGCCGTGTACGGCTTCTCGAGCCTGCTCGTCCTCTGGTGGGTGCAGCTCACGCTCCTCGACGTCGCCATGGCGCTCCACTGCAGCGTCATGGAGAAGGAGGACCTCTCTCTCGTCGGCTACGCCGTGATCTACCGTCTTGTTTTTATATTGCTGATCGATATCTATAAAGTCTATGCCATGGTCGAACAGGCGCTCGGCCTTCGCATGGCGTGGGGAAAGCTGAGTCGGCTCGGGAAGATCTGAGCCGGGGAGGAAAACGATGGATCTCATTCCGCTTCTTTCCACGATCATCCTGGTGGCCACCATCGTGACGATCGTGATCGCCACGGGATCGTTCCTGGTCTACAAGATGCGAGAGGCGAAGAAACCACTTCCCGTTCCGGCCGGGAAAGGGAAGACGTTCTTCCGGAAATACGAGTATCGGCCGGTCGACGGAACGCGGGACGGCGAACGGTGAGAAGCCGCCCGCAGCCACGCTGGCTCGTGAAGGTGTACGCCGCCCTGTTCGGCGTCATCCTCGTGTGCGCCGCAGGCGTGATCTACCTGCTCGTCTTGAAGACGGTGCTCGGCTCCTTCGACGGACGCTCCGGCGGCTGGCTCGCGGGTGCGCCGCCCCGGACGGCGGTGCTCGTGTCGAAGTACACGGCGGACTACGGGGCGTCGATCGGGTCGGAGTTCCTCGCCGGGGGTGAGCGGTTCTGGGTCGATCACCTGAGGAGCGAAGAGGGCGCCGCCGACGTCGAGCTGATCGACGACGACGATCTCGAGCGGTGGGGACGCTCGGGGAACCGGAAGTACGACAACCTCGTTCTTCCGGGGGTCTACTGTCTCTCGAGTGCGGAACGCGACGCGATCACGCGCTTCCTCGAAGCGGGGGGAGGCGTGGTGGCCACCGGACCGACGGGGTGCCGCGACGAAACGGGGGCATGGGCGACATTCGATTTCCTGCGCACTCTCACCGGCGGCGCCATCGTCGACCCGCTCTCCGACTCCACGGCGGTCCTCCCCTGGTACATCTCGCTCCGGGGAGAGACGCCGGTCACCGCGAACCTGCCGGCGGGCCTCAAGATCCGCATCCGCGACGGCCGCTTCGCGCTCGCCGTCACCGGCGCGGACGGAGAAAGCGCCGCATTCTACGCCGACGGCACGGGCGCTCCCGTCGACATTCTCCCCGATGCCGCCGCGGACATCTTCCCGGCCGTGGTGCGCCGCCGCGCCGGGAAGGGGCGGATCGTGTGGATCGGGTTCACCATGGCGAACGTGGTGTTCGACAAGGAGATCGTCGGCGCGCCCCACCGGATGGCCGTCAACGCCGTCCGATGGACGTCCGGCAGAACCGTCGGGGCGATCGCCACATGGCCGGATGCCGAACGGTGCGCCGTCGTCTTCTCGCAGGACACCGAATCGTACTTCGAGAACGCCGCCGCCACGCGCTCCGTTTTCGAGAAGATCGGCGTGCCGATCACGTATTTCTGCGTATCCGACTCCGCCGTGAAGAACGCCCCCCTCACCGCTTCCCTCGCCGGCACGGGGGAGGTGGGCTCCCACTCCGACAATCACGCCCCCTTTGCCGGCGAGAGCTACGACACGCAGTACGAGCGGCTCGCGCGCAGCCGGGACGATCTCGAGGAGATCACCGGCTCGCCGTGCGTCGGGATGAGACCGCCGGAGGAGAAGTATGACGGCAACACGGTGGCGGCGCTCGCCGCCGCCGGTTATCGCTACCTTGTGGGCGGCGTGCGCCTCCCCTCGGCGGTGCCCCGGATCCTGACCGTGCCGGGAACCCACGTCGCGGCGGGCGGCGGCGCGCGAAGGATCGTCGCGATCCCGCGCACCGGGTATGACGACAATTACATCATCGAACAGCTCGCTCTTCACGAACCGAAGGAGATCCTCGACGCCTACAGGCGCTCGTTCCAGACGCAGTACATGCGCGGAGGGGTCTACTTCGTCTCGTTCCACACGCATCTCCTCGCCCGCGAGGGGGTCGCGGAAGTGATGCCGAAACTGGTGAACCATGTCCGTTCGAAGAAGACATGGATCACCTCCGCGGCGGGTGTGGCGGAGTGGTGGGTCGAGAGGGATGCTCTTCGCATGAGCGCGGACGTCACGTCCCCGGGCCGCCTGACAGTTCATGTTTCGAACGAATACGATAGAACCGTTCCGCGCGCCGTGACCTTCCTCGATCTGCCCCGGCGCCCCTCTTCGATCCGGATCTCGTCCGACATCGTCGGAACGCCGCAACCCGATTACGACCTGTCGGATGACGGTTATCGTTTGAATCTCCGCTTGGAGAAGCTGAAACCGCGGGAAAACCGTTCGTTCCGCATCGATCTGTCGTAGAAAAAGAGATCCCCCTCCCATCCTTGCCCGACCACCGCCCCAGGGTCTACAATCCCGCCATCACCCTTTTCCCGAACAGGACGGGCCCGCCATGAGAAATGCGATTATCTTCCTTTTCGCCCCGCTGCTGATCCTTGCCGGTGCGGAGGCGGCCGGTGCGAGCCGCTCCGCCGTCGAGCCGCTCCGCGGCATCGCCCGAAACACCCCGTCGGTCGAAGCCTTCCGGGGGGGGCGGATCGTCACCGCGCCGGGAAGGCCTCCCGTCGAAGGCGTGCTCGTCGTGCGCGACGGGATCATCGCCGCCGTCGGGCCGGATGCGGCGATTCCCCCCGACGCGGCGGTACACGACGTTTCGGGTATGATGATCTACCCCGGACTGATCGACCTCGGCGCGTCATTCGGGCTCGCGGACGACGCAGCGGACACGGTGGGCGCGCATCACTGGAACAGCGCCGTCCGCCCCGACCGCCGCGCGGCGGCCCTCTTCCGCGGCGACCCGGTGAGGGAGAAGGCATACCGGCGCGCCGGATTCACATCGGTTCTCGTCACGCCGCGCAAAGGAATCTTCAAAGGCGAGTCGGTCCTCCTCTCCCTGGCGGATCGCGCGGTGGCGAAGAGAATCATCCCTTCCCGAGCGATTCAAGGGATCGACTTCCATCCCCTCGCCGGAGATCATTACCCCTCATCTCTCATGGGGGTGATCGCCCTCGAGCGGCAGACGTTCCTCGACGCGCGATGGTATCGCGACGAACGGGCGAAGCACCCCGAAGAAACGGAAGAGAACCTCGCCCTCGACGCGCTCCTCCCCGTGCTCTCGGGCGACGCGACACTCCTGTGGGAAGTGGATGACGAATGGGGGGCGCTCCGCGCGGCGCGGATCGCCCGTGAAGCGGACGTGACGTGCGTCATCCTCGGCAGCGGATACGAGTACAGGCGCCTCGACGCGGTCCGCAATCTGAATCTCCCCTTCGTCGTCCCGCTCGATTTTCCGAAGCCGAAAGGAGAATCGCTCCGGCGGGATCCTCTCGCCTCCGCGGACGAGGGGTACTGGATCTCCCTGCGCGAGTTGAGACATATGGCGCTCGGGCCGGAGAATCCGGCGCGCCTCGTGGAGGCGGGCGTCGAGATCGCCCTCACGCCAGGCGATTCGGCGGCGATCGATCATTTCCGCGAGAACCTCGCCGAAGCGATCGACCGCGGCCTTTCGCCCGAGAACGCCCTCGCGGCGCTCACCACGGTGCCCGCCCGTCTCGCCGGTGTGGGCGCCGCCCGCGGCGCGCTGCGGGTGGGCTACGCCGCCGACTTCCTCGTCGTCGAAGGCGATCTCTTCGATCCGGAGGCGAAGATCCGCGAAAGCTGGATCGGCGGGAAATGTCACGTGATCGACGAGGTTCAACCGATCCGCCCCGGCGACAAGTGGAAATGGATGCTCGCGGACGGTGATTCGATCGAGATCCGCTTCGAAGGGAAGGAACCGAATGTTTCGGCGCGCATTTCGAGGGGCGACTCCACCGTTTCCCTGAAGGAGATCGACCGTGTCGGGGGATCGCTGAGCGGTGCCTTCGACGGCACGCCGCTCGGGTTCGACCGGTTCGTCCGCCTCGACGCCGCGCTCTTCCCCGAAGGCCCGCAGGGCCGACTCACCCTCGCAGACGACACGCCGCTCGAATGGAAAGGGACACTCGTCCGGGAAGGCGACAAGAAAAAGAAGGATGAAAAGAAGGAACCGCCCCTTCCCTCCCTTCCCGACATCTATCCGTCGGGCGCCTTCGGCCGGGAGGCGTTGCCCGAGAGGCCGGACGTCGTGCTCGTCCGTCATGCCACGATCTGGACCTCCGCCAATGACGGGATCCTCGAGGACGCCGACCTCCTCGTGCGCAAGGGAAGGATCGAGCGCGTCGGCCGCGGGATCGAGCCTCCCCGCGGGGCGGTCGTCATCGACGGGACGGGAAAGCATGTCACCGCCGGGCTGATCGACTGCCACTCCCACACCGGAATCGCCGGGGCGGTGAACGAAGGGACCGAGGCGGTGACGGCGGAAGTGCGCGTCAGCGACGTGATCGACCCCGACAGGATCGAGCTGTACCGCCAGCTCTCGGGCGGGCTCACCGTGATCAACCAGCTTCATGGTTCGGCGAACCCGATCGGCGGCCAATCGTCGGTGATCAAGCTGAGGTGGGGGGCTCTCGACGAGGAGATGAAACTGCGCACCGCCGCGCCGGGGATCAAGTTCGCTCTCGGCGAAAACGTGAAGCAGAGCAACTGGGGGGACAAGTACAAGACCCGCTACCCGCAGACCCGCATGGGGGTGGAACAGATCATGGAAGACCGGTTCCGGCAGGCTCTCGATTATCGAGAGGCGAAGAAACTCGCCCGGAGCGATCCGTCGCGCTTCCGCCGGCCGAGGCCCGACCTTGAACTCGACGCGCTCCTCGAAGTGCTCGACGGCACACGGAAGGTCCACTGCCACGCTTACCGCCAGGACGAGATCCTCATGCTGATCCGCCTCGCCGACCGGCTCGGCTTCACCATCGGCGCGTTTCAGCACGTCCTCGAAGGGTACAAGGTGGCCGACGCGATCGCCGCCCACGGCGCGGGTGCTTCCACGTTCAGCGACTGGTGGGCGTACAAGATCGAAGTGGCCGACGCCATCCCCTACAACGGCACGCTCATGCACGACGCAGGCGTGGTGGTGTCGTTCAACTCGGACAGCCACGAACTCGCCCGGCGGCTGAACATGGAGGCGGCGAAAGCGGTGAAGTACGGCCACCTCTCCCCGGCCGAGGCGGTGAAGTTCGTCACCATCAATCCGGCGATCCAGCTCGGCATCGACGACCGTGTCGGCTCGCTCGAACCGGGGAAGGACGCCGACTTCGTCGTCTGGAGCGGCCCGCCGTTGTCGACGGCGACGAAGTGCGAGCAGACCTGGATCGACGGCCGGCGCTATTTCGACGCCGGCGAGGATGCACGTCTGCGCGAAGTCGCCGAGGCGGAACGAAACGCCCTCGTGCAGTACTTCCTTTCCCGGGAAGAGAAGAAGAGCGGCGACGACGAGACGCCGGAGAAGAAGGAGGAAATGCGATGAGCGCCCGGAAGGTGGCGACCGTTCTTCTCGGCGCGGCGCTGTTCGCCCCGAGCGCCGGCGCGAACGATCAGATTCCCGCCCCGGTCGAAAAGGGCGCGGTGGCGATCACCGGCGGCACGGTGCACACCGTGTCGGACGGCGATATCATCGGCGGCACGGTTCTCTTCGATGAAGGAAAGATCGTCGCCGTCGGAACGAGGGTGGCGCTCCCCGACGACTGCCGGGTGATCGATGCGTCCGACAAGCACGTCTATCCCGGCATCATCGCGCTCAACACCGCTCTCGGGCTGACCGAGATCGGCGCGGTGCGCGCGACGAACGACATCAACGAAACGGGAGAGATCAACCCGAATGTCCGCGTCGAAGTGGCGTGGAACCCCGACAGCGAGCTGATCCCGGTCGCCCGCTCGAACGGGATCTTGACGGCGCTCAGCGCCCCCGGCGGCGGCCTCGTATCGGGGCGGGCGGCGCTCATGCGTCTCGACGGGTGGACGTGGGAAGAGATGCTGCTGAAGAGCGGCGCCGCGCTCGTGGTGAACTGGCCGAGGCGACGATCCGGATCGAACCGGATCCCCATCGCTAAGGAGAAGGAGCGCTCTGAAAAGAGGCGGAAACGGCTCGACGAACTCGACCGCCTCTTCGACGACGCCGCGGCGTACGCGCATGCCGAAGAAGCGGCTAAGCGCGGGGAGGCGAAGCCGCCGCGCTACGATGCACGCCTGGCATCGCTTCGCGACGTGATCGATGCCGCGACGCCCGTGCTGATCGGCGCGCAAGAGGCGGAGGATATCCGTGACGCCGTGGCGTGGAGCGCGGCCAGGGGGCTTAGGCCGATCATCGTCGGCGGTGCCCGGGCCGACAAGGTGGCTTCCCTCCTCGCCGAGCGGCACATCCCCGTGATCCTCACCGATGTGAACTCCCTGTCGTGGTCGATTCCCTACGGCCGCCACTCGGGCTACGACGATCCGTTCACCCTTCCCGCGAGACTTCACGAGGCGGGGGTTCTCTTCGCCATCGCCGGAGGCGGCGGAAGCTGGGGGAGCGCCATCGCGAGGAATATCCCCTACGCCGCGGCGAAGGCGGCGGCGTACGGCCTCGACCGGGAAGAGGCGCTCCGGGCGATCACCCTCTATCCCGCTGAGATCTTCGGCGTCGCCGACCGGATCGGCTCGCTCAGGCCGGGGCTCCGTGCGACACTCTTCATCAGCGACGGCGACATCCTCGAGATCACGAGCCGGGTGGAGAGTGCCTTCATCGACGGACGGGAGATCGATCTCGACGATCACCAAAAGGAGCTTTACCGGAAGTACCGTACCAAGTACAGGCAGCTGGGGCTCATCGAATGATCGAAACGCCGCTGAGAATCGACGTGGGCGACCCTTCCTTCCTCGCCGGTGCGGTGGAAGGGTGCGGCGTCACGATCGCCCCGTCGGACGATACGCTTCGATCGCTCCTCGACGAGGCGATCCGAAGGAGTGCCGGCGGCGATTCGGATGTGCCCCCGGAAAGGAAGAAAGCGGTGCGCGATCTTCTCCGGCGGGGGGGCTTCAAACCGGCGGGGCGGAACAAGCCGGCGTCGGAGTATCTCGCCGCATGCGCGTCGAAAGGCGATTTTCCTTCGATCAACAATATCGTGGACATCAATAATCTCGTGTCGCTCCGCTTCGGCCTGCCGATCTCCGTGATCGATCTCGATCTCGCACTCCCCGAGGGGGGAGGGCTCATCCTGAGGCTCGGCGGCACGAAAGAATCGTATATCTTCAACAACTCGGGGCAGGAGATCGAGTTCGGCGGGCTGATCTCCCTCGCGCGCAACGACTCGTCGGGCACGGCGCTCGCGAACCCGGTGAAAGATTCGATGCTTTCGAAAACATGGGAAGGCACGCGCAACGTACTCGCCGTGATCTACGGCGGCAACGGCGCGGCGACGCGAAGCGTCATGGAGGAGGCGTCGAGCTTCTTCGCCGATCTCCTCGCGCAACATGCCGGCGCGGAGCGGACCGGCTTCGCCGTTCTTCCCGAGGAATAAGAGCCGAAAGGGACCGGATGGAACCGCTCACGCCTGAAGAGGAACGGGAACTGATCGAAACGCGCAGGGATCTCCATGCCCATCCGGAAACGGCGTTTGAAGAGAAACGCACCGCCCGCGTCGTGGCGGAGCGGCTCGAATCGCTCGGCCTTTCGCCGCGCACCGGGATCGCCGGTACGGGATTGACCGCTTCGATCGACAGCGGCATCCCCGGGAAGAGGGTTCTCCTGAGGGCCGATATCGATGCGTTGCCGATCGAAGAAGAGAGCGACGAGCCGTACCGCTCTACCGCCGAAGGTGCCATGCACGCGTGCGGCCACGACGGTCACACGGCGATCCTCCTCACCGCGGCGCGCCTCTTTTTGCGCCTCGGCATCCCGGCGGCCGGTTCGGTGGAGCTTCTCTTCCAGCCGGCCGAGGAAACGGCGGGCGGGGCGAAAGCGATGATCGACGCCGGCGTGCTCGATGAGCGCCCGGTCGACGCAGCGTTCGGCCTTCACCTGTGGAACTCCCTCGATGTCGGAAAGATCGCCGCCGCTGTAGGGCCGGTGATGGCGGCGGCCGACGAGTTCGCCGTCCGCGTAGCGGGAACCGGCTGCCACGGGGCGCGCCCCCAGGACGGCCGCGATCCGGTGCCCGCCGCCGCCGCCGTCGTCACGGCGCTCCAACAGATCGCTTCCCGGCGCACCGACCCGCTCGCGAGCCTCGTGGTCACCGTGGGGAGCATCCACGGCGGGAACGCATTCAACGTGATCCCCGAGGAGGTGATCCTGCGAGGCACCATCCGTTGCTTCGACCACGACCTGTGGGAGACGATCCCCTCCCTTTTCGCCGAAGTGGCGAAAAACGCCGCCCGTGCGATGGGCTGCGAAGCGGAGATTGACTATATCCGAAGTGCGCGTCCGGTCGTCAACGACGCCGCCCTTACCCGGCTGGTGCGGGAGACGGCGGCCGATCTCGTCGGGGAGGACCATGTCGTGGAAGAGAGGACCATGGGTGCCGAGGATTTCGGCGAGTTCCTTCACCGCGTGCCCGGCTGCTTCTTCTTCGTGGGATCAAAAAACGAAGCCCTGGGAAAGGACGAGCCCCATCATTCGCCCCGGTTCGACATCGACGAATCGGCGCTCTCCATCGGTGTACGAATGCTCGGCGGCCTGGTGGAACGTTACTTCCGAACCGCTGAACGGAGGAGTGACCCATGATCGTTCGTATTCCTTTTCGTCGCCCCGGCCGCCGTCTCGCCGCCGCGGCGCTCATCGCCTTCATCGCGGCAGGGTGCTCGGGAGGGGGTGATTCCGAATCGACATCCGCCGGCGGCGGCGCGCAGGGAGGCGGCGCGGCGCAACGGATCGCCGCGATCACGCCCCGGCCGGGCGAGACGATCGCCGCCGGACTCGCCTTCACCATCCCATCCCGGTGGGTGTCGGAAAGACCGAGTTCCGCCATGCGCCTCGGCCAGTACCGCATCCCGTCGACCGAGCCGGGGGTGGCGGACGGTGAGGTGACGCTCTTCCACTTCGGAGTCGGCCGCGGGGGCGACGCCGAGTCGAATCTCGCCCGGTGGGCGGGCCAGTTCCAGCAGGAGGACGGATCGAAGGCGATCGACCACGCGGTGATCGATAAACTCGAATCGAATTCGCTCACCATCACGACGATCGAGGTGAACGGCCGCTACGTGAGCAGCATGCCGGGCGGTGCGAAATCATACAACGAACCGGGCTGGAGGTTGATGGGCGGGATCATCGAAGGGGACGGCGGACCGTGGTTCTTCAAGGCCGTGGGACCCGAAAAAGTGATCACCGGCGCCCGCGAAGAGTTCCTCGATCTGCTCCGCAGCGGAAGAACCGGCTGATGGGCGGCCGATTTAGGGTTGACGGACGAGCGCGATAGCTCGATATTATCGTCGGTTTCCCAATAACCGTATCATCCTGCCCGATCTAACGAAGAGGAAAGGCTGCCGTGAAAATCGGAATACCTGCAGAAACGTATCCGGGGGAGCGCCGCGTGGCCCTGATCCCCGCGACGGTGCCGTCGCTGCTGAAGGCGGGCGTCGAAGTGGCGATCGAAACGGGCGCGGGAGTTCCCGCCGGCTTCCCGGACAGCGAGTACGAACAGAAAGGTGCCGTCGTCATCGCCGATCGCACCCGGCTCTTCTCGGAATGCGATATCATCGCCCAGGTGCGCGGCGCCGGGGCGAACCCGGACGGCGCCGAGGCGGATCTCGCGCTGCTCCGCGAGGGGCAGTTTCTCGTGGCGTCTCTCGACCCGCTCGCCGCGACCGACATGATGAAACAGCTCGCGGCGAAGAAAGCGAACGTATTCGCCCTCGAGCTGGTGCCGCGGATCACCCGAGCCCAGAGCATGGACGTGCTCAGCTCGATGGCGTCGGTGGCGGGCTACCTCGCCGTGCTGATCGGCGCGACGAACCTGCCGAAGTTCTTCCCCATGTTCATGACCGCCGCCGGCACGATCAAGCCTTCGAAGGTGTTCGTCCTCGGCGCGGGCGTGGCGGGGCTCCAGGCGATCGCCACGGCGAAGCGCCTCGGCGCGGTGGTCGAGGCGTACGACGTCCGCCCGGCGGTGAAAGAGCAGATCGAATCGCTCGGTGCGCGGTTCGTCGAACTTCCCCTCGAGACGGAGGGAGCGGAGGACGCCGGCGGATACGCGAAGGAATTGACCGACGAGCAGAAACGGAAGCAGGCGGAGCTGATGGCCGACCATATCCGCGCCGCCGACGTTGTGATCACCACCGCCGCCGTGCCGGGGAAGAAATCCCCCGTGCTCGTCGCCGAAGACGTGGTGAAGGGAATGAGCCCCGGCTCGGTGATCGTCGATCTCGCCGCCGAAAAGGGGGGCAACTGCGCTCTCACGGTGGCCGGCGAGACGGTGGTGCGCCACGGCGTGACGATCATCGGCGCGGTGAACCTCCCTTCGCAGCTCGCGCATCACGCGAGCCAGATGTATTCGAAAAACGTCGCAACCTTCCTGCTCCACCTCCTGAAGGACGGAAAGATCGAGCTGGACATGGAAGATGAAATCACAAGCGGATCCCTGGTAGCCCAAAACGGTGAAGTCGTTCACCCGATGGTGCTCGCGGCGATCGGCAAGGAATAAAGGGAGGACGCCGCACAATGGAACTCGTTCTTCTCCTGACGATCTTCATCCTGGCGATTTTCGTCGGGTTCGAGATCATCACGAAGGTACCGCCGACACTGCACACGCCGCTCATGTCCGGGTCGAACGCCATCTCGGGTATTTCGATCATCGGTGCGCTCCTGGCGGCGGGGTCGCAGCATAACCAGGTCACCACGCTGCTCGGTTTTCTCGCCGTGTTCTTCGCCACCCTCAACGTAGTGGGCGGATTCATGGTGACCAACCGCATGCTCGAAATGTTCAAGAAGAAGAAGGGCTGAGCAAATGAATCCGATTGTGACGAATCTTGCCTATCTGCTCGCTTCGGTCCTCTTCATCTTCGGATTAAAAGGGCTGACCCATCCGCGGACGGCGGTGCGGGGGAACCGGCTCGGCGCGTTCGGCATGCTGATCGCCATCGTGGTCACCCTGGTGGACCGGAACGTGATGACCTACCAGTGGATCATCGCCGGGCTCGCCCTCGGCACGGTGATCGGCGCGGTCATGGCCGTGAAGATCGAAATGACCGCCATGCCCGAGCTGGTGGCGGTGTTCAACGGCTTCGGCGGTGTCGCCTCGGCGCTCGTGGCGGGGGCGGAGCTTTTCCGCTACGCCCACGGCGGCACGGTGGAGGTGCCGGTGACCCAGTTCGCCATCGCGGCGGGCGCTTCCGGCCTGATCGGCATGGTGACCTTCACCGGCAGCATGATCGCCTTCATCAAGCTGCGGGGCTTCGCGTTCAGCGGGAATGTGAAGTACCCGGGCGACCAGGTGGTGAAAGCACTCTTTGCCCTCGCCTGTCTCGCCCTCATCGTGATGATCGTCGGCGATCCGTCGGGACAGTATGAACTCTATTGGTACGTGATGCTCGTCTCCGCCGTGCTCGGCGTGCTCGTGGTGATCCCGATCGGCGGGGCGGACATGCCGGTGGTGATCACGCTGTTGAACTCGTACTCCGGCCTCGCCGCCGCGGCGACCGGCTTCGTGCTCGACAACACGGTGCTCATCATCGCCGGATCGCTCGTCGGGGCGTCGGGGATCATCCTGACGCTCATCATGTGCAAGGCGATGAACCGCTCTTTGAACAACGTGCTCTTCGGAACGTGGGGAGGCGACGCGATGGCGTCGGTTCCCGGCGCCGACGAGATCTACGAGGGGAAGATCAAGGCGACGTCCGCCGAGGAAGTGGCGATGATGCTCGACGGGCTCAGCTCGGTGATCATCGTCCCCGGTTACGGACTCGCCGTCGCCCAGGCACAGCACGCCGTGCGCGATCTCGCCAATATGCTCAAGGCGAACGGCACCGACGTGAAATATGCGATCCACCCGGTGGCGGGACGGATGCCCGGCCATATGAACGTCCTCCTCGCCGAGGCGGACGTGCCGTATGACGAGTTGGTGGAAATGGACCTGATCAACCCGGCATTCGCCCAGTGCGATCTTGCCATCGTCCTCGG
Source organism: Candidatus Eiseniibacteriota bacterium (assembly GCA_024276995.1). Classification (GTDB taxonomy): domain Bacteria; phylum Orphanbacterota; class Orphanbacteria; order Orphanbacterales; family Orphanbacteraceae; genus JAJRWB01. The sequence goes on along the minus strand of JAJRWB010000003.1, from coordinate 12,889 downwards.
CGCCAACGACGTGGTGAACCCGTCGGCCCGCGAGGATCCGACGAGTCCGATCGCCGGCATGCCGATTCTCGACGTCGACTATGCGCGCACCGTGGTGGTGATCAAGCGGTCGCTCAGCCCCGGTTTCGCCGGGATCCCGAACCCGCTCTTCGCGAAGGACAACACGCTGATGTTCTTCGGCGACGCGAAGCAGAACATGCTCGATTTGATCGCGGCGATCAAGGACGCGTAGCCTCCGCGTACCATCGAACGCTCAAGCCGGCCGGGGAGCGCCCCCGGCCGGCTGCTTCAAGCCATCTCCATCACCGGGGATACGGGAAGCCTCCCGGTTCAGCGCCGTCTCCCTTTCCCCGCGTTGACTTCAGGACCGTTCCGCCCCTACAATTCATACAGAATCCGTCCCGTTACCCGGTGCCCGTACCGATAGGAGAGACCCTTGGCCACGCGAAAGAGAGCCGCCGTCGAAGACCTCAATCTGAATCACATCGTCAACGACCAGTTCGACAGGGCGGCACGGCACGTGAAGCTCCACGCCGGGCTTCTCGAGCAGATCAAGACATGCAGCAACGTCTATTACGTCCGCTTTCCGGTCCGCATCGGCAAGCGGTACGAAATGTTCGAGGCGTGGCGCGCCGAACACTCCCATCACAAGAAACCGCTCAAGGGCGGGATCCGCTACAGCATGATGGTCACCCAGGACGAGGTGATGGCCCTCGCCGCACTGATGACGTACAAGTGCGCCATCGTGAACGTTCCCTTCGGCGGCTCGAAGGGGGGCGTTCGCGTCCGACCGCGAAATTACAGCGCCGAACAGCTCGAGAGGATCACCCGCCGCTACACCACCGAGCTGATCAAGAAGGAATTCATCGGTCCGGGGGTGAACGTGCCCGCCCCCGACTACGGCACGGGTGAGCGCGAGATGGCGTGGATCGCCGACACGTACGACGTCTTCCACCCCGGAGGGCTCGACAACATGGCGTGCGTCACCGGCAAGCCGCTCAGCCAGGGAGGGATCAATGGGCGGCGCGAGGCGACCGGCCTCGGCGTGATCTACGCGCTTCGCGAAGTGTTCCGCCACCAGAAGGATCTGAGGCGCCTGGGCCTTGCCGGCACTCTGGAAGGGAAGAGGGTCGCCGTCCAGGGATTCGGCAACGTCGGTTTCTACGCGGCATCCACCCTTTTCAACGAAGACGGCGCGAAGATCGTCGCCGTGGGGGAGTGGGACGGCACGGTGCACAACCCGAAGGGGATCGACGTCACCGCCCTCGCCGAGCACCGGCACCGCACCGGTTCGATCCGGAACTTCCCCGGGGCGAAGACGACGGCGAAGGGAACGCACTGTCTCGAGGTGGAGTGCGACATCCTCATTCCGGCGGCGCTCGAAAACCAGATCACCATGGAAAACCGCGCGAAAGTGAAGGCGAAGATCATCGCCGAGGCGGCGAACGGGCCGACCACGCCGGGAGCGGAGGAGTACCTGCTGAAACGCGGAGCGATTGTGCTGCCCGACATCTTCCTCAACGCGGGCGGCGTGACGGTGTCGTACTTCGAATGGAGCAAGAACCTCTCCCACATGCGCTTCGGCCGCCTGGAAAAGAGGATCGGCGAGATGCAGCGGGGGAGTATGCTCGACGCCGCCGAGGGATTGTCGAAAAGAACGCTCCCGGCGAAGCAGAGGAAACGGATCGTCCATGGCGGCGACGAGCGGGATCTCGTTCACTCCGGACTCGAGCAGACGATGGTGGATGCGTACCTCGAAATCCGCGACGTGATGATGCGACACAAGAAGATCGAGGATCTGCGCACCGCCGCCTACGTGTCGGCGATCCGAAAAATCGGAACCTCATATCTCGAGATGGGAATCTTTCCGTAGAGAACGCGCCCCACGGGGAGACGCCCTCAACCGGGTCGCCCGCCTTCCGGTTCGAGCACGCAGCGGACCGTCACCGGGCCGAAGACCCGCGCCCTGCACGCGAGACGGTGGGTCTTCGCGGCGAGGTAGTCCTTCTCATCCACCTTCACACCGTTCAGGTTGTCCGCCCCCTCGACCACGTCGACGAGGCAGCTTCCGCACCGCGCGTTCCCGCCGCAGCTCGTCCGGATCGGCACCCCTTCGCGAAGCGCGCCCGAGAGGATGTCATCCCCCTGCGGGACTTCCACCTCCCTTCCCGAGGGAAGAAAGAGGATACGCACCATCTTCATTGGCCGCGCCGCGTCGCTCATCTATAATCGTTCCCGTCCATTCGAAGAAGCTAATGCCGCCGAGCGCGGCGGGCAACAGGAGATTCGCCATGAACCGAGACGAGCGTTCGGAACCGACACCCGGCGGAGCGCCTTCCGCCTCGAAAAACCGCCGCGTCGCGCTGATCACCGGCGGGTCGCGCGGTATCGGCAGGGCGAGCGCTCTCCTTTTCGCCCGGCGCGGCATCGACGTGGCGTTTTGCTTCCTCTCGAACCGCACCGCCGCCGCCGAGACCGCAGCGGCGATCGAAGAGCACGGTGTCCGCGCCCTTCCGATCCGGGCGAACGTGGGGAACGAAGCGCACCTCGACACGATGTTCCGGAAAGTGGAAGAGACGTTCGGCGGCCTCGATCTTTTCGTCTCGAACGCCGCAACAGGCGTGCTCAAGCCGGCGCTCGAATTGACGGCGCGCGACTGGGCGCGCTCGATCGACGTGAACGCCCGGGCGCTCCTCTTCGGTGCCCAGCGCGCCGTGCCGCTCATGCGTGGCCGGCCGAACCCGGCGATTATCGCCGTCACCAGCATGGGTTCGGCGCGGGTGATCCCGAACTACGCCGCCATCGGGGCGTCGAAGGCGGCGATCGAAGCACTCGTCCGCTATCTCGCCGTGGAGCTGAAGCCGGAGGGGATCACGGTGAACGCCGTTTCGGCGGGGGTGGTGGCCACCGATTCCCTCGCCCTCTTCCCGAATCGAAGCGAGCTTCTCGCATCCGCGACGAAGCGGGGAGTCGGCGGAAAGGTGCAGACCGCCGGCGAAGTGGCGGCGGTGATCGAACTGCTCGCCTCCCCCGCCGCGCGTTGGATCACCGGTGAAACGGTGATCGCCGACGGCGGGTACACCCTGCCCGTCTGATCGTGATGCCCCGTGCCGCGCCCGCCGGGGGGCGATGCGCGGCGACCCTCCATTCAAGAGACACCTTCTCCGGGCCGAATCTCCCACCAGCAGCGTCGACCGCGACCCGGAAGGTGGGCACAGTGAGGGAAGACTACAAGCTGATCGTCGAGGAGAACGAAGTGCGGGGACTGCACTGTCTCTCGCTCACCCCCGACTTCCTCGTCCCGCTCGGCAGGGCTTTCGGCGTCTTTGTGCGGGAGGCGTTCCATCACAAGAAGGGGAAACCGTATCGCCTCGCCCTCGGCTTCGACGCGCGGCCGAGTTCGATCGATCTCCAGAACGCCTTCCAGCGCGGCCTCGCCGCCGAGGGGGTGAACGTGCTCAACGTCGGCCTCGCGCCGGCGCCGCTCGTCTACTTCAGCATTCACCGTTTGAAGACCGACGGCGCCGTGATCGTCACCGGGAGCCACCGCGCGGCCGGCTGGAACGGCATCCGCTTCTACCTCGGGCGCCAGCCCCTCCCCGGGCGCACCGTGGAGGAGATCCTCTCCCAGGCACGAAGCCTGGGAAGGCGCGACCTCCTCCCGATGGCGGGAAGAGTGACGTACCTCAACATGGTTCCCGACTACCTCCGCACGCTGCAAAGAGAGTTCGCGCCGCTCAAGGCGCTCAACCGCAACGGACCGCTCCGCGTGGTGGTGGCCGGAGGAAACGGCGCGGCGTCGCTCACCGCCCCGGTGGCGTTCACACGACTCGGTTGCCGCGTGCTGAAATACGGCTGCTCCCTGGAAGGGCCGAAACAATCGCAGGCCCACGACCCATCCGATCCCTTATTTCTGAATGAAACGGGCTCCGCCGTGCGCGCCGCGAAGGCCGATTTCGGCGTTCTCTTCGACGGCGACGGCGACCGAGTTCGGGTGGTCGACCACAAGGGAGAGCCTGTGCGCCCCGATCACCTCCTCATGCTCTTCGCCCGGTCGGTGGCGGAGAGGGTCGACGGCTGCCGCGTGGCGTGCGACCTGGGCGTGAGTGATCTTCTCGACGAGCTTCTCGAGCCGCGCGGCGCCACGGTGATGCGCGTCCCGTCGGGCCACGGACACCTGATGCACGCGATCCACGGCGGTGAAGTGCTTCTCGCCGGATCGTCGGACGGCCACTACCATTTCGCCGACCGCTCGTACGGCAACGACGACGGCCTGTACGCCGCGCTCCGCCTCGCGGAAATTATCGCTCGGCGGCGGAGCGAAAGCGGCCGGCGGGAAACGCTCCGCTCGGTGCTCCCCGAAATCGATAGATACGTGGCACTCGAGAAGGTGATCCCCTTCCGCGCCGGCGCCGATCCGATCGGGCCGGTCGCCGAGTACCTGAAGGAGTGCGCCGGCAACGGCGGCGGAATCGTCTCGGTGGAGACCGAGGCACGCTCGGCGGTCGCCGTCCACGGGGAGGGCGCCTGGGGAATCATCGCCGCCGCCGCGGAAGAGGGGACGGTTCACATGCGCTACGAAGGCCGTACCGAGGAGAGTTTCCGCAGAATCGGGGCGATCCTCAGGGAGAGTCTCGACGCCGCCCTCGAGCCGGCGGGGACGGCAAAGACGTCCGAACACGCGATTTACTGATTCCTCCCGCCTGTAAAGAACGCCCCGCGCCGGGCCGATACACGGTTAAGGGCACAAGAAAGAGCCCCGCCCGCCGGTTCCCGCCGGGCGGCAGGACGAACGAAAAACGGGCGGTACCGATGCACGCGATCCACGAGGTGAACGAAGGCGAACTGAAGCGACTGAACCGCAAGGAGCGGAATTACTGGGTTCTCACCACGGTGCTTCTCATCGTCCTTTCGCTCACGGTGATCCTCCAATACCTCTCCTCGTACGGCCTGGTTACGATCGGGTTGAACGCGGAGAACCAGTACAGGACGACACTCTCCGTCGGTCTCCCCGGGCTGATCATCCTCTTTTGCCTCTACACGACGGCGAAGAGAAGGGAGATCCAGTTTCTCAAGTCGACCCTCTACAGCCAGCAGTTCCTCCTCCGGCGTCTCGCCGACAGGACCAATGAACTGGAGAACACCCTCGAGGAACTCGGCAAGGTGGGCGAGGTGAAGGATATGCTGATCTCCACCGTCTCCCATGAACTGCAGACTCCGCTGGCGTCGATCTACACCATCGCCCAGACGCTTCTGAACTACGACGGCGACACCGCGACAACCCGGAAATTCTACCGCCTGATCAGCGAGGAGAGCCGGCGCCTGTCCGATCTCGTGAGGAACCTGCTCGACATCGCCAAGATGGAGTCGGGCACCATGAAGTGGGATATCCAGCTTCACCGCGCCGAGGAAGTGGTGAGCACCGCCATGGCGGTGACCGGCGTGCTCGCGGCGGAGCGGAAGATCCGGATCACCGATCATATCGGCGACGATCTCCCCCTCCTCCCGATCGACAGGGACAGGATGATCCAGGTGCTCACCAACCTGATCGGCAACGCCCTCAAGTTCACGCCCGACGGCGGCCACGTCGAGGTCCGTGTAAACCGGGCGACCGACAGGACGGGGAACGAGATCGACGCCGTCCGCTTCTCCGTGAAAGACAACGGCGTCGGTATTCCCACCGATCAGCTGAGCCACGTGTTCGACCGCTTCCATCGCGCCGCCACGCCGATGGGGGTGCGTGCCAAGGGGACCGGCCTCGGGCTTGCCATCTCCAAGGAGATCGTCGAGCACTTCGGCGGTCAGATCTGGGCGGAAAGCCAGCCGGGCACGGGGAGCGAGTTCTTCTTCACCATCCCTCTTCTCCCGGGCGGCGAGAAGCGACCGGAAGAGTCTCCCTCCGCCGAACCGGAGTGTTCCCTCGCCCCGTCCCGGGGCGATCTCGCGCACATCTGAGCAGGCAGATCCGATTGGACGGGAAACCGCGACCGGTCAGAATGACCGGGCGGTGATCTCTTCGAGGACTTCGCGCAGTTCATCCCGCCCGATCGGCTTGGTGAGATAGCCGTCCATCCCCGCCTCGAGACACCGCTCCCGGTCGCCCTTCATCGCGTGGGCGGTGAGGGCGATCACCGGAGTATGGCGTCCCGTTTCCAACTCGAGCCGGCGGATTTCGCGGGTCGCCTCGAGACCGTCCATGCCGGGCATCTGGACGTCCATGAGGATCACGGCGAAGCGGGACCGGCCGAACGCCTCCACCGCCTCCTTGCCGTCGGAAACAACCGTCACAGCATAGCCGAGCTTCATGAGAAGCTTTTTCGCCACGAGTTGGTTCACCGTGTTGTCCTCGGCGAGGAGAACGGCGGGTGCGCCGGCGCGATCAGCGGGCACGCCTTCCGTGGCGGGGCACGCCCCGGGGGCGCCCGCGGAGGAAGGTTCCGCGGCGACGGGCGTTGCAGGAGCCTTCGCCCGCCGTTCACAGCGCTCCCCGGAGGCGAGCCTCGCCACGGTGGCGAGGAGATTCCGGGCGATCACCGGTTTCATCAGAAGGGTGTCGGCGCCCCACCGCGCCGGATCTCTCCTGGGCGAGGGGGAGCACGCCGTGGCGAGAAGGACGATGATCGCGTCCCCCCCGTCCCCGCCGGCGAGCCTCCCGGGGAGGTCGAGCAAGTCGGCCTGGGGAAGATCGGCGTCGACCACCACGAGGAGATAATCGCCGCCGGCGCCGGCGCGCCCGTCGAGAAGAGTGCAAGCCGCGGCGGCGCTCTCGGCGCCCTCGGGTTTCATCCCCCCGTGGGCGAGCGCCTCGACGAGAATCGCCCGGGTCGTGTCGTTCCCGTCCGCCACGAGAGCGCGACCGCCCCGGAGCGGCTCGGGGAGTGCGCCGGCCGGTTCCCACCCTTCCCTTTCCGCCACGCGGAAGCGGGGCGTCAGGTGGAAGCGGCTCCCCTTCCCCGGCGCGCTTTCCACGCGGATCGTGCCGCCCATCATTTCGACGAGGTTCGCCGTGATCGTCAGACCGAGTCCCGTGCCGCCGTACTCCCGGGTGGTCGAGCCGTCCGCCTGGGTGAACGAATCGAAGATCGCCGACCTCTTCTCCCGTGCGATGCCGATGCCGGTGTCGGCCACCACGATGTGAAGTTCCACTTCCTCCCCGTCGAACTCTCCCCGCGATACGTCGACCACCACCTCGCCGATGGTAGTGAACTTCACGGCGTTGCCGAGCAGGTTGAGAAGAATCTGGCGAAGCCGCACCGGATCTCCGACAAGCGCGTCCGGCAGGTTCGGATCGACGCGACACGCGAGATCGAGGCCCTTCTCGTGCGCCTTCGGCCCGATCGTCCTCAAGCTATCGGAGAGCACGTCTTGCAGGGAGAAGACGATTTCCTCCATGTCGAGCTTGCCCGCCTCGATCTTGGAGAAGTCGAGGATATCGTTGATCACGCGAAGCATCGAATCGGCGGAAGTGCGCACCATGGAGAGGTATTCCCGCTGCTCCTCGGAAAGATCCGTCTCGAGGGCGAGTTCGGTCATGCCGATGATGCCGTTCATCGGCGTGCGGATCTCGTGGCTCATGTTCGCGAGAAACGTGCTCTTCGCCAGGCTCGCCTCTTCCGCCCGCCGCTTCGATTCGCTCAGTTCACTCGACTGCGCCCTCATTTCGACGATCAGGTCGCGCGCCATGTGGATCGCCGCCCGGGTTCGCTTCCGTAGCTTCTCCGCCACCTTCGCGGTGACCGACACATATAGATTGGCCATGTAGATGGAGAAGAGTTTCACCACCTCCACACCCCACGGTACGTCGTGACCGGCGGCGAACGCGGCGTAGAGAAGCATCGCCAGGTATGTGAGGACCGATACGTGCGCAAGAAAGACCACCCGCCGGAAGGTGGTGTAGTTCTGGTCGGCTACTCGAACCATGAGATAGAAGAAGAGCCAGCTCTTCTCCGCACCGGTGAGGTAGATGGCGAGAACGAATATGCCGATGTCGAGGGTGAGAAAAAGGTCGCTAAGGTTCAGCGATCCAGTGCGCCCGTAGAACCGCCGCAGGATGACGAGAGAAAGGAGGGCATAGGCGAGCGAATACGAGGAGAAGAGAAGGACGCTTCCCCCCGCGTCACCGGCGCCTCCCCATCGGCGGAAGAGAAACACGGTGAACGACATCAGCCCGATACCCGCGAGACGTATCAGCGGTATCTGCACGCCGTGAAGACGGTAGTCGTTCTCCCTCTTCCGTTCGGCGGCGGTTTTCTCGTCGAGAATGATATCCATGGTTCTACCCCTACCGCATTTCGGCATTCTGTCGGATTCATATAATGCCCTGTTTCATTTCGCCCGATTCCGCCGTGGAGCGCCGTCCGGCGACGTGCTACCATGGACGTTGATTCGCGTGCGCCCCTTTCAGCGGGAGGTTCCCTCCATGACCCAGAACGGTCCCGTCGTGGTGCTCCGGGGACCCGACCTGCCGGCGAGAACCATCGACCAAAGCTCTCCCACCCGACGACAAGCGAAGCCGGAAAAGCCCTCGGAGAAGGCGAGCCGTTTCCTCATGGGCATGGACCGTGTCGGCCAGGCGCTCGTCGCCCACAAGCCGCTCGACGAGCTGCTCGGCATCGTCGTGGACCGCGTGCGCGAAGTGCTCCACGTCGAGAGGGCGGCGCTCTTCCTGGTGGATCGGGAATCGGGGGAACTCGTACCCCACGCGACGGCGCAGGAACCCTCCCTCGAGGTGGGCGACGACTATTTCGACTATTTCCTCGGGGGGGACGGCACGATGTGGATCGCACCGGGCGACGGGGTCACCGAAGGGAGGAACGGCGACGACGGGGAGTTCGGCGAGGAGAAACTCGCGAACTTCCTCGCCGAGAACCGGGCGCTCTCCCCCCATGAATTCGCGGAAAAACCGATCGATACGGTGATCGATTTCCGCCTCGACGGCGACCCGGGGGACGACGTGACCGCTCTCCTCGTAAGGTCGGACTGATCCGGTGACCGCGCCGGGCAGGAAGAGCCGCGTCGCCGGCGCGGCGGTATCGATTCTCCTTGCAGCGGTGACGTTTCTCCTTTACCGCGATTACCTTCCGCTCAGCCAGCTCGGCCACGACTCGTACCCGATCATCCTCGCTTCGAAGATCGAAGGCGGCGCCGACCTCGCCGGAACATTCACCGAGGAACTGATGGACGGTCGCTATCCGAAGGGACATTTCTACCGTCCGGCGCTCAATCTCTCCTTCGCCCTCGATCACGCTCTTTACGGCCTCCAACCGTTCGGCTATCACCTAACCGACATGGCGATCCTCGCCGTGACCGCCGCTCTTCTCGCCCGGCTATTACCTGCTCTCTGTGCGGGGGCGCTCTACGGCGTTGCCGGTTTCGCGGCGGCGCTCTTCTTCCTCGTCCATCCGGTGCAAATGAACGTCCTCCCCGTACCTCCCCGGCGGGGGGACACGCTCACCCTCCTCTTCATGCTTCTTGCACTTCACTCTTCAATGATCCGAGCGCCGTGGAAACGCGCCGTGGCGGTCGCGGTTTTCACGCTCCTTTCGGTGGCGTCGAAAGAGACCGGGGCGATCACCCCTCTCCTCCTCTTCGCCTGGCGCTTCCTTCATCCGGACGGCGCCGGCCGCTCGAGATGGCGCGGGGCGGTTTCCCTCTCCCTCCCATCGTTCGCCGCCCTCGTTCCTTTCATCGTCGCCAGGCAGGCGGTGATCGGCGGCCTTGGCGGCCACATGGAACTGAGCATACCGGCGCTCGCGAAGAACGCGCTCTTCATCCTTCCGGAGTTTCTCAGGGGCACGTTCTACCCGTACCCCTTCCTCGCCGGGATCGTTCCGGGACCGATTGTCTCGTTGATCCTCCCGGCGACGCTCCTCCTCTTTTGCATGCTCCTCTTTCGGCGGAGCGATTCGGCGGGCGCGGCGCTTTTCACCATCGTTTGGGCTCTTTTCGGGTGGGCGATCCATGCATTCTCCGGATCGATTTCCCCGTGGTACGTCGTTCACACCGTGGTTCCCCTCTCCCTCCTGGCGGGACTGATCGCCAGGGAGACGATTCTTCGATTCGCCGGGAAATCGTTCCGCCCGGCAAGCGCGATCCCCCTCGGAGCGACGGCACTGATCCTCCTGCTCTTCGCCGTAAATCTCCGCGGCGCGCCCCTTTTCCGCTTCCACCCCGAATGGCACGATCTCTCCCTCCTGACCGAACGCTTCATCGAGAAGGCGAACGAGGCGGTCGCCACGACACCGGACGGCTCCACCGCGACGCTCGACGGCCTCCCCTACGGCACGATCAAGCGGCCCGGCTCGCCGATCGTCATCGCCGCGGGCCTGGCGGACTACACCGTCCAGGCGTGGGCGGAGCTTGTCCACCCGGACCGGAAGATCCGCGTCGCCTACGGCAGATCGTCGCCCCCACCGCCCGCCCCGGATGAACTCCTCCTCGTCGTCCGCGTCGGTAGGGAGCGCCGGAGATGACCGGAAGACGGATCGCCCTGTTCGTGTTCGTCGCCTTCGCCGGGGCGGTGGCCGGATACTTTACTCAGAAAGAACGCGCCCCCGAAACGTACTCCCCTTTCATCGACCCCGTCGTTCTTTCCGCCCTCGAGCCGTTCCGTCCGGAGGAAGCGGACGCGCGCAAGCACAGGGTGATGATCATCGGCTGGGACGGCGCCGACTTCCGCTTCATCGATCCTCTCATGGGGGCGGGGAAGATGCCCCATCTCGAGGCGCTCGCCGCGCGGGGGGTCTCCGATGTGCTCGAATCGACGATCATCCCGATCTCCTCCGCCGCGTGGACTTCGTCGGTGACGGGCAAATCGCCGGCCAAGACAGGGGTGTTCTCGTTCTTCGAAACCGTTCCGGGAACCTACAATATCCGGGTGATCAGCTCGCGGAACCGGCGCGCCACGCCGGTGTGGCGGATCCTCAACCGTCACGATCGGAACGTCATCGTGTTCGGAATGCCGGTCACCTATCCCCCCGAGCGGGTGAAATCGATCATGGTGTCGGGGATGCTCTCTCCCGAAGAGGCGGATTACGCTTATCCTCCCGGCCTCGCCGGCGCCCTCCGGTCGGTGGGTTTTCTCCCCGACCTGGGGATCTGGCGGGAGGACCGCGCGCTCAACTACAACATCCTGTACAACCAGCTCGAGACGAAGCGGCACGCACTGAATGCGCTTCTCACAGGAAACGACTGGGATGCGGCGATCATCGTGTTCAAGAGCCTCGACGTGCTGAAGCACAGGGGGACGACGGGCGAGTCGCGCGCGAGGGTGGACGATCTCTACCGGTATCTCGACAGGATGCTCGGTTCGCTCGAACGCCTCGCCGGGGAGAGGTGCGACATCATCGTCCTGTCGGATCACGGTTTCCGGAGTTACGGCGCCGCCTTCAACATCAACGGTTGGCTCGTGGAGCGCGGCTTCGCGAAGGCGTCGGAAGACTCGCCGAACGAAAAGATCGACCGGAGCGGGCCGATCGCCACCGCCCGCACGAGGAGTCATGCCTATGAAATGTCGCTCCTCGATCTTCCGCGAAGCGCCGCCTTCACCGGTCCCGCAGAGGGGAATTTCGGTTCGATCCGGATCAATCTCGCCGGAAGAGAACCGGACGGTGCGGTGACACCCGACCGGTACGACGCCGTCGTCGACGCCATCCTCGACTCCCTCCGAAGCGCCGCCGACCCGGTTTACGGCGGACCGCTCGTCCGCCGCGCCTTCCGGACGGGAGATCTCTACGACGGGGAATTCCTCGCCGATCTCCCCGACATTCTCTTCGAGGCGGATGAGAGACTCCTCGTCCGCCCCTTTACCCGCTACCCCTCGGTCGACTCCCTCGATGCGCCCCTTTCCGACCACGAGTTGGCCGGAATTCTGGTCGCCGCCGGTCCCTCGTTCCGCCATATCGAAGAGAGAGGTTCCGCATCGATCCTCGATATCACGCCGACGCTCCTCGCTCTGTTCGATCTCCCCATCCACCGCGACATGGACGGCGAGCCCCTCACCTCCCTTCTCGATCACCCCGCGAAGGTGTGTTTCACCGAAGAACCGCCCGATTCCGGGAAGACCGGCGGCGAGGACGCGCTGACCGGGAAGGAGAGGAAAGAGCTGGAAAAACGTTTGAAATCAATGTCTTACACCAGGTAACCCCCCGGAATCCCCCTCCGCGCGGCGCTTCTCCCCCCATCCGGGAAGACTCAAGAAAAACAAGTGGTCCGTCGATAATCGGAAAGGTGATGGGCATGACACGGGCGGCGGGAGTTTTCCGTGAGCCGTCCCCCGGTTGATGAGCCCCCGGCGCCCCATGCCCGTCACGATCCGCTTCCGCCCAGAGAGGACAGCGACGTTGTCGAAGAAACTGGCAGTTCCGAAGGAGATCGACCTCGACCTCGACACCCCCGCGGGTTCGACGGGCTATCTCGGCGGCGCGCCGGACGTCCTCCCGATCATCTGGCACCTGGTGAACGAAGAACGGGGCATGGTGGCGATCGAGAGCCTCCTCGAAGAGGCGGATGTCGATCGGGACACGGTCGCCTCCGCGAAGAGCCTCTGCCACCTCACCGGTGGAGACCCGGAGGATCCGGAGAGCCTCGCCGGGGCGCTCACCGTCCGATTCGTTCTCGACGCCCTGGCGGGCGAGGGGAACGGCGTCGACAGGGAGGAAGTCTATCCCGTGTGGGAAGGTTCGGTGTGGGGCGGCGTCGCCGCGGTGGAAACGGCGAGACTTCTCTCGTTTCCCGGGTGCGGATCGATCGCCGCCGCTGGGATGCTCCGCCACCTCGGCGGGATGCTGGAGGACTGGAAGCTCCCGAAGTGCATCGTCGAACCGATCCACCACTTCCGCTATCCCTTGAGAGCGGGCTCATATTTTCTCGCCACGTCGGCGGTGCACAT
>JAJRWB010000059.1 GCA_024276995.1 Candidatus Eiseniibacteriota bacterium | reverse complement strand
CGCGTCGGGCCGCTCGTCATTTCACTCGCCGCGGTGGTCCTCTCCTTTCTTGCCGCCAGCCCGTATATCCTGCTCGATCATGCCGCGTTCCTCCGAGACTTCGCTTTCGAGAGTTACCACATGAAGACGGGACATCTCGGTGGTGCGGCGGGCGGTCCTCTCGGTGCCGTGATCCTCTTCGCCGGGGCGATCGGATGGGCACCCCTTCTGCTCGCGGCGACCGGCGCGATCCTCGCCGTCACCCGCCGGCGAAAGGAGATGATTCTCCTCGTCCCCGTGCCGCTCCTCTTCTACTTCTTCCTTTCCACGAGCCGTGTGCAGGCGCCCCACTATCCCCTGCCGGCCCTCCCCGCCCTCGCGCTTCTCGGCGCTTTTCCGATCGCCCGGGCGGCGTCGCGTTTCCGCCCGGCGCGGGCGGCGCTGCTCACCGCCTTCGCCGCGCTCCTCCTCTCAACCGGCGGGATCGTCCGCGAGGTCGAGCGCGGGCGCGCCCTTGCCGCGGGAGATTCCCGGACGGCGGCGCGTGAGTGGATCGAAGAGAATCTCCCGCCGTCGTCTCTCGTGCTGCTCGAACCGCACGGCCCCCAGCTCGCGTCGGCCGAGGAGCGGCGCGCCTTCGGCGAGGAGGCGGAATACGGTCCGATCCGGGAGAAACTCCTCCGCGCCGCCGCGCGGCGGCCCGCCTACCATATCGTCTCGCTCCCGACGTTCGTCGTCGAGAGCGACCGCTCGGCGAGGTATTACGAGATCGACCTCTATCGTCCGTTCGATGCCGTGGTGACCACTTTGGATGTGAAGGATCGCTACCGCACCGATCGTGTCTCGTTCCCCCGGCAGAACCGATTCTACGGCGAGTTGGAAAGGACGTTCCGCCTCGCCCGCACGTTTCGGCCGGGAAAGGGAACAGGGTCGGTGGTGGAAGTGTATCTTCGCAACGGCCCCCCTTCCCCCGCCACGGAAATCGTTCTCGACCGCGAAGGCGCCGGAAGCGATGCATACGTTTCGTACGTGAGAACGATCGCCGGAATCTACGAGGAAACGGGCCGGCGAGACGCCGCCATCGCCCTGCTCGATGCTCTTCTCCGCCTTCGGCCCCGTGACGCGAGAACGCTCGCCCTCGCCGGGATGACCATGGCCGAGAGCGGTTCCCTCGACGAAGCGAGCCGCCTCCTCCGGCGAAGTCTCGAGATCGATCCGTCCGACCCGAAGGCGCGGATGAATCTCGCCGTGCTCCTCTGCCGGTTGGGGAGATGTGGAGAAGGTCTTCCCATGCTCGAGCAACTCCTCCGGGAGAGGCCGGGCGATGTGGAACTGCTCGGCAATCTCGGGAGCGCGAACATGGCGCTCGGGCGCACCGGCGAAGCAGAGCGGTACTTCAGGCGGTTTCTCGAAGCGGCGCCCGACCATCCTCGGTCGGAAGAGATCCGGCGCCTCCTCGAAGGAGAGATCTCGCCGGGAGAAACTCCGGCTCGTCGCAGGCGATGAATCGCTCCTTCTCGCCCGGTTACAAGGTATTCACTTCCGGGTAAGGGGTTACCACCGTAATGTGGAAAAGATCCGCTCAGCCTCGATTCCGAACCGGTTTGGAGTCCCACCGCGGGCACGGTGATTTCAGTTTTTCTTTCCTAACTTCGTGCGATTCAAACAGTTGATTCGGATCCCGCCCGGAATCTTCGTACAGGATGACTCTTTGGTACCGAACATGCAACGAAACAGCATGGGTAGTTTCTGGGCCTATCAGATTGGAAAGGAGACCCGCGTATGTATGAACAGTGTCATCGTGTTTCTACTGCTGGGCGTCTACATCGGCCTCGCCTTCGTGGTCGCCCGATTCTGCGCCGTTAACGCCGGCTGGGACAAGCTCGCCCGGCTGGTGCCGCGTCAGGACGGAGGGGGCGTGATTGATGGAGAAGACGGCGGGTCGGCCTCCTCGCCGGCGAATCCGGCCGGTATGAAGCCGTAGTCCGGAGTTCACCCGGAGTCTCCCGGGCGCCGGGTGGCGCCATCGGAAAACCGATTTCGTTCGGATCTCGACCAGGGGGTATCCGTTCGATCGACCGGGGTTCGCAACTCGTTGCGAACCCCGGTATTGCATTCGGCGGAACCGCCGGTTCGCTTGACACGTCCCACGACGTGGGTATAATTGAGATACACGCCCTGGGTACTTTGTATCCTTTGAATCGTCTCCCTAAAGGGAAGGAGAGTCTCATGACTCGGCAGCAGTTCGCCGCCTGGCTGGCGGCTGGATCTCTTCTCCTCGCATTCGCGGTCCCCATGCCGGCTCACGCGGAGTTCGGAACACCCGACCCGATCTGCGGTGATGACGTCGACCCGGATGGCCTCGAAGGGCTTCACGGGAATCCGACCAACGGGCCGGGACTCGAATCAGCGGACATGGTATCCGCCCCGGGCGCGACGGAAAGCCGGCGCGTGTCGGTGGCGGCCGTGCTGCGGATGATGCAGATCCTCGGTTTCTAGTCCCGGCGCGACGGCCGGTCCCCCCTCGCCTCCGGCAGGCCGGATGCGTTGTGCGGGACGGCATGTTCGACCGAGGAAGCCTTACCCGCGTTCTTCGGGAGGGGGATTCGATGGGAAGAGACGATACGCTTCAAAAGATCCGGGCGGCCCTTCGTCTCGAGAGTTCGGAAGGGGAGGAACGGACCGATCTACGCGAGGACGTGGGAGACGTCTACCTCGACACCGACCAGTTCGATCAGGCGCTGCTCTATTTTCGCAAGATCAGGGATTCGGGAAGGTGGCGTCTCCTCGATAACAGGGGAAGGGCGAGGATCTGGTACAAGATGGCGCGCGCCCACGACGGGCGCGGGGAACTGGAGGCGGCGCTAAGGCTTTCCCGGCAGGCGGAGAAATCGATTGCCGGCGATGAAGAGGATCCTCGGCTCCTCGGAAAGGTCTATTCCCTGGCCGCCCGGGTGAGCCGGAAACTCGGCGATCACAGGGCCGCGCTCGCCTATTCGCTGCGCGCTCTCTTCCTGCTCCGTTTCTCGCCGGAAAACGAGGAGATCGCCGCGGTGCAGCTCACCGCGGGATCGACATTCCTGCGGCAGGGCGACTTTCGCGAGGCGGTGCGCTACTTCCAGGACGCCCTTTCCACATACCGGAGGATCGACGATCCCCAGGGGAAGGCGAAGGCGCAGAACAACCTCGGCGTGGCGTACAAGAATCTCTGCCAGTGGAACAACGCCACCACGGCGCTCCGTCATGCCCTTCGCATCGACAAGGAATATGGGAACTACTCGGGCGTGGCGCTTCGCTCCCTGAATATCGGTATCATTCATTATCATCGCGGCGAGTGGCACGCGGCGACGGAGAAGATCGAGAAGAGCCTGCACATGTCGCGTGCGGTGGGGGACGCTCTCGGTATTTCCCGGTCGTCCCTGGCGCTCGCGCGCCTTGCGAGGCATCAGCGCCGGTGGGACGAGGCGAAAGAGTACGCCGGCGAAGCGCTCCGTCTCTCCTCGGAGCAGGGGAACCGGCGTGAAGCGGCGGCCGCCCACGAGGAGATGGGTGCGTGGTACTTCGACCGCGGCCAGTATGAAACGGCCCGCAGTTTCTATCGCAAGGCACTCTCCTTCGCAATGACGATTTCCGACCGGAACGATCATATCGTCGAAGTGACGCGCCGGCTGAGCGAACTCGAGTCGGAGGCGGGCTCCCCCGGGGAAGGGGAGAAGCTCGCCAGGGAATCGCTCCGCATGGCGATCGCCATGCGGGACAAGCGTCTCGTCGGCCTCGCCTTTCGCGCCCTCGCCCTCGCATGCCGCAAGGGGGGGGACTTCAAGAAAGCGTCCCGCTACGCCGGGCGAAGCGTCCGCCTCCTCGACGCCATCGGCATCCCCTTCGAACTCGCCCGCTCTCTCGTGGAGAAGGCGTCGATCTCGGTTGTTCTCGACGACATCGGTTCGGCCCGCTCCGATCTCACCCGGGCGGAGGGCCTCTTTCCCCGGTTTTTCGCCGACCGGTATTCGTGTCGCGTGCTGATCGAATTCGCGAGGCTGAAAATCCGCGCCGACAGGGTGGAAGACGCTCTCGTCCTTCTTCACAAGGCGGAGAGGTTTCTAGAAAAGGGGCGCATCACCGAGGAAGAAGGGGAGATCGAGAAGCTCCGGCGGCGCGTCGAGGCGCGATTCGTCGAGTGTTCCCGCGGTTCTTCGAACCGCTTCCTGCTCCTCGGCGAGGCGCGTCCCGGACTGACCCGCTCCCTCGACGGACTGCTCGGCCCTCTCGCCGCGGATGGCGGGTTCCTTTTCGCGAAGTCAGGGAGCGAGTGGAAGATTCTCGACCGCCGCAACCTCGACGCCTCCGAGGCGATCGCCGTCCTGGCGGACGCCGATCGCGTCTGGAAGCGGGAGGGGGGCGCCCGCCCCGCGATCTTCCTCTCCGGCGGCCGCGCCGACGGGTTGCGTTCGCGCATGATCGTTCCCGGCGATGGGGAGGAGTCCCCGGGAGTCTACGTGGAACGGATCCTCTCCTCCGACAAACCTCTGTTCACGCGAAGAGATTTGAACTTTCTCGTCGGTGTGAGCGCTCTTCTCGCCCCGGCCGCGGGGCCGCCCGCCGCACCGAAGAGCGGCCAGGCGCCGCCTCCCGGCGGCACGTGCCGCTTCGGAGGCGTGGTCACCGCCAGCCCGAGGATGCTCGACATTCTCGACATGCTCCGGAAGCTGTCGGGAAGCCACGTCACCATACTGATCCAGGGAGAGACGGGAACGGGGAAGGGGCTGCTCGCCTACGAGATCTCCCGCGGTTATCCCGGCCCGTTCGTGACGATCAACTGCGCCGACATCACCGAGACGATTCTGGAGAGCGAGCTTTTCGGACATGTGAAGAGCGCCTTCACCGGGGCTCATTCGTCGAAGAAGGGGCTTTTCGAGGTGGCCGACGGCGGCACCGTTTTCATCGATGAGATCGATAAGACGAGCCGCAAGTTCCAAGAGAAGCTCCTTCGCGTGGTGGACCGCCAGGAGTTCAAGCCGGTCGGATCGGTCCATGTGAAGAAGGTCGATTGCCGTATCGTCTGCGCTTCCAACCGGGACTTGGGCGAGCGGGTGCGGGAGGGACGGTTCCTCGCCGATCTCTTCTATCGCCTGAAGGTGATCTCCATCCATCTCCCTCCCCTCAGGGAAAGGCGCGAGGATATCCCGCTCCTGGCGGAGCACTTCCTGCAGCGTTTCCTCGACAGGCTCGGCAAGAGCGACATTGAGCTGTCGGACGATGTGATCGAGCTCCTTTCCCGCTATGACTGGCCGGGGAATGTGCGGGATCTCGAGAACGAGATCGAAAGGGCCGTCGCCCTCGCTTCGCCGGGCGAAATCATCGGAGTCGATTCGTTTTCCGACGAGGTGACCTCCAGCCGGAGGGAGCTTCCAGCCATCCCCGTCGCCGGGGAGAAACCGCTCGCCGATGTGGTGGCTGAAGTGGAGGGCGAAATGATCCGTGACGCCCTCGAGCGCTGCGGGGGGAACAAGTCGATGGCGGCGCGCCTTCTCGGATTGACCCGCAAGGGTCTTCGAAACAAGATCCGCCGTTACCGGATCGAAACCTGACCGCTCGACGAATCTCCGCCGACGGAGGATGCGAAGTGAACGGCAATGGGGCCGGAACCGTATGCGGCGACTCCCGGGCGGAATCGAAGCGTCGCGCCATCCGCACGATGTTCAATCGTGTGAGCGCCCGGTACGATCTTCTCAACCGCGTCCTTTCTCTCGGTATGGACGGTTTCTGGCGGAAGGCCGCCGTCGATTCGATGGCCCTCCGGCGTGGAGACCGCGCCCTCGACGTCGCCTGCGGCACCGGGGATCTCACCATCGAAATGGCCCGTCCCTCGAGGGGCGCCAGCGCCGTGGGAATCGATTTCGCTTCCGCCATGCTCGAGATCGGTCGCGCCAAGTGCGACGCCCTCGCCGCCGGTGGGGGAACGCGTTTCGTGAGCGCCGCCGCGGAGGCCCTCCCTTTTCCGGCGAACCGATTCTCGGCGGCGGCGATCGCCTTCGGCATCCGCAACGTGCCCGACCGATCCCGTGCCCTCACCGAGATGATCCGCGCCGTCCGCCCCGGCGGGAAAGTAGTCGTGCTCGAGCTGACCACGTCGAGCCACGGCGCGGCGAGCCGGGCGATCAACCTCTATGTCCGTTCGGTCCTCCCTCTCGTGGGAGGCACTCTTTCGAAGGGGGACGCGTACCGCTACCTTTCCTTGTCGATGAACTCCTTCCCCGAGCCGGAAGCGTTCGTCCGGGAGCTGGAGGAGGCGGGACTCGAGTCGGTGACGGCGAAGCGGATGTTCCTCAGCCCGGCATGGGTTTTTTCCGGCACCGTCCCCGCGCCGGGGAAAGCACCGTAAAAAAATGGTAAAGAACGGTGCTACGAGTCGTTCCGGCGGCCGCCGCCTGTTGAGACAGCGCGCGGCCGATGATATTCTATATCCCGTAAAGAAGTGTGG
Source organism: Candidatus Eiseniibacteriota bacterium (assembly GCA_024276995.1). Classification (GTDB taxonomy): domain Bacteria; phylum Orphanbacterota; class Orphanbacteria; order Orphanbacterales; family Orphanbacteraceae; genus JAJRWB01. Next base: position 28,780 of record JAJRWB010000059.1, on the reverse strand, counting down.
AGTTCCCCTGTTTCCCGCTTCGCCGGTTGTCGGATGGCGCGCCGGCGGCGAGAAGGAGTAATCGATGATGAACGTATCGGCACGGCTGCGGAGGGTGGCGGCGGGCGGGATCGTTCTTCTCCCGTTCTGGCTCTTCGCCCTCACGGGATGTTTCGAATCGAGCGATCTGAGCGCGCGGAAGCTGAGGGTGTTCTACTCGGGCGACGTGGGGGGAAGTATCGAACCGTGCGGCTGAAAAGTGAGCCAGAAGGGCGGAGTGGCCCGGCGGGCCACCTACATTAAAGAGGTTTCGGAAGTCGATTCCGCGTCGGTGTTGAAGGTGGATTGCGGCGATCTGATCAGCGGCGTGAACAATCTGGCGCCGATCAAGGCGAAATACCTGTTCGAAGCCTACGCCAAGATGGGGTACGACTGCGTCAACCTCGGCGAATCGGACCTCGACCAGGGGCAGGCTTTCCTACTCGAGATGGTTCGCACGTACGGAGTGCCCGTGATTTCGGCGAATGTTTTCGACGGCACAACCGGCGAGCGTTTTCTCCCTCCCTACATTATCAAGAGGATCGGGGGTAAGAAGTTCCTCGGGTTCGAGTGGGGTGGGGTCCGGGTCGGCGTTTTCGGTGTGCTCGAACTGCTCGACGACAACTCGATTCTTCCGGCGATGGAAGGGGAGGACCGTCTCGTCATTCGCGATCCGATCATCGCCGGCCGCGAGATCGTCGAGGAGTTGAACGACAAGTGCGACCTGATCATCTGTCTCGCCCACACCGGATGGATCCAGGCGAAGGATCTCGCCCGGGGTGTCGCCGGGATCGACCTGATGGTGGTGGGGCACGGAGCGAATGTGAAACCGAAGCCGTATCTCGTCGGCGAGACTCCCATGGTGATGCCCGGCGATCAGGGGAAGTATCTCGGCATCGTTACGCTGGCGCTCGACGAGAGAGGAATCGTGACGAAGCGGGACGGCAGGGCGCAACCCCTCGATGAAACAGTGCAAGATGACGCCGACATGGTGGAACTGGTCAAGCGGTACCGCGTCGATCTGAACGAAGCGGGGAAGGCGTATGTCCCGGAAACGAGCGACCTGGAGGATCTGCGCTTCGTCGGCAGCAGCGCGTGCGGGGAGTGCCACGAAGCGGAATTCAAGCAGTGGCGTCTCACGTCCCATTCCCGGGCGATCGAGACGCTGCGGACGAGGGACCAGGACCACAATCCCGAGTGCGTACCTTGTCACGTGACCGGCTACGGTCACTTCAACGGGTTCCACTCGTACGAGAAGACGCCGAACATGGTGAGTGTGGGATGCGAAGTCTGCCACGGCTCGGGCGCCGATCACATCGCGTATGTGAATGGAGAGTCGATGGAAAACGCCCGTGCCAAGCCGGACAGGAGCTACACCCTCGCTCCCGTAGTCGACCGGTGCGTGGCGTGCCACAACAGTCGGCACGATCCGACATTCGATTTCGACGAGAAGATCGGACTCGTCGATCACAGTGTGAAGAAGAGATGACGTTCACGGCGATCGCCGGGGACGCCCCGGTCCCCGGTGGTCGCCGGCTTGGATCAGTCGCACCCTTTTCCGAGTGCTCCGAGTCTCCCGCGGCTTCCCGTTTCCAGGCACGTCGAGCCGCCCTTCAAATGGAAATCGTCGTTTTCCGCATCGCAGAAGAGGGGATCCTCTGAAAAGTTCGTCTCGTCCACCGGTTTCCCCGTGTAGACGCCGGCGTCGTTCCCCCACACGTTGTTGTTCGTTACGACGACCAGGTCGTCCTGCGATTCAACGAAGAATCCGAAAAGGTCTGTGTTGTTGCACACCAGGTTGTCCGCCACGAGCGTCTTTCCGGTCTGAACGATCATCGCCGCGGAACCCGCCTTTCCGGTGTTGTACGCCACCGTGTTTCGCGTCACCTTGCCGTTGATGCCGAATAGATAACCGATGGGGCCGTACACCCTCGCCAGGTTACGGACGACCAGGTTGTCGTGAAAATCACAGCCGGTGAACTGGATCGCAACGGTGAGGCCGCCGTCGTTCTTGCGGATCGTGTTCCCGTAAACCTCTCCCTCGCCGCCGACGATGTTCAGCGCGGCGGAAGCGACGGCGCTGTTCCGCTCGATCACGCAATCGGAAAGGGTGTACACGGTGGACTGCATGAGGGCGAGCCCCCCGCCGTCGCCCTCCGCCTCGCTGTCCTGGAAGCGGCACCGGGTGATCGAGGCGTTCGTCGCCATGATCAGCACGGCGCCCCCGTTCGTCTTCGTCACCCCCCGCTGAAAGGTGAGACCCTCTAAGATCATCGTTCCCTTGCACGCCTCCACCGTGAGAGGACGGTCGGACATGTCGCCGTCGATGATCGTCGCCTCGAAGCCGCCCGTGCCGATGAGCGCGACCGCCCCCCTTTCGCGGAGCTTCACATTCTCGACGTACGTGCCGGGAGCGATCATGATCGAATCGCCTTCCGACGAGGCGTCTACCGCTTCCTGGATCGTCGCGTAGTCGGCGGGTACGGCGAACGACGTGCCCGACACGAACGACGGGACGAAAAGAAGCGTGGCGACGAGGCCGAGAGAAAAACGGGTCATTCCCTTCATCATGCTGATTCTCCTCTTCTTCCTGCGCACTTTCGCCCGGCAGGAAGACTCTCGATACGGAACAGAGAACGGCGATCTGTCGATCGCACCATATTGACGCACCCCCGGTTCCCCGTCAACCGCGTCGAAGATGAGGTCGAAAGCTGCCAAAACGGCATGACCAGCGGGGCTCGGCAGGAGCATGGTGCCATTATGGCAGTTTTTATTTAGACGGCCCTCTCTCTCGCCGTTCGAGTATATATCGTAAGATAAACCGTGTCAATGAATTAACGCGATATTTCCCGGCGCTCATCGGTTTGGTACGAAGATTGATATGGAGAGGGGCAACGGAACGAGGGAATCACCCCTCACAAGAAAAAGGAGGAATGGAAAATGAGACAGATCATGGTCAGGCCCGGTCGGACGAATCACTATCCCGCGATCGACAGCTTCCTGAATACCTTCTTCACCGGCGATCTCTTCGCCCCCCTCGCCACGGATGTTCTCGCTCCGAGAGCCGACGTGGTGGAGGAGAAGGATCGCTACCGGATCGCTCTCGACCTTCCCGGGATGAAGAAAAAGGATATCCACATCGTCCTCGAGGACGGTGTCCTCTCGGTGAGCGGAGAGCGGAACGGAGAGGTCAAGTCGGAGGAGGAAGGGTACAGGAGCGTGGAGAGGGCGTACGGATCGTTCCGGCGGTCGTTCCGCCTTCCCGACAATGTCGACACCGACTCGATCACCGCCGAGTACCGGGACGGCGTTCTCACGATGGTCATCGCGAAGAACGAGGAAGCGCTTCCGAGGCAGATCGAGGTGAAGGTGAAGTAAACCGCATCGTGCCGGACAGCCGTCCGAAGCGGCCGCGAACAGCGAAGGGAGGCTCGAAGGGGCCTCCCTTTTATTCGTCGCGCCCGCCGGATGCGCCCCCGGCGGGACGTGAGAAATCCTCCCGGCGCGGCGGCGCGAGGGACCCCGGACGGGATGCCCCGTCCGGCAGTTGAAGAGGGCTTCCACTCCGTTGACACTCCGGCGGCGCTTCGGCTATAGTGGCCTATCGAACTGGAGGGGATTCAGGATGAGATACCGATACGGGATCCTTGCGGCCGGCATGTTACTGGGGGCGTCTTTCGCTTTCGGGGCGAACCGCTTTCCGCCCGCCCCCGACGACCTGATGGACCCGGACCTGATCGACCTCGACCTCGATGCCATCGTCGCGGAGGGGGAACCTCTCTGGTCGTTCCAGTTCTCCGCCGGCCTGGGCCAGAAGAATCTGTCCGATACGGAAAAGCAGGCGGCTTCGATCGCCAGCATCGAAACGATGTTCAACGCCGTAAATGCCCAGATCGGGGAAGTGGCCGATATCGGCTGGTCGGGAGATGGGTTTTCCGATCTGACCGTCGCTTTCAACTGGCGGGCCGGAGCGCGGTACAAGTTTCCCGAAACGGTCGGCTTTCCCCTCATCGGCGGAAGATTCGCCTTCGAATTCGCCGCCGGCCGGGTGGGATCGTCGATGAGACTTTCCGAGAGAGGGTTCGGAGCCACCCTCACCGACCAGGCGTACTTTGGAAGCGGCAACATGCTCTTCTTCCTTCCCCGCGAAATGACCCGGGGGGACTTCCCGATCCTCGGCTCGAAGCGTGACGTGTTCGTGAGCGCCGGGCTCGGGTACGCGAGGGGAATACACCAGATCGAGCTGTTCATCCCGCCCCGTGATTTCTCCTCCATCCCCCCCCCGACTCTTCTCGAGGCGAGCCAATGGAAACCGATGTGGCAGATCTCCGTAGGCGGGGAGGAGTTCTACACTTCCTTCTTCTCCCTTTCGTGGCAGGTCGGCTACCAGTACATGCAGTTCGACCGGCTCGAATACAACGATGCGAGTATCGCCACGTTGCGAGCCGCCGAGACGAAGGAGCCGATCGCCGAGCCGATCGTCATCGGCTACACCGATGTCGCCTCGGTCTGGACACCTTTCTCACCGCCCGAATTCATCTATGGCAGCTATGGCGCCGATCCGTCGAATCCGATCGACGTGGTTTTCACGGGGCTCACTTTCTCCGCCGGTTTCCGCTACCACTTCTGATCGGCGATCGCGTGCTTTCCCGTTGAGCCGCCCCCTTGCGCTGTTTCCTGATCCCGGATCCCCTGCCCTATAGTGCAATCCCCTTCCGCCCGTGGAGGCCCTTCGGGGGACCGGTTCGCCCCCCGAGGGAAGGAGGGGTCGAACAGGGATGTCTGCGTGTAAGCCGTTGAACCTGCGCAAGATGAAAAAAGCGTTTTTCGCCGATGAAAAACATCCATCGACGCAAGAAAACACTCAAGGCGCGCACCGTTTCGCCGATACACAAAGCAAAAGTGTTAAAGAAGTTTGCAGGGGTTCCATCCTTTAGCGAGAGGTGCTGCATGGCAAAGGAAATCTTGGACGTAGGGGCGGCAGCCGAGTATCTTCACATCACGCGGGCCACACTTTATAAGCTCGCGAAGGAAAAGAAGATCCCCGGCCTCAAGATCGGCGGTCAGTGGAGGTTCTCCAAGGACCGTCTCGACGAGCTGTTCCAGGAAGGATGGGTCGGCGAGGAAACGGAATCGGTGAGCAACACGTCTCGGGAAGAAGAGAAGACTCGGGTCTAGCGCTCCATTCCGCCTTCCGTCCCTGATCGGTCATCGTGAGACGCTGCCGCCTTCTCCCGCCGGGGAAGAAGGGAGCCTCCCGCCGGAACGATGCAACCTCGGCGATCCCCCCCCGACAAGGGGGGGATCGCTTGCCTGTTCCATTCACCCTCTGATATTCTCTCCCGTGCGATCGGCCGGCAAAGTGGTTCCGGAACCGCGCGGGTCGCCGCGTGGTGCAACCCGTGCGGCAGGAGACACCGTCCCCCGGAGAGAGGAGGATGATCCGATGATTCCTTTCTATTTCTTTGATTCATCGATGATGCTCCTTCTCCCCGCGATGGCGCTCGCCATGTGGGCTCAATGGAAGGTGCGTTCCACGTACAGCGCGTTCAACGCGGTTCCCTCCCGCGCGGGTCGGACCGGGGCGAACGTGGCGGCGGCCATCCTCGCGGCGAACCGTCTCGGCGACGTTCCCGTGGAGCCGGTCGCGGGGACGCTGAGCGATCACTACGACCCCCGGACCCGGACGGTCCGTCTTTCGGAGGGGAACTACAGGTCCGACTCGATCGCTGCGGTGAGTATCGCCGCCCACGAGGTCGGCCACGCGATGCAGCACGGCAACGGCTACATCCCCCTCTCCTTGAGGCATAGCTTCCTTCCCGTTGCGAACCTGGGGACGACCCTGGCGTTTCCCCTCTTTCTCGCAGGGTTCTTTTTCCGTTTCGGCCCCCTCATGGATCTTGGGATCGCCTTCTTCGCCCTCTCCGTCCTCTTCACGGTGGTAACCCTTCCGGTGGAATTCAACGCGAGCCGGCGGGCGATGGTCCAGCTACGCGAGGGGGGGTATCTCGGGGAGGATGAACTCGCCGGGGCGAGGCGGGTCCTCACCGCGGCGGCGCTCACCTACGTGGCGGCGACGGCGATGGCGCTCAGTCAGCTTCTCCGTCTTCTCGTCCTCAGGGGAAGGAACAACTGATCAAGAAGATGTCCGACCGCTTCTGCCCTTCGCCGGGCGCTTCGCTGTTCGCGCTCCTGCTCGCCGCGTATTCTCCTGCGGTGTGGGGGGCATCGGTTTCCACGATTATCGGGGAGGCGGATGCGATACGCGGCCCCGCCTCGCTCGGCAGGGAGGGGGACTATCTCCTCGAGAACGGCCGAATCCGCGTGGTGGTGAGCGACGTGAGCCATTCGGCGGGGAGCGCGCTGAGCGGGGGGCGAATCATCGACGCCGCGCCGGAGGGCGGATTCGATTGCTGGGGACAGACGATTTTCATGGTCACTTCCGAGTTCCCGCGCCAGGCGCGTTACGACGAGATCGAAATCGTCCCCGGCTTGGAAAGGGGAAGCGTGGCGGCGCTCGCCGTTCGAGGCGCCGACAGCCGCAACGACAACATCGTGATCGAAACGGTCTACTCCCTTAGGGACGGCGATCCATTCGTGTCGGTGACCACCCGCTACACCAACAATCTTCGCAGGGATCTCGATTCGTGCATCGCCGCCGATCTCGTCGAGGGGGGGAGGCTCTCCCCCTTCCTTCCCGGGTATGGATTCACGGGCGATCCTTTTCCCGCCAGAGCGGATCTTCCGCCGGAACTTCCCGCCGTTCTTTTTCGGTCGGAAGGGGCGATCTACGGCTGGACGTGCGAAACCGCACAGCTTCCCGTGCGGGTGGGGGGAAACGCCTTTCGTCTCCCGTTCGCTCCTTTCCGGGTGCGTGCGAAATCGACGGTTACCGTGGAACGGCGCTTCTACGTCTGGCCCGGGGATATCGCGGGGCTCATGGGGGTGATCGACAAGAGAGGTTCCGTTCCGCTGACGGGCCGGTTGACCGACGATACCGACGGCGTTCCCGCCGCGGGGGGGCGGATCGAAATCATCGGCGGGTCGGGGATGGCGGCCGAGGTGGTGGCGGGCGAGGACGGCCGCTTCGCCATGGCTCTGCCGCCGGGGATCTACCGTGCCGTTCCGGTGAGCGCCGGCGGGACGCGGGGTCGGGGGAAAAGTTTCAACGCCGCGTTCGAACAGTCGCGCGAACTGTGGCTCCGCCTCCCCCGCGACGGTGACGTTCGATGTGTCGTGACGGATGGGAAGGGCCGACCTCTCGCGGCGAAGATCTCCGTGAGAGATCGTTCCGGTCGCATGATCGGCGTGGAGCGGGGAAGCCGGCCGATCCCGGGGGCGCACTACACCGCCGGCGAGGAGTGCGCCTTTCCCCTTCCGCCGGGGGAATACACGATCACCGCTTCTCACGGCCCGGAGTATTCCATCGAAAGACGCCGCGTGGAGGTGAAGGCGGGAGAGACGTCGATGGCGGTGTTCCGGCTCGATCGCGAAGTGGAGCGCGGCCGCTTCGTCGCCGTCGATCTCCGCCAGCGGACCGTGGCCGGTCTCGACTCGCGTGCCACGCTGGAGGAACTGGCCGTCGCATCGCGCGCCGCCGGCCTCGACGCCGCCGTCATCGCCGACCGGGGGACCGCCCCGAGGAGCGCCGATCTCGACACCGTGAAGGACCTTCTCGTCATCGGCGGAGAAGCGGTGGTCCTTCCCGGAGTGGGGAGCTTCCAGATCTTTCCGCTCTTCCGGGAGAACGAAATCGCCGTCACCGGACCCGCCGGAGCGGAGGGAAAGTCCCCCCCCGCGCTCTTCGCCGCTTTCCGCCGTCTCGCGGGACATCCGCTCATCCAGGTCGGTGCGCCCCGCTCCTCCTCGGTGGGGTATTTCGAGGCGATCGGTATCGATCCGGTGACCGGGCTGTCGACGAATATCGAGGCGAGCTTCGACTTCGATCTTCTCGAGGTGGCCGGCGGGGATTCGCTGAAAGGGGCGAGTGCCGTGCTCGCCGACTGGTTCCATCTTCTCAATCTGGGTAACGACTTCTTCGCCACCGGAGGATCGTCGGCAGGCGCGCTCGACCCGGGAACGGTCGGAACGCCGAGATGCTACGTCGATGCGGGAGGCGCCGGCGTGGATACCGGGGTTCTACTCGAGTCGCTTCGGTCGGGGCGGTTCTTCGTCACCACCGGACCGCTGATCGACGTGAAAGTGAACGGCAGGGGCGTTCCGGGCGACCTGGTGCCCGGCGGGGATGGGCTCGTGGATCTCGCCATCCATGTCGATGCTCCGTCATGGATCGACGTGAACCGGGTGAGGGCCTTCGCGAACGGCGCCATGGTGGCGGAATCGAAGGTAGGCCTCAGCGGCGCCCCCACCCACGTGCGCCTGAACGAATCTATCGCTATCTATCAGGACACGTGGGTCGTGGTGGTGGCCACCGGTACGACGCCCCTCGAGCCGGTCGTTTCCGGGAGAAGGGGGGAGGCGGTTTATCCGGTCGCTTTCACCAACCCGGTGTGGATCGATTACGATCTGAACGGACGGTTCGATCCACCGGGGGTGCGCCAGGGAAACGGCGTGAATTGACACGCCGGAAGGAGGGGCGCTAGAATGCCGGGACGGTCGCCTTCGGGGCGGCGGCGCGATGAACTCGAAGGAGAAAAGCGATGCGATCATTCATCATCCTGACCGCCGTGGCGGCGCTCCTGCTGTCGCCGCCGGCTGTATCTTCCCTTCGAGCGGCGGACGAGACGATTCCTGTATCACAGATTCACAGGGGAATGACCGGCTTCGGTCTCACCGTGGTCGAGGGGACGCGGATCGATACGTTCCAGGTGGAGGTGGTCGACGTGATGAGCGGCCGCGCCGGTTCGGGTGACGTGATCCTCGTGCGCGTGTCGGGTCTCGACACCGATCTCACCGGTATCGCCCAGGGGATGAGCGGCTCGCCGGTCTACTTCGACGGGCGCGTCGCCGGAGCGCTCGCCTTCGCCTACCCCTTCGCCAAGGTGCCGATTGGCGGTGTTACGCCGATCGGTGAAATGATGGAACTCATCGGGCGTGAAGACCGGGAGAACGCTCTCTCCGTCCCGAGGGACGGCGCCCTCCGGCCGGAAGGGAAGGACCGTTCGAGCGGGCTCTCCCAGAGACCGGAGCCGATCTCCACGCCGATCGCGCTTTCCGGTTTCGCGCCCGAGGTGGCCGACGAGATCGATCGTTTCTTCAATGAAAGAGGGATGGTCACCACCGCCGGCGGTTCGGGAACGGGAACGAGCAAGGAGAAGGGGTGGAAGGCGATGCCGGGCGCGGGCATCGGTGTGCGCCTCCTCTCGGGGGACGCCAACCTCACCGCCATCGGGACGATCACCTGGGTGGACGGCGACAGGATTCTCGCCTTCGGCCATCCTCTCTTCCAGTCGGGGGGGGTCGACTTTCCCCTCGTGTCGGTGGAGATCCACACGGTGATGCCGAGCCGGTCGGTTTCGTTCAAAATCGGATCGCCCATCGAAACGGTGGGAGCCATGGTGCAGGACAGGCGGACCGCCATCGCCGGCACGATCGGGGCGGTCGCCCCGACGATACCGATCTCGATCACCGTCGATGTGCCCGGCATCCGCAAGGACCGGTTCGAGTACCGCGCCCTCGACCACAGGGCGCTCACCCCCGCGCTCGCCGCGTGGGCCACCCGCAATTCGATCGCCCATCGGGAGAAGACGTGGGGAGAAGGGACGGTGCGCGTCACGGTGGATCTCGATCTCGACGGGTACGATAATCTTCATATGGATAATCTTTATAGTTCATTCGGGTTTATCGACCAGGCGGCGACCGATGTTTCCCTCCCGATGCAGGTGCTCGCCAACAGCAACCTCGGCGAAATCCATCTGAACCGCGTCGATGTCGGCGTCGAGTTTTCCGAGGGGCTGCGCTCGGCGCGGATCGAGGAACTGGAATTGGAAAAGAAGCTGTGGCGCCCGGGCGAGATGCTTCGTGGTTCGTTCACACTGCGCCGCTACCGGGGAGGGATGGAGTCGTTTCCCATCGAGATCCCCCTTCCCGACGACCTGCCGGACGGCAAGCTGAAGCTTCGTCTCTGCGACGCCCCCTCCTCAGAGGGGTGGGATGACAAGCGCGCGCCGAACCGGCTCCGCGCGGTGAGCGTGAACGATCTCGTGCGGCTTCTTGGTGAGATGCGGAGCAACGACAAGGTGTACTGCCAGCTCTTCGACGAATCGACGGGCGCCACGATCCGGGGGAAGGCGCTTCCACGGCTTCCCGGATCGGTGCTTTCCGTTCTCGCGGAGCCGCTTCACGACGACGACGGCGCCTATCGCAAGGGCCATGTGGTGGCCGCGGTGGAGTATCCTTTCGACTTCGTCGTTTCGGGCTGCAAGTCTCTTCCCGTCACCATCGACCGCGGAGCGCCCCGTTAAAGGGCGTCGCGTCGGGATAAAGGAATCATGGGTAAATCGGCAAGACGGATCGCCGTTCTCTTCGGAATGCTCGCCCTCCCCGCGGCGGTCGGCGCGGTGAATACATCGTTTTGGGATCTTGCGGGAAAGGAGGAGATCGGCGAGGGCACGGTAAGGAACCTGATGGTCGGCCCCCTCGGCACGCTCTCCCTCTCGCCGTCACTCGAGGACGTGGGGGGGATCTCGGAGTACTACGTCTGGTGTCTCGCTCCCGACGGGAAGGGGAATCTCTACGTCGGAACGGGGGACGAGGGAAGAATCTACCGCGTCGATCGAAAAGGGGAGAGTACGCTCATCTTCGATTCGGTCGAACTCGATGTGCTCTCGATCGCCGTCGCCCCAGACGGGACGGTGTATGCGGGCACGTCGCCCGACGGCGTGATCTACGCCATCGACACCGAGGGGAAGGCGCGCACCTTCTTCGACACGCCCGAGCATTACGTCTGGTCCCTCCTGGTCGATGAAAAGGGCGATGTCTACGCCGGTACGGGCGAGAACGGCAAGATCTACCGCGTCGATCCGTCCGGCGAGGGGATTGTGTTCTACGATTCTCCCGAAACGAATATCCTCTGTCTCGTCCGGGACGCACCGCGCGAACGGATCCTCGCGGGGGGCGACGGGAACGGACTGCTCATCGCCCTCGACGCCGACGCGAACGCATCCGTCCTCTTCGACTCCCCGCGGAACGAAATCGGCGATATCGCCCTCGCCGGGGACGGGACGATCTATGTCGCCGCCGCCGGGGATGAGAGCGCCGACCGGAAGAAGAAGAACGGCGAACCCCGCCGCAAGGCGCTCCTTTTCCGTGTCGCTCCTACCGGTGCGGTGGAGCAGATCTGGGAATCCGATTCGGAGTATCTCTTCGCCCTCCTTCTCGAAGACGACGGTTCGCTCCTCGTGGGCACCGGAAACCCGGGGCAACTGGTGCGCATCGACGCCGAGGGAAATGCCGCCGAGCTGGCCACCCTCGCCGAGTCACAGCTTCTCGCGCTCCAGAAAGAGGGGGACGTCACCTGGGTGGGCACGGGAAACCAGGGAGGGCTTTACACTCTGGGGGGTGAAGGATCGCGGGAGGGAACGTACGAATCGGAAGCGAAGGACATGGTTAATGTCACCCGATGGGGCACCCTCCGTTGGTGGGGAGACGTGCCGGCGAAAACGTCGCTTCGTTTCTCCACCCGGTCGGGCAACACGGAAGAGGCGAACCGGACGTGGAGCGACTGGGAGGAGATCGACTCGGGCCGGTCGGGCGGAGCGATCCGTTCGCCGGCGGCGCGATTCCTCCAGTGGCGCGCGGAGATGAAGTCGGAAGGAGAATCGTCCCCGAGACTCGACAGGGTTCGTATCGCGTATGTCGAACAGAATCTCGCTCCCCGCGTGCTCGCCGTGAACGTCGGCGCCGCGGAGGCGAGCTTCTTCGAGGGTCCTTCCGATCCGAGGCCGGAACTTCTCTACCAGGTGCTCGGCGACGGTACCCGGGTCGAGTACTATCCCCCCTCCCAGGGAGATACGAAACCGGTGGCGGCGTCGGAAATGTGGACCCGCTCGATCCGCACCGCCCGGTGGGACGCGGCCGATCCGAACGGCGACGATCTTTACTTCGATATCTTCTATCGCCGGGAAGGGGACGAGCGCTGGAAACCGATGGAAAAGGATCTCACCATGAATTACTACTCGTGGGACTCGAGGTCGATGCCCGACGGGGATTACCGGATCAAGGTGGTCGCCCGCGACGAGCGGTCGAACCCGCCGGCGTCCGCGCTCATCGGAGCGAGAATCGGTGATCCCTTCGAGGTCGACAACACGCCGCCCGAGGTGGTGAGCCTCACCGTGAAACGCCGGGACGGCCGCTTGGCGGTGAAGGGGAAGGCGAGGGACGAGACGAGTCCGCTGCTCAGGGCCGAATACTCGCTGAACGCCGATGCGTGGCAGCCCGTGGCGTGCGCCGACGGTATCTACGATTCGTGGGAAGAGGAATTCGACTTCGCCGTCGATTCGTCCGGCGGCGGTGAGCAGGTGATCCTGCTGCGTGTCACCGACCAGGCGGGGAACAGCGCGCTCGGGAAAGCGGTGATCCGTTGAAGCGAAACGGTTCGGTGGAATCTCACCGGTTGCGCAATGGGCTGAGAGTGCTCCTCCAGGTGGCGAAGTCGGCGCCCATCGTGAGCGTCTGGTGCTGGTACAAAGTCGGCTCGTCCGACGAGCGTCCGGGACTCACCGGGATTTCCCACTGGCTCGAACATATGAACTTCAAGGGAACGAAGCGTTTCTCGAAGGAGAAGATGAAGAGTCTCATCGAGAGGCGGGGCGGCTACTGGAACGGCTACACGTGGATCGACCAGACGACGTATTTCGAAACCCTCCCGGCGGAACATCTCGGTCTCGCCCTCGATCTCGAAGCGGAGAGAATGCAAAACAGCCTGATCGACGGCGCGGAGTTCGCCTCGGAGCGGACGGTGATCCTTTCCGAACTCCGAGGGGGAGAGAACAACCCCGAATCTCTTCTCGACCGCGAAGTGAACGCCGCCGTCTTCCAGGCGCACGGCTATCGGTGGCCGACGGTGGGATGGGAGCCCGATGTGAAGAGGATCACCCGCGAGGAGATGATCCGCCACTACAGGACGCACTACGTTCCTTCCAACGCCACCCTCGTCGTGGTGGGCGATTTCAACGCCGCCGCGGCGATGCGGAAGATCCGCGCCGCCTTCGGCGCGATTCCCTCCGGCGAAGCGCCCGAACCGCTTCGCACGCCCGAGGCGCCCCAGCGGGGGGAAAGGCGCGTCGAGCTGGAAGGGGGGGGGACGACATCGTACTTTCACGCCGCTTTTCGCGCCCCTTCCGTCAGGGAGCCGGATGTCTATCCCCTCGTGGTGCTCGACGCCGTTCTCGCCGGGGCGAAGGGGATCAGCCTTTGGAGTTTCGACGGTGAAACGCGGAAGAGTTCCCCCCTCTACAGGGAGATGATCGATTCGCGCGTCGCCACGTCGGTCCGTTCCTTCTATATTCCCACGAAAGATCCCTTCCTCTATTACTTCACCGTCACCGCCGGCGCGGACGTACCGGTGGAGAAGGTGGAAAGAAGGCTCTTCCGGCGGCTCGAAAAGTGCGCCGCCGCGAGGCCCTCCGCACGGGAGATGCGCAAGGCGAAGAACCAGATCCGTGCGGCCCACGTCTTCCAGAGCGACTCTGTTACCGAGGTCGCCCACCAGCTCGGCTACTTCGAAACGATCGATGAATACCGTTTCTTCGAGACATTTCTCGATAAGATCGAGCAGGTGAGTGCCGAACAAGTGCGCGAAACGGCGGAGCGGATCTTCCGCAGGAACAACCGGACGATCGGCGTCTACAGGCCGGCCCGGAACGGGAGGGGGCGCCGGCATGGTGCGCGGTGAACTGCCGAACGGCATGCGGGTGATCGTGAAGAGGAACCGGTTGAGCCCGGCGGTGGCGGTGCGCCTGTGCCTCCACACCGGGAGCGTCCACGATCCCGCCGGGCGCGAGGGGCTGGCGCTCACCACGTCCGCCCTTCTCGAGGAGGGGACGCGCAAACGGACGGGCGCCGAGATTTCCGAGATGATCGATTTTCTCGGCGCCGAAACGGGGGCATCGGTGGACAAACATTCCACCCTTCTTCTCGGTTCGATGATGAGGGGGGATCTCGACGCGATCCTGAAGCTCTTCGTGGAGATGCTTATCGAGCCGGTCTTCCCCGCCCGGGACCTGGAGAAGGTCAAGGGGCAGCTGATCGGTGATCTGAGGGAGGACGAGAACGACACCCGGTCGGTGGCGATGAAGGCGCTGCAAACGATCCTCTACGGGAGGAGGCATCCATATGGGAGACCGGGAGGGGGGACGGTGCGGAGCATCCGCTGTCTGGCCCGGAGGGATCTCGTGGCGTTTCACAACGGGCGATACTACCCGCGAGGGGCGATCCTCGTCATCGTCGGTGATGTGAACGAAAGGGAAGCGCTCCGGAAGGCTACCTCCGTTTTCCGGCGATGGAAGGGCGACGGTCCCGCCGAACCGCCCGACGTTCCCGACGCGGCGCCGATGAAAAAGACCGTTGTCCGAGTGAAGGCGATGGCCGACAAGACGCAGAACGATCTCGCCCTCGGTTTCGTCGGGATCCGGCGGCTCGACCCCGATTTTCACGCCGCCGTGGTGCTCAACCAGGTTCTCGGCGCTTTCGGGCTCGGCGGGCGGCTCGGTGGGAGGATTCGTGAGGAGGAGGGGCTCGCGTACTATGTCTACAGCGCGATCCGCCCCTCGGTCGGTCCGGGGCCGTTCGTGATCCGTGCCGGTATCCATCCCGATCATGTCGGCAGGGCGGTCCGCCTCGTTCTCGAGGAGATCGATCGGATCCGCGAGCGGCGGGTCAGCCGGCGGGAGCTCGACGAGACGAAGCGCTACCTGATCGATTCCCTCCCCCTCCGCCTAGAGACGAACGAGGGGATCGCCGCGTTTCTGCTCAACGAGGAGTACTACGGTCTCGGGCCCGGCTATCTCACCCGCTACCGGGAGGAACTCACCTCGGTGACCGCCGCCGATCTCCTTCGCGTGGCAGGCCGCCTCCTTTCCGCCGAGAGATTCGCCCTGTCGGTGGCCGGTCCCCCGCTTCCGGCCCCGGTGGAGGAGTCGATCGCCTCGCTGTCGGTCTGAGCGGGACGCGCGGCGCCCTCACGGCGCGCCGCGCCTTCCCGGGGACTTGACACCGTTCCTTCGATTTCGATATAGTTTCTCCTTTCGGGAAAAGATCCCACCGCTGAATGGGGCTATCCGCCAGTTCGTTCCCCAAAGAGTGGACACCTGTGAACCGGCGCGGGAGGGGGCATGCCTCCTTTGGACATCGACCTGTCTGCCGTCGAGGAAGGGGTCAACCGATACCGGTTCCTCGTCTCTCCCGGCGAGCTGGTCCTCGAGGAGGAAGGGACCGCATACGAGCGCGACGTGGACGTGGAAGTGCGGGTCACCTGCACCGCCGCCACGCTGACCGTGGACGGCGCGGTCCACACGGCGGCAAGGAGAGAGTGCGCCCGGTGCCTCGCGACGTTCGAGGAGCGGGTGGACGTCTCTTTCTTCGAAGCGGTTCGCGTCGAGGGAGACACGGTGGTCGTTCTCGATGATTCCTACGACGGCGATCCCGGCTTCCTGGGCACTTCCCCCGGGGTGATGTCAATCGATCCTCTCGTACGGGAGTCGATTCTGGTATCATCGCCGTTGAAGCCGCTCTGCCGGCCGGATTGCAGGGGGCTGTGCCCCTCGTGCGGCGTGGACAGGAACGAGACGGAGTGCGGCTGCGTGATCGGCGGGGGCCACGGCGCCTGGTCGGCGCTGGGCGGGTTGAAAAAGGAACTGGAAAAGAAGGATTAATCATGGCTGTTCCACAGAGACGAACCTCGAAGACGAGAAAAAACAAGAGACGCTCGCACCACGCCCTCGCGGCGGCGACACCGTCGAACTGCTCCCATTGCGGGCAGGCGAAACCGTCTCACCGAATCTGCCCCCACTGCGGTTACTACAAGGGCCGGCGCGTTATCATCGTCGAGTAACGCCGATGAGTGACTCCCGCTCTCCGGTCGGTATCGCTGTGGACGCCATGGGGGGCGATTCCGGCCCCTCGGTGGTGGTGCGAGGCGCGGTGAACTATCTCCGCGAAACGGGCCGCGCCGACACGATCATCCTCGTGGGCGATTCCGGGCGGATCTATCCGGAGCTGAAGAAGCTCGGCGCCGGGAAGATGGACAATCCTCCCCGCGTGGTTCACACCACCGAAGAGATCGGCATGAAGGATGATGCCGCCTCTTCTTTCAGGAGGAAGAAGGACTCCTCCATCGCGCGCGGCCTCATGCTCCAGAAGGAGGGGGAAGTCTCCGCCTTCGTGAGCGCGGGCAATACGGGCGCTGTGGTCGCCTGCAGCCTGATCGCCCTCGGCCGGCTTCCCGGCGTGCGGCGTCCCGCGATCGCCACCATGGTGCCGGGAGCGAAAGGGGGGTATCTCCTCCTCGACGTGGGCGCGACGAAGGACTGTCGCCCCACCGACCTTGTGCAGTTCGCACAGATGGGTTCGATCTACGCCGAGCGACTCCTCGATAGGCCCTCGCCCCGTGTGGGATTGCTGAACATCGGCGAGGAGGAATCGAAGGGAAACGAGCTCACCCGCGAGGCGAACGAGCTTCTCCGTGAGTCGGGGCTCCGGTTCGTGGGGAATGTCGAGCCGAACGGTCTTTTTCGCGCCGAGGCGGACGTGGCGGTATGCGACGGCTTCACGGGGAACGTGGCTCTCAAGTTCGCGGAGAGTGTATTCGAACGGATCACCGTGCTCGTGCGCGGCGAGATCCGGCACAGGCCTCTCGCGAAGATCGGCGCGTTCCTCCTGACACCGGTGATCGCCACACTGAAAAAGCAGCTCAGCTACGAGCAGTACGGCGGCGCGCCGCTGTTGGGGATCGACGGCATCACGATCATCTGCCACGGAAGATCGTCGCCGCTCGCCATATCGAACGCCATACGGACGGCGAGCCGTTTCGTCCGTTACAATATCAACGCGGAAATCAAGAAGAAGCTCGAGGCTTACCAAGAGGTGACCGTTGAATAAAACAAGAATCTGCATCAGGGGAACCGGGTCGTTCGCTCCCGAAAAGATACTGAGTAACGAGGACCTGACCCGAATGGTGGATACCACCGACGAGTGGATCACCACCCGCACCGGCATCCGGGAGCGGCATATCGCGGACAAGGATACGGCGACGTCCGACCTCGCCGCGGCGGCGGTGCTGCGCGCCCTCGAGGCGGCCGGCCTCGGCGTTGCGGATATCGATCTCATCGTTCTGGGCACCGCTACGCCCGACATGCTCTTCCCGTCCACCGCCGCGCTCGTGCAGGCGAAGCTGGGAGCCGCCGGCGCGGTCGCGTTCGACGTGAGCGCCGCCTGCTCCGGTTTCATCTACGCCATCGCCGTGGCGAGGGGGCTGATCGAAACCGGTCCGTACCGCAACGCGGTGGTGATCGGGGCGGAAACGCTCACCCGGATCGTCGACTGGGATGACAGGACCACGTGTGTCCTTTTCGGCGACGGTGCCGGCGCCGTGGTGCTCGGCCCGACCGACGACGAAAGGGAGATCTGCTCGATCGAGCTGTGCACCGATGGCACTCTTTCACATCTGCTTCACATGCCGGCGGGAGGCTCGAGAATGCCCGCCTCCGAGGAGACGGTGAAGAAGCGGCTCCACTGCATCCACATGGAGGGGCGTGAGGTTTTCAAGCACGCCGTGAAGTTCATGACCCGCGCCATGAACGCCGCCCTCGAGCAGGCCGGGATGTCGACGGACGATCTCGATCTTTTCATTCCCCACCAGGCGAACCTGAGGATCATGGAGGCGGTGTCGAAGAGGATGAAGATCCCCGAGGAGAAGGTGTTCATCAACGTCGATCGTTACGGGAACACCTCGGCCGCCTCGGTGCCGATCGCCCTCGACGAGGCGGTCCGCGCCGGACGCTGTCCGCGCGGCACCACGGTCGGCCTCGTCGCCTTCGGCGGTGGATTCACGTCGGCCTCGGCGGTGGTGAAGCTGTGATGTCGTCTTCTTTCGGATATCTTTTTCCGGGCCAGGGCTCCCAGTTCGTCGGGATGGGGAAGACGCTCCGCGGCGAGTTCCCGGAAACGGCGGAAATCTTCGACCTCGCCGACGAGGTGATGGAGTATCCTCTCACGACGCTCGCCTTCGAGGGGCCGGAGGAGACTCTCCGCGAGACGCGTTACACCCAGCCCGCCATCTTGATGGTGAGCCTCGCGCTGCTCAAGCTCGTCGAAGATCGCGGGTGGGAGCCGGCGATCGTCGCCGGCCACAGCCTCGGCGAGTACACCGCCCTCGTGGCGGCGGGGGTGCTCACTCCCCGGTCGGCGTTCACCGCGGTGAGGCGGAGGGCGGAGCTGATGTTCGAGGCGGGCGAAAGGAAACCGGGCGCCATGGCGGCGGTCATGGGCCTTCTCGCCGACCAGGTCGTCCAGGTCTGCCGCGAGGCGGAGGAGGTCGGCATCGTGCAGCCGGCGAACTTCAACGCCCCGGGACAGATCGTGATTTCCGGCGAAGTGGCGGCGGTGGAGAAGGCGATGGAACTCGCCTCGGGACGGGGGGCGAAGAAGGTCGTTCCCCTTCCGGTGAGCGGTGCCTTCCATTCCGAGCTGATGGCCTTCGCGTCGGCCGGCCTCGAGGAGTGTTTGAAGGAGATCGAATTCCGCTCCGCCGCCGTGCCCGTTGTGGTAAACGTGGACGCCGTGCCCCGGACCGATGGGGCCGAGCTTCGCGAAGCGCTTGTCCGGCAGTTGCGCGGGGCGGTTCGATGGGAGGAATCGGTGCGGCGCATGAAGGAAGAAGGATGCGCCCGGTTCTATGAAATCGGGCCGGGCCGGGTCCTGAAGGGACTCGCCCGGAAGATCGACCGGTCGATTCCGGTGATTGGCATCGCAGACGGGGAGTCGCTCCGCAAGGCGCTGGAGTGATTCCGGAAGGGACGGCAACCGATGACACAGAACCGGGAAGTTCCATTCTGGAACGGTACGGCGATGCTCGAAGAACAGCTGTCGATCGTGACGGGCGCGGCTCGGAACATCGGACGGGCGATCGCCCTTACTCTCGCCGGCGCGGGATCGGACGTGGTGGTGGTCGATGTCGACCGGGAGAAGGGGGAGGAGACCGCACGCGAGATCCGGGAGATGGGTCGCGATGCCCTCGCCCTTCAGACGAACGTCACCGACGCGGCGGAGACCGCCGGCGTGGTGGAAAAAGTGCTGGAAAAATTCGGCCGCGTTGATATCCTCGTGAACAATGCGGGAATCACCAGGGATAATCTGCTCCTGAGAATGAAAGAAGAGGAGTGGGACGCCGTCTTGGCGGTTAACCTGAAAGGAACTTATAATTTCACGAAAGCAGTCGTCCGGCCGATGGTGAAGGCCCGCCGGGGGCGCATCGTGAATATCGCATCGGTGATCGGCCTGATGGGGAACGCCGGCCAGGCGAACTACGCGGCGTCGAAGGCGGGGATCATCGGATTCAGCAAGTCGGTGGCGAAGGAGCTAGCATCCCGGGGAGTCACCGTGAACGCGGTCGCCCCCGGTTTCATAGACACCGCGATGACACGGGTCCTGTCGGATGAAGTCCGCGAGGAGCTTCAGCGGCAGATTCCGCTCAGACGACTCGGTGTCGGTCAGGATGTCGCCAACGTGGTCGGGTTCCTCGTGTCCCCCGCCGCGGATTACGTCACCGGACAGGTGATCAACGTCGACGGCGGCATGGTGATGTCATAGATCCGCCATACCCTTGAAGAGGAGAATATCGGAATGTCGCACGAAGCGAGAGTGAAAGAAATCATCGTGGAGCAGCTGGGTGTGAGCGCCGACCAGGTGACTCCCGACGCGTCGTTCATCGACGATCTCGGTGCCGACTCGCTCGACACGGTGGAACTCGTAATGGCCCTTGAAGAGGAGTTCAACGTGGAGATTCCCGACGAGGACGCCGAGAAGATCAATACCGTGAAAGACGCGGTCAATTACCTGAACGACCACGTTCCCGCCAGCTGATGCGGCGGAAATCGACAAAGATCGTATGACCCAGGATCGAAAAGTGGTGATCACCGGACTCGGTGTCGTCTCCCCCGTGGGACTCGATCTCGCCTCCACGTGGGACTCCCTGATCCACGGGCGCGGGGGATTCGGTCCGATCACCGTTTTCGACGCTTCCGGTTTCGAGGTCCGCTTCGCGGCCGAGGTGAAGGGGTTCGAACCGACGAAGTGGATGTCGAAGAAGGAAGCGCGCCTTTTCGACAAGTTCGTCCAGTTCGCGGTGGCGGCCTCTTCCATGGCGGTGGACGATTCCGGCTTCGACTGGGAGGGCGCCGACTCGAACCGGTTCGGCGTGATCATCGGCACGGGGATCGGCGGCATGGGGGTTTTCGAGAAGCAGCACAGCGTGCTCCTCGAGAGGGGTCCCCGGCGGGTGAGTCCCTTCTTTATACCGATGATGATCGGTAACATGGCGTCGGGGCAGGTCTCCATGCAGTACGGGGCGAAAGGACCGAACTACGCCACCGTGTCCGCCTGTTCGTCGGGCGCCCACGCCGTGGGCGAGGCGTTCCGTGCCATCCAGAGGGGCGACGCCGACGTGATGCTCTGCGGCGGTGCCGAGGCGGCGATCACGCCGCTCGCCATCGGCGGGTTCGCCTCGATGAAGGCGCTCTCCACCCGCAACGACGCCCCGGAGCACGCGAGCCGGCCGTTCGATCTCGAGCGGGACGGCTTCGTCATGGGGGAGGGCGCCGGGGTGGCCGTGCTCGAAGAGGCGGCCCATGCGAAGAGCAGAGGCGCCGAGATCTATGCCGAACTGGCCGGCTACGGGATGACCGCCGACGCCTACCACTTCACCGCTCCGTCGCCCGGCGGCGAGGGGGCGGCGCGCGCCATGAGCCTCGCTCTTCAGGACGGTTGCACGGCGCCGGAGGAGGTGGGCCACATCAATGCGCACGGCACATCGACACCGCTCAACGACAAGCTCGAGACGATGGCGATCCACACCACTTTCGGAGATCATGCGCGGCGGATCTTGGTGAACTCGACGAAGTCGATGACCGGACATCTTCTCGGCGCGGCGGCGGGGATCGAGCTGGCCGCCACCGCGATGGCTTTGAAGACCGGTATCGTCCCGCCGACGGTGAACTACGAGAACGTCGACCCGCAGTGCGATTTGGACTACGTGCCGAACGAGGCGAAGGAAGCGCCCCTTTGTGCGGCGATCACCAACTCCCTCGGATTCGGAGGGCACAACGTGAGCCTCTTGCTCAGGAGATTCGAACCATGAGATCCCGTCCCGCCGGATGGCAGCGGCATGTTTGACCGGCTCAGACAGTTCTTCACCTCCTCCGTCTCCTCCGAGTCGTCGGCCATCGAATCGGAATCGCTCCACTCGAGACGGCGCAAGCTCCTCCACCAGCTCGAGAAGAAGCTCGGTGTCCGTTTCCGGGATCTTCATATTCTCAATCACGCTCTCGTGCATCGTTCTTATTTGAATGGAAAGAACGCGAACCGTATCGATTCGAATGAACGACTCGAGTTTCTCGGCGATTCGGTTCTCGGTCTCGTGGTGAACGAGCACCTCTACAAGACGAAGCCCCGTGAGAACGAGGGGAACCTGACGAAGATCAAGTCGCTCATCGTGAGCAGACAGATCCTCGCTCAGAAGGCGGAGGAACTCGATCTGGGAAGGTATCTTCTCCTGTCGAGCGGTGAAATCGAGTCGGGCGGAAGAAACAGAACATCGATCATCGCCGACGCTCTCGAAGGGGTGATCGGAGCGATCTACCTCGATCGGGGCCTCGGGGCGTCACGCCGTTTCATTACCGATCGCTTCCTCGTCGGCATGCAGGAAATCACCCAGAACGAGGAGAATATCAACTACAAGAGCCTCCTCCAGGAAAAGGTGCAGAGCGAGAGGAAGGACCACCCGGTCTACAGGATCCGCAGGGAAGCGGGGCCGGACCACGAGAAGATCTTCCAGGTCGACGTGATCATCGGTGGACGCCACTGGGGACGCGGCGAGGGGCATACGAAGAAGGAGGCGGAGCAGGCCGCCGCCCGTGTCGCCATCGAGAAGCTGCGGGGCGGCAAGTCCCGGACTTCCCGCGATGAAACTCCTCCGCGCCGTCGCCGGCCGAGGCGCCGTTCCCGGCGCGGCGGCCGCGGCCGTAGACCCGAGTCCCCCTCCTCCTGAAAAACATCCCGCCGTAACGCGCTTCCGGTCAAGGCCGCCCTGTGGGCGGCCGATCTTCTGTGTGGCGGGAGACCCGCACCGCCCGGAAGGGGAGGCATGGATGGCGCATTCCGAGATCGACACGACCCGTTCGCTTCTGCACGATCTCCAGGTCATTGTCCGGGGAGATTCCATCGCCGCGGCGGAAAAGGATGTGCAGACGAAGAGGAAGCTCCTCTCCGTCGCCTCGGAACTTTCGGAGCGTCTGGAGAATCTCGGGAATCGGCTCCGTCGGTCGCCCTCTCCCGAGGCCGTCCCGACGGCGCGGCTCACGGCGCTCGGGAGGGCCACCGCGGAGGTAGGGTATAGGATCAACAACCTCCTTTCGGTGCTCACCGCCCGCATCGAGGTGACCGAGGTCTGTCTCGACACCGGCGACGCCGCCCGGGCGATGCGGAACGTCCGCATCGCTCAGGAGCAGTGCAGGCAGCTCCAGACCTTGGCGGTGGCGCTCATCGATCTGTCCGGCGAGCGGGAGCACCGCTTCCGCAGCGATCTGAACGAGCTGATCCGGGGAACGGTTCATTTCGTCCGGCTCCTCGGCCCCTACGAGAATATCGAGTTCGACCTGAGCCTCGCCGCCGACTTAGCGCCTCTCTCCCTCGACCCGGCGCGCTGGCAGCAGCTTCTCCTTTCCCTTTTCTCGAACGCCGCCGACGCGGTGGGAAAGAGACGTGGGGAAGGGGGGCGGATCCACGTGTCGACGGGGAACCTTCCATCCGGTAAGAGGGTCGAGCTGATCGTGGAAGACGAGGGACGGGGAATCGCCCCCGACGATCTGCCCCGGATCTTCGACCCCGGGTTCACCACGAAGGGGACGGGGAGGGAGGGCTTCGGGCTGACCGCCTGCCGTTCGATCGTCGAGGAGACAGGGGGGACGATTCGCGTGGAGAGCGCCCGGGGGAAAGGCACGAAAGTGGTTCTCACCCTGCCGGCGATAGAGTAGAAACGCCGCTTCGTCCGTCGGGCTTGACAACACCCGCCTCGGGTTCTACTTTGCGCATACCACCTGTTGGAGAACGGATTCCACCCCATGGAGGCCTATCGTGTCTGTTTCCATAGCGATCAACGGCTTCGGCCGGATCGGCCGGCTCGCATTCCGGTCGTTTCTGAACGACAGTGAAATCAAGTGTGTGGCGGTGAACGACCTGACCGATTCACGCACCCTCGCGCATCTCCTCCGGTACGATTCGGTGCACGGCAACTTGGAAGGAGAGATCCGTGCCGACGGGAACACTCTCATCGCCGGCGCGCAGCGGCCGGCGATCCTCGCCGAAGCCGACCCGACGAATCTTCCCTGGGCCGACATGGGCGTCGACATCGTGCTCGAGTGCACCGGCCGGTTCCGGGAACGGTCGGCGGCGGCGAAGCACCTCGAAGCGGGTGCCCGGAAGGTGCTCATCTCGGCGCCCGGGAAGGAACCCGACCTAACGGTGGTGCTCGGTGTCAACGACGGTTCGTACGACCCCGAGACCCATCACATCATCTAGAATGCGTCGTGCACGACGAACTGCCTCGCCCCGGTGGCGAAAGTGCTGAACGATTCGTTCGGCATCGAACATGGGCTGATGACGACGATTCACGCCTACACGAACGACCAGAAGATCCTCGATCTGCCCCACAAGGATTTGAGAAGGGCGCGCGCCGCGGCGCTCTCGATGATTCCCACGTCGACCGGGGCGGCGGCCGCGGTGGCGCTCGTGTTGCCCGAGCTGAAGGGGAAGCTGAACGGCATGGCGGTGCGTGTCCCCGTTCCCGACGGGTCTCTCGTCGACCTCGTCGCCGTTCTCGGGAAGGAAGTGACGGCGGAAGAGGTGAACGGCGCGCTGCGTGAGGCCGCCGACGGCCCGATGAAGGGGATTCTCGTCTACACCGAAGAGCCGGTGGTGTCGACCGATATCGTGGGTCGCTCCGCTTCTTCCACGGTGGACGGGCTTTCTACCAGCGTGCAGGGGGGGAACCTTGTGAAGGTTCTCTCGTGGTACGATAATGAATTCGGCTATGCGAGCCGTCTCGCCGACCTGACCCGGCGGGTGGCGTCCTCCCTCGTCTAAGAATACACCGGTTCGGCGGGGTCGGGCCGGGCGGACCGGTCGAGGAATGGATCGATGAAGAAGCTGACGCTCCGCGATCTCGATGTGAAGGAGAAGCGCGTTCTCGTGCGCGTCGATTTCAATGTTCCCCTTTCCGATGCGGGAACGGTGGCGGATGATAAGAGAATCCGCGCCGCCCTTCCCACGATCCGCCACATCTATGAAGCGGGCGGCACGGCGATCCTCATGACCCACCTGGGGCGGCCGAAGGGGAAGGTTCTGCCCGAACTCTCGCTCGCGCCGGTGGCGGAACATCTGCGGCACCTTCTCGGCGGGCGGACGGTGAACTTCATCGACGCGACGGTGGGGGAGAGGGTCGAGAAACGGATCGGCGCGTTGGCGCCGGGGGAGATCATTCTCCTCGAGAACCTGAGGTTCCACGAAGGGGAGACGGCGAACGATCCCGATTTCGCCGCCGCCCTGGCGCGGCTCGGTGACGTTTACGTGAACGACGCTTTCGGCACGGCCCACAGGGCGCACGCCTCGACCGTGGGGGTGACGCGCCATTTCGAACGGTGCGCCGGCGGCTTCTTGATGGAGAAGGAACTCGACTATCTCTCCCGTCTTCTCGAGAAGCCGGAATCCCCGTTCGTCGCTCTGCTCGGCGGGGCCAAGATCAGCGGCAAGATCGACGTGATTCGAAACCTCGCCGGCAGGACCGATACGATCCTCATCGGGGGCGGCATGGCGGGAACGTTCTTCGCGGCCCGTGGATGGGCGATCGGCGACTCCCTCGTCGAGGAGGAGAAGATTAACGTCGCCCGCGCCCTTCTTTCCGACATAGGCGAGGAGAAGATGCTTCTTCCCGTCGACGTGGTGGTCGCCTCCGCGTTCCGCGAGAATGCCGCAAGGCGCGTGGTGGCGCCGGAGAAGATCGAACCGGGATGGCGGATCATGGATATCGGCCCCGCCTCGGTGGAACTCTACGCCGCGAAGATCGTCGAGGGGCGGACGGTGTTCTGGAACGGGCCGATGGGTGTGTTCGAAATGCCTCCTTTTTCGACGGGGACCCGCGCCCTCGCCGAGGCGACGGCACGCGCCACCGACGGGGGCGCCGTCACCGTCATCGGTGGAGGCGACACCGCCCGCGCCGTTCGCGAGGAGGACCTCGAGGAGAGGATCACCCATGTCTCCACCGGCGGAGGCGCCTCGCTCGAGTTCGTCGAGGGCCGGGAACTGCCCGGCGTCGCCGCGCTCACGGACGCGTAGGGAAAGCGGAAGAAAGAGGATGTCGTGAGAAACGAACTGATCGCTGCGAACTGGAAGATGAACCTCCACCGCTCCGAGGCGGTCGGGCTTGCCAGGGCGTGCAGGACGATGGCCGCCACCGGTCGCAACGGGAGGGAGGTGCTCATCGCTCCGCCCTATCCGTACCTCGCCGCCGTGCGCGAAGCGCTCGAAGGGAGTCCGGTCCTCCTCGCCGGACAGGATGTATCTCAATATGCGGAAGGGGCTTATACGAGCCAGGTATCCGCGGAGATGCTCGTCGACGTCGGCTGCCGCTACACTCTTGCCGGGCACTCGGAGCGGCGGGAGCACTCCGGCGACAGCGACGATGTGGTGGCCGCGAAGATGAGGCGCGCTTTCGATTGCGGCCTGAACGTGATACTATGTGTGGGCGAAAAAGAGGCCGAGCGCGATCGGGGCGAAGAGCGGTCCGTCGTGCGACGCCAGATCGACGCCGCCCTCGGCGCCGTTTCCCGAGAGGAGGCCGCCGGGCGCCTCGTCGTGGCGTATGAGCCCGTGTGGGCGATCGGCACCGGTCGAACCGCCACGTCGGCGGACGCGCAGGAGATGCACGCCTTCCTTAGGGGTGTCCTCGCCGGGCGGTACGATACCGGCCTCGCGGAAGAGATACGGATCCTGTACGGCGGTAGCGTCAAGCCCGCCAACGCAGCGGAGCTGCTCGGTGCGAACGATATCGACGGCGTCCTCGTGGGAGGAGCGAGCCTCGATGCCGAGTCTTTCAACGCCATCTTTGCGGCGTGAAATCAGAGGAAAGGTGACTGGCGAATGATAGCGTTTCTGACGGCAATCCACGTGATCAACTGCCTCCTGCTCATGGTGGTGGTTCTTCTGCAATCGAGCAAGGGGGGGGGGCTCGCGGGCGCCTTCGGCGGCGGTGGCGGCTCGCAGGCCGTCTTCGGCGGTCGTGGGGCGGGAACGTTCCTGTCGAGAACCACTACCGTGCTCGCGATCATCTTCATGCTCACGTCGCTGACGCTGACCGTTCTCGGGCGGCGCGGGATGGAAGCCGACAGCGCGATGAGACGCGCTCTCGAGGCGGAGCAGCGACAGGGTGTGCCGACACAGGGTCTCCCCGTCCCCGGCGAAGCGGGACAGGCGGGCGCCGGCGGAGCCGATGCGCCGGCTGCTCCGGCCACCCCGGATGCGGGCGCGCCCACATCCGGAGGAGGCGACGCGGGCAGACCCGCGGGAGGCGGAGCGACGACGCCCTGATGGTTCTCTTCCTCGCAGGTTGACATCGTTCGGGGGAGAGGCTACATTGCTAAATCCGATTGTGCCGAGGTGGTGGAATTGGTAGACACGCTGTCTTGAGGGGGCAGTGGGCGATGCTCGTGCGAGTTCGAATCTCGCCCTCGGCACCATCCTCACTATCGAGTTGAAAGCAAAGAGCCGGCGGAGGAGCGCTCGGCCGGCTCTTTGCGTCATACGCGCCCGCCGTGGGATGTCACCGGATCAGTACCATCTTCTTCTGGTCGACCGTGTTCGGTCCCGTGAGCCGGTAGAGGTACGAACCGGAGCCCACGGGCGTCCCCCTGTCGTCCGTACCGTCCCAGTAGAGACCGGACGATTCGCCGGGCGATCGTCCCTGGAAGAGCGTGCGAACCAGCCGCCCATCGACGCTGTAGATCTGCAGCCGGTAGATCCCTTCCCCACCGCCGGAGAAGCCGAGTTCGGTGACCGGGTTGAACGGATTCGGCGTCGCCGGAAGAAGGCGGGCTATGCCGGGAACCGGTCTGACGCGGTCGTCCACACCGGTGTACGTGTCGAGAGAAAAGACGAAAAGGCCCCCCGACATATCGCTCGAGATGATCGTCCCCGAATTGAAGTAGGGGAAAACGCCCCAGTTCCCGTTGTACAGACCGCCGCCGATGTAGGTGTCGTAGTATGCCGCCTCCACCGGGTTGAAGGGATCGCTCACGTCGAGCACACGCGTCCCTTCGGTGTAGTACGAGATGAACGCGAGTTGACCCTTAACGAAGACATTGTGGACGCTCCTGTCGACGCCCACCTCGTACGAGCTCACCTGCGTGATGTTCAGCTTGTCCGACACGTCCCAGATCCGAATGTGGCCCCCGCTCGTCTCATCGGTGCTGATGAAGTAGCGGTTATCGGTGTGGAGCCAGCCCGCGTGACTCGCCGATCCGGCGTATGTCCACGACACCACTTCCTGCAATGTCGCCGAGTCGGGATTCGCGAGGATATGCATGAATCCCTCGTTGATCGCCGCCGCCCAGACCGTGTCATTCACGACCATCAGATCATGGATATAGTAATGAGCGATCGCCCGCCAGATCTTCGTCTGAACCGGGTTGACCGGGTCGGAGATGTCCACGACGTGCATCCCCTTGGCGGTGCCGCAAACGTAGGCGAGGGAGCGGGTCGTATCGATGAAGATGTTATGCGCCGTCGTGAACTTGAGATCCCACGTGTTCACGAGCACCGGGTTCTCCGGATCCGCGAGGCTGACCGTCTGCATGCCGGTTCCCGTGCCCGACCCCTCGGTGACGATGAACGCGTACGGCCCGTTCACCTTGATGTCCCGCCAGATCGAGTTCGGACCGGGAATGTAGCCCACCTCCACCGGGTTGGCCGGATCGGAAATATTATAGAAGATCGTGCCGTTCTGATGGCCGATAATGGCGTACTCCACCCCCGCGGGCGATGTGTACCCCCAGATGTCGGAATACGATCCGGCGTAGTCGTCTTTCTGGGCCTCGAGGGTCATGTTGAGACTGATTGCGGCGGAAGACACGGTCGCCGCGACCGCCAGAGCCGTAACCACCGGGGCGACTCGTTTGAAGAACATATTGATAGGTCCGTCCTTTCCGGGCAGCAGCGGATTTCGAAGGAATCGCGAAATGTAATCTGAGGGAGTGATTTCTATTCTAACAATTTCCGGCACGAACCGCAACCGTGTTGTCCCCGCGGTGACGTACCGTAAATTGTGTCAGGCAGAGAAATGGGGTACTCCAAGGTAATCAACACCCAAAAAGGAGGTACCCCATGGCCAAGGAATTGGCTGCACTAACTATGGCGGAAGCGATCAAAGAACTCAAGTCCTTCAATTACTCGGGAGAGGGGTGGGAGAGGATCCACGAACTGGGACGAAAAGCTCTGGCAGAGATTTTGCGCCAGGAGCTTTGCTCCCAGCGCCGGGAGT
>JAJRWB010000058.1 GCA_024276995.1 Candidatus Eiseniibacteriota bacterium | reverse complement strand
GTGGCACTGCGTGCAGTCGGTCGGGAAACCCGCCGCACCGTGGTTCGGATCGGTCGTGCCGTCGTAGTCCGCTTGGTGGCACGAGAAGCAGTCGGACGATGTCCCCGCGTAGACGCCGCCGGCGTGACACTGCGCGCACGATAGACCGCCGTGTCCGCCGTTCAGCGGGAAGGCGTTATGATCGAAATTCGCCCCGGCCCAGCCGTTCACCGTGTGGCACTGCGTGCAGTCGGTCGGGAAACCCGCCGCACCGTGGTTCGGATCGGTCGTACCGTCGTAGTCCGCTTGGTGGCACGAGAAGCAGTCGGCGGGCGCACCTCCGTACACTCCTCCCCCGTGACATGAGTTGCACGATAAGCCGCTATGCCCCCCGCTCAATTGGAAGGCGTTGTGGTCGTACCGCCCGTCGCTCCACGACGTGATCCCGTGGCATCCGGTGCAGTCGGTGCCGAAACCGGCCGCGACGTGATCGGGATTGCTCGATCGGTTGTAGTCGCTTCCATGGCATGAGTAACAGTCGGTCGCCATCCCCTCGTACACGCCCCCAACATGGCACGTGTTGCACGACAGACCACCGTGACCGTCGACGAGCTTGAAGAATCGATGATCGAAAGAGGCTCCGGCCCAGCCGTTCACCGTATGGCACTGGGCGCAGGCGTTCGAAATGCCCGCGGCGGCATGGATCGGATCGGTCGTAGCATCGTAGGTTCCCTGGTGGCACGATGCGCATTCGCTCGAAAGGGTGTTGTACGGACTGTCGCCGTGACAGTCGGCGCACGAAAGGGCCGAATGCCCCCCTCCGGTCGGGAAGAAACCGTGATCGACGGTGGAAGGCGTCCAGCCCGACGGCGTATGGCATCGACTGCAGTCCAATGAGAAACCCGCCGCCGCGTGGTTCGGATCGGAGGTGCCGTTATAGTCCGCCTGGTGGCACGAGGCGCAATCGGTCGATCTTCCGGCGTAGACGCCGTCGTCGTGACACCGGTTGCACGAAAGACCGCCGTGGCCGGCGGATAGATCGAAGAACGAGTGGTCGAACGTGGCGGGAGACCAGGTCGCCGCATCGTGACAGTCGGTGCAGTCGGTCGGGAAACCGGCCGCGACGTGATCCGGTTCCGAAACCGACCGGTAGTCGTCTTCGTGACACGAGAAACAGTCGTTCGGAAGACCGGCGTAGACGCCGCCGGCATGGCAACTCGCGCAGTCGAGACCGGAGTGGCCCGCCTCGAGGGGGAAGAAACCGTGGTCGATCGTCGCCCCGCTCCAATCGTTCATCGAATGGCAGTCGGTGCACGTCGTGCTGAACGACGCCTGCGCGTGATCCGGTTCCGAAACCGACCGGTAGTCGTCTTCGTGACACGAGAAACAGTCGTTCGGAAGACCGGCGTAGACGCCGCCGGTGTGACATTGCGAACAACTTACATCGCTATGTCCCGCATCGAGGCTGAAGAGGTCGTGGGCGAACGAGGCTCCGTTCCACTGGTCGGTCCCATGGCATGTGGCGCAGCTTTTCGGGAAGCCGTCGCCGTGCGCCGGATCGGTGGTACCGGCGTAGTCGTCCCCGTGACACGAGAAGCAGTCGGACGGACGGCCCTCATAGACGCCGTCGCCATGGCACGACGCGCAGGAAGCTCCGGCATGAGCGCCCGTAAGGGGGAACCGCTCGTGAGAGACGGACGCCTCCGCCCACACGTCCGTGCCATGGCACGATGCGCAATCGGTGCCGTAGCCGGCGAGGGCGTGGTCGGGATCGTTCGTACCGTCGTAGTTCCCCCGGTGGCAGGCGACACACTCCGCCGCCGTTCCCTGGTACACACCGTCGGCGTGACACGCTGAACACGACACACCGCCATGGCCACCGGTGAGTGGGAAGAAACCGTGTTCGAACGATGCACCTCGCCAGCTTCCCGTGTCGTGGCAGCGGGAGCAGTCGGTGGGGAAGCCCTCGCCATGCGCCGGGTCGGTGGTCCCAGCGTAGTCGGACACATGGCACGAATAGCAGTCGTTGGCCGTTCCGGCGAACACGCCGTCGCCGTGACACGCCGAGCATGACGACGACCCGTGACCGCCCGTGAGGGGGAAGAACGTATGGTCGAAACCGGCCGCGGTCCAGTCGTCGCCGGTGTGACACATCGCGCAATCGGTAGTAAAGCCCGCCGCGCCGTGATCAGGTTCGGCAACGCCGGCGTAGTCGGTTTCGTGGCACGAGAAGCAGTCGGCCGGCGTTCCGGCGAACACGCCGTTGCCGTGACACGCCGAGCACTCGAGCTGCGAATGGCCCCGATCGAGGGGGAACGACCCGTGATCGAACGCCGCCCCCGTCCATCCGCCGGTGTTGTGGCAGGTCGTGCAGTCGGTCGGAAATCCCGAGCCATGGACCTGGTCGGCGGTAGCCGCGTAGTCATCGCCATGACACGAGAAACAGTCGGTCGGCGTTCCGGAATAGAAACCGTCCTGGTGACACGCGCCGCACGACACACCCGAATGACCCGCCGTCAGGGAGAACCGGTCGTGGCTGAACGATGCGTCCGTCCACGAAGCCGAGGAGTGGCATTCGGTGCAGTCTTCGGGGAAACCGGAGGTGTGCACCGGCTCGACAACCCCCTCATAGTCGTTCTTATGACACGTGAAGCACCCGCTGGAAAGGCCGTGATAGCTCCCTGCTTCATGACAATCGATGCACTCGAGACCGGCGTGTCCCTCCTCGAGGGCGAAGAAGGGGTGTTCGAAGTCGACTCCCTCCCACCGGTCCATGGTGTGACACTCGAGGCACGCGATATCGAAATCTGCTTTCTCGTGATCGGGATCGAGGGTGGACTGGAAATCGTCGGCATGGCAGGCGAAACAGTCCGAATCGCTACCCTCATAAACTCCGTTGCTGTGACATTGTCCGCACGTCACGCCGTCGTGACCGCCTGTGAGTTCGAACTTCTCGTGTACGAAGGCCGCCCCCTCCCAGGCGGTCGTTACGTGGCACTCCGTGCAGTCGAGGGGGAAACCGTCGGTATGGCGCGGCTCGACGGCGGCGTCATAATCGGCGCCGTGACACGAGTAGCATTCAGACGATGTGCCGGCGTACGTTCCATCGGCGTGGCATTGCGAACACTCGAGCGAGGCGTGGCCGGCGGCGAGGGGAAATGTGTCATGTTCCCACGAAGCGCCGGACCAACTCGCCGTGCCGTGACACTCGTCGCACGCATCGCCGAATCCGGCCGACCCGTGATCCGGATCACCCACGGCGCGCGCATCGGCACCGTGACACGAACTGCATTCGTCCGGCGTGTTCACGTACGTCGCTTCTCCGCCGGTCGCCGCCGGATGGCACGATTCGCAATCGGCCGTCGTGTGGGCGCCTGTGAGGGGAAATCGCGTCAGCTGGTGGCTCCGGCGGAACGCCGACTCGTCCGAGAAGGAGGATGTCGTGTGACACGCCCCGCAACGGTCGCCGAATTCTCCGCCATGCTCGTCGGCGTGACAGCCGGCGCACTCGGTAGACGCCTTACTGAACTCGAGCGACTCGTGGCAGCTCCTGCACGGAACGCCGTTATGCCCTTCTTCGAGGGGGAAATCGTACTTGTCGTGATCCCAGTGTTCGCTGATCTTCGCAGGGGTCCACCCTTCCGGACCGTGGCAAATAACGCACTCCTCGCCGACCCTTCCGTGGGGGTTTTTCACGTAGTTTCCCGCGACCGCCCCTTCCGGAAGAAGAACCCCGACGAATAGAAGCGCCGCACACCACCCGATTCCACTCCTCAT
Source organism: Candidatus Eiseniibacteriota bacterium (assembly GCA_024276995.1). Classification (GTDB taxonomy): domain Bacteria; phylum Orphanbacterota; class Orphanbacteria; order Orphanbacterales; family Orphanbacteraceae; genus JAJRWB01. Next base: position 14,770 of record JAJRWB010000058.1, on the reverse strand, counting down.
CTTCCCCATCACTTCACCCCTAATCCCTTCGAACCATCTCATCGCCGGCGACAAGGCGATCGATTTCGCGATCGCCGTGACAGCTCTCGCACTTGCGGCTCAACGGTTTGTAACGGATGATCGTTTCCCCGTCCGGCGTCTTGAACGGGCTGTGGCATTTTTCGCACTTCACCTTCCCGTGACCGCCCTTGAGAGGAAACGTCGAATCCCGGTCGTGATCGAAATTCACCGCCGGACGAAACCGGTCTTGGCCGTGACAACCGTCGCACGACAATGTGAATTGCCCGGCGTGGGCATCGCCATGACAGTCGTCGCATTTTCCGAATTCTCCGCGGAAGTCGATCGCCTTGCCGGTCCACCCGGCGAGAAGAAGCGTTCCGGACCGGCTGCTCCTGATCAGTTCCCTGTGGCATTCGAAGCAGGGGACGGCCCGATGAGCGCCCTTGAGCGGGAAGACGTACGTATCATGGTCGTTCACGCCGATCATCGCCGGACGAAATCTGTCCGAGCCATGGCATTCGCCGCATTTCTTCGCCCCCCCCGCCGAACCACCCACCCTCCCGGCCCCCGCGCCGGTCGCGCCGGCGGAGTACCGGCCGTCGTGAGGATCGACGTGACAGTCGGAGCAGTTCTTCTTTTCGATAACCAGGGCGACCCTCGCCCGTCCGAGTCGATCGGTGCCGGGGAGGGGGGGGAGCCCCGGCCTGTCCGGGCCGTGGCACGCGGAACACTTCGCATCGGCGTGCGCCCCGACGAGGGGAAAGGAGAAATCCGAATGCGACTCCACCGTAACGGTGGTCGACTTCCACCCATCGACGGTGTGGCACGACCCGCACTCCCCCCCGTCTCGCCGGGAGGAGAGCTGGCCGTTATGGGCATCGGCGTGGCAGTCGGAGCAAAGTTCGTGCTCCCTTCGAAGAAGAACGCCGGCATCGGCGAGATCGACGGTGATCGAGCCGCGCGACGTGAGCGTGTGACACCGGTCGCATGACACCGCCGCATGTTTCCCCTCGAGAGGGAACGGCGCGTTCCGGTGGCGCTCCACGGTGTACGTCGAGGGGCGGAAAGTCTCCTCGTCGTGGCAGGCGTTGCAGTCGACGACCGCGCCGGCGATCGTCGCCGCCCCCCGGTGCGGATCGACGTGGCACACGCCGCACCGATCATGCGGCGGCCTCGCTCCCCAGGCGCTTGTGGAATCATGGCAGGCGGCGCAATCGACGCGGCCGTGAGCCCCTCGAAGCGCCCAGGAGGTCTTCGAATGATCGAAGCCGTCGCGCACGACATCGTGGAAACCGGTCTCGAAATGGCAAGAACCGCAGTCGATTCCGAGCTTCCCCAAGTGGGGATCGTCGTGGCAGACGGCGCACTTCCCTTCGAGACCGATCCAAGCACGCGTTCCTCCCTTCGACCGGAGACGCCTCCTCACCGCATCGGTGAGAAACTCGCCCTTGTGACATTTCTCGCACGACGCATCGACATGTTTCCCCCTAAGGTTCCAGCCGGTCATCGAATGATCAAATGATGATGGATCGAGAAACGCCGTGTCGATCAGTTCGAAATCGACGCCGGCGTGCTCCTTGTGGCAGGCGGCGCACTCCTTCCGCTTTTTTTCTCCGTGCAGTCCCCGCCCCGCCTCGTCGAGGGCGCGGATACCGTCATGGCACGCGAGGCATTCTCCGTCCATCGACTTCCCCCGCTTCACGGCGTGACACTTCGTGCACCGCAGCGTCCCGTCGAGCTCGCGGTGCGCTTTCGACAACGGACCGGGGGCGAACTGGGCGTGGGCCGCCGCCGCCGCGACGCACCATGCGGTGAGAAGAAGAGCGAACACCACCGGCCGCGCGCACATCTCTCCCCCGCCGAGAAACATCGCCCTATCCCCCGTCGCTTCCCGGGATGGGAACGGTCTTGCGCACCATCCGAACGCCGATCTTCTCGAGGAACGGGAAGGGCGGTTCGCCGCCGATCCGGATCACCACGTTGTCGTTCTCGAGGGTCTCCTCTCCATCCTTCATAGATAAAACGACTTTCGCTTCGGTGATCTCCTTCACCTCGCTGCCGAGAAGGAGGCGGATCTTCTTCTGCTTCACCGCCTCGTCGAGGCGCTCCCGGTTCCTCTCTTTGACCCTCTTGAAGGCGTCGCCGCGGTAGCTGAGCGTCACCTCGGCCCCCTCCTGGTTCGCCATGCCGATGGCCGACTCGACGGCGCTGTCGCCGCCGCCCACGATGAGAACCTTTCTCCCCTTGAACTCCTCCATCTCCGCCACGTCGTAGAACACCTTCTCGAGTTCTTCTCCCGGCGCCCCGAGACGCCGCGGCGTGCCGCGCCTCCCCATGGCGAGCACCACTCGCTTTCCCCGGTATGTCTCCCCCCCCGCTTCCACCACGAAGTGGTCGTCCTCTCTCTTCACATTCTCCACGCGGCGCCTCGTTTCGATCTTGAGACCCGTATTGGAAACAATCGTCTCCCAGATGCTGATCAGCGTTTCCTTCGACGCATCCGCCACCCACAGATCCCCGTAGAGCGGGATCTTCACCGGCTCGGCGAGGAGGAGCTTGTGGCGGGGATACTTCCGGATCGTGTCCGCCAGGTCGCCCTGCTCGAGAATGGCGTAGCGCATCTTGCGCCGGTGCGCCTCCAGGCCGGCGCTCAACCCCGCGGGACCGGAACCGACGATGATCACGTCGAGCACGCCGTCGTCCTCCCCCGCCGTATCCTTCCCCTCCTCTTCCGCCGTGTCCTTCGAAAGCCCCCCGGCAATGCTTTCGACGGCGAGTTTCCCTTCGTTCACCGCGTTCTTGATCAGCCCCCGCCCGCCGAGTTCGCCGGTGATGAAAATGCCGGGCACATTCGATTCGAACCGGCCGTTCACGTCGGGAACCTCCACTTGATGCACCGCTTCGCCCGCCGCCATCAGGATTCCCCCTACCGGGCACGCCTCGGCGCACTTCCCGTGGCCGACACACAAGGAGCGGTTCACCACGGCGAGCTTCCCCTCCATGTAAATCGCGCCTTCCACCGGACAAGCGGGGACGCACACGCCGCAGCCGACGCAAAGATCGGCGCGCACTACGGCGTGCATCCTCGGTTCGCCCTCCTCTCCCCCACCGCCGTCCGCGCCGGCGTCCGCGGCAATCGGCGCCCCCACGACCTCGTAGACTTGGGTCGGAACGCCGCAGCCGGGGCAGAATGTCGCCGACGCGGGAACCGGCTCGCCGCACCGGGGGCAGGGAGGACCGGCCGGGGGCGCGGAAGCGGGCGTAGACGTTCCCCGGGCCCTGAGATGAATCAGAACCGCCACGACAGTGGCCGCCAGAAAGGCGGCCGTGGCGATCAGCATTCCCATGCCGAACCTCTACCAGAACCAGGTGGCTCCCATCGCCGTCACCACGAGGACATGAAGCACGACGGCGGCGAACGAGACGATCGCCACCGGCCTGTGCGCCGCGTGCCAGAACCGGAACACCGCGTGTGTCGATTCGAGAAGTCGAACCTGCTGGTCGAGAGACATCTGCCTTCGCGCCAGCTTGAGCGCCATCCTGAATGCCCGCTTCCCCTCCTTCCCCGCCCCTCCGGACACCCCGTCCCGGGCGTTCCACTCTTTCAGCAACCTTCCCACCGCCCGCCGGCGCGCGAAATCATCCCTCACGAGCGCTCGGAACGTACCGAACACGCCCAATCCCCGAAACCGTCCCTTCTTCACGGCGAGAATCGCCTCGAGGTCGGCCGCCGGCATCCCGGTAGTGGAAGCGAGGCGATCGAGCATTTCCCCGCGCTTCCTGTCGATCTCTCCGAGGGTCATCTCCACCCCCTCCTTCGTCCTGGGGATGCGAAGATAGAGATACCGGCCCGCCACGCCGCTGCAACAGACGAGGAACATCGCGGCATACCCGAGCCCCACGAGTCCTTGAAAACGCCAGCCGGCGTGGGTGGCGCCGAGAAGGGGTATGAGCAGCCCCGCCGAGATATGCACGTCGAGCCACACCGGGATCGGCCCGGTGAACGATAAAAAGCCGTATTTCTTCCGCACGGGATAGAGCCAGAGGAACGAGAAGAGGAGGAACGCGATCACGCCGGCGCCCTGGCCTACCGGACCCGAAGGTTTCAGCAGCGCATGGAGGGGATGAACCACTCTCTCCGCGAGAGAAAGGCGGTAGTAGGAGAAGCCAGCGATGTTCACCGCCGCGAGGAGGAGCGCGGGAGGAACGGTCAATTTTCGGATCAGGTTCTTCTTCGCCCGCTTCGCACCGCGTTCGCGTGTCCCGCCGGACACACTCCGGGTTCGCGCGGACACATCGGACGGATTGCATGCGACGGCGGGAATCGTTTCCACGACCACTTCCACCTGGTCGATCACCGCCTGATCGGCTTCGTCTTCACGAAGATCGACAGACCGACCCATCGCCCTTCCTCCTGGTGTCCGTCCCCTGACGGGCGTCGGTCTTTCCCCGGCCCGCGGATGCGTGTTGAGAATCTCCGCCTATGGAATCGCAATTCCCGTGCCACCCTTGAATGACCAAAATTATCTTCCGGTCAATTGTTATCGGGGAGGATCCATATCCTTCTATTCGGCAGACACCGCGATTCCTGCATGGGCGACCGTGAGCGGGAGAGTGTTCAGACGGTGCTCAGTACAGGCGCCGACCGCTCGAAAAGGGGACAACGAAAAGAGGCGTGCGGCGGGCGCGAAGAATCCGGGAGGGGTCGGGACGGCGATTCACGCGGTTTCTTCACAGGTCACTGCCCCCCGACAGCGTTGGAAACCGGCATGTGCTCCATGGTCCGCCGGCACCTGTCCGTGAAAACCCGATCGTTGTCCGCCCGACCTCCCCCCCGGCAGATGAGCCCCACGCCGCGCCTGGACGACGAAGACGGAGGGCAGAAAGGCTGAGCCGGTACGCGAACACCGGAGGCCGACGCCGTGATCTCCGGAGAGCGGGTTGTCGTCGTGGTAGCCAGGGTAGTCCCCGAAGGACGGCGATTCCATGCCCGGCACCGGCTCATTCCGCTGCTTAGTTTTCAGAAAGCCCCGTCGTCCCGGAACACTCCGGGACGATCATCGGCTTCTGACCGAACTGTGTAGCAAACGGAGTGCCATGTCGGATCGATTCGATCGAATCGAGAACAATCGTTCGAGAATCCCGTGATTCCCCGAAACACGACCGCGACCCGGCCACATCGATCGCCCCGGAACCGAAGCGATCGATACCCTCTCCCTGCATGTCATCCCCGGCAATAATAGCAAAACATTAATACTTTCTTGACTTCATATCAGAATTGGAATAAACTGGTCCAATATGGGTCGACTGGAACGAATCGAACCGGCGCAATGTTCTGACTGAGCCATCCAACCTGTTGAGGATCAACGTTTCATTGCTGTCACGACCGGGCACGGATCGTGCAGAGGAGAGGACCTTTGGAAGGGCAGTTCATCCGGGTGGTGGAAATGGGCAAGGAGTTTTCTCCGATATGGCGGGAGTTGGAAACCGACCTCGGTGTGCCGTTTCGCGTGGCGGGCGACGGTGAGAACGCCGGATCGATCCGGGACGCGTCGCTTCTTCTTCTCTCGGCGGGCGGCGTTGAAATCAAGGCTCTCGAGTGGCTCGAACGGGAATCGCGCCAGCACGCGACGGACGTCTTCGCCGTGGGAAGCGATGCCGGTCACCGGATCGCGGCGCAACTCGTCCGGGCGGGAGCGAAAGACTATTTCGCCCTCCCCGGCGATGTGGAGATCCTTAGAAACTCTCTCGCCACGGAGATCCGGAGAAGAAGCGACGAGATCCGGCGCGCCGGGCGGGAGGGAAGGAAGGAGAATCCTTTCGCCACTATCGTGGGCGACAGTCCCGCCCTGCGGGCGGTGCTCGCCAGGGCGGAGAGGATTCTTCGCCACGGCGACGCCACAGCGCTCCTGGTCGGCGAAACGGGCACGGGCAAGGAGCTTCTCGCGCAGGCGATCCACAAGGGCGGCCCCCGCCGGAACGCCCCGTTCGTTGCGATAAATTGTTCCGCCCTTCCGGCGCACCTCGTCGAATCGGAATTGTTCGGTCATGAGCGGGGCGCGTTCACCGACGCCCACGCTTCGAAGCCGGGGCTCTTCGAGGTCGCCGACGGGGGGACGCTCTTCTTCGACGAGGTCGGCACGCTTCCGGTGGACCTCCAAGCGAAGCTCCTCCGCGCCCTCGAGGAGAGGAAGATCCGGCGCGTGGGGGGCACACGCACGAGGGATGTGAATATCCGCATCCTGGCGGCGACGAACAGCGATCTCAAGGAAGCGATCGCGGCGGGAACATTCCGCGAGGATCTCTACTACCGGATCGGCGTGATCACCCTCGCCCTTCCGCCGCTCCGCGACAGGGGGGACGACGTGATCGCGATAGCCCGTGCGCTCTTGGCGAAGCTCGCCGCACAGCACGGCGTACCGGCGCCCCACCTGAGCGCCGCCGTTCGCAGCGCCCTGCACGGACACAACTGGCCCGGCAACATCCGGGAACTGAAGAACGCTCTCGAACGTTCTCTTCTCCTTTCGCCCCCGGGCGAACTCGACCCGGCGGAGCTGATGATTTTCACCAACCCGGAGGGATCGGAGGAAAGCCCGATTCCCTTCCCGGCGAGACTCGATGCGATCACTACGGCGGCGGCACGGTCGATGGTCGAACTGTGCAGGGGAAACCGGAGCGAGGCGGCGAGAAGACTCGACATCTCGCGCAAGAGACTCCGCCGCCTTCTTGGACCCGACCTGTCGTCATCCACTGTTACACGGGGGGAAAGCCATGGGTAAATCAATGAACCTCGCAATCGCGGCCGTTCTTCTCGCCGCCGCCGGTTGTGTGGACGGAACGAAGCCGGTCGGGCCGGACCGCGCTTCGGTGGAAGCGGGAAAGAGGGCGCGAATGCACGTTTCGACCGAAGAGACGAAACCGGACGGAACGATGGGAGGCAAGGGGGGGGCGCTCCACATGCTCGCCCAGGGAATGGGGGTTCCCTCTCTCGAAACGTATTCGCTCACCTTCCCCGCCACGAAAAACGACGACGTGAAGCGGGAAATCCATTACGAAATAGCCGGTGTGAAAGGAAGCGATTTCCTGGAGATCGTCATTCCCGAAGGTTCGCTTCTTACCTGGCCCGACGGGACGCCGATCACCGAGAAGGACACGGTGAACATCACGATCACCGTCGACCCGGTGTACTTCCTCATCCATCTCGCGCCGGCGGGACTCCGATTCGATCCTCAGATTCCCGTGGAACTGAATCTGTTCTACGAGAACAGCGAAGACGATCTCGACGGCGACGGGGATGCTGACCAGGACGACGAAACGATCCGTACCACCCTTCTCGATACGTATGCGAGAACGGGGCCGAATGTCCCCTGGACGCTCCTTCCGTCGGCCCATCTCGTGGAGACGAGGGAGTTCGCCGCGAACCTGGTTCGCCTCGAGAACGTGGCCGTGTCCTGGTAGGGGGGCTGTTCCACTGGCATCGATCGTCAACATGAAGGAAGCGCGTGCGCTCGCGGAGAAAGGGCGCTTCGCCGGGCTGCTCGAGTATCTCGGTCGGCTGGGCGACGGGGCGATCAGCGACTCGCCCACGCTGTCGCTCCTCGCGGGAATCGCCCACGCGCGCATGGGAAGGCACGACACAGGAGTGAAGTGGGTCTCCCTCGCCCTCGATCTCGCCCGCGCCCGCGGAGACCACTCGGTGGAGCTGCGTGCCCTCAACGTGCGGGGCGCCATCGCCTATGAAGGGGGGCGCATCGACGAGGCATCGGAGTACTTCACCCGCGGTCTCGCGCGCGCCGAGCGAGAGGGAGACCGCGCCACCGTGGGCCGCTGTTCGAACAACCTCGGCAATATCCACTACCTTCGCGGCGACCTGGGACGGGCGATCGGATCGTACACGATAGCCCACGCCGCGTTTCAACAAGTGGGACTCACCCTCGGCGTGGCGGAAACCGATCACAATCTCGGCATGATCTACAGGGAACGTGGCGACGTGGACAACGCTCTCGATGCGGCGAACAGGGCGGTGGAAGAGGCGAAGGAAGCGGGAAACCTCAACCTCATGGCCCAGGCGATCGCGGGTCGCGCGGAGATCCGCATCCACGGCGGCGACACGAAGCTCGCCGAGCGCGAAGCGAAGCGGGCGAAGGAGATCCACGAGGAGATGAGCGACCGGGTGCGCGCCGCCGAGGACGAGAGAATCCTCGCCGGCGCTCTGGCGGGCGGGGGGCGGACCGCGGAGGCGGAGGAGATGCTCCGCCGCGTGATCGACCTGGCGACGGAGCATCGGCGGCCGGCGCTCGGCGCGCTCGCCGAAAGGGATCTGGCGCTCCTTTTCGAGAAGACGGGGCGGAGCGCGGAGGCGAAGGACACCGCCCACACCGCGCGCCGCCGGTTCGAGAGCCTCGGCGCGATCCGGGAAGTCGAGAACCTCGACGCCGTGCTCGAACGCCTCGCCTGATACGAGAGTTTGCCCGGCCTACTTCTTCTTACTGTCGCCGTCGAGCAGCTTTTTCCCCCACGCGGCGAGGCGGCGAAGCCGCTTCAGCACGACATTCGAATCGCGGCCCGCGGTGCGCACCTCCTCGGGTATCGATTCGATCTTCGCGAGGAACACCTCGTTCTCCTCGTTCCGCCGCGCCACCATCGAGGCGATCTCTTCCATCACCTCTTCCCTCTCGGCGAGGAGGCGCGCGAACGCATCACCCGGGATTTCCACGAGTTCCGTCTCCTCGGTGATCCTCCCCGTGGCGGTGCGCGCCATCCCGGTGAAGAGCGACATCTCGCCGAACAGGTCTCCCTCCTTCGCCTTGAAGGTGAATCTCTCGGTCCGCCCCTTCTCCCGGTACTCGATCGAACCGTCGATCGAACCGCGCGCCACGACGTAGCAGCTCTCCCCCACCTCTCCTTGCGTGCAGAGTGTCTCTCCCTTCGTGAACCGGACGATCCGGCACGACCGGGCGAGACGCCGTAGGGCGTCGTCGTCGAGGAGCGGCGACGCCTCTTCTCCCTCCGCCGCCGGACGTCGGAGGAAGGCGCTCCTCCCGAGGAGACGCGCCATGCGCTCCGTCTCTTCCCCGTCCGGCGGAAGGCGACGCTGGTTGTAGACTACCGCCATGAAGTCGTTGAGGAGTTGATCGCTCATCGGGAAGGGGATTTCGATCCCCCGGCGCTTGAACTTGTACCAGATCAGCCTCCCCACTTCCCCTTCGACACGGCTCTTCGACCAGTAATTCTTCGACCAGAAAAAGAGACGATAGTTGATGCCGAAATCGAGATACGCGATCAGTTCCGCCGTCGGCGCGGGATGGTCGAGCGTGAGAGTCGCTTCGCGCGCCGCCTCTACAAGGGCGTCGATCACGTCGGCCGGCGCGTCGGAGTAGCTCGCGCCCACATCGAGGGAGTGCATGTGCGCCTGCGCCGGCTTGGAGAAGTTGGTGATCATGCCGGATGCCAGAAGCGTGTTCGGTACGTGAATGTAGTCGTCGTTCCGCGTCCGGATCACCGTCTCGCGCCAGTTGGTGTGTACCACGATGCCCTCATCGTCGCCCACGCGGATCAGGTTCCCCGTCTCTACGGTGCGAACGAGGTTGAGCGACATGCCGGAGAGAAGGTTACCGAGAACACCTTGCAGCGCGAGGCCGATCACCATGGTGAGAATGGCGGACGTGGCGAGAAACGGGGTGATGTCGACGCCGAGGACATATTTCATCGTGGCGAAGGCGGCGACCAGGTAGATCGCCGCCACGATCGAACGGCGCAGGAGGATCGGGATCGGGAAGGGCGTCTTTCGCCGCTCGCAGATCGCGCCGGCGAGCGCGTCGATGAAGCGGACGGCGAGAACCACCGCCCAGAAGAGAAACCACGCCGTGATCCTGCGGCCGGCGGCGGCGTCCGCGCCCGCGGCGATCCCCCACGGCGGCGCGAGAAACGTCCCGGCGAAAGTCAGGCCGATCACGGATAGGGGGAAGGCGACCGCCCTCGCCATCTTTCCCGCGTTCCGGATCGCAAGATCGATCACCAGCGCGGCGAGCAGGATGACCACGAAGTGGATCGCCTGTTCGTAAGGGGGAATCGCCTGCTGAAGAACGTCCGTCACCTGGTTTTCCACATCGCCTCCTTACGTCCCGACCGGAAAGGACATCCCTTCCCGGCCCGCGTCGATCCGTGGTTCGAGCCGGCGGGCCTCGGCGAGAAGGGTGTCGATGCCGTCATCGTTTCTCGCCGGTTCATGATGAACGAGGACGAGCCGCTTTGCGCCCGAATCGTGGAGCAGCCGGGCGCCCGCCTCGTACGTTCCGTGCCCCCACCCGCGATGCGCTTCGTATTCGTCCGGCGTGTACTGCGCATCATACAGAATCGCGCCGGCGCCCCGGCAGAATCCTGCGAGGCCGTCGTCCACGCCGCCGGGAGGATGTTCGTTATCCCACGCCAGGACGACCGAACCGGCCGCGGCGGCGAGACGGTAGCCGTACGATCCGCCCGGATGACGCAGGGGATGCCGGCGCACGGCGACGCCGCCGAAGCGAAGTTCCTCCGGCGCTTCCCGGAACGAGATCGCGGCGGCGAGATTGTCCCATTCGACCGGGCGGAAGGGCGCGGCGAAGAGCGTTCGAAGAGCGTTCTTCCCTGTATCGATCACATCGGGGGCGAGATGGATCGTCACGTCGAACCGCTTCATGTACAAAGGACGAAACGAGAGAAGACCGCAGAGATGGTCGTGGTGGAAATGGGTGAAGAGAAGATCGATCGCGCCGGGCGCAAAACGGTCGCGTGCGAGCGCTTCGCCGAGATCGACGATCCCCGTCCCGCCGTCGATAATGAGCGTCGTGCTCTCGAGGGGGAGCGCGGCGGAGAGGGTGTTGCCGCCGTAGCGGAGGAACGAAGCATCCGGCACGGGGCGGCTTCCCCTGGTGCCGAGGAGGAGAAGGTCGCCCCTTCTCATTTCGCACCCATCGTCCATACGCCGTCCCACCCATCGGGTAGAGGTTTCCCCGAAAACTCTTCGCACCGCTCACGGTAGACGCCGGCGACCGGATCGTCGCCGAGGGAGGAGAACTTCTCGAGGGCGGCGGCGATTTCGCCCCGGTAGTACGCCGCGAGCGCGGCGGCGAACGTCGGATCGTCCTTTCTCCACCATCGGAAGAACGGCATGTCGCCGCGGCGCACCGTCGGCTGGAATATCCGCGTCGCCTCCTTGCGTCCCACCACGCGGACCATACCGATCTCCCTCGCATCCACGGCGCCCTTTCCCGCCTTCCACGTCGCTTCCGAGACGATGATCGGCGTGCGAAACACCTTGCCGAGTCCTTCGAGACGCGATGCGAGATTCGCCGCGTCGCCGAGCACGGTGTAATCGAACCGATCGTTCGACCCCATGTTCCCCACCACCACCGGCCCGGTGTGCATCCCGATCCGCATCGCAAGAGGCGAGCCGCAGATCTCCTTCATCTCGGGATTGATCTCCTTCAGCTTCTCGAGACAGAGCATCGCCGTGCGAAGTCCCCGCTCGGCGTGGTCGGCCTGGTCGGCCGGGGCGTTCCAGAAGGCGATGATCGCGTCCCCTTCGAACTTGTCCACCGTACCTCCCTCGCCGAGGATCACGCCGGTCATCTCGGTGAGATAGCGGTTCAGAAGATGGGTCAACCGCTCCGGTTCGAGCTTCTCCGAAAGGGTGGTGAACGACGCCAGGTCGGAGAAGAAGAGGGTGAGCGTCTTCCTCTCCCCGCCCAGGGAGAGACGCGACGGATCGCTCACGATCTCGTCGATCACGCCGGGACTGAGATAGTGCCGGAAAGCGTGCTTCAAGAAGCGCTTCTTCCTCCCCTCGGTGGCGTACTCGACGGTACGCACCGAGAGGAAGGCGAGGGATACGGCCACGAGGGGCGACACGAACGGTACGTTCCATCCGAGGCGGAACGCGACATGGGCGGTCGTGACGAGGCCGGCGGCGAAAAGGGGAAGGAGGAGTGCGCCTTTCCAGGCGCCCCGGACGACGCCGAGGAGGAGCGCCAGGAGCAGCGCCGGCACGACGCAGCGGAGCGGTTCGACCCACCATGGAGCAACGCGGATGAAGTCGCCGGAGAGGAGGTTTTCGAACACCGTCGCGTGCACCTCGGTGCCTGGATAGACCGGGCTGAACGGTGTCGGCCTCAGGTCCATCAGTCCGGGGGCGCTCATGCCGACGAAGATGTAGCGATCCTTCAACCGCCCCGGGGGAAGGGTGATCTCGCCGCCGTACTGCGAACGGACGTACGACTGTATGGCGCTCGCGATCGAGTAGGAGGGAATCGTGCCGGCCGGTCCGAGGTAGTGGATGAGCATCTCTCCGTTGTCATCGAGGGGAACAGCGTGGCCGGCGGCCGTGATCGTACCATCGTCGCCGCGCTCCACGGCACCGTCGGCGAGCCGTGAGAGGGCGGCGAAGGGAAGGGTGAGAACCGTTTCGCCGCTGGTGAGGGCCGATAGAGGGACGGTGCGGAAAATGCCGTCGTCGTCCGGTTCGAAGGAAACGTTGCCGACGCCCGCTGCGGCATCGCGCAGCGTGTCGATCGGATACGACGTCTTCCGATCGCCGGAGGAGACGTGCACCGCGAGGAGGATATCTTCTTTCGCCGACATCGCGTCGGCGAGTTGGGCGTCGTCATCCGTGCCGTATACGGAAGACTCGGTGAAAAGCACATCGAAGATGACGCCCTTCGCCCCGGCGGCGCGGCAATACTCGATCACCGGGACGTAGATCGACCTCGGCCACGGCCAGCCGATCCCCTCCTCCTCTTCCATGTAGTCGAGACTCTTCTGGTCGATGAGGAGAAGGGCGGTGTTCTCCACGCTCCGGGAATCGGCGGCGCTCGATCGGAGCCGTTGGTCGTAGCTCTTCCACTCGAGCGGTCGAAGCACTCCGGAAGCGGAAAGGAGGAGCGCCGCGGCGGCGGAGAAGAGCCCCGCCCCCACTCTCGCCGTGACACCTTTCATCGCTCAGCTCGCCGCCGTTTCCTTCGCAAAACGCCGGTTCCTCGCGGCGGGATCCGTTCCTTCGGACATAAGGTTCTTCACCGTCTCCTCCACCGACCGGATCCTGTCCCTCGCCGACGGGTGGGTCTTCAGCATCCCCGGACCGCTCCCCGAGCTTCCCGGCGCCCCATCCATCTTCACGAGAAACTCCGTCAATCCATCCGCCCGGTAACCGATGCCGGCGGCGAAGCGGACGGCGGAATTATCCGCCTCCTCTTCCTGCGAACGGCTGTATCCCTTTTCGATGAGGGCGCGGACCACATCGCCCACGGCGCCGTCGAAGTGCTCGGTCAGTTTCACCAGGTCCTTCCGGTTCCACGCCGAGCCCGCTTCCTTCCCGAGGATGGCGAACGCCTCGATGGGACGGCTCTTCTTGATCGCCGCCAGGCCGTGACGGCCGGCGATGTGGCCCACTTCGTGGGCGAGCACTGCGGCGAGAGACTCCTCGTCGGGTGTGAGTTCGAGCATGCCCCGGGTGATGAAGATGAACCCTCCCGGCGCGGCGAATGCATTCACTTCGCCGGTGTCGAGCAGGAGGAAGTGATAGCCGTTGTAGATCTCGGGGCGGGTGGAAGCGAGGGAGACCGCGCGCCCGACACGGTTGACATAACGGGTGAGTTCTTCATTCTCGTACACATCATAGCGGGAGAGGATCGTGGCGGCCACGGCGCGGCCGATATAGTACTCCTCCTGTTCGCTCAACTCCTCGAAGCTCTTCCGGAACGCTTCTTCCGTGTGGACGATCGCGTCTTTCTGTTCCTCGCTGATATAACCCTTCTCCGCGGCGATGTTGGTGCCGAGCTTCGTGAGCGCCCCCGTACACCCCCCGATCAGCGCGGCGAGAAGCCCGATACCGACCCGCGCCGCGATCGCCGTCCGCTTCTTCGGCCTCATCTTCCCTTACCTCCCCACTCCGCCAGCTTCCCCTCTTTCAAGAAGGCGATGAGCTCGTCATCGGAAACGATCATGCCGCTCATCCGGTCGACGGCGTCGAAATCGAGATCGGCGTTCTCCTTCCTGTATTCCTTTTCCACGTCTTCGGTGAATCCCTTCCCCGCGAGCGACACTTCGTCCGCCGACACGCCGCTCGACGCCGAAGAAGAGCCGGTTCCGAGAGTCACCTTCTTCGTCGTCACCGCGGTGGAATGGATCCATCCCCGTTCTCCCGCGGAGGTCCGCACCTCGATCCAGTCTCCCTTTCGGCTCAACTCGGTGAGCCGCTCGCCGGCACCGACCTTCGCCACCGACGGCGCCCAGAAGACGCCGTCCTTCCGGATCCGGGTGCTGCTCACCTGCACGGTGAGCTGCGTCGCGGCGAAGGCGGCGGCGGCGAAGGCGATCAGAGTCGCCGCGATCAGCACGATCCGCCTGTTCCATTTCATACGCTCTCCCCCCCTTGGCGCCGCGTCGCGCGGCGGGTCGAAGCCGCGAAACATTCTACCAGAGTGGGTGCTATAATCGGAATCGCAACCGTTCACCGGGAGGAAAATCAAAGTGAAAGCGAAGCGAAGAGGGAGTATCGCGCGGCTCATTCCGGTATTCGCGGCGGGAGCGGCGCTCGCCCTGGCATGTCCCGCCTTTTCCGATGGAGGGAAAGGGGCGTGCCCGATCCCTCCCGTGGCGAAGAAGGTTCCCACCGTGTTTCATGAGCATGGAAGAACGAGAACCGACGAATACTACTGGATGCGCGAACGCGACACGAAGGGCGTGCTCGAATATCTCGACGCCGAGAACGGATACACCCGCTCCTACATGGCGC
>JAJRWB010000057.1 GCA_024276995.1 Candidatus Eiseniibacteriota bacterium | reverse complement strand
CTTCACGAACCGATCCACGTCGACAAGGACCGGGACAGAACGGGTGTGGAGATCGCCGTTCAGTACAACAACGGCTACCAGGAGACGCTCTTCTCGTATGTGAACGCCATCAACACGCTCGAGGGGGGAACGCATCTTTCCGGCTTCAAGACGGCCCTCACCCGCACGATCAACAACTACGGGAACAAGGCGGGGATTTTCAAGAACGATCAAACGTTGTCGGGGGAGGACGTGAGAGAGGGGCTCACCGCGGTGGTGAACGTGAAGCTCCTCGATCCGCAGTTCGAGGGACAGACGAAGACGAAACTCGGCAACAGCGAAGTGCGGGGAATTGTCGAATCGGTGGTGGGCGAATGGCTCAGCACGTTTCTCGAAGAGAACCCATCGGTGGCGAAGGGGATCATCGAGAAATCGATTTCCGCCTCCCGCGCACGGGAGGCGGCGAGGAAAGCGCGCGAGCTGACCCGGCGAAAGAGCGCTCTCGAGAGCGGGAACCTTCCCGGGAAGCTGGCGGACTGTTCGGAGAAGGATCCGGAAAGGACGGAGCTGTATATCGTCGAGGGCGATTCCGCCGGCGGGTCGGCGAAGCAGGGACGGGACCGGGCGTTCCAGGCGATCCTTCCGATCAAAGGAAAGATCTTGAACGTCGAGAAGGCGCGCCTCGACAAGGTTCTTTCGAACGAGGAGATCCGGACGATCATCACCGCCCTGGGCACCGGCATCGACGACGAGGTCGATCCGGCGAAATCGAGATACGGCAAGGTGATCATCATGACCGATGCCGACGTGGACGGCGCCCATATCCGGACGCTTCTTCTCACGTTCCTCTTCCGCAGGATGCGTCGTCTCGTGGAGGAGGGGTATGTGTACATCGCCCGTCCGCCCCTCTACCGCGTGGGGAAAGGAAAGAAAGAGTGGTACTGCTACAGCGACGCCGAGCTGGAAAGAACGCTCGAAGGCTTCGAGAACCGGAAAGGGGTTCAGGTCCAGCGCTACAAGGGACTCGGCGAGATGAACCCGGAGCAGCTGTGGAAAACGACCATGGACCCGGAGCGCCGCTCGCTGAAGAAGATCCACATCGAAGACGCGGTGGAGTCGAACGAAATCTTCTCGATCCTAATGGGCGAGAAAGTTGAGCCACGAAGAAAATTTATCGAGGACCATGCCGCCACGGTGGGGAACCTCGACATCTAAGCCCGCGCCGACAGCGGCGGAACAGCCCCCCTGGGGCCGGAGAGAACCATGGCGGAAGGAACGATTCTTCCAACGAATATCGAACAGGAGATGCGCACGTCGTATATGACGTACGCCATGAGCGTGATCATACAGCGGGCGCTTCCCGACGTGAGGGACGGGCTGAAGCCGTCGCAGCGCCGCATCTTGGTGGCGATGAACGACCTTAATCTCAGCCCGGGCGCCCACCCGAGGAAGTGCGCGAAGATCGCGGGCGACACGTCGGGAAACTACCATCCCCACGGCGAGCAGGTGATCTATCCGACGCTCGTGAGGCTCGCGCAGGATTTCAACATGCGCTATCCCCTCATCCAGGGGCAGGGCAACTTCGGCTCGATCGACGGCGATCCGCCCGCGGCGATGCGCTACACCGAGGCGCGCATGGCGACCGCCGCCCTCGACATCCTCTCCGACATCGACAAGGAAACGGTCGATTTCCAGCCGAACTACGACGAGACGAAGGAAGAGCCCCGCGTTCTTCCCTCGAAGTTTCCGAACCTCATCGTCAACGGCGCGACGGGCATCGCCGTCGGCATGGCGACGAGCATTCCCCCGCACAACTTCAGGGAGATCGCCGACGCGCTGATCGCGCTGATCGAGGATCCCGACCTGAGCGACGCGGCGATCCTCGACAAGGTGCTCGCCCCCGATTTCCCCACCGGAGGAATTATCCACGGCAAAGCGGGAATCCGCACGGCCTACCTGACGGGCCACGGCAAGGTGGTGATCCGGGCGCGCACGGAGGTGGAGGAGTTCAAAGGGGGGCGCGAACGGATCGTTATCACTGAAATTCCTTACCAGGTGAATAAAACCGCGCTGATCGAGAGGATCGCCGATCTCGTCCGGCAGGGCCAGGTGGAGGGGATCTCCGACCTGAGGGACGAATCGGATCGCAACGGGATGCGAATCGCGGTGGAGCTAAAGAAGGAAGCACCCACCGCGGTGATCCTCAACCAGCTCTTTCAGCGGAGCCAGATGCAGCACACCATGAGCATCATCCTTCTCGCGCTGGTGGACGGCGAGCCGCGGGTGCTCACACTCAAGGAGATGCTCTCGGAATACGTGCGTCACCGCATCGCCGTGGTGCGCCGGCGGACGGAGTTCGACCTGAAGAAGGCGGAGGCGCGCGCCCACATTCTCGAGGGACTCCGGATCGCCCTCGACAATCTCGACGCCGTGATCGAGCTGATTCGCGCCTCGAAGGACCCGGCGGCGGCGAAGGCGGGACTCGTCGAGAGCTTCGACCTGAGCGCCGAGCAGGCGCAGGCGATCCTCGACATGCGCCTCCAGCGTCTCACCGGCCTCGAGCGGGAGAAGATCGAGGGGGAGTACCTCGAGCTGATCCGGCTGATCGAGAAGCTGCGCAGCATCCTTGCGAGCGAGGCGAAGATCCGCGCCATCATCCGGGAGGAGCTCGAGGAACTTCGCGAACGGTACGGCGACGACCGGCGGACGGACATCATCGACGCCGTCGTGGAGCTGGGCACGGAGGACCTGATCGCCGAAGAGGACGTGGTGGTCACCATCTCCCACGCGGGATACATCAAGCGTCTTCCGATGGATACATATCGCCGGCAGCGACGCGGGGGCCGGGGCATCGCCGGCGCGTCGGTGCGCGAAAACGACTTCCTCGACCACCTCTTCGTCGCTTCCACCCATTCATATCTCATGTTCTTCACCGATCAGGGACGCTGCTATTGGTTGAAGACGTACCGAATCCCGCCGGCGAGCCGGACCGCCCGGGGAAAATCGCTCGTCAACCTTCTCCAGCTCCAGGAGGGAGAGAAGATCTCCGCCGTTATTCCGACCGACGATTTCCCGTCGGACCGGTATCTCGTTCTCGCCACGAAATTCGGCTACATCAAGAAAACGCCTCTTTCCGATTTCGGCAATGTGCGGAAAGTGGGGATTTACGCGATCCGCATGGAAGAAGGGGACCGCCTGATCGAAGCGAAGGTCACCGACGGAACGAGAGAGATCATCATCGCCAAGGCGCTCGGAAAGGCGATCCGCTTCTCCGAGAAGGATGTTCGCTCCATGGGGCGCACGGCGCGGGGCGTGCGGGGCGTGAATCTCGAAAAGGGCGACGAGGTGGTGGGCATGATCACCCTCGAGCGGAACGGCTCGATCCTCGTGGTCGCCGAGAACGGCTACGGCAAGCGGACCGAGGTAGACGCGTACCGCGTCACCCGGCGCGGCGGGAAGGGGATCATCACTATCAAGGCGAACGAACGGAATGGGCGCCTCGTGTCGATCAAGGAAGTGCTCGACGACGACGAGCTGATGATCATCACCCGCAAGGGAATCGTGATCCGAATGCCGGTGGAAGGAATCTCCACCATGGGTCGGAACACCCAAGGTGTCCGCGTGGTGAACCTCGACGAAGGGGACGTTGTGGTCGACGTGGCGAAGCTCGTCGTCGATGACGATGCGGCCGAAGCGGATGGCAACGGCGGCGGCGAACCGGAAAACGGCGGGAACGGGTCGGCTTGACGAAGTACCGCCACAGGAACCGCACGCAAAACCGCTCTTACGACGAGACGAAATCACTCTTCTCTCCCACCGGGGAAGGCGGCGCCAACGCCGAGACGGCGATCCTGGTGGCGGTGGGCCTTCCCGACGACACCCACGCCTCGATCACCCGCTCCATGGCGGAGCTGGCGGAACTCGCCCGCACGGCCGGCGCCGAAGTGGCGGGTCGCGTGGTGCAACGGCGCACACGAATCGTCGGCTCCACCTACATCGGGAAGGGAAAACTCGAGGAACTCGGCGAGACGGCGGCGGAACTCGGCGCGAAGCTGGTGATTTTCGACAACGACCTCTCCCCGGGCCAGGGAAAAAACCTCGAGAAGTTCCTCCGGATCAAGGTGATCGATCGGAGCGAACTGATTCTCGATATTTTCGCCACCCATGCCAGGACCGAAACGGCGAAGCTCCAGGTGGAGTTGGCGCAACTCGAGTACGCACTCCCCCGGCTTACACGGCTGTGGGATCATCTTTCGCGTCTCGGAGGCGGAATCGGAACGCGTGGCCCCGGCGAAACGCAGCTCGAAGTGGACCGGCGAAAGGTCCGCGAGAGGATCACACGGCTGCGCAAGCATCTTGCGCGGATCGAGAAGAGCCGGGCGGTGCAGCGCAAGGCTCGTCGCGCGGGGGTCACGGCGTCGCTCGTGGGCTACACGAACGCGGGGAAGTCGACGCTGCTGAACCGTCTTGCCGGAAGCGGAGTTTACGTGGCCGACGAGCTGTTCGCCACACTCGATACCACGAGCCGGGTGATCGATCTCGACAAGGACTACCGCTTCGTGCTGAGCGACACCGTCGGCTTCATCAGGAAGTTGCCCCACGGCCTGGTGGAATCATTCAAGGCGACCCTCTCCGAAGTGCGGGAATCCGATTTTCTTCTTCACGTGGTCGACGCGTCGAGCGACGACGCCGAGCAACAGATCGAAACGGTGAAGGGTGTGCTCGGGGAACTCGGTGTTCGGGAGAAGCCGATCATGCTCGTCCTGAATAAGGAGGATCGCATCGACGACCCCCTGGCGCTGAGCGAGCTGCTGAACCGGCACGGTCCCGGCTTGGCGGTGAGTGCGCGCAATGGCGCCGGTATCGATGAACTGCGCGAGGCGATCCGCCGCGAGGTGGCCTCCCGCGGCGTCGTGATCGACCTCGACATCCCGGCGGCGGACTCGGCGGCCGTCGCGAGGGTCCACCGGGAGGGCGAAGTGCTCGAGAAGGAATTCGTCGGCGACCGGGTGCTCCTCCGCGCGAGACTCCCCCTCCCGGGGGCCGCACGATTTCGGGCCCTTGGTTTCACCGCCCCACACGGCGATACCTGATGCGTCACACGGTGCCCCGCCCGGATAACCCTATGTTTCCGATGCGGTTGCATTCGGAATGAGCGGTCAAGTCCCGGTCCGGCCCCGCCGATACTCCGGATAATCGGAAGATCCCCGCTCCCCGCCGGGAACGCTCTTCCGGACGGAGGAACCGGGTACGATGGAGTCGAACGAAGCGCTCGTCGAAGCAGTTGCCGCCCCCGGAGTGAAGGAAGTGCTCGAGGCGCTTTCGACCGTTTCGGGTTGCGCCGTTCACGTCCGCGGCGCGGACGGGAACCTCCTCTCCCCCGGGGAGGAATCGGCTGTAGGCGCTTCCGCGGGAAAGATCGGGCGGAAGGCGATCACCGTCGCAGGGGAAGAGGTGGGGAGCGTGGAGGTTTCAGGCGGTGACGGTGGGACGACGGAGTTGGCCGCACAGGCGGCCGCGGCGTGTCTCGAGAACCACCTCGATGCCGAACGGCAGTTCGAGAGCCTCACCCAGGAAATCGTCGAGCGCTACGAGGAGGTTAATCTCCTCTACGACTTGAGCGCCGAACTGGGGGTTCTCTTCGATGTGGAGGAGATCGCCCGCCGCTCTCTCGAAACGGCGCTTCAGATCATGGAAGTGAAAACCGCCGCCTTTCTGGTGTGCGACGAAAAGACCGGGCGGTTCACCGCCGCGGCCGTGGCCGGGACGGCGCCCGAAATCGACACGACCTTCGCGGCCGACGGGAAGACCGGCCTCCTCGGCGAAATTTCCGCCCAGCGGAAATCGATCGTCGCGAACGGCGAAGGGGAGCTCCCGAAAAAGGTTCGCGCGGAAGAGAAACGATTCCCCACGAGCGGGCTTCTCGCCGTACCGCTCCTCCACTCCCCCGACACCCCCGAGGAGGTTCTTCTCGGCGCGGCGCTCTTTCACGGGAAAACGGCCGGACCCTTCCGAAGCGGCGACGAGAAGCTGATCGGAGCGATCTCTTCCCAGGCGGCGACGGCGATCTACAATACCCGTCTCGTGGAGGAGCTGAAAGAGAGCACCCGCTTCAAGAGGGACATGGAACTGGCGGAGCAGATACAAAGCTCGATGCTCCCCGCGCGGGCGCCGAGCATCGAGGGGGCGCAGCTCGCCGGGCGGTGCGAAACGGCGGTCAACGTGGGCGGTGACTACTACGACTACGTGGTGAACGCCGAAGGCGATGTCGACATTCTCCTCGGCGACGTCACCGGGCATAGTCTCGGCGCGGCACTCATGATGACCGCCGCCCGCGCTACGCTCCGCTCGATCGTCTCCGACTCGCCGGGCCCCGACACGGTGGCACGCCGGTCGAACACCCTTCTTTACGACGACCTCGACCGCTCCGACCTGATGATCTCCCTCTTCGTGGCGCGCTACGTTCCCGGCACAAGACGGCTCTCGTACGCGAACGCCGGGCACAATCCTCCTTTCGTGATCCGCCGAGGAGGCGTTGCCGTGGAATCGCTCGGTCCGACGGGCATTATTCTCGGCGTTCTTCCCGACACGGAGTACGAGCTGAAGGAGGTGGTCCTCGAGCCGGGAGACGTGGTTTTCTTCTACACCGACGGCGTCACCGAGGCGATGGACGCCGAGAGAAACCAGTTCGGCGAGGAGCGCCTTTGTTCCGTGCTCGCTCGAAACACCGGGCGATCGGCCGCGGGGGTGATCGACGCCGTGTCCGAGGCCGTGAAGGAGTGGATCGGAAACGGGAAGGCGACCGACGACATCACGTCGCTCGCGCTGAAGGTCGACGAATGACCCGCCCGGGAATGCTATAATTCTGCCTTGAGTACCGTCCCGGCGGATTCGGCGCCGCGCCTGCCGGCGACCGGGAGCGATCACCCCCACGGGAGCGACACCATGGAAACCGGCGCCCCCGCGGGGCGCGGAGAAAAACGGATTCTTCTCGCCGCGCTCCTCTTCTCTTTGCTCCATTTCGCCTCGTACGACATCGTTCGCCAGCCGATCAGCAAGGACGAAGGTTTCTATCTCTATTTCGCGGCGAGGACGGCCGCGGGGGATGTTCCGTACCGGGATTTCTTTGAACATAAAACGCCTTTTTCGATCTTCGCCGGTGCGGCGCTCCAGCGGGCGGGAGAAACGGCGGGCGTCGAGCCGCTCCTGGTGATCCGCGGCGGCTACCTCCTCCTCGCGGCGATCTTGCTGAGCACGGTTTTCGCCCTTGTCCGAAGGCTCTTCCCGGAAGATCGACCGGCGGCGTGGGTCGCCCTCGCGCTGATGAGCGGCTTCTCCCTGATCGGCCTCTTGCCGGCCATAGGAAATGTGCCGAAACTCGCCGCCATGGTGTTCGCCTTCCTCGCCTTTCTCGCCGCCCACCGGGGCCGGACGGTCATCGCCGGCGTCTGCCTCTCCCTCGCCGCCATGGATTGGCAGGTGATCGGGGCGGTGGCGCTCGTTGCGCTGCTCGTCTCTTTCGCCGTGGAGCCGCCCGGCCGGCGCCGATACCGGCTCGCGGGTCTCGGCGCCGGTCTGTGCGCGGGAATCGCCCCGTTCGTGATCTACTTCCTTCTTCACCACGGGCTGGCCGATTTCTTCCGCATGACGGTGATCTCCTCCCTCTCGAAGGCGGCCGATCCTCTCGTAGCGACGTCGCCGGCGGAGCGATGGAGCCATAGGATCGTCCGGACCGTCCGGGCCGACTGCGCCGGCGAGGAGTGGATTCTCGCCCTTTCGTTCGCGGGAATCGTTCTCGCACCGCTTATCGCGCGGCCTCTCTTCCGGCGAAGGACGCGCGGCCTGGCGGTGACCCTTCTCGTCTATCAGGGAGGCATTCTCCTTTTCAGTCTCTACGATTTCCAGGGACACGGCGATGCCTACCCGCTTCTCGTCACGATGGCTCTTTTCGCCGCGATTCCGGCGGCGGCGGCGGTCCGTTTCGCGGGGGCCGTCGCGGTGAAACGTGCCGGCCCGCGGGGGAAGAACCTGGTGACCACGCTTGCCGTCGTCGCGATCATCCTCGCCGCGAGGCCCTCCTTTTTGCGGGGCGGAATGCGGGTCGACATCCCGAGGATCCATCGCGCCCGGCACCTTCTCGCCGACCAAAGGGAGGTGGCGACGCGCTTCTTCGAAAAAGTGGAAAAGGGTCGCGCCGCCGTCTTGTACCGGTGGGAGATCCTTTACCTCGGCGGCGCGCGTAACGCCGTCCCTTTCACCTACTGGAACCGGGCGACCTGCGAGGGGTCCCGGCGCGCCGACGAAAAGGGTGTCGGCGTGTTCGATCTTCTCGTCCGGCGACTCGATGAAGCGGCACCCGAGGCGATTCTCCCGAAGGGGAGCGACCTGAGCCGCGAATACGGCGCCCCGTTCCGCGCGTGGCTCGAAAAGCATTACGTCGAGCGGTCGTTGGCGTCGAGCCGCCGTTCCTATAAGATCCGTTACTGGATTCGAAAGGACTCCGGGTCGGCCCGGGAAAAGGGGGAGGGTTGACGTCGTGATCAGGCCGGGGGGAAAACCGGGTGTCGTTCTTCTGGCGGGGATGCTCCTCTTCGCATCGTGCGCATCGCGGCCGGGGGAGGAGCCACGGCCGAACGTGATTCTCATCGTTGTCGACTCTCTCCGGAGGGACGCCCTCGGCTGCTACGGAGCGCCGGCGGGATCGTCCGACGCGATCGACGCTCTCGCCGCCGGGGGCGTCCGTTTCAGCACGTGCATCTCCCAGGCGCCGTGGACACTCCCGTCGACGACGACGATTCTCTCCGGTCTCTACCCGACCTCCCACGGGACGACGAACATCCCATCGAGGATCCCGTCGTCGGTTCCTCTTCTGGCGGGACGGATGAAGAAGCTCGGCTACCGGACGGGCGCCGTGGTGAGCCACGACCTCGTCGGCTCGGGGCGGGGGTTCGAGCGGGGATTCGATTTCTTCGACGAATCGAATGCCCGGGGCCACACGTACGTGAGTTCGAAGAGCGTCACCGATATCGCTCTCGACTGGATCGATCGGGGCGGGGAACCGTTCTTTCTTTTCGTTCACTACTTCGACCCCCATTTCGTCTGGGTGGAGCACGAGGGGCTGACGCCCGACGCGCCGTATGACGGACCTCTTCGTCCGGGGATGAACATATGGAAGATCCGGGACGAGGCGGAGACGCTGGGGCGGGACGACATCGACTATCTCCGCCGTCTCTACGCCGGCGAGGTCCGTTTCACCGACAAGGAGATCGGGCGCTTGGCGGCGCATCTGGAGGAGACCGGCCTCGACGGCGCCACCGTCATTCTTCTCACCGCCGACCATGGCGAGGAGTTTCTGGAGCACGGCTGGCTCGGCCACACACGCAACCTCTATCAGAACCTGCTCGCCGTTCCACTCATCGTCCGCGCGCCCGGCCGCCTCGAACCGGCGGTGCGTGAAGATGCCGCCATGCTCGTCGACGTGGTGCCGACGATTCTCCGTCTCGCCGGCGTGAAGAAGAGCGACATGCCGCAGAACCTCCCCGGGACGGCGCTTTTCGACCGCGTCATGGGGGACAGGCCTCTTTTTTCGGAGGTCGACTACGATCCGAACGACGAAGAGGGTGGCGTGCCGAGGATGCGCAGGAAGATGCAGAAAACGGCCCATCTTCGTTCGGTCATCGCCGGCGACTGGAAGGCGATCGAGAATCGCGCCGCCGGCACGGCGGAACTCTATCGCCTCGCCGATGACGGCGCCGAGATGAAAGATCTTGCCGGACGGGAAGAGACGACGGAGCGTCTCCGGGAGATGGAGGCGCGGATCGCGCGCTGGGAGAGAGAGATCCCCCGGGGAGAGCAGGAAAAAATCGAACTCTCTCCCGTGGAACGGAAAAAACTCGAGGCGCTCGGATATATCCGCTGAGCGAACCGCTTCGCTCGGGCGCCGGGATTTTAGCCGGGATTTCTTACCCCGGCGGGGCTAGGCTGATCTTTATGGCCATCGATCGGGAGAAGAGCGGAACTTTCGACGGCGGGACGTCCCCCGCCGCAACTCCGTCGTCCGCCGGCAAGAGCGGGCGGCCCTTTCCCGGCGATCTCCTCCTTCTTTTTCTTCTCGTCTTCGCGAACCTGCCGGGGGAGCGTGACCTAGAATTCGGGCGGATGATGGCCGATCTCGGCGCCGCGGGCGCGCCGGGAGCCGCTTTCTTCGCGCGGAGCCTCGTGGACAACCCGATCGGATCCGCCCAGGCGGCCCTCGCCGTGGCGCTTCTGATCGTTTACGGGCTTGCGGCGACGGGGGTGATCGCCCAGGGCGCCCGCAGCTCGATCCGCGTGCGCGTCCTCCTCCTCGCGGCGCTTGTCTCGATCTTCGTCATCCTCCCCCTGACGGGGGAGGTGTACCTCCGCTTCGCCGCCGGGCCGAAGGGACACGCCCACGACGGCGGCGTGATCCAGACCGAAGAGGCGCTCAAGTTCTTCCTCCGCGGGGTCGATCCGTACGGCGCCGATTACCGTTCCACCCCGATGGCATCGCTCGAGTGGGGTCCCGGGAACCCGGCGATCATCCACCATCCGTACTTTCCCCTCTCCTTTCTCGCCCACGCCCCGTTCTTCGCCGCCGGCAAAGCACTGTTCGGCGGCTATGATGCGCGATTCCTCTACCTGCTTGTCTATCTCGCCCCCTTCCCCCTCGTGTGGCGCTGGTCGCGAAAGGGGGAGACGAAGCTGATGCTTGTCGCGCTGTGGGGGCTCAACCCGTTTCTCGCCCCTTTCGTCGTCCAGGGAAGAAATGACGTGGTCGTTCTCGCGGTACTCGTCGGAACACTCCACCTTCTCATGGCGCGGCGAACCGTGACGGCGGCGCTTCTTTTCGGCGCGGCGTGCGCGACGAAACAGTTCGCCCTCTTGTTCACGCCCTTCCTGCTCCTCCTCCTCGGTGGGGGCGCGCCCTCGATGGCGGGCGCTCTCGGCCGGGGCGCGCGAAGATTGTGGCCCGCCGCCCTGGCGGCCGGTCTTTTCATCATCCCCTTCGTCCTTTGGAATCCGGCGTCATTCTTCGACGATACGGTGGCCTTCAATACGGGATCATCGCCGGTGGTGAGCTATCCTCTGGGCGGTACGCCCGGCTACGGCGGGGCGAACTGGGTGAACATCTTCGGCCTCGTCGAAAGCCGATACAACTACTTTCCCTTCTGGATCTTCCAGGTTCTGATCGTCGCGCCGGCGCTCTTTCTTCTGCTGCGCCGGCAGAGGAACGAAAACACCGCCGCGAGGGCGGCGGCGGCGTTTTCTCTCTTTCTGATGATCTTCCTTTACTGCTCGAGGATCTTTCACCTCAACTATCTCGGCGCGGTCTTTTTCCTTCTCGCCGCGGCGAGTCTCTCCGGGCGGCTTCGCGGTTTCCCCGAAAGAGGCGGCGTCCCTTCCCCTCAGGAGGGGGTGTTCACGCCGAGCGATTCGGTGATCACCGACCGGAGAGCATCCTCCGGCTGAGCGCCGACCACCGTCTGCGCCAGGTTCCCGTCGCGGAAGAACAGAAGCGTCGGGATTCCCTGGACGCGATATTGGGCCGCCTTCAGCGGGTTTTCGTCGACGTTGAGCTTCACGAAGCGGACCGTGCCGTCGTACTCTGCGGCGAGACGCTCGAGAACCGGTCCGACCACGCGGCACGGGCCGCACCAGGGAGCCCAGAAATCGACCACCACGGGTATGTCGGACTTCTCGACCATTTCTTCGAACTGATCATCCTGAATATTGATAGGCGCTGACATCGTGTATCTCCTTTCGCCTGTTCGTGTCGCGGCGGGTGCCGTTCTTACCGGGGAGAGCAAGCAATAATCGTGACACATTCGCCGCGAAGAGAATAAGCGGCTGGGAATGAAGCGATTACGGGTGGGTGGGGTGCTCCGGACGGACTGTGTGCAACGGCGATGCAACGGCGGGGCCGGCCGAAGAGGGGGCGTTCCGATCCGGCCGGGGCGTCAAGGCGCGGCGATCCCGAGGCGCTTCATCTTTCGCCACAACGTGGTGCGGTCGATGCCGAGGAGGGCGGCGGCGCGACCGCGGTTCCAGCCCGTGGTGTCGAGAGCTTCGCGGATCGCTTCCTCCTCGCTCTGGCGCTCCTGCGGGGTGGCTTGTCCGCCGCCGGT
Source organism: Candidatus Eiseniibacteriota bacterium (assembly GCA_024276995.1). GTDB lineage: Bacteria > Orphanbacterota > Orphanbacteria > Orphanbacterales > Orphanbacteraceae > JAJRWB01. Next base: position 39,011 of record JAJRWB010000057.1, on the reverse strand, counting down.
CGTGCCCATGCTTGTCGGGCCGGCCGATCCGGCGGTCGCTCCGGCGATTTCCCTGGGAAGATCCTCAAGGAGAATCGCCTTCCCCCGTGCCTTCACCACGCCGTGTTCGATGGCGTTCCTCAACTCCCTCACGTTTCCCGGCCAGCGATAATCCATCATGCACCGGAGGGCGTCGGGAGAAATCTTCATCACTTCTTTCCCGATCTGGTCGACCACCTGGTCGAGAAAGACCGAGGCGAGGGCGGGGATGTCTTCTTTCCGTTCCCGGAGCGGTGGGAGGTGGAGGGGGATCACGTTGAGCCGGTAGTAGAGGTCTTCCCGGAAGCGCCCCTCCTCCACCAGGCGACCGAGGGGCTGGTGGGTGGCGGTGAGGATTCTCGTGTCGATGGGGATCGTCTTCGTGTCGCCCACGCGCTCGATCTCTCTTTCCTGCAGCACGCGAAGGAGTTTCACCTGGATCCGCGGGCTGAGATCGCCGATTTCATCGAGAAAGATCGTGCCGCCGTCGGCCAGCTCGAAGCGCCCCTTCCTATCGTGCATCGCGCCGGTGAAGGCCCCGCGCACATGGCCGAAAAGCTCGCTTTCGAGGAGCGTTTCCGACAAGGCGGAGCAGTTCACCTTGATGAACGGGCCCTTCTGCCTTCCGCTGCTCCTGTGGATCGCGTCGGCGACCAGCTCCTTTCCCGTGCCGCTATCTCCGAGGATCAGCACGGTGGAATCGGTGGGCGCCACCTGCTCGATAAGGGCGAAAATGACCTGCATCGGATGGGACTTCCCCACGATGTTGTGGAGCGACGCCCTGTTCTCGAGAAGGCGCTCCATCTCCCGGACGTAGGTGATGTCGCGAAGAACGATCACGGCGCCAGCGAGTTCGTTCGCCATGTCGAGAAGATGGCTCATGCCGACGAGAACCCGCCGCTCGCACCCGTCGCCGCACACGACGATGTTTTCCCTTTCGCGGATCGATTCGCGCCGCTTCAGCGTGCGTGCGATCAGCGTTTCGAGCTTCCACAACCGGCACCGGCAGATCTCCTCCACCGGCCGGCCGATCGCCTCCTCCGGCTTGGCGAGGAGCATCTCCCGGGCGGCGCGGTTCAGATTGGTGATCCGCGATTCGGTGTCCACCGGGATGATGCCGTCGGCGACGCTGTGAAAGATCGCCTCCATGTTCGCCTTCTGGGCGAGACAGATTTCCAGATTTCCGTGGATCGGCGGCGAGGACAATGTAAACTCCTTGTTGCAGCGCAAGAGACGACCTGCAACGAAATATTGCACGCTAACACGGGTTGGTGCAACAAGAAACCAAAGCGCGGGTCGCCGCGCAACGTGGAGAAGGCCGACAACACGTTGAATATATTTTGGTTACGGTTCGACTAAAAAAGTCGCCCTAAAGGGTCCGAAGGTTGCAATGGTCCACGGGAAGTGAGGGAATCGACGTTTCCAGCGTTTCTTAATAATGGAGGCCCGGAAAGTGAAGCACACACTGGTAGGTATTTCGATCAACCACCCGAAGCTGGTGGTCCTCGTGAGCGTGCTGATCACGCTCTTCTTCGGTTGGCAGATGCCGAAGATCCACATCGACACCGACCCGGAGAACATGCTTCTTGAAAATGAGGAGGTGCGTCTGTTTCACCATGGGGTGATGGAGGCATTCGGGATTCACGACTGGATCGTGCTCGGGGTGGTCCGCGACGAGGGGCTCTTCAACCCGGTGTCGCTTGCACGGATCGCGGAGATCACCCGGCGGGGGAGCGAAATCGATGGGGTGATCGACTACGACATCCTCGCGCCCACCGAGGTGGACGATATCTTCACCACCGACGAGGGAATCCTCCGCGTGGAAACGCTCATGGAGGAGCCCCCGGAAACACAGGAGGGGGCGGACCGGGTGCTCCGGCAGATCTTGGCGAACCCGATCCTTCGCGGGAAGCTCGCGTCGGATGACGGCACGACGAGCGCCATCTTCTTCCCCATCGAGAACAAGGAGATCGCGCACCGTGTGTCCCTCGAATTGGGCCGTATCGTTGATGAGGTGGGGGGCGACGAGACGTACCACCTCGCCGGGATCCCCGTGGCGGAATCGACGTTCGGTGCAGAGATGTTCAAACAGATGGCGATCTCCGCGCCGATGGCCTTTCTGCTGATCTTCCTCCTCATGCTCTTCTTCTTCCGCAAGGCGCTCGTGGTGCTCGGGCCGATGATCGTCGCCATGATGAGCGTCATCTGGTCGATGGGGCTTCTCATCGGTCTCGGCTTCACGGTTCATATCATGAGTTCCATGATCCCGATCTTTTTGATCCCGATCGCCGTGCTCAACTCGATCCACGTGCTGAGCGAGTTCCACGACCGCTACCACCAGACCCGCGACATGCGGCGCACCGTGGTGGATACCATGGACGAGCTGTTCGTGCCGATGGCGTTCACATCGATCACCACGGTGGTCGGCTTCGCATCGCTCATGTTCACGCCGATTCCGCCCGTGCAGGTTTTCGGCGCATTCGTGGCGTTCGGCATCTTCGTCGCCTGGCTCCTTTCGATCCTCTTCGTCCCGGCGTACGTGATGCTCATTCCGAAGAAGACGTTCGAAACCTTCGGCGGTGCAGAGGACGGCGGCTCGATGATGAACGCCACGATGCGGTTCATCCGCACCACATCGCTCCGCCACAGGGTGCCGATCGTCGCGGGCGGCGTTCTCGTGCTCGCCCTTTCCGTTTGGGGACTCACGCGGATCGTGGTGAGCGACAACCCGGTGAACTGGTTCAAGGCGGATCACCCTCTCCGCATCGCCGACCGTGAGATGAACAAGCACCTCGCGGGCACGTACATCGCCTACCTCGTCCTTTCCGTTCCCGAAGAAGGCGGACTGAAGGATCCGGCGGTGATGAAATACGCGGAGGCGCTGCAGGAACACCTCCTCGAGCACCCGAACGTCGGTGCCACCACCGGCGTGACCGACGTGATCAAGAAAATGGGCGAAGAGCTGAAGGGCGATCCGGCACAAGGCGTCATCCCCGACTCGCGGGACGAGATCGCCCAGTATCTCTTTCTCTATGAAATATCGGGCGGCGATCCGGCGGACTTGTTCAAGTTCATCACCCCCGAGGCGGACAGGATGAACATCTGGGTGCAGATGAAGGAAGGGGAGAACCGCGCCGTGAGCAGCGTCGTGGAATCGGCGCGGAAGTACATGGAAGAGAACCCGCCCCCCGCCGGGGTGACCGCCGGGTGGGCGGGGCTTCCGTATATCAACGTCGTGTGGCAGGAGAAAATGGTGAAGGGGATGTCGAAGGCGTTGATCGGCAGTTTCGTCGTCGTCCTTCTCATGATGATCGGCCTCTTCCGCTCGGTCCGGCTCGGATTGATCTCGATGATTCCGCTCACCGTGACGATCGCCATGGTGTACGGGGCGATCGGGTTCGGCGGGAAGCCGTACGACATGCCGATCGCCATACTCTCGTCGCTCACCCTCGGTCTTTCGATCGATTTCGCCATCCACTTCCTGCAGCGAACGAGGGAGATCTACCGGGAAACGGGCGACTTCCCGCTGGCGATGGAGCGGCTTTTCCAGACGCCGGCGAGGGCGATCACGCGGAACATCCTGGTGATCGCCGTCGGTTTCGTCCCGATGTTCTTCGCGAACCTGGTGCCCTACATCACGGTGGGCGCCTTTTTCTTCGCCATCATGGTGATCAGCGGGTTCACAACGCTGTTCACGTTTCCCGCAATCCTGTCGCTCATGAACCCGGCGTTTCTCGCCGGCGGGAAAGGGGCGAGACAGTGAAAACGAAAGAGAGGACCGTTATGAAGAGATCCGGAAACGCGCTCGCACTTATCGTCGCCTCGGCGGCGCTCCTCGCAGGGGTCTCCCTTGTGGGGGCGGCCGAGAAGAGCGCCGAGGAGATCATGAAGGAAGCGCACCTGAACCTCTACTACGCCGCCACCGACGGAAGGGCGCAGGTGGACATGGAACTCACCGATAAGCGCGGCAAGACGAGGAAGAGGAGTTTCATCATGCTCCGCCTCGATGTGGAGGACGGCGGCGCGCAGAAATACTTCACCTATTTCACCGCACCGGGCGACGTGCGGCGCACGAGCTTCATGGTGTGGAAGAATCCGGATGCCGACGATTCGCGTTGGATCTACATTCCGGCGCTCGACTTGGTGAGAAGAATTTCGGCGAAAGACAAGGGGTCTTCCTTCGTGGGAAGCGACTTCACCTACGAAGACGTCTCCGGACGTCACTGGACCGACGACAATCATAAACTTCTGAGGAATGAAACGGTGGAGGGGCGCGATTTCTACGTGATCGAAAGCGTGCCGAAACAGAAGGATTCGTTCGCGAAGAAGATCACGTGGGTGAGTGTCGACAGGATACTCCCGGAGCGGGAGGAGTACTACGATAAAAAGGGCGAACTCGTCCGCGTGTTCAAGGCGGAGAAGATCGAGGAGATCGACGGCATCCAGACGGTGACGGTACGGAGCATGGAGAACAAGAAGAAGAAGAGCTCCACCACCGTCTCCTTCTCGAAGGTGGAGTACGACGTGGGTGTCGGGGATGACCTGTTCACCGAGCGCTACTTGAAGGCGCCGCCGAAGAAGTACATCGCCGAGTGAGGGGGGGAAGAGCGATGAATCCGAAAAGACGATATTCGTTGGGCCCCGGCATTTTCGGGGCGGCCCTTTTCTTCGCCTTCGCGGTGACCGGCGCCTTCGCCGGCGAGGTGGAATGGCACGGCTTCGTGGAGGGTGCTGTCGGCGTGCGCACCGCGGAGGATGCCGCTTTCGACGGCATGCAGGACTACACCCTTGAAGAGACGCGCACCCAGCTGCGGCTCGGCGCGTACGGAGAGCAAGGCGAGGTGTTTCTCCGTCTCGACATTCTCGACGACCAGATCTCCGGAGGAGGAACGGGGTTGGAAGTGCGGGATGGATACCTGAAGTTCTCCACCTTCGGCGACCACGTCGACGTGAAAATGGGGCGCCAGGCGCTCACCTGGGGAACGGGCGATCTGATTTTCATCAACGATCTCTTTCCCAAGGACTGGGTATCGTTCTTCGTCGGCCGGGAGGATCAGTATCTCAAGGCGCCGGCCGATGCGGTGCGGCTCGGGTTTTTCGGCCTTCCCTTCGACGTCGACCTGGTGCTTATGCCGGAGTTTACGCCGGACCGGATCCCCACCGGGGAGAGGCTTTCATTTTACACGCCCCCCGGGACGGCGGGGCCTCCGGGGATGCCGGCGAACGTGCTCGAAAACGGCGAGACGGCGATCCGCCTCTCCCGTTACGTGGGAAACTTCACCGCATCGCTCTACGGCTATCGCGGTTTCTTCAAGACACCGGCGGGCATGGGGACGGATGGAATCCCCTTTTACCCGAAGCTTTCCGTGGCGGGCGCGAGTCTCCGCGGCGGACTGGCGGGCGGCGTCGCCTGGCTCGAGGGGGGCTACTACGATTCGAGGGACGATCCGGACGGCGACGACCCGATGGTGGCGAACTCGTCGGGGCGGTTCCTCGCCGGGTTCGAGCGGCAGGTGGCCACCGACTTCAACGTGAGCCTCCAATGGTACGGCGAATGGATGGTCGACCACGACAGCTATGCCGCCGGACTTCCGGCGGGAGCGTGGGCGGCGGATGAGCTGCGCCAGATCGTTACGATGCGCCTCGAGAAGATGATGAACTACCAGACCGTACGACTTTCCCTTTTCACGTTCTATTCCCCCACCGACGAGGACATGCACGCCAGGGCGTTGGCGAGCTACAAGGTGACCGATGACGTGGAGGTCGCCGCCGGGGCGAACGTGTTCGAGGGGAACAGCAACCAGACACTCTTCGGTCAGTTGGACGGCAATGACAACGTTTTCACCCGTGTCCGCTACACTTTCTGACCGGGCACGGCCGCGGGAAGTGTAACAAAGAGGGGAAGGAGATCACTCATGGCACAGAAGGAACTGTTCAGGATCATCGTGGGGTTGATGATCCTCGCGAGCGTGGCGCTCACCGTATTCGTGAGCCGGTGGTGGCTTCTATTCACCGTCTTCATCGGAGCGAACATGCTCCAGTCGGCATTCACCGGGTTCTGCCCCATGGATATGATGCTCCGTCTCGGCGGAAGGCCGGAAACGAAGACACCGATGAAATCGGACGGCCGGCGCTCCTGAGAGACGAAAAGAAAGAAGGCGAAGCGACATGAGCGGCTATGTTCTCATCGGTATTCTCGTTCTCTACGGAGTGCTTAATTTCTTCATTCTTCCGAAGCTCGGCGTCCCCACGTGAGCCGATCCTGATCCGGCAGGTTGCCGGACCGATGGGAAGAAGGATCTCACCGAGGGAAAAAAACCGCGTCCGGACGGACAATAGCCTCCCGACCCGGGCAACAACTTTCTCCACAAAGACAACCGGATTTCACACGATTGATTCCCCTTGCGGGCAACGGGCAACGGGCAACGGGCAACGGGAGAACCGGCTTTCTCGTGACCCGGTTGCCCGCGGCGGGTAGAATCGGAGGGGCGGTCACCGGCTGAAAAAGGAGGGTCGGCTTCGGGGGTCACTTGAAGATGAAGCCCCGGATCTGTTCCGGGGCTAGATAGTCCGCCGAGGCACCCGGGCGGATCCTGCGCCCGGGCTTCGGCGGCGATTGACGAGAAAAAACGGCAAGATGAATGATCGAGACGAAACGGCGGGCGGCTACGAGTGTGTCGAACCGGAAGTCGGAAGCGAATTCTGGCAATACGACATGCCGGGAGTCGACCCGGTTCTTCGGGAGCGGCTCAAGCTGCATCTCGCTGTTTGTGACGCCTGTCGTCTCCGGCGTGCCACCGAACGAAACGTGGCGGCCGGGCTCCGGGCGGGCCGATTGCGAATCGAGGGGGACCCGGCCGGCCGCGAACGAGCGGGATTCGTGCGGGCCACTCCAGGAAGGCTACTGGGAGCAACCGGTTTTCTCGCCACGGCGGCGGCTTTTCTTCTTCTCTACCTGCTTTCCCCTTCACCCCCCGGCCTCGAGGGAAGAAGCCGTTCGCCCCTCTTCCGCCCGGCCTTCGAGCGACCTGTCGAGCAGGAAGTCCTGAGAGGGGGAAGCGTGCGTCTTTCCTGGTATCCGGTGGAACAGGCGACACGATACAGGGTCACCGTGCACGAAATCGGGGGGCCATACGAGTGGAGCGGTGAAACGGGACACACCGAACTGCGCACTCCCGCGGAAAACCCCCTTCCGGCCGGGAAAAGTTTCCGGGCCGTTCTGGAGACGATCCCCTCCGATCTGGCGCGCCCCGGCGGCGCCAGCGTCTCCTTTCGTACCGGGACGAGAAGAGCGGTTTTTCTCTACCGTGTCTCCGTGTCTCCGGCGCCTGTCCGGCTCCTCGGAGCGGTCGGTCTTCTACTCGTTCTCCTGTCAATCGTGAAGACCGTTCCCTTCTCCGGAGGCTTGACGGGAAGCGGAAAAGTCTGATACGATCGCTTCAGGCAGATGATGGTCCCGTGGCGGTCTCCGTTGATTCAGTCCCTGATCACGCGCTTCCCCGTGTTTTTCGGCTCAGAAACTGGGGGAAAATGTCATGACACGAAACCGTGCCGTTCTTCAAATCACCCCGACCATCCTTCTTCTATCGATTCTCTCATGCAACAGCAACGTCGCCCAACCCGGCTCTGAAGAGTTCCAGGACCAGGCAAGGAGACAGGCGGCCGACCCAGCCCGTGTCTTGAGCCAGGATTACCTGCGCAATCTCTGGTATGCGAGCGATCATCCGGATTGGGATGTGATTTCCGGGGTGATCGATCTTGGGACGGGCGGAATCGTTTCGGGCGAACCGGCGACGTGGCCCCCCGGATACCAATTCTCCGTCGAGGTCCCCCCCGGCGTTCAGGTGCTGGGTAATATCGAGCGGCCGGTCGGCAAGCAGGGGGGGAATACTATCGAAATCCAGATTCATGTCCCCCAAATGGACCCGGGATGGCCGCCCGGGGAAGGTTACCCGGCGGTATTCAAACTCGAGCCGGACGGTCTCCGGTTCGACCAACCTGTTTCGGTCGCCTTTTGTTATCCTCCCTGGCTGGAGGGGGGTAGTTCATACTCGAAGTTCTGCTTCTTCATGATCTCCCAGGACCCGGAGGTTTTCGGCTATTCCGATCTGGATACGATCTACCCCGGCGGGCAGGACCTTAGAAAAGATATCGAGTTCGAAACCACGCATTTTTCTCGCTGGGGCCTGGAAAATGGCGGGGGTGGCGGCGGGCCGCTTCCCCCGGACCCCCCTCCCGGCAACGGCGCAGGTGCCAGTGGAGGCAGGGGGGGGCGGCACAATACCTACAGCGAGGAACCGAAGGTCCGGTAAAAGGCCCAGTAGTAGGGGTGCCGCCACTTCGGTCCGGAGGCGCGAAGATCGAGTTGGGCGGCCCTGAGAGCGGCCGCCTTTCCTTTCCCTTCGAGCCAATAGCGGTAGAAATGGACCGCCAGGAAGAGAGATGCCTCGTCGTCCACCCGGATCGTCGAGGCGATCACCGACCGGGCGCCCGCCGCGAGAAATGCGCGGGCGAAATCAAGAAGCGCATCCCCCCCGGAATGCCTCATCGCCGTCTCGCAGCAGGAAAGATAGATCAAGTCCGCAGTCAGCCTGAGAGGGCGAAGAGAGGAGATCGTGATGGGTGCGCCCCCCCCGTCACCGGCGATCTGCAGCGAAGCGCTGGAGGGGAGCCCCCGGCGCACCACCGCGTGGGAGGCGATGTGAATTACACGAAACGTGTCGAGCATGGCTGCATCCGGCCCGGTCCATAAAGCATCACTCTCGGTCCGGAGAAGCGACGGCCCGGAAGGCCAGAGCGCCGCAACCCGGCGGGCTTCCTCTTCGGCGAAGCGCAGCTTATTACCAATCGTATCGTCGGCGTTACCGTTGGCCCCGATCGACAGAAGAGATCCGTTCCGTGCCGATCCGGAAGGGGAGAGTCGATCATCCAGGAACACGATACTCGGGCCTTCGACGATCGGCCCCCGTTCCAGCAACGGTTCACCGCCTTCGTTCAGAAAGAGAGCGGCCCATGGGACGAAGAAGAGGATGTCGTCGGGAATGATGTGAAGGGTGGCGCCATCGTTCCAGCGGGGAATCAAAGATCCGAGCAGGAGTCTTGTGAGATGTTCCACGGCCCCTGCGTCCGGCAGTCGAGTCGGCACCTCCATATCGGAGAGAACCGGCAACAATTCCCGACGAAGAACGGAACGGCCGGGAAGAGGGAAAATATCCACCTTCCCCGATGAGCAGACCCAGGTGAAGGATCGCTCGCGGCCGATGAAGTATGCCGCGATCGGGCCGGCGCCGGGCACGAGATAGCGGTCGAGATATTCACCGGCCTCGGCCGCTCCGCCGCCATCCCAGCGATTCTCCTCCACGAGCAGGAACGTACGGCGAGGCATCTCCCCACCCACAAGAGAAGGATGATCGTAGTATAGACCGACGAGAGCCTCCGTCGCGTCTCGAAGGGCCTCTTCCTGAAAGGCCCGCAGCTCGTCAACTACCGCGCGGTTTCCCTTCTGTTTCAAGATTTCAAGGGCTTCTAGGAGCGAGTGGTGCGCCTCGTCCGGTCGGTTGAGACCGGCGAAAGTGCGGCCTTCCTCGATTCGCAGGCGCGCCACCAGGTCGGGAGGTGAGTTCGACGTCAGCATCCGGTCCGCGCGGCGGAATTGGCGGAGAGCTTCTTCGAAAGATCCTTCACGCCGATGAGTGATCCCGAGAAAAATTGCACAACTCAGCCGAGTCCGGAACCGACCCCCGAACGATTCGTTCAACGGCACCGCTTCGAAGAGTGCGCGCGCCTCTTTGTAACGTTCCTCCTCGAGGAGGGCGTGGGCGAGAGAAAAGCGACTCGTCACGACCCAATCGGGGTTGGGCGAACTTTTTGCGATCACGAGAGAAGCACGGAACGCATCGACCGCTGAAACGAGGTCTCCCCGGAGCCGGGCCAACTCCCCTTCCGCCAGGAAGTACTGCCACTCTTTCTCCACACCGCCACCGGCATCGACCGCTGTTTTTGCCCGGTCGAGCGCTTTCCGGGCGCGACGGAACTCGCCCCGGCCCGCGAGGAACTTCGCAACGGCGATTTCGAAATCGGCAACGAAATTCTGGTCCGGCTGGTTGTCGTGAAGCGTTTTCCGAAGATCATTCAGCCGGCCGATCGCTCCGTAGGCGATATCGGGCTGCCCCATTTCCAAACCCTGCCGGATCAAGCCGATAAGGATGCGCGCCTCATCGACGGCGAGGGTCGCCCCCCGGGATTTCCCGGCGGCTTCTGCGAGGAGAGATTCGGCGACGGCGTATTCTCCGACCTGGCAGAAGTATTCCGCTTCCAGGAGAGGGAGCATCGTCTTGTTTCGCTCATCCCCATATGCCTCCACCCAGGCCCGGGCTCGCGTCTGGTACGTGAGACAAGAATCGAGTTCTCCCAGCAACCGAAAATCGTTTGCTACGTTCATCATATTTCGAGGAGCGTTCAAGGAGTCGCCGCCCGCGACGGCACGTTCCAGGTTGCGACGGTCGAAGCGAAGGGATTTCGCCGGATCGCCGAGAGCGCTGCAGAGCGCGGCGGCCCGATCCATGCTGTCCGCGAAGAGCCATGGAAGATTCGCTTCCATGGCGTCGCGGGCGCACTCGTCGAACATCGCGAGGGAGATGTCGTATTCCCGGCGCGCCTGCACTATTCCGGCGAGCAGGATCCGGAAGCGGACTTCCCAGGAACGATCTTCCAGGGCAAGCGCCATCTCCTCTCCGAAAACCGCTATATGAAGCGCATCGTCGAGGCGATCATCCTGTCTCAGGAACAGCCCGGCATAGTACCAGGGAAACATCTCGAGTCCGTGTCCGCCGGTTGCCCTGGCCATCGGGACCAAGGCGAGCAGCCTCTGAACGGCACCGAGCCTGTCTCCCCCGTCGCCGACGGCGGCGGCGATCTTCAAAGAGAGCAGAACCTGCTGGAGCGAATCGAGCTCCGCCATCCGGGCGCCGGCGCGAAGAAAATGTTCTCCCCGTGATCCGTAGCCGTAATTGCGACATCCCGCGGCGAAGGCGGCCACCGGGCCGGTCGAATCGGCGAACACGGGACGGCGGAGCATCTCCTCGAATTCGGACCCCCGCCCGAGAAGGTATTCGTTCTTGGCGGCGGCGATAATCCAGAGGAACTGGTCCGGCTCTTCGGACCAGAGACGATAGAGCTCATCTCCGGCTTCTTCCCGGGTCTCCGGGCGCTTGATCCGGACGGTAAGGTCGTTGAAGAGGGCAATATCCTTTACCGCCCGATTCGTTGGCTCCGGTTTTGTGAGAGCGTCGCGCGCTTCCTCGAGAGCAGGCCGGAGATCATCGGAAAGACGGACGCCGCGCAGATCATAGATGGAGCCGGTAGCCGTCTTTTCCCGGGAAGAGCATCCGGAAGATAGAAGGAGAAAAACAATTAAAACAAGAAGTAGCGGGGGAGATGTTCGGATGTTCCACCCCATTCGCTCCACCCCTTCGAAAGCGCGAAACCGCCCGGGGAATCCGGCAGGACCGGAACCTCGGAAATAGGGTCGAACACGGGTCGGGTTTTCCGCCGGGCTTCTGGACAGGCCATTCGCTCCCCGATACAATCATCCGGTCGCCGCGGGAGCCGTGAGAATCGCCGCCGGTTGATTTGTCCGTATCATAATAGTACTCCGGGTCGAGGTTACCATGCAAGCATCGGAAGAGCCGGGCGGCGAGGACGAGAGACTGGCCGAGCAGATCCGCCTGTGCGCCGCCGGCAACAAGGCCGCCGAGGTTTTTCTCTACCGGAAACTCGAGCGCCCTGTTCGTGTTTCAACGGTTCGCTTCCTACGGGATGAACACCCCGACCGGGATGACGTGATCCAGGAGACACTCATCGCCACCCTTGAGTACATCCGGAAGAAAGGGGGGTTCGAAGGGGACTTGGTTCGTTTCGCCGTCACCATAGCCCGAAACCGGTGCAGAAACCTGCTCAGCGCGAGAAAGAGACACCCCTCGATCTCGATCGAACCGTTGGCCGAGTGGATCGCCGACCAGGAGAGAAGCCCCCTCGACCTCGTCGAGGAGAAGGATATCAGGCGGATCATCCAGGACGCGATCGACAAGCTCGACCGGATCTGCCGTTTCCTCCTCCGCGCCTTCTATATCGAAGGGCGTTCGATCAGGGCCATTCAGAGGAAGACGGGGCTGAAAACGGTTCAAGGCGTGTATTACCGGAGATCGGTGTGCCTCGACCGGGTGGCCGGCATTCTACGGGAACGCCTGGTGAGATGATCCGGTGACGACCCGCTCCAGGGACCTTTTTCGACGAGGGGTCGGTCTAGCGAAGAAGAACCATCTTTCCCGTGACCGTACGATGCTGGGCCTGGAGTCGGCAGAAATAGACGCCGCCGGCGAGAGGGACGCCGCTTTCATCCGTCCCGTTCCACGTGACCGAATGTCTTCCCGCCGTCAAGTGCTGGTCCAACAGCGTGCGCACGCGCCTGCCCGAGACGCCGAATATGTCGAGCCGTACCTGTTGGGGCGACGGAAGGTCGAAGCGGATCGCGGTGGTCGGATTGAATGGATTCGGCCGGTTCTGCTCGAGAACCACGAAGGAAGTGTCCCCGCCGTCGCCCGGTGGCGCATCTTCGAGGGCGATCGAGATTCCTCCCAGGCGGGTGACGTTCACCGATGCGGTCCTTCGTTCAGGATCGATATGCGGCCGGAGCGGCACCCCGAATTCATCATCCCGAATACGAAGCCGGCCCGGGTTTATTTCCAATAAGTCCAGCGAATCGTACCGGACGGCGACCTCCGCCTCCCCCCCCCCGAGAAGACCTTCGGGGGAGACCCGGTAAGATATGCGATGGCTTCCACCCGCCCGGATCTTTCCGAAGGGAGTCGATTGTTCCACCGTCCGGACAATGATATACGTACTCTCCGGCAGGGCGTCCGGCGGGAATCGAATCTCGAGAATCTTATCGGGACTGACGGCCGATCCGCCACGGCCTGCAGGCAGCAGCGTGGCGGCGAAGGTCGAGTTCGCGCTTCCGGCGAGTCCCGCGGGATCTCTGGCGGAAGCGGCCAGAAAGACCGTGCCCGTCCCGGTCAGCAGATACCCCCCCCGCCAGAGATTCTTCTTCGAATCGACCGGCTTCATGGCGACACGATCCCCGTTTGCCGAAAGCTCCACGCTTTCTGGGTCGAGCGGCTCCGATGCTCGGAGAAAGAAATCCAGCCGGGAGGTTGTGAGGGTGTTCTGAAGGATGTCGATCGCCAGGGAGGGTGGTGTCGAATCCCCCGGAAGTGCGGAGGCGAACATCGGGGCCGAGTAGTTCGGCACCTCATCATAGGTAAAGGCGGCATAGTAGTATATTGAGCCGTTCATGAGATTCGCGTGCAGGAAGGAACGGCGACTTGCCGGGCTTCCCGGAAAGATGCCGCGGGCGTCGCCCGGCAGGACCGCCCCGTCTGTCGGACATTTCGGGAAACCCGCCGTCGAAAAGCGAATCAGCGTGCCCGCCGCATCGTCGTCGACCCCCTGGGCCCAACGCAGAGAAACCAGTCCTTCGCCGGCGCGGGCGGAGAAGAATATCGGCGCGCCCGGCGCGGTCCCGTCACGCGGGATACCGCTTCCCGTGACCGCCTTCGAGTAGTGCGCCGATTCGTCATAGGCAAAGGCGGCATAATAGTAGGTGGTGCCATTCGACAGGTCGGTATGACGGAAAGACCCGGTCCGTCCCGAAGAGACCGTGAATCGACCGGCATTCCCGTTCGGAGGAGGATAGCCGTCGAAAGGGCCCGCCGGCGTTTCCTTCTCGGAATACCGGATCAGAGTTCCGCTAAGACCATTGGGATTGGTCCAGCTGAGAACGATTACTTCATCCAATGCCTGCACGTTGAATTCGGTCAACGGAAACGGCGCCGGGTCGATACCCGTCATGCGAATGCCGCCGCAGCCGCTCATGGCGAAGAGCAGCCCGGTGCAAAGTAGGGTCCTGCCCATCATGTCGCCCCCGGTTCACTTCATCCACCACCTTCGCATCCCGTCCGGTTCCTTTCCCGACCAGCAACTCGAGCCGTGGTGGAGAGCTCATCGATTACAAACGAGCGCACTCGGGGAGTGCGCCTCGGCCCGAAGGGCGTCGTCCACTCCCCGAGTGCATCATGTGCTCGATCCGGCCTGCTTACCGAAGATTCAGCCCGATCGGCTGGACGGGTTTCGGCTGATTGACCCTGTTAAGGTCGACGTCGTACCAGTCGGTTCCGTTCGTCTCGCCGTAGGCGCCGCTACCGCTCTGTCCGGCGTCCGGCTTGAACTTGTCCGGCTTCCCGTCGCCGTCGGTGTCGAAGAACTCGCCCTCGAGAGTGTCGCCGTTCTCCATCGTGACCGTCCCTCTTCCAAGGGACGTGCCGCTGCCGTCGTCGGGCTGTCCGCTGTTTTCATCCAGCGTTCCTTCGTAGTCGACCGAGATTCCGGGAGCCTCCACGTGAGCGGTGACCTGGCACCCGACGAGAATGAACAACGAAAGAGAAACAAGTATCAGAAGCATTCTTTGCAGCATGGATCTTCTCCAGTGTAAGACGTGTCTGTCCTTTCGGTTCCAATGGGCTGTTCGATCCGAATCGTGACGGGGGGGACCGGCCCGAGCGTCCCCGGTTTCCGCGTGACATCTCTCCTCCTCTCGCGGTTTCGAATACTCGTGCAAGGGGACTCGCCGGAGGGCCCCGGCGGTCACTCGGCCTCTTCCGTCCCCGGGGCGGGAGAGACGGCTATCTGCCCGGTGAACAAACAGCTTTGATCCGATTCAAGAAGTTTTTGGAAAGATCGAGTCGAATTGCGCGACAACGACCACGGGCGGGTGATTTGACGCCGCCGTGCAAGCGAGCGTATAATGAGAGGGTCTCACTAGAGGAGGCCCCGTTTTCATGACGTCCTGCTTCCATGCGCCGAACCGGTCCGCCGCGTTCCTCTTTGTCATGCTCCTTCTGCTCGCCGGCTGCGGGGCAGGCCCTCCCAGCGGTACCGATGACGATCCGACCGCGGGCGTCCTCAAGGGCCGTGTGGTCGACTCGGCCGACCCGGAGACGGGACTCGCCGGTGTCACCGTGCGCGTGGAGGGAACGGACCTCGTCGCCGTGACCGACGCGAACGGGAACTTCGAATTCTCCTCCGTCGAGAGCGGCGATCGCGCCGTGGTGATCGACATTCCCGAGGGACTCGACTACCAGGAGAGCCGCGTCGAAGTCTCCATCCACGACGGCGAGACGGTCGACATGGACGTGGCGGTGCTTCCCGGCGGTTTCCATCCCGACCGGCTCGACATCGAACCGCGCCGCGCCCGCGTGGGGATTCTCGAAAGTGTTCATTACTATGTTTCCCTCGGCTTCGACGGACCGGAGTGGACGGACGAGTCGGAGATCGGCGCCGACGGCGGAGCCACCGGTCCCGGACCGGACGGCGACTATCCCGTACCTTTTCGCCCCACGTGGACGATCCGCTCCGAAAAGCCGATCGGCGTCATCTCCCGCGAAGGAATCTTCATCGGTACCGCTCCGGGCCGCGGTGAAATCGTGGCGACGTTCAACAACGACAACGTCGCCATCGCCCGGATCGAGGTGGTGTCCGACAACGAGGTTGCCCGGATCTTCGTCGTGCCGCACAGACCTTTCACGATGGAGTCGGGGCGCGATTTTTATTTCGTCGCCTCGGCGATCACCGGCGCGGGATCGTTTCTTTCGGCGAACGAAATCGAATGGTCGCTCGTACCAAGCGTTCTCGGGTCGATCGAAAGAGCGGACGATCTCACCGCCGGGGAGCGGGAAGAGATCCTATTCGGCCTGCGGCCGACCGACGACGGCCCCCCGATGCACGGCGGAGGCATGGTGCCTGAAGGAGGGGCACCACTTTTGGAGAAGTACAGCATCGCGCGATTTCACGCGACGGGCGGTCCGCCCGACGACGGGATTCGCGGCGAGATCCGGGCATCGGTGGGCGATTACGGCGAGACGGTGCCGGTCGAGGTGATTCCCCGCGGGGAGCTTCTCCGCGTGGAGATCGTTCCCGGCGATGCGGAGATCGAAACGGGAGGCGCCGCTCTCTTCGTGGCGGCGGGCTTCAACCGTTTCGACCGGCCGATGGGCAACTTGGAATACGCCTGGGAACTCGTCCCGCCGGATCTCGGGATGCTCGTCGGCGACTGGCCCGACTGGCCCGACTGGCCCGACAATCCGGGCATGGAAGACGGTGGCGAAGGAGAAACGCCTCCTCCTCCCATGGGCGATGAAACGGGCCGGCCCCTTCCCGGCGGGCCGATGGCACGCCTTTTCCTCCCCGATCGTCCCGGCGAGGGAACGGTCCGGGTGAGCGTCACCGATCCGGGCGCGGGCATTACGATCGAAGCCGCCGCCCAGGTGGTCGTCTTCCCCTCCGAATGAGCCTCCGCGCGATCCATCTCGCCGGTGAAGTAATCCCGGCGGGAAAGATCCTTTGTGTGGGAAGAAACTACGCAGCCCATGCGAAGGAGATGGGAACGGTCGTCCCGGCCGAACCGATTCTCTTCTTCAAACCCGCCACCGCCCTTGCTTTCCCGCACGGAGACGATCTTTTCGTGCCCCGTGCGTTCGGGGAGTTGCACCACGAAGTGGAACTCGTCTGCCTGCTCGGCGCCGGCGGAAAGAATCTCTCCACGGAGGACGCGTCGCGCGCCGTCGCCGGGATCGCCGTGGGCGTCGATCTCACCCTTCGGGCGATCCAGGCAAGAGCGAAGGAGACCCGTTCTCCGTGGGCGGTGGCGAAGGGTTTCGATTCGAGCGCGCCGGTGGGGGACTTCATCCGGTGCGACGGCGCGGATATCGGCGCCCGTGCGATGAGCCTTCACGTGAACGGGTCGAAGCGCCAAGAGGGAAACACGACCGACATGATCTTCACGGTTGCCGCCGTCGTTTCGTTCGCCACCCGCTACTTCACTCTCGAGCGTGGCGATCTTCTATTCACCGGAACGCCTCCCGGTGTGGGTCCTCTCGAGGACGGCGACGAAGTGGTTGCCGCCGTCGCCGGCGTTCCGGAACTTTCCTTCACCGTGAAGCGCTGAGCGTTTCGCCGGCCGGCCGGTCGGCGCCGGGAGAGATCCCGGGCGCGACTCCCGTTTCCGCACCGGAAAACGGCTCGCCGCGAAGTGGTTCGACGATCGTCTCCGAGCGGGAAACCGCGGCGATGGAAAGCTGCCTGAGATCGCCGCCGTCGAGGAGCGGCCCGTTTTCAGGAGCGGTCCGAAGAATGGCGATACGGGCGTCCTTCCACCGGAGCGCCGCGGCGGGGGCGGCCGGGGCGGCACCGGCGAGAAAGAGAGAATCGTCGTGGAAAGGAACGACGGCACGGATCACCACGTCGAGGTTCTCCGCCGACCGGGGGGGCGCGAACGGGGAGGCGGCCCGACCGTTCACGTCGGTCGACACCCGTCCGTCGATCGTTCCCGCACTCGCCGAAAAAAGGACGGGCGCCCCTTCGATGGGCGCGCCGTTTTTCGCGACTACGTACGCCTCCACCACGCCCTCGACGATGCCCGACGCCGTGAGCGGCGGTGAGGGCATCGGATCGGCCGGTGGGGGGGAGGGTTCTCGCGAGACGACCCTCTCCGAAGAACCGTCTTCGTCGTAAGGGGAGAGGGTGACGAGCATCACGAGCAATGCCCCGAGGAGGAGGAAAACGATCCGCACCGTCCGATCACGCCGACACACCCGTGTTTGATCGTTCACGTGGAACTACTCCGCCCGGCAACGAGGTTTCTCTTTCGCGTGACACACCGCGCCCGCGTATTCCACTTGTCGGCGAAACGGGGTGATCCTTGATCGATGTGGGCGGGAATGCCGTGCCGAGGGAGGAACGCGCCCTTGTGGGGTCAGCTCTCTTCGCCGGGAGATTCGGCGATTCTCTCGATCACCGACGCGTCGACACTCGGCTTGAATTCGATGGTAGGAAGGAAATGGACGGCGATGCGGGGTGCGCCGAAGCCGCGGGAGAGCACTTCGATCGTCTTCCGGGCGGACTTTTGCGCGTCCATCTGTGCGGCCCCCACGAGGTTCCCCGCGAGGCGGGTGGCTTCCTGCTTCGCCTCGGCGATGAGCTGGTTCTTCGCTTCCACCGAGAACCCGCCTGTGAGGAACCGCCCCACCAGGTCGGGCAGCAGCCAGGGAAGGAACTCCGTCTTCCCCTCGCTGTGCACGCGCATATCGATAATGCGGACCTCGTAGCGACACGGGGGGAGTGTGATGAAGTACGTGCCGGTGTGGTCGTGGGTCACTTCGAGTTCGGGGCTGAGAAGGTCGTAACGAAAATCGACATCGAACTCGAAGATCATGGTCATCTGCTTCGTCGAGAGAAGCCACGAAAGATACTTCTTCCCGAACTCGCCGAACCAGTGGTCGGACGCGGTGATGATCTCCTTCGTGCGTGCCCTGTAGACCGACAGCTCGCCCACGGCGCGAAGGTCGGTGACGAACGAATGGACCTGCGTCGTCGCAGGCGCCGAAGCCCGCCGCGCGCGGGTTTTCCGGAGGGAGAGATAGAAGATCGCCGCGAGAGCGACGCCGATGAAAAGTCCGACAATGAAAGTTTCCATGTTTTCGCGTGGAATCGTATGATGGAGCGACCGCCGCGTCAAGGTCCGCGCCGCACGGCGGTCAACCGGGGATGAGAGGAGATTCCCCCATGACCGCCGGCTCGTCGCCCGGAAGGGTGTCGCGTGATGGGAAGGCGTCGAGCTTTCTCCCTGCCGCGCACTCGAGGAACGAGTCGACCCACCAGAACACGTCGTGCGTGCGAATCGACCGGCGAAGCTGCTTCATGCGGGAACGTCTCTCCCGCCGATCCATGACGAAAGCCCTGTGAATCGCGTCGGCCACGCCGTTCCTGTCGTACGGGTTGACGAGAAGCGCCCCCCGTTTCATCTGTGCGGCCGCCCCGGCGAATTCGCTCAAAATGAGCGCCCCCGCCTCATCGATGTCGGCGGCGCAGTATTCCTTCGCCACGAGATTCATGCCGTCCTTGAGCGGGGTGACGAGCATGATCTCGGACGCCCGGTAGTAGGCGACCAATTCCCGCGTGGTAAGGCTCCGGAAGAGATAGTGGATCGGGACCCACCCGGAGCGTGTAAACTCACCGTTGATCTCGCCCACGAGCCCTTCGATCTCCGTCTTCAGCTCTTCGTATTCGGGGATGTTTCTCCTGCTCGGCACGACGACCTGGACGAAGGTGACCTTTCCGATCATCTCCGGGTGGCGGTGGAGCGCCGCTCGAATCGCCTCGAGCCGGTTCGGAATCCCCTTCGTGTAGTCGAGGCGGTCGACACTCAGGACGATCTGCCTGTCGGGAAGGCTCTCGTGAAGAAACCAAGCGGCGTCGGAAACCTCGTCCGAGGTAGCGGTTTCGGCGAAGAAATCGAAGTCGATGCTCACCGGGAAGACGCCTACCTTTCCGCCCCTTCCCGCCCACGGCACCGTCACCACCCGCCCCCTCCCACGCACCGCCACGTCGCGGGCAAGCACGCGCACGCACCGGATGAAATGACTCCTGTCTCTTTGGGTCTGGAAACCGATCAGGTCGTAATCGAGCATCGCACGAACGAGCCGATCCCGCCACGGCAGTTTCATGAAGATGTCGGGTGAGGGAAAAGGGGTGTGAAGAAAGAAGTTCGTCTTCCTCTCGACACCCATGGCGCGGAGGTAACTTCCCACGAGGAGGAGGTGATAGTCGTGAATCCAAATCGTGTCGCTCGGGCCGGAGCATTCCACCACCTCGGCGGCGAAGCGGCGGTTCGCCTCCTGGTATGCCCACCAGTTGTCGGGGTCCATGTTGCAGCGCGTTTGGAGATCGTGGAAAAGAGGCCAGAGGATTTCGTTGGAAAAACCCCGGTAGTAGCCGGACACTTCCCTTCGGGAAAGGGCCACCGGCTTTAGTTCATAGCCCGCCTGCGCGCCGCCGCTTCGCAGTAGATGATCGAGCTCGACGGCGTCGACGCCGGGGGAGCCGGGCCAGCCGATCCAGATGCCGCCGCGGTCTCTCAGGATCGGGGCGAGGGCGGTGACGAGCCCCCCCGTTCCGGGACTCACATCCCATCCCGAGGTTTTGCCCTTGCTGATCATTACGGGCAGGCGGTTCGAGACGATCACCAGGCGTCCGCCCGGAGTCTCTCCGTGTACGCCCCTGTCCGGTTCCTTCACGAGCATACTTCGATCCAACGGTCGAGATAGTCGAGCAGTTCCCCCGGCGGCTCGATCCAGAGCTTTGCGGCGGTGTCGCGGTACTCCTTCCGCACGAGCACACCGAGCCCCCCTTCGCCGAGGGCGAGGAAGGCGTCCTCGTCCGTCTCGTCATCTCCAAGATAAGATGAAACGACCGGATCGGCGAATTCATCGAGTACGGTTGTCACCGCGTCCCCCTTGTTCCTTCCGGGGGAGATCACCTCGATGCCGCCGTCGAAGGGCCGGAAATGGAGACCGGCGATCGCCGCGATCGGCGCGAGGTCTTCCGCCGCCCGCCGGCAGAGAGATTCCGCTTCCGGCGCCGCGGCGTCTCTCCAGTGAAGCGCCACGGAGGCGACTTTCCGTTCCGCCCGACGATCGAGTCGGTTCTTCTTCACCCACTCCCATGTCCGGGCGAGGCCTTCCGCCGCCCGTCGCTCGATGGGGAAGGCGATCCGGTCGCCCCCCGGAAGGAGACGTTCCCAGCCGTGGCTCCCCCAGATTTCGGGTGTCGCCGCCAGGCGCAGGAGCGGACGCACGTCCTTCACCCCCCGCCCCGATACGATCACCAAGCGGACCGAAGGAATATCGATGAGCGCCCGGAGACGGTCGGTCACCCCCGGGTAGACCACGGCCCGATCGCGCTCCTCCGTGAAGGGTGCGAGCGTTCCGTCGTAATCGAGGAAGAGAACACGGTTCCGCGCCTCGGCAAGCCGATCGAAGAAAACGTCGACGTCGACGCTCTTGACGAGGGTTTTCATTCCAGCTCCAGCCTTTCCCCCGCCTCGATCGTCACGGCGAGCATGGCGCTCAGATATTCGCGAAGATGGCGGGTGAGGAGGAAGTTCTGACGAACGAACTCTTTCGCCTTGCGCCCCATCTCCTCGAGCCGATCCCGGTGGCTCAGAAGATAGCGGATTCTCAGGGCGGCCCCTTCCGGCGTGTTGACGAGAAAACCGGTGTGCTGGTTGATCACCTGCAGCCGGATCCCTCCCGTGTTGCCGCCGATTACCGGCCGGCCCTTCCACATCGCCTCCGACACGGTGAGCCCGAACCCTTCGCGGGTCGATTTCTGGATCACGATGTCCGAAGAACGCTGAAGGGCGTTGATCGTCACGTGGGCGTCGGGAGGGAGGAGGAGGACGTGGATATCGGGATCGCCCTTCGCGGCGGCGCGAACCTCGTCGAGCACCGCCTCGCCCTCGGGGTCGTCGTCGGCGCCGCCGCCGGCGAGAACGAGCTGCAGGCCGGGGGCGAAGCTCTTCGCGAGCTTGTACGCCTCGATCACACCGACCGGATCCTTGAATCGGTCGTACCGCGACACTTGCGTGATGAGCGGCCTGTTTCGGTCGAGGCCGAAGTCGGAGCAGACCGCTTCCCTCTCGGAGTCGGTGAGATCTCGATTCTTATCGCTCAAAGGATCGATACTCGGGGGAATCAGATATTCCGGGTGGGGGAGGGCCTGGGAGAACACCGGGAGGGAGAAGATGCTCGCGTCGTATTCGCCGACGAACCGGCGGAGGTACTTCCACACGGGGCGATACGGCGTGCTCACGTCGATGTGGCATCTCCAGAACCACTTTCCTTTCCGTTTCGGAAAGAAGCGAAGAAGCGGGGCGGGCTGGGGATCGTGGATCACGACGATATCCGCTTCCTCGAGAACAGGGCGGAGCGATTCGGCGTTTTCCCGGTTGACCTCCTCGTAATGACGGAGGAGATCGGCCGGTATCGGCGCGTGCGCCCCCTGCAGCGCGTTGTGGAAACTCTTGGTGCACATGTAGAAGTCGGCGTCGCCGGCGATCACTTCCCACCGGGCGTCGATGCCGAGTTCACGTTTCAGCGGGACGAGCTTCGCCAGGATCTCGGCGACGCCGCCGCCCACGCGCGTGGAGTTCACGTGGACCACACACTTCCCCCGCAGGGGCCGCGCGAGTTGGTGGAGTTGGTCGATCACCTCGCCGCCTGTGATCGGCACGTACGATTCGAGAAGTGAGTTCACGATGCGCCTCCACGGAAGTGATGCCGGAAAAGATCGGCCAGTTCGTCGCGTAGATCGAAGAGAGAGCCGAAGAATGGTTCGACGGCGAAGAGCTTCTCCCCGAGGTCGTCGTATTGCCTGTCCATGCCGCCGCACAGCCAGTTGGACAGGTCGTCCCGTCCCCCCTCGTTTCTCCGCCGCGCATCGATGACGTGATAGAAGATACTGCTCACCGACATGGCGGGAATCGCCTCGGCGAGTTCTTCCGGACTTTTCAGGATCAGGCCGGTCCGAAAGACGACGATTTTCGATTTGATGAAGTGAAACTGTTCATCCGCGCGCGCCCAGGTGACCCCTTCGCTTTCGTCGAGCCGTTCCTCCAGGACCTCGATCAGTTCATCGCGGAGCGCTTCGAGATCGGAATAGTCGGTCGGATCGATCACTCCGAGCCTCTCGGCGAGGGGAAGATCGTGCAGGGAATGTTTTGCCCACGAAGCGAAATCGTTGTTGAACTCGGGATCGTCGAATGTGGGGCGGAGCAGCCCCCCCCAGAAGTGGTAATAGATGCAGTCCGCGTCGACGGAGAGGAGGGTGTATCTCAACTCCTTCAGGTTCTGTGCTTTCTGCCCCGTGGCGATCGCCGACAAGGCGCAATCGCGCACCACGAAATATTCGAGATCCGGCTTCAGGGGCGACACGGCTCCTCCTCTCTCCGGGGCGGGGGAATCTTACACCCGCCGCCGGCGATCTGGGTCTTTCCCGATGATCGGCACTTCGGGTAAAAACTGTAGAGAAACCGTCAGAATAGGTGGAAATGGCCCAACGAGGGTCTCCGGTGGGCTGCTACACGTTGTCGTCGGCCGGGGTTTCGAGCACCGATCGCAGTTGCTCGGCCGCCCAGTCGACCTCTTCCCGGGTGATCACCAGGGGCGGGGCGATCCGGATGATATTCTCGTGGGTCTCCTTGCAGAGCATGCCGCGCTCCTTGAGCGCCTCGCAGTCGGTCCGGGCGGCGCGGTCGAGAACGACGGCGATCCAAAGACCCTTGCCGCGAACCTCCTTCACCCTGTCGGAGCGGATCGATCGAAGCCTTTCGAGAAAGTAGGGGCCGAGTTCGGCGGAGCGCTCCACGAGCTTATCTTCCGTGAGAACGGCGAGTGCCTCGATCGCCACGGCGCATGCGAGCGGATTGCCGCCGTACGTGCTTCCATGGTCGCCCGGCGTGAACACGTTCATCACCTCTTCCCGGGCGACGAAGGCGGAGACGGGATACATGCCCCCGGAAAGCGCCTTGCCGATGATCACGCCGTCCGGCTCGATGCCGTCCCACTGGTAGCAAAACATCTTTCCCGTACGGCCGAGGCCCGACTGGATCTCGTCGGC
The DNA here is from genome assembly GCA_024276995.1 of Candidatus Eiseniibacteriota bacterium. Lineage (GTDB taxonomy): Bacteria > Orphanbacterota > Orphanbacteria > Orphanbacterales > Orphanbacteraceae > JAJRWB01. The sequence continues at coordinate 15,425 of JAJRWB010000057.1, read as the reverse complement.
TATGAATAGGACGTTCCTTTCGCGGCACAGATCCCACACGTCGCGGAGATACCCCTCGTCGGGGATGATGATACCTCCCTCTCCCTGGATCGGCTCGATGATCACGGCGCACGTCCGGTCGTTCATGGCCTCACGCACGGCGGAGAGATCGTTGTATTTCACCACGCGAAAGCCGGGGGTGAACGGACCGAAGCCGTCGCGCGACTGGGGGTCGGTGGAGAAGCCGACGATCGTCGTCGTCCGGCCGTGGAAGTTCTGGTCGAACACGATGATCTCCGCCGTGTCCTTCTCGATCCCCTTGACGGTGTAACCCCACTTGCGTGCCGCCTTGATGGCGGTTTCCACCGCCTCGGCGCCGGTGTTCATCGGGAGGACGCGGTCCATGCCGGTGAGGTCGGAAAGCATGGCGCAATACGGACCGAGCCGGTCGTTCCGGAAAGCGCGCGACGTGAGTGCCAGGGTGCTTGCCTGTTGCTGCAACGCCGCCACGATCCTGGGATGGCAATGCCCTTGGTTCACCGCGGAATAGGCTGCCAGGCAGTCGAGGTATTTCTTCCCGTCCACGTCGTAGACCCACACCCCCTCCGCCCGATGAATCACCACGTCGAGAGGATGGTAGTTGTGAGCGCCGTGACGGTCTTCGAGATCGATGAAACCTTTCGTGTCCAATTCGCTTCTCCTTATTGCCGTTCGATGGATGGTGCGGGCGCGATCCAACCCGCTCTTGCCCGATGGTAGCGGTTCGGCGTCACTTCCGTAACCCCCAATCGTCCAGATTCTCCCCCCCGGTGATCCGGCGAAGAAGCTCGCCCGACGGCATTTTTCCCCCGCGGGCGGCGCGAAGCGCATCGCGCGCTCCATCGCCATCGCCCCGGAGGGCGAGGAGGCGCGCCTTCAGCAGGAGGAGTGACGAATCGCCCGCGCACTCGCCGGTTCCGGGACCGCCCGCGAGGCGGCGGTCAACTACCTCCATGGCGGAAACGGTGTCACCGGCGGCGAGGTGGGCGAGGGCGAGATAGACGGCGGGAAGCGCCTCGCCGGCGAGGCGGGCGGCGCCTCTTCGCAAAAGGGGAATCGCCCGGCGGACATCCCCCTTTTCGTAGAGCAGCCTGCCGAGGTTGGCGCATGCCGTCGCCTCGGTGGAATCGAGGCGGACCGCATCGTCGTACACGCGGATCGCCTCCTCCTTCCGGCCGGAAAGCTCATCCACCACGCCGATCTCGGCGAGCGTGGCGGCGGAGCGTTCCCGCCGCAGGCTCGCTTCGAGAAGGCGGCGCGCCTCGTCGTATTCTCTGCGCCCGCGGAGAATCACCGCGAGGTTCCGCGTGGCGAGATGATGCCCTCCGTCCGCGGCAAGGGCTTTCCGGAACGCATCTTCCGCTTCCTCCCGCGCACCGGCACGTAGGAGAAGCGCCCCGAGATTGTTCCAGGCGCCGGCGAAACGGGGGGACTCCTCGACGGCGTCCCGGTAGAGCGCCTCCGCCTCGGAGAGACGGCCGAGCCGCTCCATCCGGATACCGAGATTGTAAAGACCGGTGGCGCGGTCCTCGACGGGGGAGAAGCCGTTCGCCACCGCCATGGCGGCGAGCGCGAGGAGCACGATAAGGAGGGCCGTCGCACGGCCGGATGACCGCGAGGCGCGCCGCCCGGCGAAAAAAAGAAACCGTGCCGCGGGAGGCACGAGAAACGGCACGGCCGGAAGGCGATACCGGCCGAAGACGAAGAGGAAGACGAGGGAGAGGAACAAGGAGAGCACGGCGCCGGGAAGAAGGAGGGCGCGACCACGAAGAGGCGAAGGGATGAACCATCCGAGCAGCGCGAGGGGGGCGAGAATGCCGAACGGGACGATCGCGACGTTGAGAAGGGGGAAGAGATTCCTGTAGAGATAAAAATCGAATGTATCGGGAATCTCCCGGCCGCTCCAGAAGAGGAAGGCCCGTCGGGCGGAGAGTCGCGCGAAACGAATCGGGTCGGCACCGATGAACCGAAACGCCTCGCCGAACCAGAACCGGTTGATTTCGGAGGGTTTCAACGGCCGCCCGCGTTTTTCTTCCGCCAGTCGAACGGCGTCGCTCTTCTCGTAGCCGGCGTTCTGGCGACCCGGAACGATCGGCGCGTACGTTCCGTCCGCCCCCGGATGGTTTCCGTGGTAGAACGTCGGCCCCGCGTGGTACGTGAGAAGGACGAAGTCCCCGCCCACCACGGCATTTCGGATGGTCACCGAGAAGATGGGAAGGGCGAAGGCGGCAAGGAGGGCGATACCCGCGCGCCGGTTGCCGCCGCGCCCTTTCGCGGCATAGAGAAGAAAAAGGGGCGCCAAGAAGACGAAATTCCCGCGGAAGAGCGCACCGAGGCCGAGAAGAAAGCCGGCCGATTTCCACCGGTGTCCGAGGAGAAGAGAAAACGCCGCGACGAGTGCGAAGATGGCGATAACCGGCTTCAGGAGGATACCGCAATAGAAGAGAACGAACCCATAGAGGCCGTAGAGGAGAAGCGCGATCAGCGCCGGACCGGCACCGAAGATGGTGAGCGTGATGCGATAGACGAGAAAGGCGGTTGCCGTGTCGATCAGCGCCTGCGCTATTTTTGTTGTCATTCCGGACGTTCCGGCGCGCCCTCCGGAAAGAGCGAGAAAATAAGGATAAAGAGGGGCGTCGAAGAAGACCTCCGTCCCGATGACATCACCGGCGGCGATGGCGGCCGCCCTCTCCCTGTAGGGACGGATGTCTCCGGCCATGTCATCGATATAGGGGTATCGTTCCGTGTTAATCACGAAGGCGACGCGAAGGAGTGCGACGCAGAGAAGGAGAAGCGCGATGATCGGGGGGGGTCGGAACAACCTGGTGGGCGGTGTCGCGATTTCCGTTCCGAAGCGAAAGAGTAAAGGGCGGTCCGAGCTACGTCCGCCGGGCGATCGATCGATCGAACGATCGCCAGCCCGGACCTGCCCCGCAACAAAGGAATCTATGTGTCGCGCTTCCGTCATTTACCCGATGCCGCGCGACGCGGACTATAGTACCGCCACGCCCCGCCGGGGGCAACCATATTCTTGACGAAAATTGCGCGTCATCCCGGCGACGAACAAGTCCCGGTTCTTCCGGACGAGGACCGGACGAGTGCGCTTGATGTATGAATCAAAGTTTCGAGGCCGCCCCCTCCTGAATCGAGGCTTTACCGCCGGCGGGTCATTGGCTATGATCGGGATATCGCCCCGGCGTTCCCGGGGCGGGAGGTGAGAGGACATGGCGAAAACGGTGGCGGTGATCGGCGCTTCGAACGACCGATCGAAGTATTCGAATAAGGCGGTGCGTGCGTATGTGCAGAAGGGATACCGGGTCTACCCGGTAAACCGGCGCGTCGATTCGGTCGAGGGTATTTCGGCGTACCGTTCGATTCTCGATATCCCGGGGAAGGTGGATGCCGTGCTGATGTACGTTCCCCCGGCGGTGGGCATCGACCTGCTGGCGGATATAGCGAAGAAGCGACCTTCCGAATTATATCTAAACCCGGGGGCCGAAAGTGACGAATTAGTGAAAAAGGCCCGGGACCTCGGTCTGTCTCCCATTCTTGCGTGCAGCATTCTCGCCGTCGGACTGAGGCCGGAGGAGGTGTAGCGGCTCCAAGTGAGCCAGATGGAACCTGTATCTCAATTCCTCACGGTTCTTTTTCTCGTCTGTCTGAACGGGTTTTTCGTCACCGCCGAATTCGCATTCGTCAAGGTGCAGCTCGCTCGGTTCGACGAGTATATCGAAAAGGGAAGCCGCCGTGCGCGGGTGGCCCTTCACATCGCGAACCATCTCGACGCGTATCTCTCCGCTTGTCAGATCGGCATCACCATCGCGAGTCTCGCCCTCGGCTGGGTGGGAGAACCGTTCATCGCGCACTACCTGCGCCCCCTCCTCTTCTTCGCCGGCATCTCCTCCGAGGCGGTGGTTCACGCCACCGCACTGGTGATCGCCTTTTCGATCATCACGTTTCTGCACATCGTTCTGGGGGAAATGGCGCCGAAATCGTTCGCCATACGACGTCCTCTCGATGCGGCGCTCAACTGCGCCGTTCCGCTGCGCTTTTTCTACATCGCCGGGTACCCGGTGATCCAGGCGTTGAACCAGTCGGCGAATTTCTTCGTCAGGCTTGTCGGCGTCGACACCGAGGAGAGTGTTCTCCACTCGCACAGCGATGTGGAGCTGCGCGCCATGCTGAATCACTCGGGGAAGACGGGCGCGTTGAGCGAAGGGGAGTCGAAAATGCTCGACAGGGTTTTCGAGTTCCACGAGAAAGAAGCGCACCAGATCATCGTACCGCGGCCGGATATCGTATACCTTTCCACCGGATCGGACGCCGTCGAGAACCTTCTCGTTGCTGAGAAGTGCGGGTTCACCCGATTTCCCCTCTGCGAGGAGAGTATCGATCGCGTGATCGGATTCGTCCACGTGAAGGATCTCTATCGCGCCGTGCGGTCTGAAAACGGCCCGGTGAAGATGACCGACCTCAGGAGGGATATTCTCTTCTTCCCCGAGCACATCACCCTTGACAGGGTGCTCAAGGAATTCCAGTCGAAGAAGGTCCACCTCGCCATCGTGATCGACGAGTACGGCGGCACCCTCGGCATGCTGACCCTCGAGGACGTGATCGAGGAAGTGGTCGGAGAAATCCAGGACGAGTTCGACCGGGAGCTTCCCCCGGTGCGGCGGGTGGGGAAGGATGAGTTCCTCCTCGACGGGAGCTGTGCGGTGTCGCAGTTCGAGGAGATGACCGGCGTTCCTCTTCCCGAAACGGGCGCCGACACCGTGGCGGGTGTGATGCTCGACACTTCGGGCGACCTGCCGGCACCCGGAGAGCGGGTGGAAATCGACGGAGGAACGCTCATCGTCGAGGATATTGTGGACCAGAGAATCGTCCGGGTGAGGCTTCTTCGCGACCCGGTGGCGCCGCGCGCCGCCGGCTGACGCTTCGTCGTCAGTACCCGATATCGAGCAGCGGGACCCGGACGGTTCGCTCTTTCGGGCCGGAGGCCGAGAACCACGGGGCCGGCATGGCGACGTCGACCCTTCCGGATGAGATGGAAAAAAGCGCCGACGAAGGTGCCGGGCGGTGGGTCACGTGGTAAACGCCCGCGCCGAAACCGCCGAATGTTCCCGCCACGAAGAACCACTTCACGATATCCCCTTCATTCTCGTTTACCGCCAGCGCGAGCGCGCCCCCGAGAACGAGACCGGCGAGACCGCCGTAGATCGTCGACTTCGATACGGTGAGCACCGGGTTCTCTTCCCCCCGGCGCTGAACCTCGACCTGGGCAAAGCCGCCGGCCGGGAAGAGAACGAGGGCGAGAAGCGCGACGAGTGTCATCGTCGCGCGCCCCCTCTCCCCTCTTCGTCCTCCCGTGGCAGGAAATGTTTCTCCCCGTCCGATCATACGGCGTCCACGGCGCGACGCATCTTCTCGGCCGCCTCGGCGGCGACCGCTCTCATCTCCTTCGTGTCGAAGAACCGGGCCATGATGGCGGGGTCGATGGCGGAGATCACCGCCCCGTTTCCCTCCTCGTACACGATCACATTGCACGGGAGAAAGAGACCGACGTCGAGATCGGAGGAGAGAGCACGATGGGCGAGCGGGGGATTGCAGGCGCCGAGGATGATGTATCGCCGGAACTCGAGATCGAGCTTTTCCCGCAGCGTGTTTCGTACATCGATCTCCGTGAGCACACCGAAACCTTCCGCTTTCAATGTGTCGCGGATCTTTTCCACCGCCTGTTCGTAGGACAGGTCGACTTTTCTTTCCATTCCGAGCGGGGCCGCCTCTTCACTCATGTCAAACCTCCTGGAGGGGTTGTTTCAACGCCCGCATTATACGCGGATCCTCCGGGGGGGGCAACCGCCTCCCGGCGGGAACCGCGCCCCCCTTCCTCTCACCACACCGCCCATCCACCGCCTTCGGAAGGGGGACGCCTCCGCCGGTCCCGGCGCGGCGCACACACGGCACATCGCCGTTCGAAGGAAGAACTTGCACGAACCGTGCCGAAGTAGACCGTCTTCCGCGCGCGGCAACAGGTCCCCGCGCCCTTTTGCCGTCCATGCGGTGAGCGTCCTCCGCCCACATCGTGAGCGTTTCGACGGCGCAATACCTGGAAAGAAGAGGCGCCTGCCGCTATCATGAGGCCATGATCCGCATCGCCATACGCGCCGCCGGTCCGATCCCCTCCAGGGCACCCCTTCCCCGGTCGGTAGGGGACGAAACCCTCCGCCCCGAGGAGGCGGTGTGAGCCGCCCGCCGCTCCACCGGACCACCCTTCTCGGCGTGTTCACCGCGTCGTTCTCGCTGCTCACCCTCGAGGTGGCGCTCACCCGGATCTTCTCGGTACTTCTCTGGTATCATTTCGCGTTTCTCGCCATCAGCCTCGCCCTTTTCGGTCTCGCCGCCGGGGGGATGCTTCTCCATTTCCGCCCCGACCTCTTCCCCCGGGAAAGGGTTCACCGGCAGATGGCGAAAGGCGCGTTCTTCTTCGCCCTTTCGATCCCCGTTTCCTACGTGCTTGTCCTGGGGGTGCCGTTCATCTACCGCGTTTCCCTTCCCGCGGCGGTGTCGCTCTTCCTGATCTACCTCTTCGCGGCGATCCCCTTCTTCCTCGGCGGCGTAGTGATCGCCCTCGCCCTCAGCCGTTTCAAAGACCGAATCGGTGCGGTGTACGGCGTCGATCTTCTCGGCGCGGGCGCCGGCTGCGCCCTGGTGGTGCCCCTCCTCGGCGTATTGAGCGGCCCGGGGGTAGTGGTCGCTTCCGGCTGCATCGCGGCGCTTTCGTCGATCCTCTTCGCCTGCGCGCCTCCGCGAACCGGTCTGCGGCCGGGCACGGGCGCCCTCTTGGCGCTCGCACTCCTCCTCCTGGTTCATGAGAGGACGGGACTGCTCCGGATCGATTTCACCAAGGATCACCTCGAAGAGGAAATCCTTCATGAGGAATGGAACGCTCTCGCCAGGATCACCGTGCTCCGGAAGGGAACGCCGAACTGGGCGACCAGCAAGGTGTACACCGGGCCGAAACCGGAGACGCTCTGGTTGAAAATCGACGCGGAAGCGGGAACGCCCCTCGTTCGTTTCGACGGTGATTTCAAGAAGGTTCTGGCGCTGCAGTACGATGTCTCATCGCTCGCGTACACGTTGCGGAACGAACCGAAGGTGTTGATCATCGGACCGGGCGGGGGGAGGGACGTGCTCACCGCGCTGTCGATGAGCAGCAGGGACGTGACCGCCGTGGAGATCAACCCGGCGATCATTCACACGGTGAACGACGTGTTCGGCGATTACACGGGGGGGCTCTATTCTAGGCCCGATGTGACGATCGTCCATGACGAGGGACGAAGTTACGTCCGCCGGTCGCCCGAGAAGTTCGATATAATTCAGGCGTCGCTCATCGACACGTGGGCCGCTTCCTCGGCGGGCGCGTATGTTCTTTCGGAAAGCAATCTGTATACAGACGAAGCTTTCACGGAGTTTCTCGACCACCTGAACGAAGACGGGATTCTCACCATGTCCCGCTGGTTCTTCAAGGGACGGCCGATCGAGACGCTGCGACTCACGGCGGTGGCGGCGAAGGCGCTCCGAAACATCGGCGTGGAGGACGTCGGCCCCCACATCATGGTGTTCAAGCGGTCGACGTGGGACTGGGCGTACAAGCTGCAGGAGTTCCGCGACGGTGTGGGAACGCTGCTTGTGAAGCGCACCCCTTGGCTGCCGGGCGAAGTGGAGCATGTGCGGCGGATCGCGCGGGAACTCGAGTTCGGCGTGGTGTACGCCCCCGGCGGCGCGCCCGGCACGAACCATCCCGATTTCGAAGAGCTTCTCGGTCCGGACCACGATGAGTTCATTCACTCGTACCCGGTCGATATCTCTCCTCCCACCGACGACAGGCCGTTCTTCTTCTATATGCTTCGTCCGGCCGACGCGCTCCGGTCGCTTTTCGGCGGCGAGCTGGAGCAGGGCGTGATGCAAAATAATGTGCGCGCCGTGTTCGTCCTCGTCGCCCTTCTCGTGATCGTCGGGATCCTCACGGCGGCGTGTCTCTTTCTTCCCCTCGTGATCCGGCGGGGCGAAACGATACCGGCCGGGGGGCGGAACGGCGTCTTCCTCTTCTACTTCTTCTGCCTCGGCGTCGCCTACCTCCTCGTGGAGATTCCCTTGGTGCAGAGGTTCATTCTCTTTCTCGGCCATCCGGTGCACGCGCTCACCGTGGTGCTCTTCTCTCTTCTCGCGGGGAGCGGCGCGGGAAGCTTCCTGTCCGATAAAGTGCCGGTTCGATGGAGCGCCGTCCCGGCGATCGCCGCCGGTCTCGTCGCGGTGGGATATCGCTTCCTCCTTCCTCATCTTTTCGATGCGGCCATCGGCCTGCCGTTCGTGCTGCGTGTGATTCTTTCCGTGGCGGTGCTCACGCCTCCCGCCGTGCTGATGGGGATGCCCTTTCCCGCCGGCGTGCGCGCTCTCGGTGGGGCGAGGGAGGGAATGATGCCGTGGGTGTGGGCGGTGAACGGCGCCACATCCGTTTTCGCATCGGTGTTCGCCACACTTTTCGCCATCACCGCCGGGTACGGTGCCGTGCTTCTCGGCGGAGCGCTTGCCTACGGCGCGGCGTTCGGCGCGATCAGCGTGATCGGCCGAGCGCCATCTCGCTGAAGGCGAAAAGGACCCGTGCCGTGACGCCCCAGACGGTGGTCCCCTCGGCCGGGTAGCGAAGACGCCCCACACCGATCTTCATGGGGTCGCCCCCGGGGAAACCTTTCCGTTCGTGGGTGCGAAGAAGCTCGTTCACCGGAATCTCCACGATGGCGGCGATCTCCCCCGCGTCGATGCGCAGGGGTTTTTCGCCGTTCCACACCCCGACAAATACGTGGAGCGAAACAACGGTGATCCGGGTCGGGAAGAAGCCGAGGTCGCCGAGACAGTTCACATCGGAAGGAGGGATGCCGAGTTCTTCCTCCAGCTCCCTGCGGGCGGTGGAAAGATCATCGCGATCCGCTTTCTCGACGAAGCCGCCAGGCATACCGACTTGCCCGCTCCACGGGTAACCGGGGGAGATCTTCTTGCGGATCAGAAGGAGTTTCGTTTCCTCCCTGTCGAAGAGCGTGAGAAACGCGGCCGCCCTTCGAGGACGATCCTCGAGGGTGTCGTTTCGGACCGCATTCATTCGCAGGAGTTCGCGCAGACGCTTTTCGTTCACCGGCGAGAAGAGATCTTCGCCGGTCACGATGCAGCGAGGCGGTCGATCCCGGCGCCGACCCGGGCGAGGCCCTCTTCGAGGTCCGTTCGGGACGAGCCGAAACCGAGACGGATGTGCCCTTCGATTCCGAAGTGGGCGCCGGGCAGGATGAGCGTGTCTTCGTGCCGGAGAAGTTCTTCCGCGAGGCGAAGGGAGGGGATGTCGCCGGCGCAGCGAAGCCAGAGGATCGCGCCGGCGTCGGGAGCGCGGTAGACGAAGCGGCCGGGCCGGCTGTCCGCCCAGGCGCGGATCACGGGAAGATTCTCGCCGATGATCTTTCTTGTCCTGGCGAGGAGCGCGTTCCGGCGGCGTGGGTGAAGCGCTTCGGCGGCGAGTGCCTGGGTGAGCGGTGACGAGCATATGGTGGAATAGTCGTGGTTCGCCCAGAGTTTCTCGATCATCGATCTGTCGGGAGAGGCGGCCCAGCCGGTGCGAAGACCGGGGAGGCCGTACGCCTTCGACAACCCGGAGGTGATCACCGTCTTTTCATACCGCCCCCAGAACGAGGCGGTTTCCGGGCCGCTCACCTCGGCGCCCCGGTAGATCTCGTCGGCGATCACCCACGCACCGCACCGGCGCGCCGCGTCCGCCACCGCGTCGAGAAGATCGTCGTCAAAGGCGCGGCCGGTCGGGTTGTTGGGGTTCGTGAGGAGAATGAGTTTCGTCCGTTCGGTAATGAGGGCGTGAAGCGATTCCACGTCCGCGTCCCAACCGCGCTCTTCGTCAAGGTTCCAGAAAAGCGCCCGGCCGCCCCACGGAGCGATCAGCCCGGGGATCTGCATGTAGTTGGGCATCATGATCACCGCGTCGTCGCCCGGTTCGAGAAGGGTGAGGGTGGTGAGGAAGTTCGCCTCCGCGCCGCCGTGGGTGATCAGCACGTTCTGTGCGCCGGCGCCCGGGTAGAGGGCGGCAATCCTCCGGCGGAGGAGTTCCTCGCCGTTTCCCTGGGCGTAGCCGAGGGCGATTTCCTCGAGCGACAGGGCCGCTTCTTCCACGTCACCGGCGGCGAGAAGGTCGCCCACCGTCATCGGCGCGACCCCGCTTTCGGAGAGGTTATACGCCACGCGATGCTCGTGAACCGATTGCCACCGTTCCATGCGAAAAGGTTCGATTCTCATTCGGCCCGCCGTTCATTCCGATCGTTGTCCGATGGTACATCGCGTATGGTACCATGGCCGGGCGCTCCGCGACAGAGCGTGAGACTCCGTGACAGCGGCGGCGGGGGAGAGACGATGCCTGCGGACTTCATGATCATCGGTGCCCAGAAATGCGGCACCACCAGCCTCGCCGCGCAGATCGCCGCCCACCCCGCCGTGTCGTTCTGCCGCGAAAAGGAGCCCCACTTCTTCAGCACCCGGCGCGACTGGCGCTCGGCGACGGAAGAGTACGACGCGATGTGGGACGATCGGCCCGGTGCTCTTCGCGGAGAGGCGTCCACGTCGTACACTTTCCTTCCGGAACACGGCGATGTGGCGGGACGGCTCCATGAATACAATCCCCGCCTCCGGCTGATCTATATCGTCAGGCACCCGGTGGATCGGATCGTCTCGCACTACGCCCACGACTTCATCCGTGCCTACACCCGCCGCCCTCCGGCCGAACAGGTGCTTCGCGACCCCATGTATATCAATCGTTCCCGCTACGCCCTCCAGCTGCGTCCCTACCTCGAGCGTTTTCCCCGCGAACAGATCGCCATCCTTCTTTTCGACGACTACACCGCCGATCCCCGTGGGACGCTCCGCGCCGTGGCGAGGCACCTTTCGGTGGCCGACGAACCGTTCGACCGGGTCGATCTCTCGCCGAGAACCGTTTCCGCCCGCACCGGTTTCTTCAGGAACTTCCCCGGATCGAGAACGGCGCGGCGGCTGCTCGACGGGGCGCCCGCGCCGATTCGCAGGGTGGGCGAGAAGGCGCTCGTGCGCCGTATCGAGGAGAAACCGGTTTTTCCGGAGGAGCTTCGGGCGCTTTTGTGGCGGTTCGTGGAGGACGATGTGAAGGCGCTCGAGGAGATCCTCGGCCGATCGCTCGATGTGTGGCGCGACCGGTAGGAAGACGCGGGCCGTGTCGATTCTCGGCCGGTATCAGCGGACGAGGACGGTGCGAGCCGGCATGGAGCGGATATACTTGCGCGCAGCTCGAAGCACGTCTTCCCTCGTTACCGCGCGAAGAGCCTCCACCGGATCGCTCCCCGTCTCGCCGCGGAACGCGCTCATGCCGAGGCGGAAAGCCTGGTTCGGTCGCGAGAGGCGCCGCATCAGGTCGCGGCCGATGAGGGAATTCACCGTCCGCTCCACCGCCCGCTCATGGATGGAGTCGAGTTTTGCGTATGTGTCGAGATGTTCACGGATCGCGCCGAGCGCGTCGTCGACGTTATCCGGCGCCGTGCCCATGGCGGCGACCACCGTGGCGCGCTCCTTGCGGTAGAATACCCCGGCGCCGATCGAATAGGCGAGACCACGCGTCTCCCTCAGGTCGAAAGCGAGGTCTCCTGAAAGGAGGGCCACCGCCACCTGGAGGGCGGGTCTCTCTTCGGGGGAGACGATCGTCGTGTAGCCGGTGCGGATGTATGCCTGCGACGCGCCGTGGTCGACGGCGACGAGACTGTCCCGCACGGTGAGGGGGATGGGTGGGGGGGGCGGTTTTCTTTTCCCCATCTTTTCCATGCCGCCGAAGCGCTCCGCCAGGGCGGAGACGACCCGCCGGCCGTCAAGAGAGGTCACCACCGAGATGATCATGTTGTCGCTTGCCATGTAAAGCTTGTGGAACGACGCGATCTCATCCGCCGTGATTCCTCGAATCGTTGTCGGCGTCCCTTCGGGAGGGGCGGCGAGGGGATGGTCTCCGTAGACGAGCCGATAGAAGAGAGCCCTTGAAAGATCGGAAGGGGTCTCTTCCTTCCCCCTGGCGATGGCGAGCTTCTCCTCCCTCACGGTTTCGACGTCCTCGGGCGCCAGATCGGGCCGGATGACGAGATCGGCGAGGATGTCGAGACCCGGGTCGATGAACTCGTCGATCGTGGTGAACCGGATGAACGAGAAATCGGGCGTCGTGTAGTAATCGTCATACGGAATATACGCCGCGTCGCTCACCTTCAGTTCGGCGCCGATCCTGTCGAGAGCGACGCGCAGCTCCGCCGCGTCCTTCCCGCCGCCGCGGCGTGGCAGGAGGCGGTGGAGAAAATCGGCGATCCCCGCCTTCCCCTCCGGCTCCTGCCACGAACGGTTCTTCAGGAGAAGATGAACGGCGAACACCTCCGAATCATCGTTCGAATCGACGAGAATTCGCAACCCGTTCGAAAGAGTGGTGTCGAGGACGCTTCCCGCGTGGCCCGCGTCGCCGCCCTCTCCGCCGGGGCGCCGCGCCCTTCGGATCACGCGGAAACCGCCCGTGCTCTCTCCGGTCCGCCCGGCCGTTTCCCATCCGTTCGTCTCTCCGGGTACGTGGACGGCGAAGTCCTCGTCGTCGTAGTCCGCCGGTCCCGGCAGGAGGATCGCCGCGAACCAACGGTCGGTGCGAATCCGCTTTTTCGCCTCGGCGGAAACGCCGCCGGCGTCGATCGCGTCGAGAAGCCGCCTCGTCTCGTCGAGACCCTCTTGCCCGATCAACGCGTACTCTTCCGCCATCATCATCCCGTAATAATGAAGCTTTTCCGACAGGTAGATGTCACCCGTCTTCCTCGACACCATCTTGCGCGTGAAGTGATCGGCGTCCACTCCTTCGTCCGCGAATCGCCTCGTCTCTTCGAGCACTTCCGCGACGATCTTCTTCGCGTCACGGGAAGGATCGAATGTGCACGACACGAGGAGGCGGCCGAAAGTCTTCCTCCGCTCATACGAACATTCCACGGAGAAGAGCTCGACGTCCCGCGCCAGAACGAACCGCTCGTTCAACCGGTCGGCGAGAAGGTCGGCGATCACCGGGAAGAGAAGGCTTCCCTCCGATCCGATCGCCGGGGCGGTGAGGGCGATGGAGAGATACCCTTTGTCGACGACGCCGTGATGCACGATCGTCTCGCCGGGAGAAGGAGGAAGCGGGGGCGCCGCCGGCGGGACGGGCGAAGCCGACCGGCCGTTGTTCGCGCCGAATCGTTCGCGCACGAGATCGAGCATCGCATCGGTGTCGAAATCACCCGCCACGAGAAGGGTCATGTTGTCGGGTACATATGTGGCGTGGTAATACTCGAGCACCGTCTCCCGTGAGAGTGCGCGGATCGTCTCCCGTGAGCCGAGCACCTCCCTGCCGTACGGTGAACCGCGGAACGCCGCGGCGCGGAAGAGCCTGTCGGCGATAACCGCCGGGTTCTGTTCGTCCTTGCCGATCTCCTCGATGACGATGCCCCGCTCTTTCTCGAACTTGTCCTCCGGTAGAATCGAGTGGAAGAGCATGTCCTCCTGGATGTCGAGGGCTTCGGCGATATGGTCTTTCGATACGAGAACGAAATAGACGGTGTGGGAGCGCCGCGTGGTGGCGTTACTGTAGATGCCGTAGAAATCGGTATCATCGTACAGCTCCTTCTGGGTGCGCCGCGCCGTCCCATTGAAGAGCAGGTGCTCGAGCATATGGCTCGACCCGGCGGTGGCGGCGGTCTCCCAGTCGGCGCCCGCCCCGACGATCGCCGTGGAGGCGATCATCTCGCTCCCGTGGTTCTCCATGAGACCCACCTTCATGCCGTTTTCGAGAACCGCCACCGTGGCGTCCGCCGCCGCCGCCGCGACGGGCGGGGCGAAAAGCGCCAGCAGAGCGACAAATGAACCGAACCGACCGGCCAAGGAAATCCTCCTGCTGAAAGCCGCGTGAATTATATCCCATCGCGCGAAGTTCCTCTGTACTATTGAGCGATGAAACCGGAAAAAGGTGTCGATTCTCTCGACTTTCCCGTTCGCGCGGTGATCGGCGCGGTGCCGCTTCTGTTCGCCTTCTTCCTTGCCGGCCGGCGGAGCGAGGAGGCGGACCTGTTCGGGCGGTGGTCCCTCGAATACACCGCACTTCTCATCTGCTACGCCCTCTTTCTCGGCGCGGCGCTCTTCTTCGCGGTTTGGGGCGTCCGGCCCACCCGGGCGCTGTCGCCCCTCTTTCGATCGGGTCGTCTCGGCGCGGCGCTCCTTTTCTTCGTTGTGCCCGCCGTACTCGTGGCGGCGCGATGGTTCCGCGAACCGTCCGGCCTCGATGTGATCCGGATGCTCGCGCTTTTCCTTCTCGGCGCCGCCTTCTTTCTTCTCGCTTGGACGAAGGCGGCCCGGAAGGGCGAAAAGGCGCTTTCTTCCTGGTTGGCCGATAGGATCCTCCTGATGGGCGCTCTCACCGCCGCGCTCTTTCTCCTTTCCGGAGCGCTTCTGCTGATCGACGCGGCGACCGGCGGAGCGAAGCGGGTCGGTCGCGACGAATTCCGCGCCATTCAGCCCTTGGTGAGAAAGCCGAGCGCCCGGTTCATCTATACCGGCCAGCCGGGGAGAATCCGGGAATTCGCCCTGCGCATCGAGAACAACTCCCACGGCTTCAACGACGTGGAGAGAACGTACGAAAACAGCGCCGGAAGACGGAGGATCGTGGTGATCGGTGATTCATTCGTCGAGGCGCTCCAAGTGCCCCGCGGATCGGCGTTCCCCGCCGTGCTCGAACGCCTCCTCAACACCGCCGCGCAGGATAACGATTCATTCGAGGTGATTCCCCTCGGCCGGGGAGGCGCGGGCCAGGAGGAGGAGATCGAGCTTCTCGATCGGGAAGGGCTGCGCTACGGTCCCGAGCTGGTGATCCTCCTGTGGGGGACGAACGACCTGACCGATAACAGTCCCGAGCTGAAGGCGAAGGCGAAACATTACCTCCGCCGGTGGTCTCCCCTGCCCCGGTCGCCGCGGGCTACGTTCTTTCCCCGTTTTCCCGCCGATCGTTTCCTCACGGGACGGATCAACACGCTGATCCGACGCTACGGTTACCTCGTCGATCCGGCGCTTCGGATCGAAACGGTGCGTGTCGATCTGCGGGGATACATCGTGCCGCCGCCGCCCGGCATCGAGGAGGCCCTCGCACGGACCGAGGAGCTTCTCGACCGGTTCGTCGAATCGTGTCGCCGCGCCGGCGTCCCCGTCCTCCTCGTGTTCGAGAACGCACTGATCGACCGCGAGGGGCTCGCCCGGTACAACCCGGGCGTGAGGGATCTCGAAGTGGACGAACCGTTCTT
>JAJRWB010000056.1 GCA_024276995.1 Candidatus Eiseniibacteriota bacterium | reverse complement strand
TCGAAAGGAGGTTCGAAGAAGTCAGGAGAAGGACGCGCCCCATGGGCGTCTTCGCCGACAGAACCAGCATGGAAAGAATCCTGTTCGCTGTCTTTTCCTACGAAAACACCAAACAGGGAACCGGTACCCCGTTTCTCGTGATACAATACTCTTGACGTCACCCGGAGTCCCCGGTTATTGATCCGCCTACGGGCAACGGCGGCGATCGAAGGATTCCCGGCCGATCATTTCCACCCGGAACGGAGAATCTCCTCGAACCGCTCCTTCGACAGGGAACGGACCTTGAAGGTTCGTTCGAGAAAACCGGGTCGTTCCCCACCGTCGTCCGGGCCGCCGGCCAGGATTCGTTCCACAACGGCGGCGCCGGCGACCCACCCGGAAACGAGTTCGACGTTGAGATCGGCGCGATAGCGGAAACTACCGGTGACCACCGGTTCTCCCCGATTGTTCGTGTAGAAACGCGAGCACTCACCCGAGTCCACTCTCATGAGCGCGCACTGTTCACCACCGCGAAGGGAGATCCCGAGAAACTCGAGCGTCACTTCACCGTTCCGGGAAGTGGTCGTCGGTTCCGTCGTTTCCCGTCGTTCGGCTTCGGGAAGCAATCGATAGGCCGCAGCATGAATCACCGAATCCCCCACGCGATGGAGATCCTGGATCCCCTTCCCCAAGAACGTCGGGCGGGCGTAGTAGTCGCAGAAGCGGTGGAAATCGATGAAAGCGTCGTACGCGGCGGTCTTCTGCCGAGACGTGAGAGGACGGCCGAGCGCATCGGCGAGGATGGAAAAGAGACCGTGGTCGATACTGTAGAGATAGCCTCTGTCATCCACGCTCGATTCATTGAGAAGAAAAGGATGTGTGTAACCTTCCAGGCGAGGAACGTGGAATTCCATCCCGATTGAATCGGTCATTGTGAAGAGGAAGCATCGGTAGATCGCGTCCGCTTCGACCCCCCACCGCGGCGGCTCGGCGACGAGAAGCATCCGGCAGGCGTCTCCCCGGGTGCGCCCCCCCGAGGCGGAAAAGAACGTCGCCTCCGACCGGACCTCGTAGTAACGTTTCTCACTGATCCGCGGTCTGCTGAAATCGAATGTGCCCTCAAGCAGGTCACCCCCCTCCCCGTCGCGACCATCGCCGGCGTGGACCGTCACGATCGACAGGAATAACACGCCGGCCACCGTTACGATTCGACCGATCATATTCTCCTCCTTCCCGCAGCCCGGCCGCCGACCGATTCCCGTCGCCGGGTCGCTCGTCTTCCTCTTCGTCGAACCGACCTCCCGTTGCGCCAGTATAACAGAAGGGGGGTTCTTCGCCTCCAGGCCCGACCCCACCACGGATGAGAGCGGAAGGCGGCGACGGACGGACAAGATCGTGTTCCCTGCGTCCGCTCCGCGCACTTGACAAAGTCCCCGTGAAGGCGTTTCATCGAAAGCTGAAGGGAAGATTCCCGGGAACTCTTCCTTCCCCCCTTTCGCAGCCCCCCCGGGCAGGAGGAAATCGCCGGTGACGGTGAAATGCGCGTTTCACCTGGTGGTTCTGTGTATACCCGTTCTTCTTACCGGCTGCGCCTCGGTGGAGCCATGGGAGAAGGGCGATCTCGCCGATCCGATCATGCAGTTCGAGGAGAACCCGATCGACGCCGGTATCAAGGAACACTATCTCGACTACCGGGAAGGCTCGGTGGGTGGGACGCCCGCGCAGAGCGGCGGATGCGGCTGTGGCTGAAAGAACGTTCCTTCTTCACGTCGCGGGTCTCCTGGCGGTTCCCCTTCTCGCCTTCGCCCAGGAGATTCCCGAAAGTGAATTGCAGCTGAATCTCAATACCTACTTCGACAATTTCGACGTGCAGGTCATCTATCCGTCGCTGTCGGTCTCTCGAAAGATCTCCCCCTCGTCGAGCGTCAATGCACGCTACCTCGTCGATCTCGTCACCGCCGCGTCGATCCGCAGCTCGATCCATTCCGACACGACGGCCGCATCGAACGGAGGAGGCGATGACGGGACCGTCGACGGCGTCACGTCCGCCTCGAGACGGGGTGAAGGGTACGCCCCGGACGACGTGAGACACGAGGTGGGTATCGGGTTTTCGCAGGCGATCGGGGGTGGCGTCCTTTCGGCGAACGGACTCTACAGCAAGGAATCGGACTACCGATCCGAAACGGTCGCCGGAACATACGCTCATTCCTTCCTCAAGAAGAACAGCTCCTTCCAGGTCGGTTACGTGAGAAGCTGGGACGTCAATTCGCCGAAAACCGTCGACTGGAGCGCACCGAAGAACGAATCGATCTACAGCTTCAACTACACGCAGATCTGGCTCGTGAACCTGATTTCCCAAGCGATCTTCACATACGATGTCGCCACAGGGCTCCTCTCCGATCCTTATGAAATCGTCTTCATCGAAAACGCCGATCCCGACCGGTACGAACCGGTTCATCCCGACCGGCGCGTGCGAAAGGCGGTGGGCCTCGATTTTCACTACAAGCTGAACGAATCGTCCGCACTCCTCACCGGCATGCGCTACTATTGGGATGACTGGGACGTCCGCTCGTTCACGAACTCGGTCACCGTGGCGAGACATGTCGGCGAAACGAAGACGATCAGCGTGGGCGTTCGGAATTATGTTCAGGCCAAGGCGTTCTTCTTCAGGGATTCGTACGTGGCGCCGGAAGAGTTCATGACCGTCGACAGCAAGCTCGACAGGGGATACTCGAACTCGCTGGAATTCAAGCTCACCATCGACGGCGGCGGGCATGACCGCGCGGCGACCTTCCTCGAGGACGAGCGGGTCCAGGTCAACGCCCTGGTCGATATCTATCACAGGCACACCCGGACGGAGAACTGGTTCAGCGGAAAAAGGGAACTCTTTTCCCTTCTTCTCAGTCTCGGCGTCCGTTACCGCTATTGATCACCGCGGGTCGAGCCGCAGGAAAGGTTACATCATGAATCGAAGACATTTCTTCACGACCCTCGGGATCACCGCGGGAGGAGGGATCGTGGCCTGCGCCGCCGGACCGCTCCCGCTCCTCGCTGAGGGCGATCCGCGCCGGAGCCTGTCGCTCGCCATGACGACCGACGACCCGGAAGAAGCGATCGAATCGCTCCAGAAAGCGCTCGGTGAAGGGAGCGCGTTCGCACGAAGGTTTACGTTCCGCGAGGCGATCCTGCCGGGCACGCAGGAGGGCGATATCGTTCTCGTGCGTGACGGGAAGCTCATCGACTTTCGGGCGTCGCGAGACCCTCTCTCACGCCGACTACGCGACGTGGCGGGTCGCTTCCGCCTTCCGAGGAGAATGGAAGATCCGCTGCTCGTCCTGTTCGAATCGTGCTCACCCGCCGGCGGGGCGGACCATGTGGAAATCTACCATCGCAACGCCCTCGTCGCCCGCTTCGGCATAAAGGACACGGTGGTCGACCACGAGGTGCGCACCGGCACGGGATCGCTTCTCGTGTCGCTTCGCGCCGGCGTGGCACGAATCACCGAGGCGACCTGCGCGCACCGGACGTGCGTGAAAGCGGGCGGTATCCACCGCGCCGGTCAGGCGCTCGTCTGCATTCCGGACGAGGTGCGTGTCGTCGTCACCGGCCGCGACGGGCATGGAATCGACAGCGTTGCCTTCTAGAGAGTCTCGCATAAATAGTTGACGATTCGGATCGAACGTGCTATATT
>JAJRWB010000055.1 GCA_024276995.1 Candidatus Eiseniibacteriota bacterium | reverse complement strand
GGGTCGCCCGCCTCAGGTCGATGAAGACCGACACGAATCCCCTTCTCCTGAAGGTGGATATGGAAACGGGTCACGGCGGTCTCTACGGCCGCTTCGAGCGGTACCGGGACTACGCATTCCAATACGCGTTCATTCTCAGTCTCGTGGGGATCGAGGAATAGGGCCGCCGTCGGGTCGTCAGGGATTGGCGAGGTCGGTGAGGATCGATTTCAGGCAGTCGTAGTTATTCGGCTTGCCGAGATCGTGGAGGGTCAGGTTGTAGACCGCCACGGGGATATTTCCCTCGTCGAGAATCACAACATCCCTGTAAATGATATTCCACAGATCCCACACCGAATCGGCCGCCGTATCTTGGAGCCAGGGGATGGTGCGCCCGTCGGTCATTAGGTCGTTGGTGCTCTCCTCACCAATGTGGTTCACACCGAGAATACGGATCTCCACACCGGTTTTCGCCGCATCGAGTTCCTTTTGCATCTGGTCGAGGTAGCCGAACTGGCTACGGCAGTAACCTCACGTCGAGTTGCCGAAGTACCACGCCGAGTATTTCTGCAGATATTGGCGGGGCGAAACCTCCTTCCCGAAGGTCGACGAGCCGGCGTTCACATCGGTAAGGGAGAAATCGGCGATCGCCGTCGTGTCGATCACGGCGGAGCTGTCGCCCGCGCACGAAACGCCCTCACCGCCGTCGCCGGAAGGCTCGGTCGTCTTGTCGCCGTTGCAACCGGCGAAGAGCGCCGCCCAGGAGATCAGAATCGGTATTATGCTTCGGAATCGCATCGCTCGAATTCTCCCGCGGCACACCGTCGCCGCGCCGGGAATTCTACCTCACCCTCCCGCCGATGACAACGGCGGAGCGCGTGGCGGTTCGTGCCCCCTTCGCCGCACCGTTCGTTTCGCCCGGCGTGGGGGGATCGAGGCTCCGCCATGCGCCGGTTCCGTCCGGCACTCTCGCCGCGGAGATATCGGCCGCCTGCCCGCCGAATACCACCGTGTCGACCATGGCGGAAGAGGGCGTGAAGAGACCGATCTCCTCGCCCGAGCGGCTGAGCCGGAAGGACGCGTGAAGCGCGGCGGCGACGGTATCGCGCCCGTCGGCCCACACTACCAGGAAACCGGAAGGGGCGATCGAGATTCCGCCGGGAATCGTCCAGCGGGCCGGATCGCCGAGATCATCGGTGATCGTCCACCCGCCAAGAGCGACGGCGGAGTCACCGGTGTTGTAAAGCTCGATCCAGTCGCCGTGGCGACCGAAGTCGGGATCGGTATTCGCGCTGTCGTTCGACGCGAGGAATTCGTTGATCCGCACGCCGCCCGGGCCTTCGGGCGGTGCAAGGAGGTTCGACGTTCCCGGCGTCGGACGGTCGAAAGCGATGAATGCGCTTCCCCCGTCGGCGCTTCGCCCCGTCGAAACGTCGGTCGACTGGACACCGAAAGAGACTTCGTCGACGCGGGCGAGATTCCCGTCGTACAACCCGATCGCCTCGCCCGCTGAAGAGAGCTTGAAACCGGTGTGGATCGCCTCGGCGACGAGGTTCTTCCCATCCGCCCAGACGATCAGAAAGCCGTCCGCTTCGATGGTCGCGCCCGGTGGAAACTCCCATACGCGCCGGTTCGACAGGTCGTCGGTCATGTGAAAACCGGTGAGATCGACCTCCGCCGCGCCGCCGTTGTACAGCTCGATCCAATCGCCCTGCTCGCCGAAATCGGGATCGATCATGCCGGTGGCGTTGGAGGCGAGAAATTCATTGATGAAGATGTCGAGATCGCTCTCCCCCGGGCCGGTCGGGGAATTGCCGCCGCAACCGGCGCCCAAAAGGTACGCCGCCAGGCAGACGGCCGCCCGGCGAACGGACGGCCGCCCTCTTCCACGATCCGCCATCATCGCCGATCCTCCCGTCAGTCGCCGTCGAGCAGGTTCCCCAGCTGACCGAGCACCGACCCTTCCCCCTTGCGGCGTCCCCCCGCGCGCGGCGCGTGGGCGAGAATGCGATCGGCCATGCGCGAAAAGGGAAGGCTCTGGAGGTAGACCGTTCCCGTGCCGCGCAGCGTGGCGAGGAAGAGTCCTTCACCACCGAAGAACATCGACTTCAGGCTTCCGGCCCTCTCGATGTTGTAGTCGATGCCCGACGTGAAGCCGACGATACACCCTGTATCCACCTTCAGCACTTCGCCTTTCAGCCGTCGCTCGAGCACCGTGCCGCCGGCGTGGACGAACGCCATGCCGTCGCCGCGGATCCGCTGCAGGATGAATCCCTCGCCGCCGAAAAAGCCGGTGCCGAGCCGCCGGGTGAACGCGATGTCGAGTTCCGATCCGAACGCCGCGCAGAGGAAGGCATCCTTCTGGCAGATCAGCTCTCCGCCGATGGCGCTCATGTCGAGGGGCACGATCTTTCCCGGGTAGGGCGCAGCGAAGGCGACGCGTTTCTTCCCGGACCCGTTATTCGTGAAATGGGTCATGAAGATCGACTCGCCGGTGATCACCCGCTTGCCGGCACTGAGCAGCTTTCCGACGAAGCCATCATCCTTCGAGCCGTCGCCCATGCGCGCCTCGAAACCGACACCGTCGTCCATCCAGTTCATGGCGCCCGCCTCGGCGACCACCGTTTCGTTCGGGTCGAGTTCCACCTCCACCACTTGCATATCATCGCCGAAGATTTCGTAATCGACTTCATGGCATTTCATTCGAATTCCTCCATGGAAAGACGCGTGGATCAGAGATCCATCATCGACCAGCAACCCGCCGGCGTCAAGGGGAGGACGATGCGATTCACTCAACGAATCACCCCGATCGAACGTTATTCGGGTGACGGTGTGAGAGCAACCATAACGAAAGAAAGGAAACCGATGAAACCGATTACGAGGTTCCCGATCGCCGTGTTGGCGGCCCTTCTCATGGCCGCCGCCCTCCCTCCCCGCGTTCGCGCCGGCACGCCATCGATGCTCCCCGGCATGCCGCCGGAGGTGAAATCGCTGCGCGACAGGATTCTCACCGGCGAGGAGTACGGAAAACTGATCCGGCTGTGGGACGGCTATATCGCGAAACACCCCGCGTCGGCGGTGGCGTACGTCCAGAAGGCGCGGGCGATGCGCTACGAAGGGAGCGCCTCCCTCGAGGAGAGGGCGAAGCTGATCGAGAAAGCATACGAAATCGATCCGGACTGCCCCGAGGCGCTCGCCGCCATGGCGGACCGGTTTTCCTACAACGCGGGCGATGAGGAACGGTTCGCCTCTTTCCGCAAGGCGGAGAAGCTCGCCCTCCGGGCGGTCCGGCTCGCGCCCGATTGGCCGTACCCCCACTTCACCCTCTGGTCGATCACCCTTCCCCAGGGCCGAATCGCGGACGCCGAGCGGCACCTCGGCGCTCTCATCGACAAGGGAGGCATTCCGGCGCCGCTCCTCGACTTCGGCTACAACATGCTCCAGAGCGCCCGGCCCGGCGCGATCATCTTCACCAACGGCGACAATGATACCTACCCCCCCGAGGCGATCCGCGCGCGCTTCGGGATCCGCGAGGACGTCAGCATCGTCAACCTCTCTCTTCTGAATTATCCGTCGTATGCGGTGGAAGCCCTCGTTCGTCGCTTCGACGGCGACGGCCCGGTCACCGAGAAGGAGATCCGCCGGTGGAAGAAGGAGTGGAACTCCGGCACGAAGGAGCGGACGTTCGGTATATTCCTCATGAAGAAGGTCGTCGACCGCGCCGTCGAGGGGGCGTGGAAAAAGCCCGTCTACTTCGCCGTGACCGTCGCGCCGGAGCCTCTCGAATACGCTTCATCGAACCGGGAACTGGAGGGCATTCTCTGGAGGGTGATTCCCGGCGACAGGCCGGCGGAAGGAGAAGAGGAGATCGGTATCGACGCGGCGCGCACGATGCGACTCTACCACAACCGGTTCCGCATGGAGAGCGCAACCGATTTCTCCTTTCCCTGGGGCGCCCGCTCCGCCGTGCGAAGGCTCATGTCGAATTACCCGGCCGTCCTATGGATGGCGGCGAACGAATTCGGCCGGATCGGCGATGAAGACGGGATGCGCGACGCGTACAGGGAGGCAATTCGGATGCTCCGCTTCGAAGGGGACGGCGACCGTGCGAAGGCGTACGCGAAGGCGTGGGGGGCGGCGGACCCGAAGAACCCGGAACCGGGGCAACTGATCGACAAGGAGCTGCGGTGAAAAACGAGAGCGGCGCCGATGACGACCGGTTGGCCGCCCTCGCTCGGAAGGGCGATCCGGGTGCGCTCGCCACACTCTATCGGCGGCACGCGCCGGCGCTTCTCGAGTACGCCGCACGGATCACCGGGGAGAGGGCGGAAGGGGAGGATGTTCTCCACGAAACCTTCCTGCGCGTCTTCCAGGGACGCGGGACGTACCGGGGAAGGGGAAGGCTCCGCGCCTGGCTCTTCACCATCGCCACGCGGATCGCCCGGGACAGGCGGCGGAGCGGAATGCGCCATGCCGCCCTGGAGGCGAAGGCGAAGGATACGATCGCTCCCGTCGCCGCTGCGGACCCTCTCGACGAAGCGATGCGACGACAGCTTCTGTCGAGAGTCGAGTCGGTGCTCGACGATCTTCCGCGGAGTTACGCCGTGGCGTTTCATCTGCACATCCGTGAAGATCGGAGTTACAAGGAGATCGCATCGATCAGCGGCGAACCAGAAGGGACGCTCCGTTCGAGAGTCCACCACACACTGATGCAGATCCGTCGCAGCCTTGCATCGACCGGTGCGGTTCTCCCCGTCGGACGGGGAAGAGAGGAAGAAAAGAATGAGCGATGAACGGAATACCCATCCCGGCGACGATCTTCTCGTCGGCTTCGCACTTCACGAGCTGGACGAAAGCGAGAGGTCGCCGGTGGAACGACACATGGAAGAGTGTTCTTCATGCCGCGAAACGGTGACCGCCCTGGAAGCGTCGCTCGATGCGTATCATCGACGCCCCCAAAACGATGCGCCGGCGAATGTGCTTGTCGCCCTTCTCGAAGCGCAGGCCCGAAATGCGCGGTCCGGGTCGTGGCGCGCGCTCTTCCGACCGCTCCGTCTCGCCGGCGCCTTTTCTCTTGTCGCCCTTCTCTTCGCGGCGGGCTTCTTCACGGGGAGACACGGCGCCGGTTCGCCCCCCGACCGGCTCTCGGGCGAAACGATCGCCGCGGCGCACGGCACGGCGCCCACGGCGGCGGGCGGGGTTCGCTTTCAGACGGCTCCTTCAGAAGCGGCATTCTTCGCACCCTCGGTATCGACGCCGCGCCAACAGGCGGAAGTGTCGGCCGGCGGAATCTGACAGGCGGCGTCGCGAAGGAGGCCGGACACGCATCCGAATCTCCCGGTCGCCATGAGGTCATGCGTTCCGCTTCACCATCTGTTATCCTTTCCGGGAACATCTCGCTCCTGTTCAGCACTCTGGTGGAAAGGACCGTCGCCGATGAGAATCCGTCGAATCCCCATCTTCCCCTCCCTCCTTCTCCCCTCCCTCCTTCTCCCCGCCCTTTTGTTCACCGCCGTTCCCCGCACGGCGCGCGCGACGGACGTTACATTTTCCTATGCGCCCTCGGCCGGAGAAGAAGTGAAGAGCGTCTCCGTTCGGGGCAGCTTCAACAGCTGGGGCGAGGCGACGATGACGAAGGGCGATGACGGTACTTGGTCGGTGACGATCCCCCTCTACCCGGGGGAGTATACGTACAAGTATTTCGTGAACGGACAATGGCCGAAGGATATGGAGATCGATCACGGAGGGGAACCGATCGATCCCGATGCGGAGGATTTCGTGGATGACGGTTACGGCGGACAGAACGCCGTCCGCACCGTGGGAGGGAGTGCCGTGAAGAAGCAGGATCGTTCCGGCCTGAAGGAAGCGCCCCCCATCGAGGATGGCATGGTGCGCATTCATTATTTTCGACCTAAAGGTGATTTCGACGGATGGGGGCTCCACGTTTGGGGGGACACCGATGAGAAGGTCGAATGGTCGAGCCCTCTCCCCGTCACCGGCGAGGATCCATACGGCGCGTGGTGGGATGTCCACGCGACAGAGGAGGCGAAGGAGATCGGTTTCATCGTGCACAAGGGGGACACGAAGGATCCCGGCCCCGACATGTTTCTCCGGCCGGCGGAGCGCGGCCGCGAGATCTGGCTCGTTTCGGGAAGCGCCGAGATTTTCACCGCGCCCCCCGACGTCGCCTCTTTGGCCCTCGGCAATCTGAAGGAGATGGAAGGCCACTGGCTCACGCGGAACCTGATCGCCTGGAAAGCTCCGCGACAAGAAGGATATCGCTACCGGCTCCACTTCGCCCCGGATGGCGGGCTCGGACTGAGCGATGAAGGGGTCACCGGCGGCGTTTGGTTCGACCTCACGCCCGACGAAGCGGGGATTCCTCCCGAGGTGCGCGAACGATTTCCCCACATCCGGGGAAAAGCGTTTCGTGTTCCACCGAAAGTAGTGGATCGGGCCGGGTCGCTTCTCACCGGGCAGATCGCCGTTTCCGCGGTCGACGGCGATGGAAACCTCGTCGACGCCACGGGAGTCCAGATTCCGGGCGTCCTCGACGACCTTTATACCTATGAAGGTCCTCTCGGCGTGGCATGGAACGCCGGGATTCCCTCCTTCCATCTGTGGGCGCCGACGGCGAAGAAGGTCCGCCTTCTTCTCTTCGACAACTCCTCTTCCATGAAGGAACTGGCCGTCGTCGAGATGAAAAAGGGGCGAGGCGTCTGGTCGGCGGAAAACGTTCCCGCGTCCAAGGGGATGCAGTACCTGTACGAGGTGACCGTGTTCGTGCCCGCCGAGGGGAGGGTCATGGTGAACCGCGTTACCGATCCCTATTCGAGGGGGCTCACGACGAACAGCGTGCGAAGCCTCCTGGTGAACCTGGCCGACCCCGCACTCATTCCGGAAGGATGGGGGGATTCCTCGAAGCCGGCGCTCGCCGCACCGGAAGATATCGTTCTCTATGAACTCCATGTGCGCGATTTCAGCGCCTCCGACGTTTCCGTACCGGAGGAGTTTCGGGGCACGTTCAAGGCTTTCACCGTGGAGTCGAACGGCACGCGCCACCTCCGTTCCCTCGCCGGCGCCGGACTGACCCACGTGCATCTTCTCCCCACGTTCGACATCGCCACCGTCGAGGAGGACCACTCGAAGTGGAGCGACCCGGGCGACCTCGCCCCTTTCGCGCCCGATTCCGATGAACAGCAGAAGCGGGTCACTGCGGCGAGCGGCGGCGACGGCTACAACTGGGGGTACGATCCTTTCCATTACGGCGTTCCGGAGGGGAGCTATTCCACCGATCCCGACGGCACCGCCCGGATTCTCGAATTCCGCGAGATGGTGCTCGCCCTTTCACGCATGGGGCTGCGCACCGTGATGGACGTGGTGTACAACCACACGAACGCCGACGGCCAGAGTGCTCGCTCCGTGCTCGACCGAATCGTGCCGGGCTATTACCACCGTCTCAACGGGAAGGGCCGCACCGAAACGAGCACGTGCTGCCCCAACACAGCCACCGAGCACGCCATGATGGAGCGCCTCATGGTGGATGACCTCGTTCACTGGGCGAGGGACTATCACATCGACGGCTTCCGCTTCGACCTGATGGGCCATCACATGAAACGGAATATCGAAAAAGCGCGCGACGCCCTTCATGCGCTCACCCTCGAAGACGACGGTGTCGACGGCGGCGCGATCTACCTCTACGGCGAAGGGTGGGACTTCGGCGAGGTAGCCGGCGGCGCAAGGGGAATGAACGCCACGCAATGGAATATGGCCGGCGCCGGTGTGGGCACGTTCAACGATCGGATGCGCGATGCGGTGCGGGGTGGAAGCCCGTTCAGCGACCGGCGGGAACGGGGATTCGCCACCGGAGGAGCGCAGGAGTGGGGCGGGAAACAGGCGGATCTCGCCGACCGCGTCCGCTTCGGCCTCGCCGGAAATCTCGCCGGCTACCGCTTGGTCGACCACACCGGCAATGAGGTCGCCGGCCGGGATTACAGCGGTGTCGGCTACGCATCGAGGCCCTCCGAGACGATCAGCTACGTTTCGGCCCACGACAACGAAACGTTCTACGACAAGATCGCGTGGGCGGCGCCGCGCGGCCTCCCCGCCGAAGAGAGGGCGCGCATGCAACAGACGGCGATCGCCGTGACCACCCTCGGCCAGGGGATCCCCTTCTTCCACGCCGGCGTCGAGATGCTCCGCTCGAAGTCGATGGACGCCGACAGCTACAACTCGGGCGACTGGTTCAACCGTCTCGATTTCAGCTACGAAACGAACAACTTCGGCGTCGGACTGCCTCCAGCGGAGAAGAACCGCGACCGGTGGGACCTGATCCGGCCGATCCTCGCCGACGGAAGTGCGAAACCGTCGAAAGCGCTCATCGAAAAGACGGTGACGTATTTCCAAGAGATGCTTCAGATCCGTAAGAGTTCGCATCTCTTCCGCCTTCACTCTCTCGAAGATGTGCAAATGTGTCTCCGCTTTCATAACACCGGACCCGATCAGCAAAGCGGATTGATCGTAATGAGTCTCGACGGCGGCGAAGGTCCGGAAGCGCTCGATCCGAACTACCGGCGGATCGTCGTGCTGTTCAATTCATCCGACAACGAGCGGTGTTTCGCCGACGGCACATTCACGGGCGGCGCGTTCGAGCTCCACCCGGTGCAAGTAACGTCGGTGGACGAGCGGCTCTCGGGGGCGCGCTTCGACACCGGCAAGGGCGAGTTCTGCGTGCCGGCACGAACCACGGCCGTGTTCATCGAACCGCGCTGAGAGGGCACCGGCCCGTGATCATCGTTCGCAGCGCCGGCGGCCCGGTGCTGCGAACCGCACCGATCGTTGCGCCCGGGCGAAGTATCCTGTAAAATGCACTTTTCGCGACCGCCGGGAACGACCCGGTTCGCGCCGCGATCCTACCGAATCCGCAGGGAGGAAGGTCCACATGTTGCACCGTCGCTGAACGGTTCATCGGCCCGGAGTTTTCGGGCCCACATCGACCGGATCGTCCTCCCGGCGCGTCCCCTGATCGTCCTCCCGATCGGGCGCCTCGAGAGGCGTCCGGCAGGAGGATCCGATGTTTTCCTTACGAAGAAACGCGGGCGGGAATCGCCCGAACCTTCCATTGCTCGCGCCCCTCACCGCGGTGATTCTCGCATTCACCGGTGTCGCCTCGGCCGGGCGGGCCGATATCGAGCCGTACGGCTTCGTCCGGTTCGATGCGATCTACGACGACTCGCCGATGCAGCAGCAGCAGTACGCTTTCTGGGTACTGAACGAGGGGAAAGGCGGTGAGGGCGGAGGTGATCCGCGCGCCACGTTGCACCCCCGCCTGACCCGGCTCGGTCTTCGGATCACGCCGTACGATATCGGCGACGGCGCCGTCGCCAGGGCCACGGTGGAAGTCGACTTCCAGAACGGCGGTAAGGAGTCTCGAGAGATGCTCCGCCTGCGCCACGGCTACTTCGAGATCGCCGCGGGCGACTTTTGCTTTCTCGCCGGCCAGACGTGGGATGTCATCGCCCCGCTCTTTCCGGCGGCGAACAACGACGGCATGATGTGGAACGCCGGGAATCTCGGCGACCGGCGCCCGCAGGCGCGAGTCACGTGGGCGCCCTCTTCCGGCGCGAAGGGACTCCGCGTCGCCGTTGCGGTGACCCAGGTCGGCGCGGTAGATGGAGCCGACCTCGATGGAAATGGAACCCTCGACGGCATCGACGGCGCACGCCCCGGGATCGAGGGACGGATCGGGATCGCCTCGAAGCACCGGGAGGGCGGCGGCCCGGAGATCCGCGCGGGCATCTGGGGTCACCGGGCGAATCTCGAAACGGCGACACAAGTCGGGGGGAAGACCGACTTCGAATCGTGGAGCGCCGGCGGGGATCTTTTCTTCCGCCTGTCGAACCGCTTCTCCTTCGAAGGAGAAGCCTGGACCGGGAAGAATCTCTCCGACGTGCGAGGGGGCATCGGCCAAGGAATCAACATGGTGACGGGTCGTGGAATCTCCTCGATCGGAGGGTGGGCGCAGCTCGCCGTAAAGCCGGCGAAGAAGTGGAGTCTTTTTATCGGGGCCACGTTGGATGATCCCGACGACGGCGACCTCGCAGAGGACACCGCCGAAGAACCCCGAGAAGCGACCGGCGGCGATCCCCCCCGAACGAGAAACCGCGCCCTCTTCGGCGTGGTGCGCTTTCGACCGTGGCCGATGTTCCGGCTCGGCGTGGAATACCTCAACTGGAAGACCGAATACGCCGGCAAGGGAAAGGGCACGGACAACCGGTTCGACACGCACGGAACATTTTACTTCTAGATCGAAATGAGAAAGGAAACGAACGTGATTCTGTTGAAGCGAGTTCTGCTTTCGGCGCTTCTCGTGCCGGCACTTGCCGCGTCCGGGGAGAATGAGCGCCGTTTCGATCTCCAATGGACGATCGCCCTCGACGGCGTGCCGGCCGGCGCGAAGGAAGCGGTCGTTTGGATCGCCCTGCCGCAGGAACTGCCCGAGCAGATAGTGGAGCGAATCGATGTCCGCACGACGTGGCCGTGGGACTTCGTAGCCGATCCCGATTTCGGGAACCGTGTAGCCAGGGTGAGCGTGGCGCCCTGCCCTTCGCATATCGATATCGCCCTCGAAGCGAACGTCACGAGAAAGTCGATCGACGGGTCGATCGTCGATCCGCTCGATGACCGGAGGCGCGCGCTTCTTCTTCGCGAAGAGTCGCTCGTTTCGCTCAGTCGGCGGGTACGCGCCATCGCCGATTCGATCGGCCATTCGAACCGCGACCGGTACGATTATGTTCTCGACGTGATGGACTACGACAAGTCGACACCCGGGTGGGGCCGGGGCGATACCGAGAGGGCGTGCGATATCGGAAAGGGGAATTGCACCGACTTCCACTCCCTCTTCATGAGCCTTTCCCGCGCGCGGGGCGTTCCGGCGCTTTTCGAAATGGGCTATCCGACCCGGCCGGAGGGCGAGTCCGGTCGCGCAGGCGGCTATCATTGCTGGGCCTGGTTCTGGAGCGGCGACAGGCGCACGGCGGTCGATATTTCGGAAGCGGACAGACATCCGGAGAAAGTCGACTTCTTCTTCGGCCGGCTCGATGCGGACCGGATCACCTTCTCCCGGGGACGGGATGTCCGTCTCCCCGGCATGAAGGGGAAACCGCTCAACTACCTGCCGTCCGGCGCGTACGCCGAAGTGGACGGCGCGCCCTTCGACGGCGTTACGCAGACGCTGAGCTACACGGTGAAATGATGAAAAAGCCCCGCGGGCAGGGGAACCGCGGGGCTCGAGGGCGAAACGTCTCGGATGGTGAAGGAGCCTTTGCGCCGGCCGGTAAAGGGGGACTCCGGCCGCTCGCTCGAGAGAGCCTTACCGCATCAATACCATCCGCTTCGTTTCGGAACCGTTTTCGCTCGTCAGGTTGTAGAGGTAGACGCCGCTCGCCACCGACTCGCCCGCCTCGTTGACGCCATCCCATGTGGCGGTGTGAAGGCCGGCCGACATCGGGCCGTTCACCAGGGTACGCACGAGCCGTCCCGTAACGTCCACCACCGATAGCCGCACCCGGCCCGCCGAGGGAAGCTCGAAGCTCAGTTCTGTGGTCGGATTGAACGGGTTCGGCCGCGCCGCGCGAAGGAGCGGCCGACCGCTCACCGGCATCGCGTTCGCCACGCTGGTCGCCAGTGTGAGCAATCCCGAGCGGTAGTTCTCGATGCTGCAACGCATCCGCCGGTTCTGTTCTACAGTAAAGTTATTCATACACGTATCGTCGGTGTAGTCCATATAGTTATGAATCGGATCGGGACTGCTGCACGTGTTTCCATCCGAGCAGCCGAAAGTGGCGGTCTGTTCGCGGTTGGTGTCGCAGATCAGGTCGCCGGTGGTGTAGCACCCCGACACGGTGCCGCAGCCGCCGTCGAACGTATGGAGCAGGCCGAAGTAATGGCCCAGCTCATGGGTGAGCGTGCGTCCTTGGTCGTATGGAGCGCCGGGAGAGTTCCGTCCGAACGACTGGTAATGGATCACCACGCGATCGGCGTTCGAACCGACCGAACCTTGCTGCGGAATCCACGGCACATAGCCGAGGTAACCGCCGGCAGTGTTGGTATACACGTTGATGTACGAGTTGGGGTCCCACGCGAGTGAGTTGTAGTATGTGCCGTTGTCATTGAACCAGTTGGTGTTGTATGAGCGGGTGATGCCGTTCGTCGGGTTGCCGCTCGGATCGGTGGTGGCGAGGGCGAACTGGAATGCGATGTCGTTGCCGGGCGCGCCGGGCGTGCCGGCGAGGGCGCGGAAATCCTCGTTCAGTATGTCGATCTGGCTTTGCACCATCGCGTCGGAGATGTCGCCCTGACTGCCCGAGTCGTTCAGCAGGATGTGAACCACCACCTGTAGTGGATAGGTGTTGCCGGGATCGTAGGCCGCCGTCGGGTTGGTCGAACTGGCCGTGCAGTCGCCCGGACCCGCCAGCTTTTCGGCGGCACGCGTAACCTGGGTTCCGCACCGGCGACCTAGACTTTGGAAGTGATCCGACTGGAAATAATCGCTCCACGTCGCATAGGTAAGACCATCCACGACGACCGGCTCGGGGGTGATCCCGCCGGCCGCCGCGGGCAGCGCGAAGCAGAGAATAAGGAGCAGTGACGTCAGGGGACGAAGGGGAAACGTGGCACCCATGGTTCCTCCAATCGGGCTGGTGACATGCAGGCCGCGGCGGCCGGCGCTGCCGGGGTCGTTTCGCTTTTCGGGTTCCTGTGGCGCAGGGGGGGAGCAGGGGAGCCTGCAAGCCGAAGCTTATATAGATGCTAGCACAGGTCGGCCGATTTGTGGAGCGAAAAATCACCCTCCGCGCGCCCAGGCGGGCACCGACGCCGGGTCGATGCCGAAGAGCGCCGTCCCCAGGAAGTAGAAGAGCGCGGCGACCACCACGACGCCCACCAGGTTGAGCACGAGGCCGACACGCGCCATCTCGGCGATCCGAATCCTGCCGCTGCCGAAGACGATCGCGTTCGGCGGGGTCGCCACCGGCATCATGAAAGCGCACGAAGCGGAAAGGGTCACCGGGATCATCAGGAGGAGGGGATGGATTCTCGTCGCCACCGCGACCGATGCGAGGATCGGGAGAATCATCTGGGTGGTGGCGGTGTTCGACGTCAGCTCGGTGAGAAAGGTGAGACCGAAACAGACAAGCACGATCATGGCGAAGGGAGGCACCGCGGCGAGCCTCTCGAAACCGCCCCCGATGAGCGCCGAAAGCCCGGTTTCCTGGAATCCTTTCGCCAGGGCGAAGCCGCCGCCGAAGAGGAGCACGATATGCCATGGGAGGCGCGCCACTACGCCCGATCCCATCACGGTGGCGCTCTTCGCGCCGGCGCTCCGCGTGGGAATGAAAAGGAGAGAGAGCGACGTGGCGAGCACCACCGTTCCGTCGTCGATCAACTCGGCGTGGGAGATCAGGCGCGACCAGCCGGGAACGATCAGCGCACCTAGGGTGAGGTCGTTTCGAAAAACCCAAAGCAGCGCGGTGAGTGCGAAGACGATTCCGACACACTTCTCCTCGAACCGCGGCGGGCCGAGGGCGGCGCTTTCCTCTTCCACGATGGAGCGATCGACACGGATCTTCTCCGGCACCTTGTAAAAGAGCCGCGTGATCAGCACCCATGCGATGACGAGGAGGACGGCACTCACGGGGAGCGCCATGATCATCCATTTGCCGAACTCGATCTCGGGGGCTTCGGGGAAGGTGATGGCGAAGATCCGCACGAACGCGAGGTTCGGCGGCGTGCCGACGAGCGTGGCAAGCCCCCCGATGCTGCACGCGTAAGCGATACCGATCATCAGGCCGACGGCGAACCGGTGCGCCTCCTTCCTGCCGAAGCGATCCTCCATCTGCACGATGATGGCAAGGCCGATCGGGATCATCATCACCGCCGTGGCGGTGTTCGAGATCCACATCGAAAGGAGGGCCGCCGCGATCATGAAGCCGAGAACGATCCTGGAGGGACCCCCGCCGATGGCGCGTATGATCGCCAGGGCGATCCTCTTGTGAAGATTCCACTTCTCCATGGTAAGGGCGATCATGAAGCCGCCGAGGAAGAGGAAAATCGTGCTGTTCACGTAGAGCGGCGCCGTCGCCTTGGTCGACAAGATCCCGAGAAGGGGGAAGAGGACGAGCGGCAACAGCGCGGTGGCGAAAAGGGGGATCGCCTCGGTGAGCCACCAGACCGCCATCAGGAGAGCAACCGCCGCCATGGCGGTGACTGCCGGCGCGGCCGGGTCGAGGTCGAGCTGGAGCATCACGAAGAAGAGAACCGCGCCGGCACCGAGCCCGATTCTCTGCGCCGGTGATCTGGCGGGCGGCATGGAGCTCCTCCGGGCACGGGTGCGGACGATCCTCTCGCGGGCGGCGCCCGTTCAACGGCCGGGTGGCGATCTCGCTTCGTGCCGTTTCATTGTAGCGCGGCACGGCGGGCGGTCAAGGCCGGACGAGGGCCGGCTGCGGGGGCGCGGCGGATGTGGAATCCGCCTCGGAAGGCTCCCTCGTGTAAATCATCCACTTCGTGGTTGATTTTCAGCCACCAGGTGGTTATATTGCACACATGGTCCATCGTAACATCACTCCAGCCCTGAAGGCGGCTCTGGCAGACACCCCCATCGTCCTCCTCACGGGCGCCCGGCAGACGGGGAAAACGACGCTCGTCCGCCGACTCGCCTCCCAGGGGCGAAAAGCGAAATATCTGACCCTGGATGACCCCACGACCCTCGCTTCCGCACAGTGCGATCCCGTGGAATTCATCGGCGAAATAGCCGGCCCGATGGTACTCGACGAAGTCCAGAGATGCCCGGGCCTCTTCCCCGCGATTAAGACAGCAATCGACCAGGACCGCCGGCCGGGACGCTTTCTTCTCACGGGATCGGCGAACGTCCTCCTCCTGCCTAAGATCTCGGAATCTCTCGCCGGCAGGATCGAGGTCTTGAACTTGTGGCCGTTCTCCCAGGGCGAGATCGAAGGTGTTCGCGAAGGCTTCATCGATTCCCTATTCAGCGGGAAGCTGACGCCGGCCGGGACCGGAGAAAGCCGCTCGGAGAGCATCGGGAGAGCACTCCGCGGAGGCTACCCCGAAGTGGTGGGCCGCAAGCCGGCGAGGCGCGCCCCTTGGTTCGGGTCGTATATCACAATGATCCTCGGTCGGGATATCCGCGACATCGCCCACGTGGAAGGGCTCTCCACGCTGCCGAGGCTCCTCGATCTCCTCGCCGCGCGCGCGGCCACGCTTCTCCAGTTCGCCGAACTGTCGAGGAGCGCCGGTATTCCGCAGACCACATTGAAACGGTATGTGGCGCTCTTCGAGGCGACCTATCTTACCCGGGAGATCCGGCCGTGGTCGACAAACGTGTCGAAGCGGCTCGTGAAGACTCCGAAAAGGATGTTCGTCGATACAGGCCTTCTCGGACATCTCGCAGGATTGACGGAGAAGCGCATGGCAGGTGCTCCCGACCTCGCCGGGGCCCTCGTCGAAAACTTCGTTGCCATGGAACTGGAGAAACAGGCCGGGTGGAGCCGGGCGAAGGTGCGCACCTTCCACTTCCGGACCTCTTCGGGCGCCGAAGTGGATCTACTTCTCGAGAACGAAGAGGGGATGATCGTCGGCGTGGAAGTGAAGGCGTCCTCCACCGTAGGGAAAGGGGACTTCCGTGGACTCGAAACGCTTCGGAGCATGGCGCCCGACCGCTTCCACCGGGGGGTGGTTCTCTACACCGGCCGGGAAACGCTTCCCTTCGGACGGGGAATGCACGCCCTTCCGATCAGTGCGCTCTGGAAAATGGGTGCGCGGGCGAATCGCGCAAGCTGAGGCTCCCGGCGATGGAACCGCCGATTGCATGCCGCCATTTACAATTGCCCCCCATTCTGATATACTGCTGCATCGGTAAACGGCGGTCGAACGATCGACCCCGGTCGAGCGGATCGACGCCGAACGGCTCCCCACCGACGACAGGAGTGACTGGATGAACCCGGACACATCCAGACCGCGCGCACGATCTCGGATTTCCCTCCTCCCGGCGCTTCCCTGCACCCTCGCCTTCCTGCTTGGCTCCCCGATCGCCGAGGCGGGCGTGATCCGCATCGCGCCCCCCGGCACCGCCGGACTCGACACGACGATCGCCTGGTACGCCCCCGCCGAGACGGTGGTCGTGAGCGGTTACTACACCGCCGGTGACGACACGTCGCTCGCCGGCGCGGCGAAGTCGCTCCTCTCGAACATCGCTCTTCTCGCCGGCGCTCCTTCCTGGAACAAGGAGGAACCGGGCGACAGCGTGGCCGTGGTCGAACGGCTTTATCAGATCGACACCGCCGATCGCCTGTCGGAATGGTTCCTCGCTCATGCCGACCTCGAGCCGCCCGATTTCTTCGGCCTCCGACCGGCCGACGAAGTGCAGCCGATCACCCTCTTCGATCATCCACCGGGAGAAAGCATCGCCTGCACCCTTTTCGCCTGCTTCACCGCCGACGAACTCGCCGCATTGAAAAAGGCGGCGCTCGCGGCGGCGAAAAGCTACCGGGGCGGCGAGGGCGCCTCCCGCTCCGCTCCCGACCCGACCGCGCTCCCCCCGGGCAGGACGATGACGCTGACCGTCTCCCGGGAAGAGGGAGGTGCCGAACCGGGTTTCGACTTCGGCGACGCCCCCGACCCCGACCCGGTCGACTGCGCGCAACGGGTCTATCCGCCGGAGGTCTGCGCTCTTCACTATCCATCCCGCCTCGCGAGCGACGGAGCGCATCACGGCGATCCCGACCGTGCGTGGCTCGGCGACAATGCCGACCGGGAAGAAGACTCTCGCCAGATCGACCGCGACCGCTTCGACGACGGCTACCGGGAAGGGATGGTGACGATCTACAACTTCGACTGGGACGACACGCTTTATCTCAACGTATTGATCGACGGGAACGGCGACGGCGACTGGGAGGATCCGGGCGAGTGGGCGTACCGGAACGAGGCGTGGCTCATTCCGACAAGAGAGTCCCGCGACATGCCGATCGTCGTGCCGAGAGGGCGTTGGTTTCGCGTCACCCTCACCGGCGCGCCGATCCCCTGGTACGACGGCCATGGATTTTTCCCGATCGGCGAAACGGAGGACTACATCCTACCGCCGCTCGAAGAGGAGCCTCCGGAAGAGCCTTCCGTCATACCTCCCTTCATTCCCGACACGACGACCACCCCACCCGGACGCCCGGTGCCGGAAGAGCCGAAACCACTGCCGCGGCGGCGCTTCTACTCCACGCCGGGATTCCCGTGCGAATACTACGGCGGCCCGTGCGCCAAGTGTATGCACGACAAGTGCCGCGCCTGTTACGGCGAAAGCTGCGTCAAGATCCGCGGGGAGTCGAAGGGATACTGGGAGAAAACCGTGCCGATGGTGACGAAGCTGAACGAGCTTCAAAAGAAGTTCGCCGCGGCGAAGCAGAAAGATCCGAACGGCGCGGCGCGGTGGAAGCTGCAGGGCGAATGGGCGGAACTTCACAGGAAGCTGAAGGAACTCGACAGGAAGATCGCCGGCGCCGAGAGGAGACTCAAGGCGTGCGAGAAGGCGTGCAAGGAGAGAATCGTCGACGAGTGCCGCGACGTGTGCGGCGGTTATCACAAGGGCGACCGCTTCGAGGATCCGCTCCCTCCGAAGAGACACTGCAAGGCATATACCACCGGCATCGTCAATCCCGCCCTCGACGATCCAGCGAAGAAAAAGAAGGCGATCGAGGCACTCACGAAAGGCGAGCCTCAGAAGGGCGCCCTTCAATACCTCCTCTGGAAGATGCAGGTCGCCACCGATCCACGCTACCTCGAGGCGCGCAAGGAAGGGGTGACCCGGCGGCCGGACAGCCTCGACGGCGGAGCGCAGACGGTGCGGATTCCGCTCCAGCCCTGGTTTGAGCCGCGCGAACGGATCGACGACAACTGCTGCCGGTGGGTACGGGTCGATCATTCCCAGGTGATCCGTTACCGGATCGTGATGAAGGGGATTCATTACGACTTCGACTTCCTCCTCACCGTGCTCGATCTCCAAGGTTTCAAGGCATACGCGAGAGGTATTCTCGAGAAGATTTTCTGGTGGATCCCCGGAGAAGGAACGACCACGCTTTCGGGGAATCTTTTCGGCAGGGGTTTGAAGGGATTGTGGGCGGCGGGGTGGAACAACCCGGCGTCTGTCGGGCTCTACATCGCCACCAGTCTCGCCACCGCCGCAGGGCATATGCCGGCCGCCGTTGTGGGTACGGCTGCGAATATCTACTGGGCGGGCGTGGGGATCGGCAACCTGGCGGCGCACTTCACCAAGGAGATCGCCGGCATGGCGAACCGCTTCCGGTCGTACGACTCCCTCGAGGTGGGAAAAATCGAGTATGTCGGCAACTTCACATGGGTCGTCCGAATGAAAGGGTCTCGCTTCGTGCCGACGGAGATCTGCTTCATACCGGAAGATTCTTGGGTAGAGATCGACGGCGAGAAAACGGTTGGAACGTTTCCGTGCGCCGAGCTGAACAGCCGCGTCACTATGCTCGTACGGAAGAAAGTGCACAATGGATGCGCTCGGTCGGAGGCGGCGCTTTCTCCCGCCGGCGATGTCACCCTCGCCGACGTGGTGCCGGTCGAAGGGAACAACCCTTTCGATCCGTACGATCCCCTCGGAACGGTGGAGGAGATTCTCACCGGCACGCCGGGGGACACGACGAGAAGCGGTGACGGCGGCGACAGTACAGGCACCGAGGAACCGCCTGACACGAACGGCACCGGCGATACGACCGATGCGGGAGGCTCGTTCCCACCCTGCTCCGCCGGACCGGTCGCCATCGACGGCGAGTTTCTCGGAGTGACGTTCTATTACAATGAGAGCACCGGCGAGTGCGCCATACGGTCGGGCGTCGAACAGCCTCCGGGGTTCGGCGGATACCTCTTCTTCATCCGGCCGCCCTACAACGGCAACCCTTCCGGGCTCCTCGTCGGCAATTCGTACTGGTCTCTCGTTTCCTCCTCCGCCGGCACGGTGACGCCGGGACAGTTCGGGAACATCGACGGTTATCCTCTCGACGCTCCGTTCACCGTCACCGTGCGATGCGACATGTGCGAGGGGGCCCCGGTCTATACGTGCTCGGTGGTCGTCTTCGCGGAAGGCGCCGCAGTAAACGATTTCAAGAAGGTCGAGTAGTTTGTCCGGGGCGCGTTTTCTTCTGCTGTCCCTTCTGCTGTCCCTTCTGCTGTCCGGCACCGTGCCGCCTTTCGCCCTCGCGGGCGATTCGCGTGCATCGCGCGCCGTCCGGCCGATCGAAAGTGCCGCGCCGGAGGCGGCCGCGACGAGCGCGAATCGCGCGCCGCTCCTCCACCCGGTGAAGCGCGCGGTGATCGTCGCCGGCGTGAACCGGATCCTCGAGGCGTGGAATTCGGGCGAGCTGGAAGGGAGGCTCGACGGATCGTTCTACGATCGTTCGCGGCTCGTCGAGTCGGTCGAACGAATCGTTCCTCGGGACGCGATCATCCGCCTTCTCGCGGTGGAAGGGTTCGAGACGACCGAACAGAAACTGCTTCCGGGCGGCGCGGGCGACGACTCGGTCGGCGTGAAGAGTACCGTATCGGTGACCGTGAGGACCCAGATCGAGTTCGACGACCCCGCCGCCGGCTTCCAGCGGATCGAAGGGGTGAATGAGCTGGTGCTCCAAGTGACCGAACGCGTTCCGTGGGAAGAGATCGGAAACGCCGGGAACGAACCCACACTCCCCGCGGGCGAGCGGGACGGCGGCGAAGAGCCTGCCGCTCCCACGGCGCCGGAACGCTCTTCCCCCATGTGGGAGATCCGCGGGGAGAACCGGTTTTCCGGGTCGCAGTACGGCGTGGGCGGGGACGAGTCGTCCGCCGCGTACCGTGACGACGGCGGGCAGGTGTACGATGAAGTCCACCTCGACGTGTCGCGGCGCTCGTCGCCGTACAGGGTGCTCCGTCTCGAAACGCACGCGGCGCTGAACAGCTCCGATTACAGAAGCCGCTGGAACGGGTTCGTGCCGGAGCGGATACGCCTTTCCGGAGAAAACGGGGAGGGTGCCATTCCCTATCGCTTCGAAGCGGGCGACCTTTACACGGAGTTCACGCCACGCACGCTCCGTCGATCGCTCAAGGGCGCCTCGATCGAACTTCAGCGGCGCGGCGGGGGCGGAGCGAAACACTCCCTCCTTCTCCTCGGCGGATCGAACGGGAGAACGTGGCGGAAACTCCGCTTCGCCGACGATCTTTTCTCCGGCATGTCGTACGTTCTTGATACGAAACGTCGCGGCGCCTGGTCGTTCAACGTGGCGCGCAACTCGTGGGACGCATCCGCACCCGGCGCGGTGAACGGTGAAGACGGCTCGCAGACCGTGACGAGCGTCACCGGTGCCGGAAGAATCGCCGTCGGCGCCCACGCAATCGACGTCGACGCCGAAGCGGCGCTTATCGGAGGCGACCGCGCGCCGTCGTTCGGCGGCGGAGACGGCGCGTTCTTCGCGACGGTGCGCGGATCGGGCGGTCTTCCATTCCGCTACTCCCTTCGAATCGAGGAATACGGCGGCGCGTACGCGCCGAGGGGCGGAAATGTCACCGCCGGGCGTTCCTCGCAATCGCTTCGGATGAACCGGCCGTGGCGTCGCGCCGTGACGACCGCGCGGTTTGAACATTTCCGCGACCGCGCGGGATCGTCCAACCCGATCGACGACTACGTGACAGGCCTTTCGATGACCTTCCGGCCCGATCGATTCCGCTGGAGGAAGGGAATATTCTCCCTGGGAGGTTATCTCCAGGACAGGAGCGACCGCACAGGGACGGTCGACAACCGCACCGTCAACATCCGCGCCGGCGGCTCTGGGAAGGTGACGGCGCGAACGCGGATGGGCGCCGACCTTTTCGTGCAGAATCGCGATGATCGCATAACCGATACCGGCGTCACGGTGACGCAAATCGACCTGAACGCGGTGAGACGAACGACGATCGCCTCGTTCACCGGCGCCGTCTCCCCGGCGATCCGCTTCCGGTGGACCGACGGCGATTCCCTGTCCGGTTTCGATATCCGTCCGGCCGTCCGAATCGACCTTTCCCGGGGTCGTCACGCACTCGGTGTGCGGCTCGACTATCTTCGCCTCGGCGGCGACGACCGCACGGCTGGAAGCGTGGAGACTTTCGACGCGGGCGGCGAGTATACCTACCGTTCGCCGGCGGGCGATCTTCGCACATCGTTCACCCGAATCCGGCGCACCCCCGAGGAAGGCTCGGCTACTACGTCGTACCGCGTCCTCACCGTCTGGACCCTTCCGTTCCGCTTCGTCCGCTGAGATAGAGGAAGGCGCCGCGCCCGCAACGCCCGGCGCTTCCAGGCAGACGGCCGGTCGTCGTCTAGCGCCGGCGCCCTCCCGCCTCCCAAACGAGATGCTCCAGCTCGGGGGCGATCAGCTTCTCCCAGGCGAGACGGACCGCCGCCGGTGAACCGGGCGTGCATACCACCACCTTGCCTTTATAAACACCGGCGGTGGCGCGCGAGAGAATCGCGGCGCTGCCGACCTCTTCGTAGCTGAGCATCCGGAAGATTTCACCGAACCCCGCAAGTTCCTTGTCGAGCTTCCGGATCACCACATCGATCGTCGTGTCTCTCGGGGCGATCCCGGTACCGCCGTTGAAGAAGATCAACCGTGCGTCGCTCCGTGCGAGCCGCTCGAGGGTCTCCTCCACGGCGCGCGCTTCGTCGCGGATGATCGTGTAGGCGGTAATCGTGTGACCCGCCGCCTCGGCGCGGTCACGCAGGTACGATCCGTTTCGGTCGGTATCCGCGATGCGGCTGTCGCTTACCGTCACGATGGCGATCGGCACCGGCCCGATGCGGCGCGACAGCTCCGCGTGCCGCGCCGCCGAATCGGGAGCACTCTTCTCTCGGTCGCCTTTCACAAGACTCCTTCATGGGCGGTGGCAGAAACGGCCCGCGCCCTTGACGATCTCCCGGGCGCGTCTTAGCATTAGGGTACAGGCGACGCTTCCCCCCTTCAAGCCCGGGAGATCATGGCGAAGAGAAAGATCATTCCCATCACCGAGGGCGCGGCGGGAAGAAAGCGCCCTCACCGCGGTGGGCGTTGCGAGTCGGACATCGCCATCGAAGCGTTCGCTCCGGACGAGGCCGCACGGGAGAGAACTTTTCCGAAATCGTACGGCGACCTTCCCCTTTTCGTGAGGCTCCGCTTCTCGCCGATCGTCCCGGCGTTTCTCGTTCTAACGGGTATCCTCTTCACCGGCGCCGGAATCCTCGACCGTCTTCCCGTCATGTCGATAACGGGCGGCCTTTTCCTTCTCATCGGCGCCGCCTGGTTCTTCAATCGCGGACACCTCTACCGTTTCGTCCTTCGCAGCGGCGGTTCCTCGCCCCGCACGCCATGCCGGTCAGGCCGGCCCGCCGCGCCGGATGACGACCGCCCCGCGGGGCCTTACAACGACTCGATCGTCACGCGGGGTTGAGCGGACTGCGCGGAACGTGCAATCGCGCCCCGGATGCGATCGACCCGCGACGGGAGTTCAAACGAACAGTTCGCCGAACACCTTTTCGTTGTAACCCACAACCACCGTCTTCTCGGCGCGGATCGTGGGGGCACGGAGGTTTCCCGTCGGACCGAGCATCTTCTCCACGCCCTCGTCGTCTGCTTTTCCCGCCGGGCGGTATTCGTCCACCTTCTTTCCCTTGCAGATCACCACGCGAGAGGCACCGCGGAAGAGCTCGGCCGCCTCGTCCCGGCCGAGCTTCTTCGAAGCCGAGACTTCTTCCTTCGGTTCGATTTTCTTCGCCTCCAGAAACTTGGAGGCTTTTCCGCAGCTCGTTCACCCCTTGCGAAAGTAGAGCCAATGGATGATCTTCGCCATCGCTTCTCCCTTTCGAATTCGAATCACCGCCCTCGACACGACCCACCCCGTTCGCGCTCTCGAACAGGGATCGTCACTTCTTCGATTCGGGAATGACGGTCAGGTCGATCTTTTTCCCGTCCCGCAGAACAGTGATCTCGACGGGCTCGCCGACATTCACGACGTCAAGTATATTTGTATATTCGTAAATGTTCGAAATGTCCGATCCGGCAAATCGGATGATCACGTCGCCTCCACGAACGCCCCCCTTTGCCGCCGGGCCTCCTTCCCTGACGCCGGTGAGGCGCACACCTTTCACATCGCTCCCCGCGTAATCGGGGATCGTACCGAGGTAAGGCCTGCCGCCGCTTTGCGCGCCGCCCATGCCGGAAGGTTTCTCCATCGCCGTGAATGCGGGGCGCTCCCCCTGTGCGAGATCGAGCGCCATGCGCAGCGCGAAGCGGCCGATCTTCTCAAGCCCGTCGTAGTTCAACGTCGACGCCTTGTCGGCGGGGCGACTGTACTCGTCATGAACGCCTGTGAAGAAGGTGAGGGCGGGCACGCCTTTCTTGTAGAGCGAGGTGGCGTCGGTCGGAAGGAACGGTTCATTCCTCATGGCGATATCGAAGCCGGCGAGGACGTTTTTTCTTTCGATCAGAGCGGGCCAGGCGTTTGACGAACCGATTCCCTGCAGCGTGAGGTGGTTCTTCCTGAGACGGCCGACCATGTCGAAGTTGAGACACGCGTCGATCGTTTCGATCGGCACAACCGGGTGGTCCGCGAAGAACGACGACCCGACGAGACCGAGTTCCTCGCCCGACCAGAGTGCGAAGAGGAATCCTCCATCGAACTTCTCCGGTTCGCTTTTTCGCTTCGCCCCGAGCGCCGCGGCGAGTTCGAGCACCACCGCCGTGCCCGACGCGTTGTCGTCGGCGCCGTTGTGAATCTCGCCCTTCTCGTCTTCCCCGGCGAGGGACCCGATCTCCCCGTGGCCGAGATGGTCGTAGTGCGCGCAGATGAGGATGTATTCACCCCCTGCTTCGCCGCCGCGGGGCGGGAGCACGCCGATCACGTTCCGGCCCTTGCTTTCGCTTCGGCGAAGAGCGGTGTAGAGACGCACCGAGATCCCGTCGAGGGGGAAGGACGAAACGCCGCCGGCGGCGAGATCGGCCCCGACGGCATCGAGGTTTTCGCCGGCGGCGGCGAACATCCGCTCCGCCGCGTCGCCGGCGATCGATGCGGCGGGAATACCCGCATCGGAAAGCTTCGTGTCGTAGGAAAGGGGGATGAGCTTCCCCGCATCGTCTGAATGGGGACCGCGGACGACGAGTACGCCCACCGCACCCCGATCGCGCGCGGCGAGGGCTTTCTCTCTGAGCCCGGCGTGAAGATGGAGACGGCTTTTTTCCGGGGCGGGAAGATCGAGCGGCACGCCGTCGAGGAGGAGCACCACTTTGCCGCTCACATCGAGGCCGTTATACGAATCGAACCGCTCTTTATTCTCGCCGGGAACGACGAGCCCATAGCCGCAGAAGACGACATCGCCGTGCGCCCCGCCGGATGAAGAAAACGAAAGGGGACGAAAATCTCGATCGAGTTCGAGCAGCGCCGGACCGTCTTCGGAAATCCCGTACACCATGAGCGCCGTCTCGTCCGGATCGATTTCCACCGCCGAGGGAAAAGGGAATTCCTGGAAGTAACCGCCCGCGTCGCCCGCCGGAGCGACGCCGGCGCCGGCGAGGGCGGCGGCGATGGAATCGGCCGCCTCCCGCGCGCCCTTCGAGCCGGTGAGTCTTCCCTCACGCTCGTCCGACGCGAGAAACGCCACGCGGCGTTCCAGGTCGGCTGCGGAGATCTCCGGGGAAAACGGCGAAACGCCGGCAATACTTGTGGCGCCCACGATCACCGTGGCGGCACTCCGCCCGCCCTTTGCTTCCGTTTCGCCCACCTCGGCAGCCCCACTACGCGGCGGTGCTTCGCCGATCGCCGCAAGTG
This sequence comes from Candidatus Eiseniibacteriota bacterium, assembly GCA_024276995.1. Taxonomy (GTDB): domain Bacteria; phylum Orphanbacterota; class Orphanbacteria; order Orphanbacterales; family Orphanbacteraceae; genus JAJRWB01. The sequence continues at coordinate 21,686 of JAJRWB010000055.1, read as the reverse complement.
CCGCATCGTGATTCCAGTCGGCCAGGTAGATCTGCGTCGTTCCGCCCGCCGCACGGGTGGCGGTCCACGCGAGACGCGTGCCGTCGGGCGAAAACACGGGAAGGCCGTCGAAACGATCGGTATAGGTCACGCGCACCGGTTCCTTTTCGCCGAGAGCGTCGGTCATGTAAAGCTCGAAATTGGAAAAGCCGAGCTTGTTCGATGCGAAGACGATGTACTTTCCCGAAGGATGAAAATAGGGCGCCCACGACATCGCCCCGAAATTGGTGATCCGCCTTACGTCCGACCCGTCGAGCTTCATCGTATACACATCGGCGATCATTCCATCCTCGCCGAAATGGCGCCACACGATGCGGTCGCCCGATGGAGTGAAGAACGGGCCGCCGTCGTAGCCTGGATCGTCGGTGAGCCGCTCCTGGTTCGAACCGTCGGCGTTCATGATATAGATCTCGCCGAAATAGGATGGGTCGACTTCGAGTCTCTTCCGATCCGCCTCGGAAAGACCCGGTTCGTAACCGGAACGGAGGGAACAAAAGACGATCTTGCGACCGTCCGGCGAGTACGCCCCTTCCGCGTCATACCCGACCGCATCGGTGAGCCGCTTCCGTTCGCTCCCGTCGGGATTCGCCGTGAAGATATCCATCGTCGCGTCGTAGTCCCAACTGTAACGCCGCTTCTTTCCCGACTTCCGAAAGGCGAGTTCCTCCTCCTGCTTCTTCACCGCGTCGGGATCGAGATGGGTCGACGCGAAGAGCACTCTCTTCCCGTCGGGGCGGAAGAAGGGGCACGTCGTCTTCCCCGTGCCGGGGGAAACGCGATGCGATTCTCCGCTCTCGAAGTCGAGAATGTAAATCTGGTAGAACGGGTTTCCCTCTTCCCGTTCGCTCTGGAAGATCATCTTCGTCCCGTCGGCGGAAAAATACCCCTCTCCCGAACGGGCACCCTCGAAGATCAGTTGCCTCGTGTTGGCGAGGAACCGTCCCTCTCCCCCGCTCTCGCCCGCGGAAAGGGCGGTCGCCGGCGCGAGAGCGAGGATGGAAAGCACGAGTCGCGCGGCGGCAGATGAAAGCACCATCGGCTTCCTCCCGGTATCTGGTTACAACTTCACGAACAATATCGCAATGCGGAATCCGGCTACTTCTTCACGAATTTTTCGATGCCGGCGAACTGGCCGGCGCCGTCGAGCCCCGCTTCCTTCAACACCATGTCGGCCTGGCCGCTCCCGAGGAAATGACCGCCGCGGAACGGGTGAAGACTCATTTCACGGCCTCGGTCCGACCGGACCCAGCGGTGAAGCGTCGGCAACGTGAATCCCGTGATCCCCATCGCCTCGTTCGAGCGTTCCTCCGGGAAGATCGCCTCCCTCTCCTCCGCCGGCAGTGCGTCGAACAGCTCGGCGCTCGCCACGTAGAAGACGTCGAGATCGATACCCGCCTTCTCGAGGAGGGGCATCGTCTCCTCCACGAAGGCGTAGGTGACGCCGCTCCCCTGGAGCACGATGGTGCCGTCCCGCTTTCCGGAGGCTTTGCGAAGAAGGTAGACTCCCTTCACCGCCGCTTCGGCCGGCGCGAGACCGAGAGCCGATCGATCGTGGACCTTCTCCGAGGGGCGCGTGACGAACGGGAAAAGGACACCGGGGCGCTTCGCCAGCGCCGCGGTCAGAAGGGGCCAGATCTCCCGCGGATCCCACGGCGTAAGCGTAATCGCCGTGCCCGGCGGGAAATTCCCCTGGAGAAGCTGCAGCGGCTGCGGATCGGCGTGGGTGGGGCCGTCCTCGCCCGTTTTCAGCCCGGCATGGGCGCACACGATGATAAGCGTCTTCAGCGGCTCGCCCGGAACCGCTTCGCGCCTCATCTGCCCGCCGATGGCGTGGAGTCTGGCGGAGATATGACTCAACGGCGCCATGAACGCTCCATACGACGATCCGGCGCCGATATGCTTTCCGAACGACGAGATGCCGCTCAGTGTGCCGCTAATCCCGTCCTCGCAGATGCCGCCGATCGAAAGAAGTCTCGCCCCGGGGTTCTTCGCCGCATGAAAAAAGCCCCCGGGGAAACCGCCTCCGCCAACCGCGTTGATGCTTGTCGACCCGAGAAGATCGGCGGCCGCGGCGAAGATCGCCCCGCCGCTCTTTATATTATAATAATGTAAGGCTTTACCGAGAGCGCCCCGCAGAGTCGTCGCCGTCCCCGGTTCGAGAATCAATTCCTCCGGCACATCGGACGGGGAAGCGGCCATCCTTTTCGCAAGGGCGTACACCTTTTCTACATCGGGAGCGCCTTTTCTCGGACCGCGCCCTTTCTTGTCGAGCCGCCTTTTCGAATCACGAAGTCGCGCGGCGAAGGTGTCGCTGATATCACGATTCTCCTCGAACGCCCGGCGGATCACGCCGAGAGCTTCCCAGTAACACTCCTCGCGCATCACTCGGTTGTCGGGACCGAGACATCGCTCTTCTCCGGTAACGCACCCGGAAAGATCGAAATCGACGAGGCCGCGCAGCGGCTCGAGCGCCTCGAAGTATTCGGGGGAACACATCTTGTGTCCCGCGCCGTGAGACGCCTTCCCTTCGATACCGTAGTGCCATCCCTTGGTGGTGCGATAGACGATCGCCGTCGGCTGGCCGCTCTCCATGGCGAGGGCGCGACGCTGCGCCGCGACGACCTTCCGGTAGTCCCGCCCGTCGTCGACGTAGATCACATTCCAATCATGGAAGAAGAAAAACTCGATCGGGTCCCACTGCACGTAATCGCCCGGCCGGTTCCCGTCGCGACAAACGGCGTTCGAGTCGATCGACGCCTGGTTCCAGTCGAGGTGCATCACGAGATTATCGAGCGACGCGGTGCCCGCCGCGGCGATCGCTTCGGCGGCGCGCCCGGGGGTGATCCCCCCTTCCCCCTCGATCATATGCACCCGGGGAGCGTTCTCCCCGAAATAGTCGCGAACGGCGAAGGCGAGTCCCACCGTCGAAGCGTCGCCCACGCCCGAAGCACCGGTGGCGAGTTTCACAAAGGGAACAAGCGGCGTCGGATGCCCGTCGAGCGCCTTCGACTTGAACTCGCAAAAAAGGGGTGTATCGGTGACCGGGTTCCGCCGGAAACCGAGGAGATCTTCGAGCCGAAGCTGCATTTTCTCGTTCTTGGGGAGGAGTTCGTCCACCCCGACGCGGGCCACTTCGTTGCGAAGCGCCCAGAGGCCGTAAAGGCCGAGCGCCTTGTGGCCTGCGGCGTACGAGATGATGTCGGCGTCCTCCCTGTCGGGATCGGAAAGATCGTAATCCATCGTATCGAAGAGCGCCGCCTCGACGATCGGTCCCGACGAGATCGACCCCCCGGGATGGCCCGACATCGGAACGAAGTTGTAGAGCATGGCGACGAGGGAGCGGTAGATCACATCGAACGATTCGAATCGATTCACCTCGTCATCGGAAAGCGTCTTTCCGGCGCCTTCCATCTCGTTGGAAATGTCGATAAAGACACCCCGCCTCGAACGAAGCTCGAAACCCATGGCGTTTCTCCTTGGAATTGCGGTGCACTGGCCGGGAAGCCGCTCGTTTTCAGATTCCATCATAAGGTATGAGACGGAAAAGGAAAAGCAAGGAAGGGGGGGGACGAACGGGCGGAATCGGCACAATCTATTGGCATGACATGAGTAACGGCATTGACTTTTCGCGCACGGCGGGGCGGATCCGCTCCAGGGAGAGAAAAGCGTGCCGAAACAAAGAGGGGGGGGCAACAGGAACCGTCGTGTCCGTAATGAAATCAGCCATTCTGATTCGTGCCCGCGTCTGCCATTTTTGGGTGGTTGTGGTGCTCCTTTGCGGCGCGGCGCCCGTACACGGCGTAACGAATACGTTTTCGGTAACCCTCGATAAGTCCACCACCAAAGACAGTTACATCATTCAGACCAAGCCGAACGAGAACCACGGCAAGGATAACAAGCTCGTCGTTCGCGAAGACAGCGAAGACGACCGATCGGTCATCGAGTTTCCCGTCGATTCACTCGTCGCCGGCTGGACGGTGATCTCGGCCGAACTGACGTTCACCATACGAACGCTGAATGTCTACAACGGTATCATGGCGATGTCGGCGCACCGGCTGCTCGAACCGTGGGACGAGGGAAACGGGAAAAAGAACAAGGATGTGTCGTGGAACAAACGGAAAACCGGTATCACATGGACATCGGCCGGGGGAACGTATCGTGCGGTCCCCGCCGGGCGGGATACCCTCGTCGACGGGGACACGACGGCGACATTCGATATTACGAGCGCCGTATCGTTCTGGGCGGAGAATCCCGACTCCAATTTCGGCCTGCTCATCGCCGACGCCACCGAACTGGTTGGGACATCCGACGCCGATAAGGTGGAGTTCAACTCCAGCGACGAGGGGGCCGTATCGAAACACCCGGCGCTCGCCCTCACGCTGACCGACACGCCGGCAGATACGTCGGCAGACAGCGTCTACGCCGAAATCCAACCGTTCAGTGTGACGGCGGGAACGAGGCCGACGCTGGTTCTCTACGTGAACCGCGTCCTCGGGACATGGGGGACGGGAAGCACGTGGTTCCAGCTCACGATGCCGTCGGGATTCACGAGCCCGTCGGTATCGGCGGTCACATTCAACGGTTCGCCGAGCACCTACAGCAACTGGGGTTTCGGGAGCAACCTCTTTCTCGATATCAACACTCCGGATATCGCCGGACGCCTTGCGATCACCTTCGACGTCGATGCCCCCGCCTCGGCGGACCCCGTGGGAAAGGATTTCATTCCCCGTGTCAGCAATTAGGGATTCGGTCTCCTCACCCCCACGGAGGGGGAGGCGAACGGCACGCCGGGCGACGGCGACACGTACAGGGTAATCACGATCGATACGGTTTCGATTCCCCTCGACAGCATCGTGATCACGCCGGCATCGGCGACGGCCACCACCGATTCCTCGATCACCTTCGAAGCGGTCGGCTATAGCGGCTCAGGCCAGGAAGATCCGCTCGCGGTGACATGGAGCGTCACCGGCGGAATCGGAACGATCGATACGACCGGCCTTTTCGACCCAACGACGGTGGGAAGCGGCTCGGTGATCGCGACGAAGGACGGCGTGTACGATACGGCACTCGTCACCGTCACCCGGGGGGCGGTCGATTCTCTCGCCGTTTTTCCCGCCGACACCTCGGTCACCGCGGACGACACGATTCCATACGGCGCCAAGGCATGGGATCGGGACGGGAATATGTTCACTCCCTCGCCGGTGGCGTGGTCGGAACCGACCGGACTCGGTTCGATCGACGCCGGCGGCGTCTACACGCCGGGGAGTGCCGGCGCGGCGCTCATTGTAGCCGTTTCGGAAGGGATCGCCGACAGCGCCGGCGCGACGATCACCGCCGGGGCGCTCGCGTCGGTCACGGTGACCCCCGGATCGGCTTCCCTTTCGTCCGATTCCTCGCTCACCTTCACCGCAGCGGGAGCGGACGCGAAGGGTAATCCGGTTCCGATCGTTCCGGCGTGGAACGTGACGGGGGGGATCGGAACGATCACCGCCGGCGGGCTATTCGACCCGATCACCGTGGGGAGCGGCTCCATCATCGCCACGACGGGAAGCTTTTCGGACAGCTCTTCGGTCATCGTAACGGCGGGAGCGGTGAGCACGCTGATACTCACCCCTTCGGACACGACGATCAGCGCGGACGACTCGTTGTCCTTCGCCGCTTCCGCCTTCGATGCCGACATGAACCCGTTCACTCCCGTGGTCGCGTGGAGCGAACCGACCGGTCTTGGAACAATCGACGGCACGGGGCTTTTCGTGCCCACCGTGGTGGGCACGACATACGTGATCGGAAGCTCCGGAGACGTGGCCGATTCGGCGAGAGTGATTATCGTCCACGGCGCGCTCGCTACGGTAACCGTCGATCCGGCGAGCGCGACGTTGACCGCCGACTCGGCGCTTTCCTTTTCCGCCGCCGGCTTCGACTCGAAGGAGAACACTGTGGCGATCTCGCCGACATGGGACGTCGGCGGCGGAATCGGTTCGATCGATATCGACGGGCTCTTCGATGCGACCACCGTCGGAAGCGGCTCGGTAAACGCCACCGCATCGGGTATCACCGGATCCTCCTCCGTCACCGTGAGCCACGGCGCGCTCGTCGCTCTTACATTGACGCCGGCGAGCGCGACGATCCCCTTCGGCGATTCGCTCCAATACACCGCCTCGGGAATGGACGGCGACGGCAACAGCTTCACGCCGGCCATCGACTCGTGGGCGGAGCCGGTCGGGATCGGCGTAATCGACGACGCGGGGCTTTTCGTACCCGGCGGCTCCGGCGCGGGAATCGTGACCGCCCGCTCGGGGGCGATTTCGGACACCGCCTCGTTCACCGTCGTGCCCGGCACGCTCGACAGCATCGTCGTTTCCCCGGCCGATACGACCGTTACCGCCGACCAATCGGTGAACTACACGGCGGTCGGCTACTTCGCGGGCGGGACGTCCGCTCCCGTATCGCCTGCGTGGTCGGTGAGCGGCGGCGTCGGCACGATCGACGGCGCGGGTCTCTTCAGCGCCGGAGCCGTCGGGAGCGGGAAGGTGATCGCTCTTTCCGGCTCGAAGCGGGATACCGTCGCCGTCACGGTGACCCATGGCGCGGTGGCGACGCTGACCGTCGTCCCCGCCGACACGACGATCACCGTCGACGAAACGGTCCCGTACGGGGCCACCGCCCGCGACGGCGACGGCAACACGTTCACCGTGCCCATATCCTGGTCGCTCTCGGGAACGGCCGGCTCGATCGGCGACGACGGCGTGTTCGACCCGTCTGCTCCCGGGTCGGGCACGGTGAAGGGAAGCGCGGAAGGGGTGACGGGAAGCGCGACCGTCTCCGTCACATCCGGAGCACTCGCCTCGATCGTCGTCAATCCGTCGTCGGCGACGGTGAACGCCGACTCGACCCGGACGTTCACCGCCACGGGCTACGACACCGGGGGCTTCCCGGTGATCGTGAGCCCGACGTGGAGCGTGGCGGGCGGCATCGGTTCGGTAAGCGGATCGGGCGTGTTTGATGCCGGAGCCGTCGGATCGGGTTTCGTGATCGCCACGTCGGGCGCGCTGTCGGACAGCTCAATGGTCACGGTGACCCGCGGCGCGGCCGATTCCCTCGCCATTCTCCCCACCGACACGACGATCACGGCGGACGACATTATTACATTGACATACGAACTGTTCGACGCCGATGGAAACGCCTTCACATCCATCGTAACGTGGACGATCGTGTCGGGCGATGGATCGATCTCCTCCGAAGGCGTTTTTTCGCCCCACACCGCCGGAGTCGTTCTCGTGGAAGGGGAAACGGAAAACGTGCGCGACACGGTGTCGATTACCGTGCTCAACGGAACGGTCGCGTCTCTCGAAGTGGTCCCCCATACCGATACGACGGACATCGAAGGATCGATCACCTTCACGGCAATCGCGAGAGACGGCGAGGATAACCCGATCTCCGGCGTCACCGGTCTCGCTTGGAGCGGCGGCGATGCGATCGGGACGATCGACGGCGCGAGCGGCCTCTTCGACCCGACCGTACCGGGCGTCGACTCGGTGACTGTCACGCTGGGGAACATCAGCGGGAGGAGCGGACCGATCGTGGTGACCGCCGGGCCTGCGCGGTCGATCACGATCACCCCCACCGCCGCGATTCTCGCCCTCGACGCCGACACGACGTTCACAGTCGTCACGGTGGACGGCGAAGGGAATGTCACCGGAGACGCGGTTTCATGGAGCACTACCGGAGCGATCGGCTCGATCAGCGGTTCCGGTCTCTTTTCGGCGACCGCGCCGGGCGGTGGATCGGTGATCGCGACGGCGGGAGACGTTTCCGACACGGTCTCGGTCACCGTTCTCGGCGGGGGCGATCTCGTGCTTCTCGCCGTCGTGGAGGATCGCGACGTGGTGCGCCGCGGTGAAACGGGGATCCCGGTGAGTCTCGTCGTTCGAAACGACGGCACGGAGAATGTTCACTCCGTGGCGGGAGCGCTTCGCTTCACCTCGGACGGAACGAACGTGTCGGGCGACTATTCATACGCCGCCGCGCGCATCGCGGCCCACGACATCGCCCCCGGGGCGACCGATACCCTCGACTTCCTGGTGACGGTGTCCGACTCCGCGTCCATCGGATCGACCGTGGTGATCGACGGATCGGTTTCGGGAACGGAAGAGGGGAATACCGACCCGGTGGGCGACCTCGATGCCGGCAGTCTCGGCGGGTGGCGTGTCGGGGGATCGCCGCTCATCGAGGACGTGGCGCGCTCCCTCTACCCGGGCGAAACACGCCCGGGCGACGCCGCCGCGTTTCTCATCACACTGCGCAATCGCGGAAGCGCCGCCGTCCTTCTCGAGGGGGGCACGGTCTTTCGCTTCACCGACGGTGATCGGATCTTCTCCGCGCCTCTCGTGTCGCCGGTGAACCTCCAGGCGAACGGCAAGACGACCACCCTCTATTTCGACAGCGGCGCCGTACCGAGCGATTTCGATCCGGGTACGTGGCCCCTCACCATCGACATGACAGGCGAAGACGAGTTCGGCCTCCCGTATGCCGCCCCGTTCAACGCCCTCCACAACTCGGTGGAAATCGTGCCTCCCTACATCCACGCCGAGGCCCGCTTCATTCCCGGCTCGATCGTCCATCCCGGCACCGACTCCCTCCCGCTTCTCCGGCTCGATCTGGTGAATCTCTGGGAGCAGGCAAGGACATTGTCGTCGGTGGAGGTGACCAATACTACGGCGGGCGAAGGCTCCGCCGCGCAGTTCGATTCGACATGGAGACTTCTTCGTCTCGTACGCGACACCGACGGCGACGGCGAATGGGACTACGGGGAAACGGTTCTCGACAGCACCTCGTTCTCCTCGAACACCGCTCTTTTCGATGATCTTTCTCTCGAGATCGCGGAAGCGGAAACCGTTTCGGTCCTCGTGTGCGGCGACGTATCCCTCTTCTCCGCGCCCGATGGAGAACAGCTCGATATCGCGATCGACAGCGCGAACGCCATACGGTTCGATGACACCACGTCGGTGTTCGGATCGTTTCCCCTCGACTCCCCCGGGAGCCATTTTGTCGACGGCGTAATCGCGGCGCAGATCGGCATGAGCAGCGAGTTCGTCCACAACCTTCCGGCTGGAGCGGACGATTCTCTCGCCCTCATAATCGACTACCCGTCCGACGGGTATCTCCTCGATACCCTGCAGACGCTGATGATCGAGAATCTCGGCGACGCCGAGGCGGGCGGCGATATTTCGGAAATGAAGCTCTGGGCCGACGGAGGGGACGGCGTCTTCCGCGGCGAGGGGGACGACGACACCCCCCTCGGCGCGCTCTCGTGGGTCGGCGACCTGTGGTCGGCGTCCCGCCTTGATCTTCCGATCCCGCCGGGAGGGAGGCGGTTGTTCGCAACGATCGACCTCTCCAAAGACGCCGAGGAAGGAAGGTCGATCCGCCTCTCGCTTCCGGTGGACGGCGCGGGCGTGACATCGGGCAACGACGGTCCCGTCGATTCCGCCGTGACGGCGACCGACCTGTGGATCGCGCAGGGCGCCGACAGGATCGTGATCACGAAGCTCCGGGGCGGCTTCGCCGGGCCGGTGTCTCCGGGCGACACGAGCGCCGCCCTGTTCCGCTTCCTCGCCGCCAATGTCTATTCGGATACCGCATATCTCACCGGCCTTTCGGTGGCGAACCGTTCCGCGGGAATCGCGGCCGATTCGGTGGCGCGAAGGGTGCGCCTCCTGGCGGCGTCGCGAAGCGACACGGTCTACGACGCCCCCGGAGGCGCCCTTCTCGCCACCGCGCGAATGATCGAGTCGGCGGCCGTTCTCTCCGACTTCTCCCTCCCCATCGTGCCGGGAGAACCGTGCACCCTCACCGTGGCCGTCGACGTGGGACTGAGATGCGTAGCCGACGGCGACACGGTCGACGCGGGCATCCTCGACGGCTCGTCGTTCAACTTCCTTTCCTCCCGGCAGGTGGTGGGCTCCCTTCACCTTTCCGGTTCGGAAGACGGAAGACCGGTGGACGGCATGGCGGCCGCCCAAGTCGGTCTCCCTTCGCTCACCGGCGGTGCCGTTGGTCCATCTGAAAACGATCGGCTTGTCTTCCGCTTCGTCGTCCCGCCGAACGGCTGCCTCGACGACACGCTCACCGGGATTCATTTTCAGACCGACGGGACGCTCCTGCCTTCGGAGTTCGACGCCATGCATCTCCTCAGCGGCGGCTCATCGGAAACCGCCGTGGGCGACCTCGTGTGGGACGGCTCGTCGTGGGTCAGAGAGGGGATCAGCATCCCTGTCGCCTCTGCCGGCGAAACGCTTTCGGTACGCGTCGATATCGCCACGACCGCCGCCGACGGCGCCACGTTCCGCTTGGTGATCCCCGAAGACGGCATCGCCATGGCGTCTTCCAACGACGGACCGATCGACCGCTCCGTCGAATCGCCCGCCCTCTTCCAGGTCTCCACCTCGCCTGTTTTCGCGACCCTTTCGACGCTGCCGTCACAAGTAAGTGTCGGCCAGGTGTTCGACGTCGAAATGACCGTGGTCAACCACGGCTACCTGAACCCGACAACCATCGACAGCCTGACCCCGGGCGCCCTCGTGATCGAAGGAGATTCGGTTTTCATCTTGTCGAGTCCCGATTCGACACCCGTCTCTCTCGAACCGGACGAATCGGTCGTCTTCCGCTGGACCTCGACCGCCTCCGCGCCGGGTACCGCCTTCTTCCGCGGATCGGCGGCGGGAGAAAGGCCGACCGGCGAGGCGGTGCAGACCCTTCCCGCGCAGTCGAACACGCTGAGGATTCAGAAAACGCCCGAATCGATCCACGTGGAAGCGGTGTCCACACTTCCCCCGTCCACCACGGTGGGGGCCCTCGATGTCTCCGCCCTCGTGATCTCGCTCGAACACGGCGATGCCGGGGCGAGTGACGCCGCTTCGATCCGAATCGATACGATCGGCCTACTCCTCGACGACGGAGAGGGTAAGGCGATCGATCCCTCCGGCGTCGTGAACAGCGTTAGGCTGATCCGGACGGGCGAAGAGATCGGTACCGCCACGGCGCGCTCCGATTCGACGGGCGCCCTTTCGATTCCCCTCTCCACACCGGTGCGACTCGCCCCCGGGAGCGGTGTCGCGATCAATCTCCTTCTCGACATGAGCGACACTGCTTCCGTCGGACGTTTTCGAGTCGTTCTCGCGAGCGAATCGGTCGTGCGCGCCGTGGACGCCAACTCGGGCGGGACGGTTCCGGCGGAGGGCGACTTCCCCTTCGTCACCGAAGCCACCGATCTTTACCAACCTCCGTCGGCCCTCGAGGTGGACGTGGCGAACCGTTTCCCCGATGAGACGAACCGGGGCACGACGGCGGTTCCGATGATGAACCTGACGTTCACCACGGAGGGGACCGCCGGAAGCACCGCCGACATCACCGTCACGACACTCGCCCTCTTCACGGGGGGAGGAGGCTTTCCGTTCGATTCGCTCCGCATGGTGAGCGGCGACATCGTCCGCTTCTCCGGCAACGGTTGGAGCGCGAGAGGCGACTCGATCGTGTTCGATCTCGATCCTGAGATCACCCTTCCTCCGAGCAATGTGATCACCCTCTCGGTGGAAGGAGATCTTTCGCCCGCCGCGCCGATCGGAACCTTTCGTGTCAACACGGTCGACGTCGACCCCTGCTCGGCCGCGAGCGGTGAAGAGATTCTGGTGGCCCTCGACATGGCGCCGCCTCCATCCACCCGGATCGTGGCGCGCACCGATTCGATCTTCGCTTCCGGTGCGGACGGCGACGGATCGACGAGTCTCTTCCAGGGGGCGGCGGAAATCCATCCCTTCGATATTCTCCTCCGCCACAACGGGGGCGATTCGCTCTCCGCCGTGCTCTTCCGCGGCCTGAGGCTCCGTCTCGAATCAGATGACGGATCAAGCGTCGATGTGCGATCGATCATCGACAGGATCCAGCTCGTCCGCGACGGCGACGCGATCGCTTCGGTCTCCCCTTCGGTGGATGACGTCGATACGGTCACCCTCGCACCGGAGAGCGCCGTCGCCCTCGAGCCGGGCGATTCGCTCCTCGTCGGCGTGGAAATCGACCTGAAGGCGGACGCGCCGGGCGGATATTTCCGCTTCGTAACGGAGAGAGAGGGAATCGATGTCGTCGACCGCAATGACGGAGAAGCGACCTCTGTCCGTCTCGGCACGGACGAAAAACCGTACTACGCCACGCCCCTATTCCACGTGGTCGAACTCTCCGACAGGCTGACCTACGCGGTAGACCTCGAACTTCCCGCACTTTCGACCGGCGGCTCCATAGTGGACGACGCGATGACATTCCGCCTTTTCGTTCCCGGCGGCGGCGAGGGGAGCGATCTTCACCTCGAGTCGCTTTCGCTGGAAGTGGAAGGCGCGAATGGGGATGACGCCGAAGCGGCCCGCTGGCTTTCCGGCGCGTCCGCGTACGCCGGCGGGAACGATTCGGCCGTCGCCGAGGGGAGGATGAGCGGGGATCTCGTCGTTTTCGATTTCGAGCCTTCTCTTCCGGTGGCGGTCGGCGATACGATCGAGATTGTCGCCGCCCTCCACATTGCCGAGGACGCCGCGACCGAACCGTTCCGGATCCGCTTCGAAGACGATCATACGGAGATCACCGAGCAGATTCCATTCCTCGATAGGGCGGACGGTGACGACGGCCGGAACCCGTCGGCGTACACTTATTTCTCAGATAAATCTTTTGAAAAGAGTCTGCGGAACTATCCGAACCCGTTTTCGTCGGCACTCGGTAAGACGACATTCGCATTCTATGCGCGCGGTGCGGGGGAAGCGAGAATCGCCATTTTCACCGGCCTCGGCGTGCCGGTGGTCCTCCTCCGTGAGCCGGTAGCCGGCAGCGGGGTGGTGGAAGCGGTGTGGGACGGCAGGAACGGCGCGGGACGGCGCGTGATCAACGGCGGCTATCTCGCGGTGATCGAAATGAGATACGAAGATGGAACGAGCGAAAAAGCGGTCCACAAGATCGCTGTTCTCAACTAGAGGCCTATTCGCCGTTGCGGCGCTTCTCCCGTCGCTCCTGCATGCCGCGAACGACGGGGGAACTCTCTCGCCGTTCGCCTACGGCGTGGGAGCGAGGGCGCTCAGCCTCGGGGGCGCGTATGTCGCACTCGGCGGCGGTGCCGCGTCGCTCGCGTGGAATCCGGCGGCTGCCGGCGCGGAAGGTTCAAAGGAATTCTCCCTCTTCTACACCGCGCCCTTCACCGACGGCAACCGCTTCACGTACGCCGGTTACATCCATCCGATGCTCGACCTGGGCACCATCGGCTTCGGCAATCTTCGCTACGCCCTGGGGGGCATCTCCGGCTACGACGACGACGGCGCCCCTACGGGCGAGTTCTCGAATGTGCAGAACGAGTGGCTCCTCACATATGCACTTCCTCCCTTCGGCGGCGCCCGGTTCGGCGCGTCCCTCAAGGTGGAAACCCACTCTCTCGCGGGACGCTCGGCGAGTTCGGTGGGAGGGGATATCGGCTTCCTCTACCTGTCGCCCCGCCGGAATCGGAGCGCCTGGTCGGCCGATAACTTCGGCTTCGGCATCGCCCTTCGAAACGCCCTTGAACCGAAACTTACATTGGAATCGACGGAAGAGAGATTCCCCACCCTCATTCGGACCGGCTTCTCGTACTCCATTCCCCTCCGCGGCAGACCGGTGACCCAGGTTCTCCTCGTCGCATCGATGGAGCAGGGAAACACCGTGGCCTCCGCGGGGTCGTTCGGCGTGGAAACACTTCTTCCGGGCGGGCTCGCGCTGCGCTTCGGAGGAAGGGGAGACGGGTGGACCGGCGGGATCGGCGTTCCTCTCAGGGGGGGACGCATCGACTACGCCGTCGCGATGCAAGAACCGGGCACGGCGCATAGGGTGGAATTCATCCTGCGATTCGGTCCGAATCTTGACGCGCTTCGCCTCGAACGGGCGCGGCGCGACGATGAGCGCCTCGCGAAGAGAACCGAGGAGGAACTGGAGAAGAAGGAACGGTCGCAGATCGACGGTCACCTCGCCAAGGGGCGAAGCGAAATGAAGCGTGGGAACTGGGAAAAAGCGGAGATCTGGTTCGAAAGGGCGCTCCTGTGGGACCCGGACGGGGAAGCGGCGCAGCACGCGCTCGCGCGGGCGCGCTACGAAAAGCATCTCGCCGCCGGCAAAGAGCGAATCGGCGACGGGAAGCTTCTCGACGGAATCGGGGAATTCCGCGCCGCCATCGCCGCGGGTGTGGACGACGGCCGGGCCGCCGAAGCGCTCGACGCGGCCACCGCGCTGCTAGACAGGACGAGCGAGAAGACGAGGGCGGTGACCGACCTGATGACCGGCGGAATCGGCGCGCTCGCTCTCGGCGACTTCGCCGGGGCGCGAGCCTCGTTCGAAAAGGCGCTCGACGCCGATCCCGGCAACGCCGACGCCTCCCGTTACCTCGCCCGCATCGATTCCCTTCTCACCGTGCGGGTCGAAGCGATCGTGGAAAGAGCGAAGGGCGCCGAGAGGAGGGGCGACTTCGGCGCCGCCCGGAAAGCGTACACCGAGGCGCTCGAACTCATGCCCGGGCGGGATGACCTGCTGTACGAGCTTCGTCGCGCGAAGAGGGAAGAGAAGAGCGCGTCGGCCGAGCGCAACGGGCCGGCGGGCGCGGGGAACACGACGGAAACGAACCGCCCGGCGAAGATTCTCTCGTCGGCGGAGAAGGAGGAGGCGGGGCGGATGTACGACCTCGGCCTCGACATGCTCAAGAACCGGAAGAGCGGCGAGGCGATACGCTATTTCGAGTTCGTCTACAACCTCGACGGCGGCTGGGAAAACGTCGCCTCCTACCTCGAGCAGGCATATCTGTTCGAGGGAATGAATCTCTACACCGAGGGCCACATCAAAGAGGCGATCGGCGTCTGGGAGAAGGTACTCGTCATCGACCCCGGCGCCGAGAAGGCGATGAACTATATACGACGAGGCCGCCTGGCGCTTTCGAAAGCACAGGAATTGAGCGGCATCGGAGCACGCTGAGGGGCCCTTCCGTAATCCGCCGTACGGGCCGGCGCTTCCACGGAACGAATTCCGAGAGTCACCGGATCTTGACCAACCTGTACGTGCGTCCCTCGCCGCCCGCGAAAAGGCGTACAAGGTAGACGCCGGGAGAGACGACGCGGCCGTCGCCGTTCCTTCCGTCCCACGTGATCACATGCTCTCCCGCCGGAACGGAGTCCCTCCGGATGACCCGTACGAGCCGGCCGGCGGCGTCGTAGATGCGCGCCTCCGCCGCGGAAGAGGACGGTTGGAAGAAACGGAAACCGGTCGATTCGACGAAGGGATTCGGATAGGCGACGACCGGCGATTCCCGCTCCACGAAGGCCGTGTCGCGCTCGGAACGGATGTTTCCGTCGACTTCAACGATAAAACGGCGCGCGTCCCCCGTCGCCGCGAAGGTGAATTCACCGCCCGGTCCGATTGGAACGGAAATACCGCCGGTCGCATCGCGGATGGTCACATCACCCGAGGGGGGTCGGGGAAAGGCGAACCCCAACGTCACCTCCCCGGGTACCGAAGCGCCTCGCACTTCGAACTCCCACACCCCTCCGTCACCGGGCGATCTGTAGTCGGCGGCGTAGCGGCCCGCCATGGCGCCCCATCGGTCCCGCGGCATGGAGAGAAAAAGACCGGTGGCCGGTTCCGGCGGCGCGGGGGGAATCGCCTCATCTAGCAGATCCCATCCGGTGAGAGCACCCTCGACCATACCCCCCCGGATAACGTTGCTCCGCCTCCCATCCTGGACGGCGAAGATCTCCATGAGCCAAGAACTTTCCTCCCCGTACCGATCGTCTTTCCTGCGAACCGCATCCACCCGATGCCCTTCCTTCCCCGTCGCGGGAGGAGTGAAAACGACGACCGCCGGCTGATCGGTGATCTTCCTCAGCCAGAACCCTTCGTTCTCCGGGATCATGCTTCCGCTTCCGTACGCCGTGTACGGCGCGCCGGCGCCTCCCCACACCTGGTGCGACGTAAACCCGTTTCCCTCTTCCGTGAGACCCGCCGTATCGCCGGCGACGGCGATGGAGATATTGTCCGCCGGCAGGTCGTCCCTGTACGGATTGCCGAGTTGGTGCCAACTGCCGCTGTCCCCTTCCACCGTCACGGTGAATGCGCTGTACATCGATATCGGCACCCCCTCCACCGACAGCGACGCGCTCTCCCTTGTGATCAGCCAGTACCCCGCTCCGGGAACGATCGAGTCGATTCCGTCGGGCGCCTCGTCGTAACTTTGCGCGGCGGCATTCCACCGGCCGAGGCGCCACTTCTTCCGGTCCGCCGTTCCCAGCTCATCGAACACGGCGGTGGGGCGGTTATCGGTGGCGATCACGGGCACGGCGATCTGTCGGAACGTCTCCGCCGCCGTGGCGATGGAAACGCTCACCGGGCCCGCTTCGTCGAGGAGCACACCGGTGGCCGCGACGGTGTCGAGCGAGCCGCAGTCGTTCTCCGCCGCCACGCCGTAGACATGAGAACCGCGCACCGGCGGTATGTCCGTGTACGAAACGGCCGGTGCGTTCAGTGTGTCGATCGGCACGCCGTCGCGGAAAAGGATGTATCGGTCCGCCCCGGAAGACGACGGCCAGTCGAGCCTAACGAAGGACGCCGACGTGTCGCTCGCCGCCAGGGAGTCGGGCGGCGAAGGTACACCGGTTGAACGGGCGCCGCTGTCGGTGCTCTCTTCCGACAGACCGCACCGGTTGAACGCCTCCACGGCGTAGATGTACGTTCGCGGCACAGGCTTATCGATGTAGCTCACCACGTTCGCCGCCACCGTGTCGATGATGTCGGAGTTCCTTCGGATGATGAATCCGTCCTCTCCCGTGGAGTTATCGGTCCAGCTGATCTCCACCTGTCTGCAGTTGTCGTCGGTGGCGGTGCACTCCGACGGCGCATCCGGAGTGCCGACGCCCGTGCCGCTGAGCATCGTCGGCGAAGCGCAGGGGAGAGAAAAGGCGAGATCGCACTGCTCACTCACGCAATCGGTGGGGGAATAGCGGACGAGCACCGACACGCTGTCACCGGGCGCGATCTGAAACGAATCGGGCGCAACGCTGAAAGTGAGACACTCCTCCCCGATCCTTCCCGCGAGAGGCTGCGAACCCCTGTTCGCTATGGTGAAACTGTCCGTGGCGGTTGCGCCCACCCGGACCGATCCGAAGGAGATCGCCGACTCGGACACGTCCGCTTTGACGCACGATACCGTGTCGCATGTCGCGCCCGGATCTCTGAAATCGCCGAAGTAGATCGAGTCGGGATCGGAAGTGAACCACGACGAGAAGAAGACGTCGATCACGAACGCGGCGCATCCCTCGGAAGCCACTTCATACTTGAATGTCCCGATCTTCGCCGGGTACGTGAGGTTCCCGCTGAGCAGGGAATCGAGGATCATCGCACGGTAGCACTTGTAGTCGGGGTACATCGTCCGGATCGTATCGCTTACCCAGAGAGATTCGGGAAACTCGTCGGAATCGATCAAGTTATAGGTGATCCAATTGGACGGAACGCTGTAGGTGAACGATTCGGAAGTGAAGAGCGATTTCTCCTTCACGCAGAATGAACAGCGAAGGGCGACCGACGAATCGGGAACGCCGTCGAAGTAGATAGCGAACGAATCGACGCTTCCCACATCACCGGCACAGTAATACTTCAGCATGTCGGTCGAGTCGCACGACAAGTCGCCGTTCCTGTCGAGTCCGACAAACTCGCTTCCCGCCGATCGTGCCGGGACGACACGAATGCCGGCGGAACGGAGCGCGGGGGGGGCGATCACGGCGGAGGAAAGCGCGTCCTCCGCGAGAACCTCCCGGGCAGGCGCGAAAAGGAGCAACGCCAGGAGAACCGGAAGATCGTATGAGAAGCGCATCATCATCACTCCACCGGAGGATCGGGAAAACCGGGCAGATCGGAAGCGGGTGTCTCCCCTCCGTCGCCGCCACCACCGGCAAGAAGGATCGCCACGGCCGCAACCACGACGCCTCCCCCCAGGAACCACCACTTCTTCCCCGAACCACCATCCGCCCTTTTCGAGTCGGTCGAACCGCCGTCGCCGCACATTTCGAGCGCTTCTTCGAAGATCGCCAGTTCCCCCGGCGTGTAGAGCGTCTTGTCGGGCCGCCAGCCCGGTTCGATGGCGATCACCCTGCAGAAAGCGTCGAGCGCGTCGGCCCTGTTTCCGAGCTCCGCTTCACAGCGCGCCTTGAGAGCGAACGCGTCTCTTTCGTCGTCTTTCGAAAGAGATCCTTCGGCGGTGATACGGTTCACGATCGAAAGGGCGGACATGAAATCGGCGCGATTGAATCGCTCCTCGGCGGCGGTGAGATCATCCTTCCCCCCCGCCCGGGCACCGGTCACGACGAAAACGACAAGCATCGCGACGATCACCGCGCGACTCCGACGCGTCATTTCGTTCGCCCCCTTCCCCGCTCTTTCGAAAAGAGCGTGTCCACGATCACGTTGCTTCCCGAGGGGACGGCGATGTTTTTCACGCGACGCACGCCGAACGAATCGTGCCGGATTTCCACGTCGTGTGTTCTGCACGAAGAGACCGGTCCTTCCCAGAAGCGCTTCTCCCGGGCCACGCGCTTTCCATCGACATAAATGTCGGCGAACAGCGGGCTGATCACCACCTTCAGCCGCCCACCCGGAATCGCATCGAGGGCCACAGCGGTTCGGACCACGTCGCCCGCATCGACGGTGATTTCCGACACATCGGTGCGGTAGCAGTTCTTCCTCACGCTGATCTCCCAAGAACCGGGCTCGAGCCCGAGAGAGCACGGTGTCGCGCTCTCCACCGGATCGAAATCGACGTCGCCGGCGCGGCGGATCCCGATTCGCGCGTCGGGAGGCTCGGTGCGGATCACCACCCATCCGAGGGCCGCCCCCGGGGGGTGCAGGCCGACACGGGCGTACTCGATCTCACCCGACCGGATGAACACGCTCAACGTCTCCGACTGGTACTCCTCTTTTTCCGCGACGAACGACCACTCGCCCTGCGCAACGCGGAGGGTGCAGGGCACCGCCTTTTCCGCCGGGCGGTAAACATCATCGCCCGGCCCCCGCATCAGGAGGCGCGCCCCCGCCGGCTCGCCGCGAAGCACGACCCACCCGTGAAGGGGAAGCAGTGTGAGATCAAGCCTCTTCTCTTCTCCCGAAGAGAGGAAGATATTCGTTTCCGTCACTTCCAGGCCCTGGCGGTTCACGCGGATCGTCCACTTCCCCGCACCGAGATCGATGGTGCACGGCGTGCTGAGCCCGGTGGAGCGAAAGCCGTGATCTTTTTCTCCCCGCACGGAAACGACGGCGCCGTCGGGATCGCTCGACACGAATAGGTAGCCCTTTCCGCCTGGGAAAAAGATCCGCCACGCGAGAAACAGGAGAATCACGGCAGCGCCGGCCCCGAGAAAAACGGTTCTCGGTTTCTTCCACTTCCCCCCGCCCTCCTCCCCCCCGGTCGATCCGCCCCGACGGTCACGGCCGTTTTCCGCCGCGTCACCGGAGGGTTCGGGAAAGACGCTCTCCACGTCGCGGGTCGCCTCGTCGCCCAGGTTCTTCCTGATCTCCGCAAGACCGGCGACGGCCTCCTCGTTCCCGGGATCGAGCCACAGGACGATTTCGAACTCCCTGCGCGCCTGGTGGTATTCGTTCGGACCCCTCTCGAAGAACTCCCGTCCCCTCCTATTATGGATCTCGATCTTGTCGTCGCGCTGCCGGCGCGAAAACTCCTCCGGATCCCTGGAGAATCGGGGCATGTACTTCCGGCGGTAGCGCACCGTGTAGCCCGCCTTCTCGAGGGAGACCATCGTCTCGTCCACAGCACGGAGAACCTCTCCCATGTTCTGGAAGCGGTCGGCCGGATCTTTCGCCATCATCTTCCGCACGAGGTCGTCCACCTCCACGGTGACGAGCCGGCTCTCGGCCCGCATCGACGGGGGGGGGTCGTGGATGATTCTCTCGCGCAGCTCGGAGGGAGAGGCGGAAAGATACGGCGTTTTACCCGTGAACAATTCGTATGTCATCGCACCGAGAGAGTAGATATCGGCACGGTGATCGATCTCCCTGCCGAGCGCCTGTTCGGGAGACATGTACGCCGGCGTACCGAGGGAGAAGTTGTCCGCCGTCAGCCGTGTGAGCCGTTCGTACTCCGCCATGTGAAGGGCGAGTCCGAAATCGACGATCTTCACGCCGCCCGTATGGCTGAGAAGGATATTCCCCGGCTTGATATCCCTGTGAATCACCCCTTGGCCGTGGGCGGCCTCCAATCCGTACGCCGCCTCCTCGAGAATCGACACGGCGATTTCGACGGGAAACCGCGAAATCCTTTCGAGAAGGACACGCAGGTCGGTCCCCTCGACATATTCCATCACGATATAATAGATATCATCTTTCTTGCCGAAGTCGAGAATCTGGACGATGTTTTCGTGTTTCAGGCGGGAAGTGATCATCGCCTCCCGCTCGAAGCGGGCGATGTACGATTCGTCCATGGCGAGGGAGCGGGGGAGGATCTTGATGGCGGCTTTTGTCCCGAGCCGCCTGTGCACGCCGATGTAGAGGCTCGCCATCCCCCCGGAGGCGATCTTGTCGCCCAGCTCGTATGGTCCGTAGGTGGAAGACATTTTCCGGTGAAACGTACCTCGCCGTCTCGATCCCGCCCGGGACCGAGGAGATCGATTCTATGTCCGGCTGTTCGGCTGACGATGCCTATCTTCCGGAATGCTACACTTTTCCGCCGGCGGTAACAACACGATCACTCGATGGGGGAGGATTTTCCGATGGGCGGGATTTAGTACTCCCGGAGCGAGGGGTTCCCGGAAAACGAGGTCACTTGCACGGAAGAAAACGGACGGTGCTCTCCATCTCGTCGAGCACTTCGCCGAAAGCGGCGACGGCGGCGTCCACATCCTCCTCGGTCGTTTCGCGGGAGAGGGAGAAACGGATCGAGCAGTGGGCCTCCTCGACACTTCTTCCCATGGCGATGAGCACGTGGGTCGGATCGGGAGAGCCCGACTTGCACGCCGACCCCGAGGAAAGGGAAATCCCCTTCTGATCGAGGGCGATGACGAGCGACTCCCCCCGCAAGCCGGGAAGGGTGAGATTCAGCGTGTTCGGCAACCGGCGCTCCCGGTGGCCGTTCAGTATGGCGCCGGGGAAGCGGCTTCGAACCCCCTCTTCGAGCCGGTCGCGCAGTTTTCCCATTTCCGAACCGTCCCGGGCGGCGACAAGGGCGAGTTCGGCCGCCCTGCCCAAGCCGGCGATCGCCGCGGCGTTCTCGGTGCCCGCGCGGCGTCCCCCCTCCTGCCTGCCGCCGTGAATCAGCGGTTCGAGGCGGACCCCCTGCCTCACATAAAGCGCCCCCACCCCTTTCGGGCCGTGGAACTTGTGCCCCGACAGGCTGAGAAGATCGACCCCCAGCTCCTCCACATCCACCGGTATCTTTCCGGCGGCCTGCACCGCGTCGGTGTGGAAGAGCACCCTATGTGCGCGGGTCGCCGCCGCCAGCTCGCGAATCGGCTCGATGACGCCCGTTTCGTTATTCGCCGTCATGATCGAAACGAGAATCGTCCCGGGGCGGATCGCCTTCTCGAGGTCGGCGACATCGACGATCC